>NZ_JBREHG010000010.1:7500-109704 GCF_056848235.1 Erythrobacter sp. RANMB8
TGATCTCGCTGATCGAGAGGGCAAATTCATCGCTCGCGGCAGCCGCAGCGGTGGCGCCGGCATTGGCTTCTTCCATCGAGGCAGCGACTTCGCCGGTGCGGCGGCTGGCTTCCTCGGCGCTCTGGGCCATGCGGCTGGCGGTGGTGTGGAGCTGGCTGGAGGCTGCTGCCACGCCGCTCACCACATCGCCGACAGTGCGTTCGAACTGGCGGGCGACTTCATCGAGCAACGCGGCCTTCCTCGCTTCGGCCTCGATCCGCTCGGCCTCGCGCTCGGCTTGCAGCTGCAATTCCTGCTCGGCCTTTTCTGAGCGCTCCCGCGCCCAGCTTTCGAGCCGCTTGCTTGCGCGCTTGAACAGGTCGAGCGCACGGATCATCGCCCCGATTTCGTCCTTGCGGGCCTCGCCCTCGATTGCGAAATTGCGGTCGCCTGCGGCAAGGCGCGTCATGCCCGAGGTGATCTCGACGATGCGGCGGGCAAAATCGCGCGAGAGGTAGGCAAGGCCCAGTGCCAGCAGCCCCGCGCCCAGCACCGCCAGCACGGCGAGGATCACGATCATGTTGAAGAAATAGGCGATGCCCTTGGCCTCGCGCGCTTTCCCTTGCGCGGCCAGTCCTTCCGAAAACGCCGCTGCGGAAGCGACCAGCGCCTCTCCCAGCGCGTCGACTTCGGCGGCGGCAGCGTTGGCCGGCTGCCCGGCGCGCACGGCTTCGCGGGCAGTATCGAACCCTTCCGCAAAGGCGCTGACTTCAGCGCGCAGGCGTGTGATTTCGGGGGCGAGGTCCGCTGCTTCCGACGGCAGCGCCGCCTCGATGGCGGCCACCTGTGCAAGCGCCGAGGCCTCGCTGGTGCGCTGTGCCTCGCGCAGCGCGGGGCTGCGGTCATAGAGCACGCGAACGGAATGATAGCGCAGTTCGCCCGCCACCGATTGCAGTTCTCCGGCAGCAACCACGGCGGCCTGCATCCGGGCCGAAGTATTGTAGCGGCTCCACAATTCGCCGAGGCCGAAGCCGAGCACGAGGCTCATCAGCACGCCGACGCCGAAGAAAGTGCCGAAGATCGCGTTGATCTTCCCCGCCAGCGGCAGGTCGCGGAACCAGCCTATGCGCTCGAGCAGCGGGACGCGGGTGGCAGGGGCAGGCGGCGGGGTGGCGGTAACATCATCCTCGACCGCAAAGTCCGAACGCAGTTCGCGGACGAAATCGGGCACGGCCTCTTCCTCGCGCCGTTCCTGCCAGCTCATCATGTTCATGCCGCAATTCCCCGAGCCTGTGTTTGCGGCATTTGTGAAGGATAATCCTTTCCAAATGCTTGCCCGCTAGGGGGAAATGCGGGCTCAGCCGGCGCGCACCCTGTTAAGGAAGCTCTGCACCTGGCCGCGCAGGGTGGCGGCCTGGGTTTCGAGGCTGGTGGCGCTGGAAAGCACCTGCGCGGCGGCCGATCCGGTCGAAAGCGCCATGGCGCGCACTTCGTCGATATGGCCAGCCACGGTTTCGGTGCCGCGCGCGGCCAGATCGATGCTGCGCGCCAGATCGTGGCCTGCGACCGATTGCTGGTCGACCGCGGTGGCGATCGAGACGGCGGTGGTTTCGAGGCTTTCGATCTGGCTGGCGATGTGGCGCAGCGCGCTGACGCTGGCGCCGGTGGTGGATTGCATGGCGCGGATCTGTTCGGCGATCAGATCGGTGGCGCGGCTGGTCTGGTTGGCGAGTTCCTTGACCTCGCTGGCGACAACCGCAAACCCGCGCCCCGCTTCGCCCCCGCGGGCGGCTTCGATGCTGGCATTGAGGGCAAGCAGGTTGGTGCGGCGTGCGATCGACTGGATCAGTTCGACGATCTGGCCGACTTCCTCGGCCGAGGCGGACAGCGCGCCGATGGTGCTGTCGGCCTGCCGTGCCGACAGGCTGGCCTCGCGCGCCAGCTGGGCGGAGGATGCCGCCTGCCGGCTGATTTCCCCGATCGACATGGCGAATTCGTCGCTGGCGGCAGCGGCGGCCGTCGCGCCGCTATTGGCTTCGTCCATCGCGGCGGCGGCGGCGGCGGTGCGGTGGCTGGTATCCTCGGCGGTGGTCGCCATCAGCGTTGCGGTCGATTGCAGCTGGCTGGAGGCGGCGACCACGCTGGTCACCACTTCGCCCACGGTGCGTTCGAACTGGTCGGCGATGCCCTGCAACACGCGCTCGCGTTCCAGCCGCGCTTCTTCCTGCTGCACCTGCAAGCGGGTTTGCGCGTCGAGCTCGGCGCGGGCGCGCTCGGCCTGTTCGCGGCCGAGGCGTTCGAGGCGCTGGCCGGCGCGGTGGAAGATTTCTGTGGCGCGGGCCATTTCGCCGATTTCGTCCTTGCGGTGCTTGCCGCTGATCGCGACATCCCGCGCCCCGGCGGCAATCAGGCTCATCTGCCCGGCGATCGCCTTGAGCGTGCCGCCGACCGTGGCGTTGAAATAGCGTTGCGAGACCAGTGTCAGCGCGGTCAGCACTGTCGCGAGCGCGATCCACATCACCAGCAGCGTGTTGATCAGGCCGGTGCTGCGGTCGGACAGGGCGGCGGCATCCGCGCCCGCCTGCTGTGCCAGAACCGTGCCGCTTGCCACCATGGCATTGCCCGCGGCGAGGATTTCGCGCCCGTCCCGCCCGGCTTCGAAACGGGCGATCCGGCGCGACAGGGCGGCAAGATCGGCGCGGAGCGTGCCGAGCTGTTCGCGCAATGCGGGATTGCGGGCCGGAGCAGCCGCAGTGAGCGCGGCAAGGCCCGCTTCGGCCTTGCCCAGCGCGGAAAGTGCGGCGCGGGCGCGGCGCTCGTCGCCGCCGGTCACCAGCATTTCGGCATGGCGGCGCCCTTCGCCCAGTTGCACCAGCAGGCGTTCGGCGGCGAGCGCCTGTTCCTGCGCGGCGCGCATCCGCTCAGCGCGGTTGCCGAGTTCGATATAGCCGCCCACCACAAACAGCCCCGCCGCAAGCGCAAAGCCGAGATTGAGGCTGAAGAACAGCGTGATCTTGCCGCCGATGCTGAGGCTGTCGAACCAGCGGCGCAGGCGGGCGAAGCGCAGCGGTGCGCCCTCCGGTCCTGCCGCGCCCCCTTCCGCATTGGCCCCGGCGCTTTCGGCATCGAGGTTCATGGCGATGTCCTGCAGCGCGCTCATGCGGCCTGCTCGTCGCCGTTGGCGGACGCCCTGTTCGCCTGTTGCTGGTCTGCCTGTTGCTGCTTGAACATCAGACGGTCGATTTCATAGGCAGGCATGGCGCGGTAATAGAGCCAGCCCTGAATCTGGTCGCAGCCTGCCAGCCGCACCAGTTCGGCCTGTTCGGCGGTTTCCACGCCCTCGGCGGTCACCCCCATATTCATGGCGCGGGCGAGCGCGATCGAGGACAGCATCATCGCCCGGCTGGCATCGTCCACTCCGGCCAGTTCCACCAGCGAACGGTCCAGCTTGAGCTTTTCGAAGCGGAAGCGCCGCAGGAACCCGATCGAGGCATAGCCGGTGCCGAAATCGTCGAGCGCGATGCGCACCCCGAAGCTGCGGATCACATCCAGCGTGCGTTCGGCCACCACCGGATCGAGCACGAGGCAGGTTTCGGTGACTTCCAGTTCAAGCCGGTGCGGCGGGAAGCCGGTTTCTTCCAGCACCTCGCCCAGCTTGATCGGGAATTCGGGATTGCGCAGCTGCGCGGCGGAAATGTTGACCGACAGGTTGATGTCGCCCCAGCGCAGGGCATCGCACACTGCCTGACGCAGCACCCACACGCCCAGCGGGTTGATCAGGCCCGAATCCTCGGCCACCGGAATGAAGATATTGGGGCTGAGCGGCGTGCGCTCGCCCCGCTCCCAGCGCAGCAGCGCCTCGACCGCGACGATCCGGCTGGTTTCGGCATCGACCAGCGGCTGGTAGGCCACGGTGAATTCACCGGCAGCGATTCCGGCGCGGATTTCATCCTCGATCTCGCGCACGCGTTCGCGGCGGCGGTCGAAATTCTCGTTGAACCAGGTGCAGCGCATCTTGCCGCCGCGCTTGGACATTTCCATCGCCACATCGCTGCGGCGGAGCATTTCCGAGGATGGCACACGCTTGTCCGACGTGCTGCGCGTCAGCCCGATGCTGGCACCCACCGCAATCTGGCGCTCGCCCACCGCGATCGGCGTGCCCATGCGTTCCAGCAGGGTGCGGCAGATCCCTTCGAGGATGGTGCCCGCGACCTTGCCGGTCATCATGGCCGCAAATTCGTCGCCGCCCAGCCGGTAACAGCGCGCTTCGCTGCCGCAGACCTCGCGAATCAGCTGCGCGCATTGTTCGATCAGCTGGTCGCCCACGGCGTGGCCATAGTGATCATTGACCTGCTTGAAGCTGTCGAGATCGATCATCGCCAGCGCGACTTCCTCGTCCCCGCGCGAATGGTGCTGGATATCCTCGTGCAGCGCGTGGCGGTTGGGCAGGCGGGTGAGGCTGTCGGTGATGACGCGGGCTTCCAGCTCGCGGACATTGGCGATGCCGCTGCGTCCGATGAAGAACAGCGCGGCGGCATAGACCAGAATCGCCGAGATCAGCAGCGCACCGGGCGAGACGATCTCGATCCGGCTGCTGAAGCTGATGGCGGTGACGATCACCAGGGTAACAGCGCTCACCAGCCCGAGCGGCAGCACCACCAGTCCGGTGGGAGTCAGTCTCAAGGGCAGCTTCGCCGCGAACATGACAACCATTTCCCCGCGCCGGACGGCTGCATCGCCGCCGGGTTCGCGATTACGGTAAAGGCAACGGGCTAAGGAAGGGTAAAGCCGCGCTTCAGGCAATCTGGCGCAGCGCCGCGGGGCGGGCCGGTTCGAAGAAGCTGGCGCGCTTTGCGGTGGGCACGAACAGATCGGTCTGGCCGACCACGGTTTCGCCCGCGCCCAGCATCAGGAAGCCGTCGGGCGCGGTGGCGCTGGCCAGCCGGGCAAAGGCATCGGCGCGGGTGGCGGGATCGAAATAAAGCAGCACGTTGCGGCACAATACCAGATCGAACGGCGCCCGGCCGGGGTGGGGGCCAAGGATATTGTGCTGGCGGAAGCGGGCGATGCGGCGCGCTTCCTCGCGGATCTGCCAGCCGCGGGTGGTTTCATCGAAATGGCGCAGCATCTGGGTGACGCCCAGCCCGCGCTGCACCTCGAACTGGCTGTAAAGCCCGCTGCGCGCCGCCGCGATGGCGCGGTGCGAGACATCGGTGCCAAGGATGTCGATGCTCCAGCCCTGCCAGCGTTCGGCCTGATCGGCGAACAGCATGGCGAGCGAATAGACTTCCTGCCCGGTCGAACAGCCCGCCGACCAGATCGACAGCCGCCGCGTGCCCGCCCGCCGCCGGGCGAGTTCGGGCAGGATTTCCGCGGGCAGCTGGTCAAAGGTCGGCTTGTCGCGGAAGAAATAGGTTTCGTTGTTGAGCAGCGCCTCGACCACGTCCTGCGACAGGTCACGCCCTTCGGCGGCGCTCGGCGGCGCGGCGAGCAGGCACACCAGCTGGTCGACATTGCTGATGCCGTGTTCGCGGAAAATCCCCGCCAGCGCCGAATTGACCCGCCAGCGGCGGCTTTCGGTGAGATGCTGGCCGGTGCGCGCGGCGAGCAGATCGGCGATGATCTGGTGAGAGGCTTCGCTGGCTTCCATCGCCGCCTCCTAACGCCCGGCCCGCAGCATGGCTTCGGGGGCCAGCGCATGGGTGAGGATGGCATCGCCCAGCCGTTCGGGCGGAGCGATCAGGCTGGCAAGGCCGGCGCGGGCGACAGCGCCCGGCATCCCCCACACCGCGCTGGTATCGGCATCCTGCGCCCAGATCGTGCCGCCCGCTTCGACCAGCGTCTGCGCGCCCAGCACCCCGTCGCGGCCCATGCCCGACAGGATCACCCCGACCGCCCGTCCGTCGCAGGCATCCGCGAGGCTCGCCAGCATCGGATCGACCGAGGGCGTGCACCCGCTTGCCGCCGGTTCTGCCGAAATCTGGGCCACCAGCCGGTCACCCTTGCGGCGGGCCAGCAGGTGCCCGTGGCCCGGTGCGATCACGATCCGGCCGGGGCGGATTTCGAGACCGTCGGCGGCAATATCGGCGGGGCGCCCGCAGGCGGTTTCGACCTGGCGGGCGAAGACCGGGATGAAAGAGGCGGGCAGGTGCTGGGTGATCAGCACCGGCAGTTCGAAAGCCGGTGTCAGGCGCCGCAGCATCAGGCCGAGCGCGTGGATCCCGCCGGTCGAAGCGCCGATTGCGACCACATCGGGACGCCAGCTGCGCGCCTTGCGCAGGGGGCGCGCAAACGAGGGCTCGGCCAGCCGCGCCGCCTCGCCCGATGTTTCGCCCCGGCGCGAGCCCAGCGCCCTGATCTTGCCGAGCAACTGGCTGCGATATTCATCGGTAAAGCCGCCCGGACGGGGCTTCAGCAGCGTGTCCGCCGCCCCCATCTCCAGCGCGGCGAGGGTGTGTTCGGCGCCGTCCACCGTCAGCGAGGAAACCACCAGCACCTGCGGCGAGGCGGGCGTGGCAAGGATCGCGGGCAGCGCGCCCAACCCGCCGATTCCCGGCATTTCGAGATCGAGCAGCACCACATCGGCGGGCGTCGCGGCCAGCTGCGCCAGCGCGCCTTCCGCGCTGCTGGCCGTGCCGGTGATCACCATCGCCGGATCGCTTTCCACCATCCGTTTGAAGATGGTGCGGACTGTCAGCGAATCATCGACGATCATCACCCGGATCGCCGCCGCCGCGCCGCGATGGGCAAACGGGCGGGAGGCTCCGGGGGCCAGCGGGATGCGTGGCGGGGACGGGGGCGGGGTGCGGGTCACGCAAACCCGACGAGCTGCAACTTGATCTGGAGCGTTTCGTGATCGAACGGCTTCATCACATATTCGTCCGCGCCCGCGCTTATCGCCTCGCGGATGTGCGCGACATCGTTTTCGGTGGTGCAGAACACCACTTTGGGCGCGTTGCCGCCGGGCCGCTGGCGCAGCGCGACGAGGAATTCGATCCCCGTCATCACCGGCATGTTCCAGTCGAGCAGGACGACATCGGGCATCGCGCTCTCGCACATGTCGAGCGCCACCTTGCCGTTTTCGGCCTCGTCCACGGTAAAGCCGAGGGTTTCGAGGATATGCCGCGAAACCTTCCGGATCACCCGCGAATCATCGACGATCAGACACGTTTTCATGGGCGGTTCCTGCATTGGCGAGCGCCCAGCCTAGGCGGAGTTGGTAAGCATAGGATTAAGCCGCGATCTCGCTTTCGCGCTGCTGTGCCTCCGGCCCGGCCAAGAGCACCGGCAGATCGAGCAGCAGCGCGGGGCCGATCATCGTTTCGATCATGCCGGTCGCCACTCGCGACCATGCGCTGCCGAACCCGCCGGGCACCTGCCCCGCATCGCCCACGGCGGTGGTGATATCCTCGATCGCGTCGACCAGCAGGGCATAGGAATGGCCGCCCTCTGCCACCACCGCAGCGCGGTGATCGGTCGGCCACCCGCCATCGGCAAAGCCGAGCGCGAGGCGGCAGTCGATCACGGTCAGCGCCTGGCTGCGCAGCGCGGTGATGCCGGTGATGTGGTCCGGTGCGCGCGGCACCGGGGTGATCGCGCCCACTTCGATCACCGATTTCACATCGAGCGCGCTCATCGCGCAGCGGCGACCGGCGATGCGGGCGATCACGAGCAGGTTGCCGGTGGTCATGCTGCGCCTCCTGTGCGTGCGGATTGACGGGCGGGCCCGCGGGCGGCAGCGGCGAGCGCGGCCATCAGCGCGTCGCGGTCATAGCGGTAGATGGTGGCGCTGCCGGCGGGGGCTTCGGGATGATCGCGCAGGCGGATCACCGGCCCGGCAGGGGCGCGGCCGAGCAGTTCGGCCACTTCGAACACCTCGTCGGACACGATCGCGATGGTCGCCGGATCGGCGGCTTCGGGCGCGTCTTCGGCGATCACCTCGTAACCCGCAGCGGTCACCAGCGGGGCAAGGATGGTGCGCGCCCATTCGTCGGCGGGCAGCGTGCAGCGCGGGCGGTTGGCGGCGACCGGGCGTTCGCCATGCAGCGCGAACAGCGCGTGGGCATCGATCAGGGTCACCGGCCTGCCACCCACCAGCGTGACCGCCTCGGCCAGCGGATCATCGGCGACCGGGCGCAGCGCGCTGTCGAGTTCCACGGCATCCTCGATTTCGCGCACGGCGTAGAGCAACTCGCCCGCGCCATCGCCAAGCCGCAGCAGCCGCAGGCGCGGCAGGGCGAGCGGGGCGTCGGGCAGGCCGACCAGCGGCAGGATCATCCCGTCGATTACCACCCGCGGGCGCGGGCCGGACATGTCGAGCGCGCTGACCGGCGCGGTTTCGATGCGCTGGACCAGCTCCAACCGCACCGCAGAGCGGCGTCCGGCAAAATCGGTGAACAGCATGGCGCGGGGCCATTCCTGCACGGTGGCGGCGGCCGGCTCGTCCGCGGCGCTATCGCGCACGCGGCTGCGGCTATCGCCCGCCAGTTCGTGCAGCGCGGCGATATTGGCGATGTCGAGCAACAGCACCGGCTGGCCATCATCCAGCAGGGTGGAACCGGCGTAGAGGCCCGATTTCATCACCACCGGGGCTAGCGGCTTGACCACCAGATCGCCGTGGGTGTGGATGCGGTCGACCGCCAGCGCGAACAGATCGCCGCCGGTCAGCCGCAGCATCACCAGCGTCGGATCGGTTGTGTCCGCGGCGCCTGTTTCCAGCCCCAGCACATCGGCCAGCATCAGGCAGGGCACGCGGTTGCCGCGGAAGGTGACCAGCGCGGTCTCGCCCAGCTGTGCCAGATCGAGCGCCCTGGCCGAAGACTGGACGATTTCCTCGACATAGGATTGCGGGATCGCAAAGCGCTGGCCGCTCACTTCCACCGTCAGCCCGGCAATGATGCTCAGCGTCAGCGGGATTTGCAGCGTGAAGCGGGTGCCTTCGCCCGGCGTGCTGGCGACCTTGATGCTGCCGCCGACCCGTTCGAGGTTCTGGCGCACCACATCCAGCCCGACGCCGCGGCCCGAGATATTGCTGACCGCCTCGGCGGTGGAAAAGCCGGGTTCGAAGATCAGGTTGATGATCCGCTCGCGGCTCATCGCGGGCCGCTCGGCAGCGGTGATCAGACCGGTGGCGATGGCCTTGGCGGCGATGCGGTCTTCATCCAGTCCGCGCCCGTCATCGCTGATCATCACCGCGATGGTATTGCCCGACTGGCGCGCCGCGATGGCGATGGTGCCGTGTTCGCGCTTGCCCGCCGCGAGGCGCGCGGCAGGGGTTTCGATCCCGTGGTCGATGGCGTTGCGGATGATGTGGGTCAGCGGATCGCGGATCGTCTCGATCATCTCGCGGTCCAGTTCCACCTCGCCGCCATCGATATCGACCAGCACCTGCTTGCCGAGTTCGGCGCAAAGATCGCGCACCAGACGAGGCAGGGCGGCGAGCAGCGTTTCGATCCGCTGCATCCGCATCCGCGTGATCGCATCGCGCACGTCGGAAAGGATTGCGGTGAGGCGTTCGAACGGGCCGTCGATGGTCGGCTGGGTGCCTGCCTGCCGCAGCCGGTGGGCGAGATCGTTGCGCGCCAGCACCATGTCGCTGACGCCGCTCATCACGCGGTCGAGCAGTTCCACCGGCAGGCGGATGGTGCGCAGCGACGCGGCGTTCTGGTCACTGCGGCGGACGGGTGCCGGCGTGTCGGCGGGGGTGTCGCCTGGCGCCTCACAGGTCGGGCTTGCCGCCACCTCGGCGGGTTCTGCCCCGGTTTCGCCCGATGTTTCTGCAAGCAGACCTTCGGTTCCACGTGGAACATCCAGCGCCGCAATCAGTGCCTCGTCGCCGCCTTCGGGGAAGGGCTCGCCCGCCTCGATCGCGTCGATCATGCCTGAAATGCGGTCGATGATGGCGAGCACCGCGGTGACCATCGCCGCATCGGGTTCGCGCCGCCCCGCACGGCAATCGGCCAGCGCATCCTCTGCCGCGTGCGACAGGGCGGCAAGGCGCGGAAAATCGAAGAAGCCGCAATTGCCCTTCACCGTGTGGACAAAGCGGAAGATCGCATCAAGGCGCGTCCGATCGGCCGGATCGGCTTCCCACGCGACGATCTCGCCGCCCGAAGCCTCCAGCATCTCCCGCGTCTCGGCGATGAATTCCGCCAGCAGATCGTCCATGAGGGGTGCGCCCTTTTGCCTTGCGCAAAGGGCTATGCCGCCGATTTGGTTAACAATGCCCTACCCGGCGACCCACGCAGGCGCGCGTTTGAGGAAGATGTGGCGCACCAGCACCACCGCCGTCACCGCGCCGAACAGATTGGCCGCCAGTTCGGCGGTGTAGATCGCGGCAGAGCCCATGCCCGGTTGCAGCACCAGCGCCACCGGCAGCATCACAAGGAACACCCGCGCCACCGATTGCACCAGCGCAAAGCTCGCCCGGTCGACCGCGTTCATGATCCCGTTGCCGACGATCAGCAGCCCGAACCCAGCATAGCCCCATGCCGCGATTTCGAGATAGAGCGCGAATTCGGCAATCACCGCCGGGCTATCGGTGAACAGTCGGGCGAACTGCTCGCCCGCCACGATCATCGCGATGGCGACCGCCAGCCCCCAGACGATGCAGAAGGCGGCAGCATAGAGCGCCGCCTCGCGCGCCCGGTCATACCGGCCCGCGCCCCAGTTCTGCCCCACGATCGCCCCGATCGCGCCCGACAGGCCGAGCAGCGGGACGATCACGAAGCTTTGCAGGCGGCCCGCCGCGCCGAAGCCTGCCACCGCCGCCTCGCCCTCCAGCGCCACCAGCGCGGTCAGCACCGACAGGCCGAGCGGGTTGATCGCATTGGAGAACGCCGCCGGCAGCCCGACCTTGATGATCGCCTTGGCCGGATCGATCAGGCTGCAATCGCGCAGAAGGGCAAGGTTCAGCGGCAGTGCGGTGCTGCGCATAAGCCACACCGCAAGGCCCACGCCGATCGCCCAGCCGATGACTGTGGCATAGGCCGCGCCCGCCATGCCGAAGCCTTCGATGCCGAAAGCGCCGGTGATCAGCAGCGGATCGAGCACCCAGTTGGCGGCGGCATAGGCGATCGAGATGGTGCTGGTGCGCTTCGCCTCTCCCTGTCCGCGCAGCACGCCGTTGGAGCCCATGATCAGCAGGATGAAGGGGAAGCCCGCTGCATAGGGCTGCATATAGGCGCGGATCAGCGGCATCAGCGCAGAGGGGGCATTCATCGCGGCAAAGATCGGGTCGATCGCCAGCCACAGCGCCAGTCCCATCAGCGCCCCGCAGGCGAGCGCGAAGACGATCCCGAAATTGGCCCGCCGCGCCGCCCTTTCGTGATCGCCTTCGCCAAGCGCGCGCGCGACCACCGAATTGATCCCGACCATGATCCCCACGCCGAGCGACGTGATCGCCACCGAAACCGGAAAGATGAAGGAAATCGCCGCCAGCGCATCGCTGCCCAGCTGCCCGATGAAATAGGCATCGACGATCCCGATCGACATGATCGCCGCCACCCCGATCACCATCGGCAGGGTCTGGCCGACAAGATGCCCCGGAATGCTGCCGCTGACGAGTTTCGCGGACGAGGGGGACGGGGCGTTCATTGCGTTCCGGCCTAGCCGCAGCCTGCGCGGCTTGCAAAGCATTCCCTGCGCATGCGATAGCACCGGCCAATTGCAGACGGAGAGGAACGGCCCATGGCAACCCAGCTCAAACCCGGTATCGAATGCAGCAAGGAAGAATGGCAGGCGCGGCTTGACCTTGCAGCGTGCTACCGCATCTTCGACCACCTCGGCTGGTCGGAATCGATCTACAACCACATCTCGCTGAAGGTGCCGGGGGAGGAGAATACCTTCCTCATCAACCCCTTCGGGCTGCTCTACAGCGAAGTGACCGCCAGCAACCTCGTCAAGATCGATGTCGAGGGCAACAATGTCGGCGGCTCGCCCTATATGGTGAACAAGGCGGGCTTCACCCAGCACGCCTATTTCCACAAGCATCTGGGCGCCCGCGCCGATGCGATCTGCCACGTCCACACCACCGCGACGATGGCCGTGGCGAGCCACAAGGACGGGCTGCTGCCGACCAATTTCTACGCCTGCAATTTCGCCGGCCAGATCGGCTATCACGACTTCGAAGGCGTGACGGTGCGCCCCGAGGAAGGCGAGCGGCTGGTGCAGAACCTTGGCAACCACACCATCCTGATGCTGCGCAACCACGGCCCTGTCGTGATGGACCGCACCATCCAGGGCATGTTCGTCAAGATGTGGGCCTTGCAGCGCGCCTGCGAAATCCAGGTCGCGACGCTGGGCATGGGCGATCCGGTGCTGGTCCCGCAGGAGGTGATCGACGTGCACCAGCGCGATCTTTCGGTGATGAGCGGGCAGGGCGGCGCCGGGCTGTTCGATTTCGAGGCGTGGAAGCGCCGGGTCGACAAGATCGACGACAGCTGGCGCCAGTAAGCGGCTAGCCGAGGCCCGCGATGTCCCGCATGACCGTCAACGAGCGGCCGGTCGAGTTCGACCTCGATCCCCGCATGCCGCTGCTCTACGCGCTGCGCGAGGCGATGAACCTCACCGGCACCAAGGCCTGCGGTGGCGGGGCGGATTGCGCAGGCGCGTGCATGGTGCTGGTCGATGGCGTGGCGCTCAGGTCATGCGCGATCACGCTGGCCGAGGCCGAGGGGCGGATCATCACCACGATCGAGGGGCTTTCGGCGGACCGCTCGCACCCCGTGCAGCAGGCGATGGTGGCGCAAGGGGCGATCCAGTGCGGATATTGCACCCCCGGCATCGTCATCGCGGCGGCCGCGCTGATCCAGCGCAACCCTGCGCCCACCCGCGAGGATATTGCCGCCGCCATCCCCAATATCTGCCGCTGCGGGGTCTACCCGCGGCTCTACAAGGCGGTGGAGCAGGCGGGGCGCGTCGCGCAGCGGCAGGAACGCATCAGCGCCGCCCCCGCCCCCGGCATCAGCGCCGAGGACGCCGCCAAGGCGGTTCCGGCGCTGCGCGTGACAGCGCCGGAATAGGTGGTCAGAACCGCCCCACAATCGTGAACCGCGCATTGAGCGGCGGGGCCACCGTCAGTTCGTCGGCGGAGTGGGCGTTGGGGAAATAGAGTTCGTCGAACAGGTTTTCGACATTGATCTGGAAGCGCAGATTGTCGTTCATCTGGTATGACACCGCCATGTCCACCCGCGCATAGGCGGGCAGGGTCGCGGTGTTGCCGTTGTCGGCAAAGGTTTCGTCCTGCGCGGTCAGGCCCAGCCCGAAGCCGAGCTTGTCGGTCGCCTGGAAGTTGTTCCAGATCGCGAACATGTGTTCGGGCAATTCGCGTAACCGGCGACCCGTGGGGCCGGTGCGGCTCTGCTGTTCGCCGTCGAGATAGGAATAGCCCGCCGACAGGAACCAGCCCGGCGTGACCTGCCCCTGCAACTGCGCCTCGAACCCGCGGATCTTGGAATCGATCACATCGAGCGTATCGGGATTGTTGTCAGCCGGCTGGGGCGAGGACTGTTCGATCTCGAACGCCGCTGCGGTCAGCGACAGGCCGGGGCGGATGTCCCATTTGATCCCTGCCTCAAGGTTCGAGAAGGTGTCCGGATCCAGCGCATCATTGGGCGGGTTGATGTCGGCAAACTGGTCGCCCGAACGCGGCAGGAAGGTTTCCGAATAGCTGGTGTAGATCGAAAGATTGTCCTGCGGCTTGAGGATCACGCCGAGGCGCGGGGTGATCTCTTCATCCTTGCGGGTGCGCACCACGCCGTTGCGGTTGTCGAGCACGGTGATCTCGAACGAATCGAACCGCGCGCCCAGCACCAGCCGCAGCCAGTCAGCCACCTTGATCTCGTCCTGGATATAGGCGGAGAACACGGTCAGATCGGCTTCGGTATCGTCATTCAGCGAAGTGAAGCCGACCCGCGTGGTGCGGCCATCGGCCAGCGTGCCGACCCCGCCGCGCAGGGGGAAGGGGCGCGTCGCGCTGAAGAATTCAACGTCCGCCCGGCGGCCATCGGCGACGGCTGTATCGAACACCGAATTGAAGCGGTCGTTGTTGTTGCTGGTGTCGATGAACTCGCCGCCCACGATCAGCGTGTGGCCGATCCCGCCGGTTTCGAATTCGCCCACCAGATTGCCCGAAAGGATCAGGTTCTGGCGCTGGCCATTGTCGATATAGCCATCCATCGCCACGATGTTGGTCGCCGGGTTGTAGCCGACCGGGAAATAGTTGGCGTAGGTCTTGTCGTAATCGCCGAAAGAGGCGGTGAAGTTCGCCTTCAGGCTATCGGAAAAGCTGTGCTGCACCATGCCGCGCAGCACGTGGGCCTTGAAGGTGGCGTAGTTGTTGTCCGGATCGCCGAAGGTGATGCGCTGGAGGAAGCGCACCGGATCGCCATTGTCATCGGTCGGGATGCCGCGATCGATGAAGCGTTCGTGGTCGAGATATTCGTAGGACAGATCGATCACCGTCCGGCTGCCGATTTCGGCGCGGAAGGTGGGGTTGATGCTGATCTGTTCGCCGTCGAACAGATCGCGGTGGTTGTCGAGGTGTTCATAGGCGGCGTTGATGCGCAGCGCCGTGGTCTCGCTGGTGGCAAGGTTGAGATCGGCCCAGATGTCATAGGCGCCGAAGGTGTCGAGCGAAGCGCGCACGCCGGTGAAGGTTTCGCCGACCACACCCTTCTTGGTCACGCGGTTGAGAATGCCGCCGGTGCCGCCGCGCCCGAACAGCAGGGCATTGGGGCCGCGCAGGATTTCGACCTGTTCGAGATTGTAGAGCCCGCGGTAGTATTCCACGTCATCGCGCACGCCGTCGACGTAGAAATCGGCGGTGGAACGCACGCCGCGGAACACCACCGAATCGCGGTGCCCCTCGCCCTGCGAATTGGTGACGCCGGGGGTGTAGAGCACGATGTCGCCCACCGAATCGAAGCCCTGCCGCACGATCTGGTCAGCGGTGGTGATGCTGAGCGATTGCGGCACATCGATGATCGGGGTGGGGGTCTTGGTCGCGTTCATCTGGTTGGTGAACAGCACTTCGCCGGTGACGACGATGTTCGGGCCGCTTTCGCCCGCATCAGCCGCCGCAGCATCCGCAGCTGCGCTGTCGGCGCTTGCAGTGGTTTCGGCGAGCGCGGGGAAGGCGATGGCCGCGCAGCCGAGCATCAGGACGTTGCGGGCGGAACGAAGAATCATGGGGTACCTTTCTCGATGGCGGGTGCCAGCTATTGCAAATTATTCGCATCTGCAAGCCCGTGATCGGGATGAAATTGATAATCATCAAACTGTGGCAATTCTGCCGAAGCAGGCCTATTGGCCCGCCCGACGGCAGCAGCAGGAGCGCAAGGATGAAGGCGACGATCTGGCACAATCCGGCATGCGGGACCTCGCGCAAGACGCTCGCGATCCTCGAAAACCTCAGCCGGGTCGAAGTGACTGTGGTGGAGTATCTGAAAACCCCGCCGACCGCCGAAAAGCTGGCCCAGCTTTACCGCGATGCCGGGATCACGCCGCAGCAGGGCCTGCGCCTGCGCGGCACGGATGCCGTCGAACGCGGCCTGCCGGATGCCGATGATCAGGCGGTGCTCGCCGCGATGGTTGCCGATCCGGTGCTGATCGAACGCCCGCTGGTCGAAACCGACAAGGGCGTGAGGCTCTGCCGCCCGCAGGATATTGTGCTGGAGATTTTGTAGATCACCGTTCGTGTCGAGCGCAGTCGAGACACCTGTAACCGGCCTCTCGACTGCGCTCGAGGCGAACGGGAGAAGGTCAGGCCCGCTCTTTGGTCAAATCTCTGTCAGCCTGCAATTTGAACCACCCGTGCACCAGCACGAGGCCGCACAGCGCCACGATCAGCCCGAAGCCGAGCCAGTCCGAATGGCCGTAAAGCCAGACGCCGAGGGCAGGTGCGTAGATATAGCTTGCCCCCGCAAGGCTGGCGACGATGCCGCTCGCCTGCCCCTGTTCGGCGCGGGTGACGGCGAGCGAGGTGCCGGCGGTGGTGCCGGGGCGGAACAGCCCGAAGCCCAATGAGGCGATGGCATAGCCCAGCGCGATCAGGTGCAGATCGCCCGCCATCCCCAGCACCGCCGTGCCGAAAGCGGCGGCGGCAATCCCCCACAGGGTTGCCGCACGCGGGCCAAGGTCGAAGCGCGGGATCAGGCCCCACTGCGCCAGCAGCGTGGCAATCGCGCCGCTCATCAGCACCAGGCCGACCGGCCCCGCGCCCTCGGCAGGGCTGTCGCGCAGGCCCAGCCGGTCGAGCACCAGAAAGCCCGAAATCCCCAGCACCATCGCCTGTGCATGGCCGCCCACCAGCCCCGCAAACACCCACGGGCGCAGGCGCGGATCGCGCCATGACAAGCGCGGCGGTTCTCCCGCTTCATCGGTCTCGGCGCTTTCCTGCGGATCGACCGGCGCGCCCGATCCGCTCGACGAATAGGCGACCGCTTCGCCTCTTGCGGCGAATTGCGGCTCGTCATTGGGCAGGCGCCAGCGCAGCAGCACCAGCGCGATCACGCCGATCGCGGCAAAGCACAGGAACGGCCCGGTCAGCCCCAGCCCCAGAAACGGCACCACCATCAGCGGCGCCAGCGCCGGGCCGATCACTGTGCCAAGGCCAAAGCTCGACGCGATCAGCGACAGCGCCTGCGTGCGTTCAGCCCGCGGGGTGCGCGAGGCGACATAGGCCTGCACCGCAGGCGGCGCGGCGCTGCCGAACCCGCCGTAAAGGCTGCGGGCCGCGGCGAAGGCAATCAGCGTCCAGACCGCGGTCATCCAGCCCGCCAGCCCGGCCCACAGCGCCACTCCGCACAGCGCGAAAGAGACGATGAAGCCCGCCAGCCCCAGCGCCATCATCGCCTTGCGCCCGCGCTGGTCGGACCGCCGCGCCCAGAACGGCGCGCACACCACCCACAACAGCGCCGACCACGAATAGGCAAGGCTGATCCACACATCATCGACCTTCAGCGCCGTGCCGATCGAGGGCATCACCGATTGCATCGCGGTGTTGCCCGCCGCGGTCACCAGCATCACCATGAACAGCAATGCCATGCGCGCGGGCGGGATTGCGCCCGTCCGCGCGGCGGTGTCGGCGGGTTGCGGCGCGCTACCGGCCATGCGGCGGCCTATTCGAAGGTCGCGGCGAGGCCTTCGGGCGAATGGCCGGCCAGCTGGCGATGGATCGCGGCGACCACCACAAGGAAGATCACCCCGATCCCGCTGTTCACCAGCGCACTCACCACGCCGTTGCCGATGGCGGCGATATCCTTGCCCAGCGCCGACACGGCCAGCCCGAAAATCCCCGAAACCAGCGCGGCGATGATACCGATGGTGAAGAACAGCAGGAACAGGAAGGCGGCGATGCGGAAGGAATTGCCCTTGGTCAGCCGCCACGACCGCCCCAGCGCCTTCAGCGGATTGCGCTCGCCCTCGATGGCGATCACCGGCGCGGTGAGCGTGAACTTGATGAACATGTAGATACCGATCACCACCAGCACGATCCCCGCGAGCACCGCGGCGGCCGGCGATCCGGCGGCGGCGATCAGGCCGATCGGCACGCCGATCACCAGCGCGATGGCCAGCGAGCTGATCAGCTGCGCCAGCAGATAGGGGATCATGCTGGCAATCCCGATCATCAGCGCCTCGCGCACGGTCGGCCGCCCGCGATCGGTCAGCAGCGCCAGCAGCGCCAGCGATCCGGCGAACTGCACGATCGTCATCACCAGGAACACCGGCCAGTTATCGGCATAGGCCTGCGTGATCTGCGCCATCATCGCCTCCATCGCCACCTGCGGATCCGTGCCCGGAGGGGCCGCGGGCTCGGGCGAGACCAGCTCCGGCGCGAACAGCGCCAGCGCCAGTGCGGGCAGGAAGAAGAACAGCCCGGCAATCGCGCCGACCGTATCGCGGTTGCTGCCGATCAGTCCGGTCGCCTGCGTCCAGGCTTTCCCCATGTCGAGCTTGTGATGCGCCATCTACGATCCCTTTCATCCAAAGGCCGCCCCGACGATCCCGGTGCAATCGCCTCTTGATCTCGGCGATCAATGCCCCCACCGGTGCGGCATGGCAAGCACGGCTCCTGCAAGTCTGTTGGGATCGCCCATCGAATGGCGGCGCGAAAGCGCGCCCGTGGCCTATGCGCAGGCGCTGGCCACGATGGAGGCGCGCAACGCCGCCGTCCACGCGGGCGAGGCGGCGGAACTGATCTGGCTGCTCGAACACCCGCCGGTCTACACCGCAGGCACCAGCGCCGATCCCGCCGAGCTGGTCGATCCGCGCTTCGAGGTGGTCGAGGCCGGGCGCGGCGGGCGCTACACCTATCACGGGCCGGGCCAGCGGATCGGCTATCTGGTGCTGAACCTTGCCGAGCGGGGCAAGGACGTGCGCTGCTTCGTCCACGCGATCGAAGGCTGGGTGATCGCCACCCTCAAGACGTTTGGCGTGGAAAGCTGGCGGGCAGAAGGCCGCGTCGGCATCTGGACCCGCGATGTCGACGGCAGCGAGGCCAAGATCGGCGCCATCGGCGTGCGGGTGCGGCGCTGGGTGACGATGCACGGCTTTTCGGTGAACCTCGACCCGGACCTCAGCCACTTCGGCGGGATCGTGCCCTGCGGCATCGCCGAATATGGCGTGACCAGTCTGGCGAAGCTGGGCCTTTCGGTTTCGGCGCAGCAATGGGACGAGGCGCTGGTGGCGACGAGCGACGATTTCCTTGACGCGCTCGACGCCGCAGCGAAAAGAGCGTGCCGATGAAACGCACCGCGATCCTGACGCTGGCCCTGCTGGCCGCTGCCTGCACCGATCAGGCCGCCAATGCACCTGCCGAACAGGGCGGTGAGGCAGCGGGCGAGGTGCTGGGCGGGGAAATCAGCGATGCGATGATCCCGCTCGACCAGCTCGAATCGCAGGCCCCGCTCGCGCCGCGGCAGGGGCCTTCGCCCAAGGATATCGATGCCGAGCAGCCCGAAGTGTCGGGCGAACTGGCGCCCGAGGACGCCCCAGCGGTGGAAGCGGCACCGGCTGCAACGGCTGCGGCTGAACAGCCGCAGCAGTAAAGCTATCGCCTCATTCGTCATCCCGGCGAAAGCCGGGACCTAGGGCCGCAAGCGCTGTGCAATGAGGCCCTAGGCCCCAGCGTAGGCCTTCGGCCACCTTCGGTTCCGCTGGGGTGACGGGAAATGCGGTGACCCTTACTCCGCTGCCTGCGCCTGTTCCTCTTCGAGGGTCGGGTAATCGACATAGCCTTCGGGAATCGGGAAGTACCAGCTCTTGGGCACATCCTTGTTGGGGTTCCAGTGCGCGCCTGCCGCGATCCGCTTTTCGAGATCGGGGTTGGAGATATAGGGGCGGCCAAAGCTCACCGCGTCGCACTTGCCGCTGGCCACATCGGCAGCTGCTTCCTCGGCGGTGTAATCCGAATTGAGGATCAGCTTGCCGGTGTAGATCTGGCGGATCAGCGGGCTTTGCTTGGGAACGTCGGTCTGGCCGAAGGTGCCATCCGGCCCCGGCTCGCGCAGTTCGACGAAGGCCAGGCCCAGTTCCTCGCATACCTTCGCAGCCGCGCCGAAGGTCGCGGGCGGGTTGCTGTCATCGGTGCCTTGCGAATCGCCGTTGGGCGACAGACGGATGCCGACGCGGTCCGCGCCCCACACGTCGATCAGCGCTTCGAGCACTTCGCGCATGAAGCGGGTGCGGTTTTCCGGGCTACCGCCATATTCGTCAGTGCGAAGGTTGGTCTTGTCGCGCAGGAACTGGTCGACAAGGTAGCCGTTCGCGCCGTGCAGCTGCACCCCGTCAAAGCCCGCCGCCTTGGCGTTCTCGGCAGCGCGGCGGTAATCGGCGATGGTGCGGCGGATGTCCTCGTGGGTCATTTCGCGGGCCACGGCATAGGGCTGCTTGCCCTGCGGCGTGTGCGCCTCGCCCGGAGCCTGCGTGGCGCTGGCCGAGAAGGGCGGCTGGCCATCGAGGAACACCGGATGGACGATCCGGCCCATGTGCCACAGCTGCATGACGATCAGGCCGCCTTCCTCGTGCACGGCCTTAGTGGTGGCCTTCCACGCTTCGGTCTGTTCATCGCTCCAAATGCCGGGGGCAGACGGCCAGCCGAGGCCTTCGCGGCTGATGCCGGTCGCTTCGGTCAGGATCATCCCTGCGCCCGCGCGCTGGCGGTAATACAGCGCCATCAACTCGTTGGGGACAAACATCGGCTCGGCAGCGCGCCCGCGGGTGAGCGGGGCCATGTGGATGCGGTTCTTGGCATGGAGCGCCCCCATCTGGAGCGGCTGGAACAGGATGTCGTGCATATGTGGGTAATCCTCGTCGGTCAGTTTTGATTGGCTATCCACTTGGGGGCGGGGAGGCTAGGGCGCAAGCATGGAAAATGACGGGGCAGCCAAACAACAGCTTGCAGGCGAGGTGCCGAGGCCGGCGGCGTGGCTGCTGCTGGCGGCGCTGCTGGCGGGCAATATCGCGCTGGCGCTGGGGCCGTGGTTTGTGCGCGAGGCCGATACCGGGCCGGTTTCCGCCGGGTTCTGGCGGCTGTTTCTGGCGCTGCCCTTCCTTGTGCTGCTGGCAAAGGTCAACGGCCAGCGCCTGACCGGCATGGGGGCGCGGACGCTGGGGCTGGTGGCATTGGGCGCGGTGACCTTCGCGCTTGATCTGGCCAGCTGGCACATCGGCATCGGCATGACGCGGCTGGGCAATGCGACGCTGTTCGGCAATGCGGGTTCGATCGTGCTGCTGTTCTGGGGCTTCATCGCGGCGCGGATGCTGCCGAAGGGGCTGGAGTGGCTGGCGATCATCTTCGCGCTGGCGGGCGCGGCGATCCTGATGGGGCGGAGCCTCGAAATCAGTCAGGCGACCCTGATCGGCGACCTGTTCTGCCTTGCCGCCGGGCTGCTTTACGCGGTCTATCTGATCACCCTTCAGGGGGCGAGAGGGGCGTTCGGATCGTGGAGCCTGCTGGTGTGGGTGAGCCTGTTCGGCTGTCCGGTGCTGCTGGCGATTGCCATCGCACTGGGCGAGCCGGTGTGGCCGACCGACTGGACACCGGTGATCGGACTGTTCATCGCCAGCCAGCTGGTTGGGCAGGGGCTGCTGGTCTACGCCCTGCGCTATTTCCCGCCGCTGGTGGTGGGCCTCGCCCTGCTGACCCAACCCGCAATCGCCTCGCTCTACGGCTGGATGGTGTTCGGCGAGGTGCTGTCGGGGCTGGATATTGCGGGCATGGTGCTGGTGGGCGCGGCTTTGGCGGTGTCGCGGGCGCGGGCCTAGCCACTGTCGTCACCCCAGCGCAAGCTGGGGCCCAGGGCGGCTATGCGTTGAGCGTGAGGAAGAGATCGTCCCAGGACGGGTTCTGCCTTTCGATCGCCTCGATCTTCCACATCCGCTGCCACGCCTTGATCGCCTTCTCGCGGGCGATAGCGCTCTCGATGGTCGGGTGATGTTCGGCATAGACCAGGCGGGTGCACCTGTATTTCGAAGTGAACGCGCCGCCCTTGCCATCGCGGTGCTGCGTGACGCGTGCGGCAAGGTCTGCGGTCACGCCGGTGTAAAGCACGCCATAGCGCTTGTTGGTCATAATGTAGACGTAGCCACCGCGCTCCATTTCAGGAGCTTAGCACATGGTCGCCCGAGGCCCCAGCTTTCGCTGGGGTGACGGATTAGGAGAGCAAGCGCCACACCACGTCATGCCAGCGAAAGCTGGCACCTAGGGCGGTTGCAGCGCCAATGCCGATGATGGAACGCCAAGGCAGCTTCGCTATCACGGCAAAAAGGAACGCCAGCGATGGGCGGTTGGCGCGGATCAGGGCGAGGGTGATTGCGGCTTCGTGCTTGTTCATGCGCCTAATTTATGGGGTCGTCAGGGCGCGCGCTATTTGCCTTCCCTGACGGCAAATAGCGCGCTAATCGCCTGAAAACGCAACCTTCCCCAGGTCCCCCATGCCCACAGTCCCGCTCGCCATGTCCAGCATCCTATCGAGGCTGCGCTTGGCTTTCAGGCGGATGCCTTCCTCGATTTCGATCTGCGGCTGCAAATCGCGCAGGGCGACATACAGCTTCTCCATCGTGTTCAGCGCCATGTAGGGGCAGATGTTGCACGAGCAGTTCCCGTCCGCGCCGGGGGCGCCGATGAAGGTCTTTTCGGGGAGCGCCTTTTCCATCTGGTGGATGATGTGCGGCTCGGTCGCGACGATCAGGGTGTCGCCGGGGAAGGTCTTGGCGAAATTCAGGATGCCGCTGGTCGATCCGACATAGTCCGCGTGGTCGATGATCGTCGGCGGGCATTCGGGGTGCGCGGCGATCGGCGCGCCGGGGTATTGCTCTTTCAGCTTCAGCAGTTCGGTCTCGCTGAACGCCTCGTGGACGATGCACACGCCGGGCCACAGCAGCATTTCGCGGTTGAATTTCCGCGCCAGATAGCCGCCAAGGTGCCGGTCGGGGCCGAAGATGATCTTCTGTTCGGGCGGGATCTGGGCAAGGATCGTCTCGGCGCTCGACGAGGTGACGATGATGTCGCTGAGCGCCTTCACTTCCGTGGAACAGTTGATGTAGGTCAGCGCGATGTGATCGGGATGGGCCTCGCGGAAGGCGCGGAACTTCTCCGGCGGGCAGCTGTCTTCAAGGCTGCATCCGGCGTCCATGTCGGGCAGGATCACGGTCTTGTGGGGGCTGAGGATCTTGGCGGTATCGGCCATGAACTTGACCCCGCAAAAGGCGATCACGTCGGCATCGGTCGCCGCCGCCTTGCGCGAGAGTTCGAGGCTGTCGCCCACGAAGTCGGCGATGTCCTGAATGTCCGGCGTCTGGTAATAATGCGCGAGGATCACCGCGTTGCGTTCTTTCCGCAAACGGTCGATTTCGGCCAGCAGATCGGCGCCGGTGGGGACTTTGGTGACAAGGCTCATGGGGCAATCCCGCTGTTGGACAGGTCTTCGGGATATAGGGGCTGTCCTGCGATTTTCGAGTGAAAAGCGCGGCCTTGCCGAAGGGTCGCTCTAGCTTTCTCCCTTGAACCTGACTTCGATCTTGGCATCGGCATAACCTGTCACTCGCAGCACTGCCCCCAGATTTTCCCGCACGGCCTCGCGGGCTCCCGCGCGGGCCAAGCCGAGTATTTCCTTGTCCTTTGCATACTCAATCGCCTTTCGCTCGGCGATCTGCGAGTTCTTGCGGGCAAGGCTCTCAGCATCATCGCGCGAGACCCATACCCCGTCCGTGAATACGCGCGCCTTGGCCTCGTCGAGGTTGGGCTTAGAGACGCGAAGCGGCGGCAGGGTCACGGTAAAGACTTGCTGCTCCTTATCCCAGCTCATGTTGGACTCGGTGATTTTCGAGAGCTCAAGACGGTAATCTATCTGGGCGGGGATGATCATGAACTGGCGCCGCTCAAACAAAGATATGCCCGCCGGTCCAGCGATTAGCGCTTCAGTCGGCACCTGAAACCGATAGGTCATCACAATGAGGTCATTGCGCCGCTCAAAACTGCCTGCCGCGCTCGCAACGGGATCACCTTCTTCCTTGTAGAAGAAAGCCCGCCAACCGAAGTAACTGGCCGCAGCGAGCGATACAGCGACCAACAGCATAAGGATCGTTTCGCCACGCGCTCTGAGCCATCCGGTGTGGGTGTGACTAGACAATTGTTGGTGTGCTGGTTCCGGTGCCTGGTTCAGATTATTTTCCATATCCCACCTTCCTCGCGTCTAGCCATCCCGCGCCGTTCAAGATCGATCAGATGCGCGGTGACGCTCATCTCGGCCGCTCCGACCAGCCGCGGGTCGAGGCCTTTGTACATCTCGGGGATAAAGCCGCTCGCGGGCCGCGCTGCCTCGCCCAGCAGGCGCAGGATCTGGTTTTCGCGCTGACGACGATGCCCGATCATGCCGCGCACCAACTGTTTCGGCTTCTCGATCGCCGCGCCGTGGGCCGAGTGATAGCGCACATCATCACGCGCCATCAGCTTTTCGAGGCTTGCGAGGTAATCGCCCATGTCGCCATCGGGCGGGATCACGACGCTGGTTGACCAGCCCATCACGTGATCGCCGGTGAACAGCGCGCCTGATTCCTCCAGCGCGAAGCACAGGTGGTTCGAGGTATGGCCCGGCGTCGCCACCGCGGTCAGCGTCCAGCCGGTGCCGCGCATCCCTTCGCCATCGGCCAGCACGCGGGTTGGGGCATAGTTCGGATCGAACGCCTCGTCGGAACGCGGCCCGGCGACTTGCAGCACCAGCGGCGCGCAGCCGACAATCGGCGCGCCCGTCGCGGCGGCCAGCGGCGCGGCTGCGGGGGAGTGGTCGCGGTGGGTGTGGGTGCACATGATCGCAAGGATCCTGCGCTGCCCCACGGCGGCGAGGATCGCGGCAATGTGATCGGTCTCGTCCGGTCCCGGATCGATCACCGCGCAATCCGGCCCGTCGGCCATCCCCACCACATAGGTCTGGGTGCCGGTGAAGGTATAGGGCGAGGGATTGGGTGCGAGCACGCGCTTGACCAGCGGCTCGACATCTTCGGCAAGGCCGGTGGGCCAGGGTTGTGGGGGGATGGTGACCATCACTGCCTATTGCCGTTCGCCTCGAGCGAAGTCGAGAGGCTGGGGTGCAATTGGTGTCTCGACTTCGCTCGACACGAACGGTTAGGGAAGCGGCAAACGGGAGAGCGTTTTCATGTCCGATTACATCCTCGTGCTCGATGAAGGCACCACCTCCACCCGCGCCATGCTGTTCGCCAGCGACGGGGTGCTGGTGGCGAGCGCGCAGGCACCGATCACGCAGCACTATCCGCAATCGGGCTGGGTCGAGCATGACCCGCGCGAGATCTGGGGCAAGAGCCTCGCCTGCGCGCTCGAAGTCGTGCCCAAGGCGGGGGGCGCGGCGAGCATCGCCTGCATCGGCATCACCAACCAGCGCGAAACCGTGGTGGCGTGGGACAAGGCCACCGGAGAGCCGCTGACCAACGCGATCGTATGGCAGGACCGCCGCACCGAACCCTTCTGCGCCACCTTGCGCGAAGGCGGCCACGAGGCAGAGGTGCAGCGCCGCACCGGCCTGCTGCTCGATCCCTATTTCTCCGGCACCAAGATGCGCTGGATGCTCGATAATGTGCCCGAAGTGCGCGCCGCGGCAGAGAAGGGCACGCTGGCCTTCGGCACGGTCGAAAGCTGGCTGACCTTCAAACTGGCAGGCGGCGCGCATGTCACCGATGCCAGCAACGCCAGCCGCACGCTGCTGATGGGGCTGGAAGATGCGCAGTTCGATGCCGGGCTGTGCGACCTGCTCGGCGTGCCGCGCAGCGCCCTGCCGCAAGTGATCGACTGCGCGGGGCAGGGTCTTGCCACCGATCCCGAGCTGTTCGGGCGGGCGATCCCGATCACCGGTTTTGCCGGGGACCAGCAGGCCGCGACCATCGGGCAGGGGTGCCTTGCTCCGGGGCAGACCAAGGCGACCTATGGCACCGGCGCTTTCGTGCTGACCTGTCAGGGCGATGCCATCCCGCAATCGGCCAACCGTCTGCTCGGCACGGTGCTGACCCAGCTTGGCGGGCGGCGCAGCTATGCGATCGAAGGTTCGGTGTTCGTCGCGGGCAGCCTGGTGCAATGGCTGCGGGATTCGCTCGGCATTGTCGATCTTGCCTCGGAGACCGAGGCGCTGGCGCGTTCGATCCCCGATAGCGGCGGGGTGGTGATCGTGCCCGCCTTGTCGGGCCTTGGCGCGCCGCACTGGCAGGCCGAGGCACGCGGCGTGATCGCGGGCCTCAGCTTTTCGAGCGGCAAGGCGCATCTCGCCCGCGCCGCGCTGGAGGCGATGGCGCACCAGACCCACGATCTGGCGACCGCCTTCGCTGCCGATGGTGCACCCTGGCAGACGCTCAGGATCGATGGCGGCATGGCGGCCAATGACTGGATGGCGCAGGATCTGGCCGATATGCTGGGGATCACGGTCGAACGGCCCGGCTTTGTCGAGACGACAGCCTTGGGCGCGGCGATGCTGGCGGCGTGCGGGGCGGGGATGCATGCCAGCCTCGATGCGGCAGCGCAGGCGATGCGCGGGCGGCTCCACACCTTCGAACCGGCGATGGAGGGTGAGGTCAGGGAGGCGCGGCTGGCGGCGTGGAAGAAAGCTCTGGCGGCGGCGTGATGTTGGACAGGCTTGGGCGGTTCTAGACCCCCTCTAGACCCGTCCAGACCCCCTTTAGACCCCTTTTAGCCCCGTTTTGCCCAATGTTTCACGTGAAACATTGGCGGAGCAGGTTCTAGCCGAGCCGCCCGAAGGTCTGTCCGATCCGGTCCTGAAACGCCTGCACCGGCGATGCCATGTCGCAATGCGCGCGCCACGCTTCGTCCAGCCGGGCGATGCGCTGGTGCAGCCTTTCGGTATCGGCGATCAGTTCGCGGGTTTCGGGTTCGAGCAGCGCCAGCTGCGCTGCATCCGACCCGCGATCGGGCGGCAGCGATCCGTGCAGGCGCACCTGCCGCTCGCTCAACTCGCCCGAAAACAGCGCCCGCTGGTTGAGCAGCCACGCCAGCACATGCATCATCCGCGTGGTGGTCTTCAGCCCTTCGGTCGAGAGCGCGAGGCGCACGAAGGCGTCCTCCCCCGCCAGCGGCTCGCGGGTGCCGGCGGCGAACACGGCGCGCACCTCGTCAGCGAGCACGAGCGCTTCGGTATAGAGTGCCTCGATGATCGGGCGGGACAGATTGGTGGTTCGGGCCATGTCGCGGCACAGACTACGCTCGCCGCGCCCTGTCCGCCACCGGACTATGGTTACTTTCCAAGCAATTTTTGGCTCTCGTCCCGCACGGGCACAGAATTTACGTTTCGCTAAGCATGAGCCATCTGCGTTTCGCGCCAGCGAAACCGCAAAAATTACGCGATGATATCGGGCAGCAGCGTGTCTTCGATGATCGCGATCTGGTCGCGCAGGCGCAGCTTGCGCTTTTTCAGCCGGGCGATCTGCAACTGGTCGGCCCCGGCATTGGTGCGGGCAGCTTCGGTCAAGGCGGCAATCGCGGCGTCGAGGTCGCGATGCTCGGTCTTGAGCAATTCGAGCTTTTTGCGCAGCTCCTGCTCGGTCATTCCTGACTGGTATCCCTTCCGAATGCCCCGTTCGCCACAATGGCGAAAACCGGTGACGATGCACAGGCGCGCAATCCACGGCTGCGCTACGCGTTCCCGCCTGATTCGATAAGGTGCGCGGACAAATTTTCCACCCGCTGCTTCGCGGCGCAGGCATCGCGGTTCGTCGCAGCCAGCCACGCATGCGCCGATTTACGTTCCATTACGACTTTGCATTCTAGCTTCGGTGTGGTTTCAATGAAACCTGCGGCTCGGCCGCGTCATGTGCCGAGTCGCCTTTTCCGGGGGCATACCCCCGCACGCAAAGGAGAACGCATAATGGCATCGACCGCAGTGTCTTCCCACCTCAACGCCCTTCAGAGCAAGCACGCCGGCCTCGAAGCCCGCCTGCGCGAGGAAATGGCCCGGCCCGTGCCCGACACCGCGATGATCCAGTCTCTCAAGAAGCAGAAACTGCGATTGAAGGAAGAGATTTCCTCGCATTGATGGCCTGATCACGTGGCGTGCGGCGCAGCGGGTCACATGCGCCATTGCAGGTTACCGGTCTGAACCGTAAACCTCATGGCCATGACAGCCGCTGCCGCCGCCCGCCAGATCCTGACCCGCCTGACCGAGGTGATGGCCTCGCGCATGCACGCGCAGGCCAAGCTGGATCAGGTGGTCGAGATTATCGGCGAATGCCTGTCGAGCGAGGTGTGCTCGATCTATCTGCTGCGCGAAGGGATGCTCGAACTCTTCGCCACCCGCGGCCTTAATCAGAGCGCGGTGCACGTCACCCGCATGGCAATCGGCGAAGGGCTGACCGGCGCGATTGCGCAGAAGGTCGAAACCCTCAATCTGGCCGAGGCCAAGGCCCATCCCGATTTCCAGTACCGCCCCGAAACGGGCGAGGAAAAGTTCCACTCTTTCGCCGGTGTCCCGATCGTCTACCGCGAACGTGCGGTGGGCGTCCTGTGCGTCCAGCATGTCGAACCGCGCCGCTATGAAGAGGTCGAGATCGAGGCGCTCCAGACCACCGCGATGGTGCTGTCCGAACTGATCGCCAATGCCGAACTGGTCGATGAGGAACAGGCGCTGGGCCTCACCGCCGAACAGGTCGGGCCGCAGACGCTGACCGGGCTGACGCTGGTGAAAGGGCTGGGCGCCGGCCATGCCGTCTACCACCAGCCGCGGGTCGAAATCACGCAGGTGATGGCCGAGGATACCGAAGCCGAACGCCAGCGGGTCTACCGCGCCTTTGACCGGATGCGCGAGCAGATCGACGCGCTTGCCAGTCAGGCCGAATTCGGCGTGGGCGGAGAGCACGAGGAGGTGCTCGAAACCTACAAGATGTTCGCGTACGACGAAGGCTGGTCGCGCCGGATCAACGAGGCGATCGATTCCGGCCTCACCGCCGAAGCCGCGATCGAACGCGTGCAGCAGCACACCCGGATGCGGATGCGCGAGATCGACGATCCGCTGCTGGCCGACCGGATGCACGATCTGGAGGATCTGGCGAACCGCCTGCTGCGCATTGTCGCAGGCCAGGTCGGCACCGCCGCCTCGCAGGGCCTGCGCCGCGACACCATCCTGATCGCCCGCAATCTCGGCCCGGCAGAGCTGCTCGAATATGACAAGCGCCGGCTGAAGGGCGTGATCCTTGAGGAAGGCTCGCTCACCGCGCATGTGGTGATCGTGGCCCGCGCCATGAACGTGCCGGTGATCGGGCGCGCCAAGGGCGTGCGCACCACCATCCGCGAAGGCGACGAAATCCTGCTGGATGCCAGCGCGGGCAATGCCATCATCCGCCCCCTGCCGCAGGTGGCCGACGCGTTTCAGGCGCGCTTTGCCAAGAGCCGCGAAAAGCAGGCGGCCTATGCGTCGCTGCGCGATGTCGAGCCTTTCACCCGCTGCGGCACCCGCATCCAGGTGATGATGAACGCTGGCCTGCGCGACGACATGAGCTCGCTCGGCCTGACGGGCGCGGACGGGGTGGGCCTGTTCCGCACCGAGTTCCAGTTCCTCGTCTCGGCCACCCTGCCGCAGCGCGACCGCCAGACGCGGCTCTACCGCGATGTGCTCGATGCCGCCGGAGACAAGCCGGTGATCTTCCGCACGGTGGATATCGGCGGCGACAAGTCGGTGCCCTATCTCGCCAGCGAAATCGCCGCGCAGGATGAAAACCCGGCAATGGGCTGGCGCGCGCTGCGCCTTGCGCTGGAACGCGAAGGCCTGATGAAGGTGCAAGCGCGTTCGCTGCTCGAAGCGGCGGCGGGGCGTTCGCTTTACGTTATGTTCCCGATGGTCAGCGAGCCGTGGGAATTCGATGCCGCCAAGGCGGTGTTCGACGAACAGCTTGCCTATCTGCGCGCCCAGAAGAAGCTGCTGCCCGAACGGATCAGTTTCGGCGCGATGCTGGAAGTGCCCGCGCTGGCCGAAGTGCTCGATCTGCTGCTGCCGAAATTGAGCTTCCTGTCGATCGGCACCAATGATCTGACCCAGTTCCTGTTTGCCGCTGACCGGGCCAACCCCAAGCTGGCCGAACGCTATGACTGGCTGTCGCCCTCGATCATGCGCTTCCTGCGCCGCGTGATGCAATCGAGCATCGGCAGCGGGGTGGATCTGGGCGTGTGCGGCGAGATGGGCGGACGGCGGCTGGAAGCGCTGGCGCTGCTCGGCATCGGCTATCGCCGCCTGTCGATCACCCCTGCCGCGGTCGGTCCGATCAAGGAACTGGTGCGCAAGGTCGATCTGGCAGAGCTGACCGCGGCGATGACCGCATGGCTCGCCGAACCGGGCCGCAACCTGCGCGCCGAACTGTCGGCATGGGCCGATGCGCGCGGGATCGAGTATGATTGACCGCTGATGAGACTGGACGAGGCCTGCGCAAGCTGCGGGGCCATCGTGGCGCTTGACAGAAGCCTCGCCAAAGGGTGAGTCCTGTTCAAGCGGAATTCACCATAAACACACCACAAAGCCTCGATAGAAGGCGCGGACCCGGGTCATGGATAGCGAACACGATAACGGCGCGGATGGCGCGCAGGATACTCCCGTTGCCGGAGCAGGCGCGCAATTGCGTGCCGCGCGCGAAGGGCTGGGCCTGGCGCTGGCGCATATCGCCGCGGAAACCCGCATCCCGCTGCGGCATCTCGAAGCGATCGAGGACGGCAATTTCGAAGCCTTGCCCTCGCGCGCCTATGCCATCGGCTTTACCCGCACCTTCGCCAAGGCGGTCGGTCTGGATTCGGCGGCGATCACCGATGCGGTGCGCGCCGAGCTGGCGGACGGGTCGATGCAGCGCACGGTCCCGACCTCGTCGATGGAGCCGGGCGATCCGGCGCGTCTGCCTTCGTCCGGGCTGGCGTGGGCGGGTGCAGCGGCCGCGCTGGTGCTGATGGTGGGGGCCTATGCCTTCTACAATGCCTATTTCGGCGCAGGGACCGAGCCGGGATCGCTGATCGAGCCTGCACCTGCCGCTGCGCCGGGGCCGGTCGCCAGCGCCAGTCCCGCCGCCACTGCGCCCGCAGCGGGCGGCGCGGTGGTGCTGACCGCGCTGGAAGACGGGATCTGGCTGCGGCTTTACGAAGAGGGCGGTGAACGCCTGCTCGAACGCACGCTGAAGCAGGGCGAGACCGTGGCCGTGCCCGCCACCGCCGCCGATCCGCGGATCAACACCGGCCGTCCCGATGCCTTGGGAATTACCGTGGGCGGCAAGGCGGTTGCGAAACTGTCCGACCGGCCGACGACGCTTTCGGGTGCGCCGGTTTCGGCTGCGGCGCTGCTGGCTCGGGCGGCACCGGCCGGTGCGACGGCGAGCGCTGCGCCCACGCCGGCAAGCACCGTGGCAACCGGCGCTCCCGCTCAGGCCCCGGTCCGCCGCGCGGCATCGCGCCCCGCGCCTGCGCCGACGGCCAGCGCGCCGGTGATGCAGACCCTGCCCGAGGCACCGGCCCCGGCCCCTGCGGAAACCGCGACCGGCACGGCCGACGAAGGCACGGCAAACTAGAGCACTTTCCGACCAATCCGGGTCATCCTGACGGAGCCGATTTTGGCCCAGCGCGAGGAGTGAGGAGGGAGCCATGCCGCAGCATAGTGACCGACGAAGGACGTGGCGCCGGGCCAAAATCGGCCCGCCCCTTCGGGGTTGCGCCAGGAAGCCCGCTGGCTACGTTGCGGCACTTGCAGGGGCAACCAGCCCCTGCCGCGCGCCACGCCTTTCCAGCGGACTTCCTGACGCAATCAGGCTGATCCGGATTGGTCGGAAAGTGCTCTAACTTTACAATTCACCGCGATTTCCGGTTGATTAGGGGGCCTGCCGCTCTCGACTTGGCGGCCATGACGCGGCAGGGATTCCGGAGACGTTCATGTGCGCCGCGCCACATCGGGGCGGCCATTGCCAGGGAGCCTGTCGCGCCATGACCACCGCCCTTAGGATCATTCCCGCACGCCTCGCCGGCCTTGTGCTGGCCGCTGCCGTGGTCGTCACGGCGCCGTCACCGGCGTTTGCGCAGGACAGCGCCGGTGAAGCCCGCATCCGCAAGATCGAGGCCGAGATCCGCGCGCTCCAGCGCAAGGTCTTCCCCGGCGGCGACGGACGCTTCTTCGAGCCGCAGATCACCCCTGGCGCCGAAGCGGCGACAACCGCCGCCGCGCCTGCCACGGGCGCGCCCTCGACCACGGCGGTGACCGATATCCTCGTCCGGCTCGATGCGCTGGAGGCACAGTTGCAGCGCCTGACCGCGCGCTCGGAAGAGCAGGCCAATGCCATGGCGCTGATGGAAACGCGGCTCGCGGCGCTGGAGACGGCGGCAGGCGCACCGCTGGCAGGCACCACCCCCGCACCCGCCATCACGACCGCGACGCCCGTGCCGTCACCGATGCCGACCCCGACACCGGCCCCGCGGGTGGCAACCCCTGCCCCGGCCCCGGCTCCCGCCACCACGCCGCCTGCCGCCGCGCCCAGCCCCACGCGGCTCGCAGCGGTGCAGGCGATCGCCAAGCCGCAGACGGCTGACGCTGGCGATGATGAATATTCCTACGGCTTCCGCCTGTGGAACGCGGGCTTCTTCCCCGAAGCGCGCCAGCAGCTGACCAAGTTCGTCGAGCAATATCCCAACCATGCGCGCATCAGCTTTGGCCGCAACCTGCTGGGCCGCGCCTTCCTTGACGACAACATGCCCGAAGATGCCGCGCGCTGGTTCCTGCGCAATTACCAGGCCAACAAGAACGGCGACCGCGCGCCCGACAGCCTGCTCTATCTCGGCGCGTCGATGATCGCGATGAAGGACACCAAGCGCGCCTGCATCGCGCTGGCGGAATTTGCCGAAACCTATCCGCTGATCGCCTCCGGGCGCCTCGCCAGCGACTATCAGGCCAACCGCGCCAAGGTGAAGTGCAGCTGACGCAGCAGGCCGCACGCTTCGCCGCCGGATTGGCGGCGCTGTGGCCTGAGGACGAGCGCAGCGGCCCGCTGGGTCTGGCGGTATCGGGCGGGCCTGACAGTCTTGCGCTGCTGTTGCTCGCCCATGCCGTCCTGCCGGGGCGGATCGCGGTTGCCAGCATCGATCACGGCCTGCGCCCCGAAGCGGCGGGCGAAGTCGCTCTGGTCGAGCGGATCGCGGGAGAGCGGGGCATTCCCTTCACCGCGCTGACAGTCAGCCTCGCGCCCGGCAATGTGCAGGCGCGGGCGCGGCAGGCGCGTTACGCCGCGCTGGCGGACTGGGCGCAGGCGGCCGGTCTTGGCGCCATCGCCACCGCGCACCATGCCGATGATCAGGCCGAAACCCTGCTGATGCGCCTCAACCGTGGCAGCGGGCTGGCAGGGCTCGCCGGCGTTCGGGGCCGTTCGCAGATCGAAGCGAGCGAAGTCACGCTGCTGCGTCCGCTGCTTGGCTGGCGCAAGGCCGAACTCGCCGCGCTGGTGGCGCAGGCGGGGATCACCCCCGCGCAGGACCCGTCCAACGCCAACCCCGATTTCGACCGCGCCCGCCTGCGCGCTGCGCTGGCCGGGGCCGACTGGCTCGACCCCGCGCAGATTGCCGCGAGCGCCGGCCACCTTGCCGAAAGCCTGATCGCGCTGGAATGGTATGCCGAGCTTGACTGGCACGAGATGGTGATGCGCGACGAGGAGGCTCCCGGCGGCCTCGGCTACACCTATTGCGCCAATGTGCCGCGGGTGATCGCGATCGAGACGATCTGCAAGATCATCGCCGCGCTCGGCGGCCATGCCACCCGCAGCGAGGCAGCACGGGCATGGGACCGGCTATGGGCGGGCCAGAACGCCTCGATCGGCGGCGTGCTGGCAGTGGCCGGTATCGAGAAGGTGGAGAAAGTCGGCGTGAGGATGCGGGTCTGGCGCTTCCGGCCGGAACCGGCGAGAGGGCGTATGAACTGATTTGATCGCGCTGACGCACGATGCAGACCTCCCGCCCCGCCTCCCCACCCGGCCACCAAGAATACCATTAGGGTATGGTGGCCGGGTGGGGAGGCGGGGCGGGCGGTCTGCGCCACCGAAGGTGGCCGAAAAATCACATCACCTTATCGCCGATCCCGATCATCTTGCCGCGGGTGATGATCACCTTGTCCCCGCGCTTGGTGGCGGCGAACAGGCGGGCGGCGAATTCGTCCGGCACGCCGATGCAGCCGTGGCTGGCATAACCGTTCATCACCGGCGAACCGTGGATCGCGATGCCGGTATTGGTCAGCCACAGGCTGTGGGGCATCGGGGCGTTGTCATATTTCCGCGAATAGTGTTCGCGCGATTTGTTCAGCACCGGAAAGGTGCCCAGCGGTGTCGGGTGCGACTGGGTGCCGAGCAGGGCGACCGCCGTGCCGATTTCGTGCCCGTCGCGGAACGCACTGATCACGCGGGCTTCCAGATCGACGGTGATCACCAGCTTGCCGGTGGCAGGGGCAGCGCTTTCGTCCCAGAACCAGTCCCCGTAACGGATCGTGCCTTCGATCGGCAGGATCGACTTGATCACGAAGGGATCACTGGCAGCCCGCGCCGACAGAGCAGGGGCAGGCGCGGCGACAGGGAGGGGCTGCACCACCTCGCTGGAAATCATCCGCACTGCCGGGCCGCGCGGGGCGGGATCGACGACCGGAGCTGTCACCCCGTCATCGGCCAGCGGCGGCAATCCGGCATAGGCCATCGCCGCCTCGTCCACCTTTGTGGGGGCGGCTGCGACCGGCATTTCGGCATCGGGATCGATCCGTTCGAACGGGCCGGAAACGCGCTGTGCGGCGAGCGGCTGGGCCAGCACGGCGGTGGCAGCAAGGGCGAGCGGCAGGGCGAATGAACGGATCATGCCCGCGATTATGCCGCGTTAGCCTTTTTCATTCCAGCCCTTAACCATGGCGCGTCCCTTGCGGGGACGGTGGCGGGCGAGGGGTTAACGCAGGCCCCGGGCGGGGCTTCCGAGATTCCGCTTTCCTTTGCGGGGCGTTCGCGGGAAAAGACAGGCTGAACAAGGGGATCGCCATCATGACACCATCCGCCCGCATCCTGCTCGCGCTCGCCGCCGCGCTGGTGGCCGCGCCGCTCGCCGCGCAGGAAGCCGCGCCCGAGCCGCTGCCCGACCTGTCGGCGATGAGCGGCGAGGAGGTGCTGGCGTTGTTCAGCAAGACCAGCGGGCGCTGGCTGCGCGAGCCCTGCAATTTCGGCGTCCCCGTCACCATGGCGCTGGAGGAGAAGATCGGCAAGACCGTGCCGATCCGCCGCGCGCGGCTTTATGCGGCGGCGATCTGCGCCGACACGGAAAAGCGCTATGCCGAGGGCGCGGCGCTGGCACAGGAGTTCAACGCGGTCGATCCGGCGCAGCAGGATGTCGGTCTTGCGCTCTATTTCGCACGGCGGCTGGAGGATGCCGACATGGCGCTGGCGACCCTCGGCGCGCTGGAGAGCAAGGCGCTCGGCGAACTGGAGAAGGACGAATACTGGGCCACCGGCCGGATGCTTGCCAAGGCGGGGCGGGCAAAGGATCACGACGCCTTGTCGCTGGCCTGGGTGGAGAGCGGCAAGCTCGCCTTCATCGACGGCGAACTGCACGAAGGCATCGCCCTGCGCGGCCTGCGCGAGGCGGCGCGCACCGGACGGGCGGACATGGTCGATCAGCTGCTGGTCTCGATCACCAGTCCGCCGAGCTATATCGATCTCCTCACCAGCCGCGATTACGCGCCATTCTGGCCGCAGATCGAACAGCGCGCGGGGGCCAACCTTGCCGCCATCGGGGCCGAGCACGTGCGCATGACGGCCGCGCGGCTGACCAACGCCGCGAGCGATCGCGACCGCCTGTCTGCTGCTGCCCACGCACTGCACTACAATGGCCAATATGCCGATGCGATCGCGCTGGCCCAGCGCTGGCGCGCGCGCTCCGGCCCCGATGCGCCGATCGAGGAAGGTGACGGCTGGGCGCTCAATATCGAGGCCTATGCCCATGACGCGCTCGGCCAACCGAAAAAGGCCGATGCGGTGTTCGAGGAACTGGCGAAGCTCGACCCCGACCAACACCCGTGGGTGGTCAATTTCGTGATCAACCGCGCCTCGCGGCTGGTCGGGCAGGGGCGCTGGAAAGAGGGCCTGAAGGCCACGGTGCTGGCACGCGAGGTGGCCGAAAAGCACGGCAGCCTCTATGCGAAAATGATCATCGCCCGCGACCGCGCCTGCGTGCTCGAACGGCTGGGGCGGGCGGAGGTGGCGGCCAGCGAACTCGCCTTTCTGCGCGAGAATGCGAGGGAAGCGATAGCATTCGCGGTGCGCGGATTGCTCTGCCACGGCCAGCGGGACGAGGCGGCAGCGATGCTGCTCGCCGCGCTGCGCGACGAGACCCGGCGCCCGGATGCGCTGAGCGCCTTCCAGACCGACGAGCTCGACCTGTTCTACACCGCCTCGATCCTGCCCGATGCGCGCGATCTGCTTGCCGGATACCCCGAGCTTGCGGGCGAGCTGGCGCTGCATATGCGCGACATGCCGGAGGCCTATATACCGCAGGCGGCGCTGCGGCGGGTGGCGCTGAAAGAGGGGCCGATGCGCTAGGGCGGTTTCCTACAGCCCCTCTCGCGCGCTAGCCTGCCGCCCTTGCGTTCTTTGCCATCGTCATTGCCCCGCATTTGCCGCCATCCGGTGCCTGTTTGACAGGAGGTGTGCAATCAAGGCCCCGTTCCCCTGTCCGTCCGCACCGGACAGGGGGAATAATTACGATATAATTCAGATTTTTAATGGAATGGCGTGAAGGTGACAGGGTGTAACCTTTGTCACCTGCACAGGGGCGCGATCAGGCCAGTGCCCCGAACAGATCGTGCGCATCGGCATCCTCGATGGTCGCCTGCACGATGTCCCCCGGTTGCAGCGTGGCGGGCACGTTGCGCAGGTACACCGCGCCGTCGATCTCGGGTGCGTCGGCCTGGCTGCGGCCGGTGGCGCCGATGTCGCCATCCTCGTCCGCCTCGCCGACCTCGTCGATGATGACGGGGAGCGTGCGGCCGACTTTCGCGGCAAGCTTGGCAGCGCTGATGCGCTCGGTCACTTCCATGATCCTGGCGTAGCGTTCTTCCTTGACCGCTTCCGGCACCTGATCGGGCAGGGCGTTGGCTGCCGCGCCTTCGACCGGCTCGAACCGGAAGGCGCCGACGCGGTCAAGCTGCGCTTCCTCCAGCCAGTCGAGCAGATACTGGAAATCCTCCTCGGTCTCGCCGGGGAAGCCCACCACGAAAGAACTGCGGATGGCGATATCCGGGCAGATGTCGCGCCACGACTTGAGCCGTTCGAGCACCTTGGCCTCGTTTGCCGGACGCTTCATCAGCTTCAGCACTTTCGGCGAGGCGTGCTGGAACGGGATGTCGAGATAGGGCGTCAGCAGCCCTTCGGCCATCAGCGGAATGACCTGATCGACATGGGGATAGGGGTAGACATAATGCAGCCGCACCCACGGCGCATGGCCTTCGGGGGTGCGAAGCTGGCCCAGTTCGCGGGCGAGATCGGTCATGTGGGCGCGGACGGGGTGACCCTTCCAGTCGCGGCTCTCGTGGCGGATATCGACCCCGTAGGCGCTGGTGTCCTGCGAGATGACGAGCAGTTCCTTCGTCCCCGCCGCAACCAGCTTCTCCGCTTCTCGCAGAACGGCATCAACCCGGCGGCTGGCGAGTTTCCCGCGAAGGGAGGGGATGATGCAGAAGGCGCAGGAGTGGTTACAGCCCTCGGAAATCTTGAGGTAGGAGTAATGGCGCGGAGTAAGCTTGATATCGGGCTGCGGGATCAGGTCGATGAAGGGGCCTTGGCTTGGCGGGGCGTGGGTGTGCACCGCCTCGACCACCTGCTCGTACTGGTGCGCGCCGGTGATCGCCAGCACCTGCGGGTGCGCGGCGCGGATCGCGTCGGCTTCCTCGCCCATGCAGCCGGTCACGATCACGCGGCCATTTTCGGCGATGGCCTCTCCGATCGCGGCGAGGCTTTCCTCCTTGGCGGAATCGAGGAAGCCGCAGGTGTTGACCAGCACCACATCTGCCCCGGCATAATCCTCGGCAAAGGCATAGCCATCGGCGCGCAGGCGGGTGAGGATCCGCTCGGAATCGACCAGCGCCTTGGGGCAGCCGAGCGAGACCATGCCGATTTTCTTCTGGTCGGGGATCGTGGTTGCAGGGGTGTTCATAGCGGCGCGCCCCTACACTGTGCGCAGGGTTTGCGCCAGAATATCCTCGCACAGGGCGGTCGCGGGGTTGACCGGGGGGCGGTTGGCTTGGCATTCTGGGGCATGATCGCAAAGCTCTTCACCGACCACCCCCGCTCCATCGGCGAAACCTATGGCCAGCACGCCCGCACCGCCTTCAGCTTTGGCGCACGGATGGTGGTTGGCGGGCTTGCCTGCATGGTCCACGCGCTGGTGCCCGGCCTGTTCGTCAAGACCGCAAGCCGCACCGTGGTGCAGCTCGACGCCGAAATGCGCGGGCGGAAAGCCACACCGGCAGAGGAAGAATTCGCCTACGTGATCTAGGCTGGCAAGGAGGCGAGGCGGATGAGCGATTTTGCCCTTTGGCCGGTACTGGCAGGCACCGCGGCGTTCTTTCTGGTGGGGGCGCTGTGGTATGGCGTCATCTTCGCCAAGCCGTGGCAGCGGGCGGCGGGGCTGACCAACACCCAGCTGCAAAGCGGCAATATGGGGGTGATCTTCGGCCTCACCTTCGCATTTGAAATGCTGGTTGCGATGGTGCTGTGGCACCTTGTCGCCCGCACCGATCCGCCGCCGCACGTGGTGATGATGATGGCTGCCGGGTTTGCAGCAGGGGTAATGATCCCCGCGATCGGGATCAATTACCTCTATCTCAGGAAGCCGCTGGCGCTGTTCCTGATCGATGCCGGGCATTTCCTGGCCGGCATGGCGGCGATGGGCGGGGTGTTCGTCTGGTTTCGCAGTTAGACGCTGTCGCTGCCTGCGGTCGGGACGATCTCGACCACCACATCGCCGGGCTGGAGCGTCTTGCACTCGTCCTCCCAGAAACCGATGGCGCGGCCGTTGCGATAGACCCTGAGGCCCTGACCGCCGCTCTTGAGATTGTCGATCGAGCAGTTGCATTCATCCGGCCCGATCACCCGCTCCACCAGCTGCACCCGCCCGCCGACGCTGGCAAGGTCGGCGAGATAATCGGCGATATGCGCGCCCTTGACGCTGCCGGCCAGCAGCAGGCCGGTGAAGCGCACCGGATTGATGACGATGTTCGCCCCGGCCTGCCGCGCCAGCAACTCGTTGTCGTCGGCCCGCACCACCACGCTGATCGGCACATCGGGGGCGAGATGGCGCACGGTCAGCACGATCAGGATCGATGTGTCGTCCCGCCCGGCGGACACCAGCACGCTCTGCGCCTCGGCAATGCGCACCGACTTCAGCGTTTCATCCCGCGTCGCATCGGCTGACATCACGTTGACGCCCAGCTTTTCCGCCTCGGCAAGGCGATCTTCGGATGGGTCGATCACCACGATCCGGCGCGGATCCACACCGCGCTCGATCAGCTCCCCGACGCTCTGCGAGCCGGACACGCCGTAGCCGAGCACCACGACATGATCGGTCAGCTGTTCCTGAATGCGAGCCATGCGCCATTTCTCCCAGCTGCGCTTGATGACGAAATCGTAGGCCGCGCCCACGAAGATGAACAGGACCGCGATCCGCACCGGCGTGACGATCACCGCCTCGATCAGCCGCGCACGGTCCGAAATCGGAGCGATATCGCCAAAGCCGGTGGTGGTGATGCTGATCATGGTGAAATAGACCACGTCGAGGAAGCTGACATGGTTGTCGTAGCCGTCCTTCAGCCCTGCCCGGTCGAACCAGTGGATCAGGATGACGAAGGCGATCAGCAGGAACGCCAGCCCCATGCGGATGCTGATGTCGCCCCAGACCGGGATCTTCACCTGCCGCCGCAGCGGGCGGAACTGGTCGGCGAGCATCGCCCTGCGGCGGAACGGGTTGCGGCTGGCCCCCTGATCGCGCGCGCCTGCCATCAGCCCCCGAACCGTTCTGCCAGAATGCCGATGGTCGAATAGTGGGTCAGATCAAGCTGCAAGGGCGTGACCGCGACATAGCCGTCGTCGATCGCTTCCAGATCGGTGCCGTGATCAAGGGTATGCTCGATCGGATCGAGCCCGAACCAGAAATAGCGGTAGCCGCGCGGATCGCGGCCTTCGACGATGCTGCCGCGCGAATAATCGTGGAAGCCCTGCCGCACCACGCGGATGCCCTTGACCGCTTCGGGGGCAATCGCGGGGAAGTTGACGTTGATCAGCGTGCGTTCGGCCATCGGCGCGTCGATCAGCTTTTCGAGCACCTTCGCCCCCCATTCGCGGGCCGCGCCGAAGGGCACGTCATCGCCCATGCCTTCGCGGGCATAGACCTGGCTGAAAGCGATCGAGCGGATGCCTGCCAGCGCGCCTTCGATCGCGGCAGAGACGGTGCCGGAATAGGTGATGTCATCGCCGAGGTTGGCCCCGCGATTGACGCCGGACAGGATGATATCGGGCGCGTCGGGCATCACCGTGCGCAGCGCCATCATCACGCTGTCGGTCGGCGTGCCGGTGACAGCAAAGCGCCGCTCGCCCAGCTGTTGCAGCCGGACGGGGCGGGTGAGCGTCAGCGAGTGACCCGCGCCCGATTGCTCCTCGGACGGGGCGCAGATCCAGATATCGTCGGAAAACTGGCGCGCGATGTGTTCCAGCACCTTGAGGCCCGGGGCGTGAACGCCGTCGTCATTGGTGAGGAGGATGCGCATCAGGCGGCGGGCTCCAGCTTGGTGACGCCGCCCATATAGGGCAGCAAGGCGTCAGGCACGGTCACACTGCCATCGGCGTTCTGGTAGTTTTCGATCACCGCTACCAGCGTGCGCCCGACCGCAAGGCCGGAGCCGTTCAGGGTGTGGACGAACTCGGTCCGCTTCTCGCCCCCACTCTCTTTGGCCACGCGGTAGCGGGTGTTCATGCGGCGGGCCTGGAAGTCGCCGGTGTTCGAGCAGGAACTGATCTCGCGGAACGCACCCTGTCCGGGGAGCCAGACCTCAAGGTCATAGGTCTTGCGCGCCCCGAAGCCCATGTCGCCGGTGCACAGCAGCAGCTTGCGATAGGGGAGGGCGAGGCGTTCGAGGATGGTCTCGGCGGCGCGGACCATGCGCTGGTGTTCGGCCTCGCTGTCTTCGGGCCGCACGATGCTGACCAGCTCGCACTTTTCGAACTGGTGCTGGCGGATGAAGCCGCGGGTGTCCTTGCCCGCCGCGCCGGCCTCGGACCGGAAGCACAGGGTCAGCGCGGTGAGGCGCATGGGGAGCGCGGCCTCGTCGAGCAATTCGCCCATGACACTGGCGGTGAGGGAGACTTCGCTGGTGGGGATGAGCCAGCGGCGGTTCAGCGCAAAGTCCATTCTCTGAAGCAATGTTTCACGAAAACCGGGTTCGGCCCGCTCAAGATTGTCGCAGAACGGTTTGTCCTTGAGTAAATCGAGAACAAACTCGATTTGGTTCTCACTGTAGCTCAGCCTGCTGATGGAGAAGGAATCGTTCTCAAACTTCGGCAGCTTGTCGGTGCCATACATGGCATCGTCGCCCACCAGCACCGGCGGGTTGCATTCCGCATAGCCGTGCTCGCCGGTCTGCACGTCGAGCATGAACTGGCCGAGCGCGCGGTGCAGGCGGGCCATTGGCCCACGCAGGAAGGTGAACCGCGCACCCGAAAGCCGCGCGCCGGTTTCGAAATCCATGCCGAGTGCAGGCGCGATGTCGGCGTGTTCCTTCGGGGTGAAGTCGAATGCACGCGGCTTGCCCCAGCGGCTGACTTCGACGTTTTCTTCCTCGCTCGCGCCGTCGGGAACGTCCGCGCCGGGGAGGTTGGGGATGATTTCGAGCTTGGCCTTGAGCTCTGCCGCCAGCTCGTCGGCACGGGCTTCCAGCGCGGGCATCGCGTCCTTCAAGGCGGCGACTTCGGCCTTGATCGCCTCGGCCCCCTCGCGGTCGCCCTTGGCCATCGCCGCGCCGATCAGCTTGGATGCCTCGTTGCGGCGGCTCTGGGCGACCTGCACCGCGGTCACCGCAGCGCGGCGTTCCTCGTCGAGAGCAATCAGTCCGGCAGCCAGCGGGTCAAGCCCGCGCCGGGCCAGGCCAGCGTCAAAAGCCTCGGGGTTTTCGCGGATAAATCGGATGTCGTGCATGGGGCGCGCTATGCCCGCTCTCGCCATGCAAGGGAAGGGGCCAAGCGTAGTGGCAAGGGGCGGCGGTGACATTCGAGAGGCCGCCGCCCCTTGCCGGGGAGAGAGGATCAGAAGTTGATCTGCGCGGTCACGTAAACCCGGCGCGGATCGCCGTAGAACCCGGTCAGCGTCCCTTCGCGGCCCAGCGTCGAGACAAACGGCGCGCCGCCGACCCCGCCTGCCACGAAGTTGTAGCCGGCTACGATATATTCCTTGTTGAACAGGTTCTTGCCGTGCAGCCCGATCGAGAACAGGCCGCTGTCATCGGTGTAGACCATGCTCGCATCGACCAGCACGAAGCCATCCTGATCGAGGAAGGGGTTGGGCACTTCGAACTGGCTCGCATCCGACCGCAGCGAGGCAAGGCCGATGAAGTCCATCATGCCCCCGCCCACCGGCAGGCCCATGTTGAAGCCCATGTGTGCGGTGACATCCGGGGTGTTCTGGAACACGCGCTGGTCCGCCACATCGCGGCCGAAGGCGTCGATGAAGGTGTTGAACTTGGCGTCCAGAATGCCCAGCGACCAGTTGATGCTGAAGCGGCTGCCGTCGCCGGCGAAATCCTTGCCGACCAGCGCATTGCCTTCGAACTCGATCCCGTTGACGTCAGCCGAAGCCGCGTTCGAGGTGATGCCGATAAAGCTTTCGTTCACCCCGTCGCCGTTGGCGTCGAAGCCGACCGAGCCGGGGATCTGCACGTTGTCGTACTGGCCAAGGAAGGCGGCAAGGCTGATGTTCAACTGGTTGTCGAGCAGCGATGCCTTCCAGCCCAGTTCGAAGCTGTCGACCGTTTCGGGGTCGAACGCCATGAAGTCGAACACCTCGTCCGCGGTGCAGGCACCGCCGCGGCTGTTGCGGCACGCGGTGGTCTGGCCGCGCGGGTCGAAGCCGCCGCCCTTGAAGCCCTGCGAATAGGTGAAATAGAGGTTGTGGTCGGCGTTGGGCTGCCAGCTGATCGAGGCACGCGGGTTGAAATCCTTGAAGGTCGCGCTGCCGTTGAAATTGCTGGTGACCGCAATCGGGGCGCCCGCTCCGCCGAACAGGTTGGAAAACCCGCCGAGGAAGGTGGTGCGCAGCACCTGGCTGGTGCGCTTGTCGTTGGTGTAGCGCCCGCCCACCGACACGCTGATCGTGTCGGTGAGGTCATAGGTGAAGTCGCCGAACACCGACCAGGTCTTGGTCTTCACATCGCCGAGCGTCTGCGCGGTGAGGCCGTTCAGCGTGGTGAACAGCGCCACGTCAAAGGCGGTGAAGGCGTTGGCATCAAGGTAGTAGAAGCCCAGCACGCCCGACAGACGGTCGCCTTCGTAAAGCAGTTGCAGTTCCTGGCTGAACTGGTCGTTTTCGTAGATCGCGGGCACATCCAGATCGACTGCGGCAAGGCTGTCGAAATCGATCGGGGTGGTCGAGGAGTCCTCACGGTAGCCGGTGATCGATTTGATCGTGACCGTGTCCGACAACTCCAGCGCAATGTTCAGCGCGCCGCCATAGGCTTCGACTTCCTGATCGACGATGTTGAGGCCAGCGCGGGTATCGAACACGCTGTCCAGCACCGGCTGCGCGGTGACGAGGCTGGGGATCAGGCGGTGGCCCTGCCGGGCTTCGGAATTGTCCTTCACGTAATCGCCGGACAGGCGAATGAACAGCGGCCCGCTGTCGAATTCGATCGTGCCGCGGGCGGCCCACACGTCCTTGTTGTAGTTTTCGGTGCCGAGCGTGAGATTGTCGCCGAACCCGCCGCGCGACAGGCGCGCGCCGCTGGCGCCGATGCGCAGGTTGTCGCTGATCGGGGTCGAGGCGCTGACGATCAGATCGGCCTGGTCATACGAACCATAGGTGCCGCGCACCATCAGGCTCGGGTCTTCGGGCAGGCGTGCCGTGACATATTTGATCGCGCCGCCGATGGTGTTGCGGCCATAGAGCGTGCCCTGCGGCCCGCGCAGCACTTCGATGCGTTCGACATTGTAGATGTCGAGCACGGCAGCCTGCGGACGGTTGAGGTAGACATCGTCGATGTAGAGGCCGACGCCCGCCTCGAAGCCCGCAACCGGATCCTGCTGGCCGACGCCGCGGATGAAGGCGGTGAGGGTGGTGTTGGTGCCGCGGCTGACCTCCAGCGTGATGTTGGGCACCTGCTGGCCGATCTGGGTGAGTTCCTGGATGCCCTGCTGCGCCAGCGTCTCGCCCGTCAGCGCGGTGACCGACAGCGGCACGTCGATCAGACGTTCTTCGCGGCGGCGGGCGGTGACGATGATCACGCCGTCTTCTTCGGCCGCTTCGCTGACGCTGGTGTCTTCGGCCATGTCCTGCGCGTAGGCAGGCGCGGCAAAACCGGCGATGGCAGCGCTTCCGGCGAGCAGCAGTGCACGGCGGCAGAATGTCTTGGTCATGGGGTGTGTTCCTCTCCTGGCCCTCTATGCCAGCCCTGATATTGAAAGTTGAACCATGTTTCAAGTTTGGACTTGTGCGGCTGGGCTCGCGGGCGTAGCGAATGGGGCGAGGGAGTAGCCGATGGGCAACAGTCACGGGAGCGCGACAAAGGTCGCAGAGGCCGCAGGCGGCGATGCAAAGGCACCGCGGACCGAGCGCGGTCGACGGACCTTGCGCAAGCTGCTGGATGCCGCAGCCGAAGAGTTCGGCGAAAAGGGCTTTCACGAAGCCTCGGTGAGTTCGATCACGCGCCGTGCGGGCGTGGCGCTGGGCAGCTTCTATACCTATTTCGACAGCAAGGATGCGCTGTTCCGCGCCCTTGTCGGCGACATGAGCGAGAAGGTGCGCACCAGCGCGCGGTCAGCCTTGTCTGACGACATGGGGCCGCTCGAAATCGAGCGGGCGGCGCTGGCCGCCTTCCTGCGCTTTGCGGCCGAGCACAAGGAAATCTACCGCATCATCGACGAGGCCGAATTTGTCGATCCGGCCAGTTACCGCCAGCATTATGAAACCATCGCCGCCCGCATCACCGATCGCCTGCGCGCCGGCGCGGCTGCGGGCGAGTTCAGGGACGGGCTTGGCGAGCTCGAGGCATGGGCGATGATGGGCATGAACGTGTTCGTCGGCCTGCGATATGTCGTCTGGGGTGACGGAGGCATTGCCCCCGATGCGGTCGCTGCCGGGGTCAACCGCCTGCTGGCCGAAGGCATCGTGCGTCGCTGAAGCCGCCGCTTTCCACGGCTCCCATCCGCCGTTAGACAATGCGACCATGATCCTTGTCATCAACGCCCTGAGCGATGCCGGGCACCTTGCCGCGCTGCGCGAACGGATTGCCATGCTCGAATGGCGTGACGGCCGCGAGACGGCGGGGGCGGTCGCGCGCGAGGTGAAGCGCAACCTTCAGGCCGATCTCGGAACTCCGGCAGGTCGGCGGATGCAGGATGAGCTGCTGCCGCTCATCGCCGACAACACGATTGTCAAAGCCGCCGCCCAGCCCCGGCGCTTTTCGCCGCTGATCATCAGCAAGACCGGCGTTGACGGCAAATACGGCGCGCATGTCGACAATGCGCTGATGGGCAAGGGCACCGCGCGCCTGCGCACCGACCTTTCCTTCACGCTGTTTCTCACCCCGCCGGGCGAATATGATGGCGGCGAACTGGTGGTCCACACCGCCGGCATGACGCAGGAGCTGAAGGGCGAGGCGGGCCATCTGGTGCTTTACCCCTCGGGCAGCATCCACGAGGTGAAGCCCGTCACCCGCGGGACACGGATCGTCTGTGTCGGCTGGATCGAGAGCATGGTGGCCGATCAGGCGCGGCGGGAGATGCTGTTCGATCTGGAAAATCTGCGCACCGCGCTGCGCCAGAAACTGCCTGCCCAGTCAGCCGAGCTTCTCACGCTCGACAAGACCATCGCCAACCTGCTGCGGATGTGGGCGAGCGCCTGAAGACTTCGGCGCGGCGGCGCGCTTGCCCCTGATTGTGAACCAGATGATCAGGCCGACACCGATCACGCTTGGCCCGGCCCAGACCGCAGGGTTGAACACATGTTCGGGCACCAACCGGATCAGCCCGACCGACATGAAGGCGGTATAGGCCGAAATCCCCATCCCGATCAGCGCACGGAAATGCTCTCCGATGTAAGTCGTGCGCGGGGGGGCATCCGCACGCCAGATATAGAGCTGCTGGATCGCCATGGAGACGATGCCGATAAAGGCGACCAGCATCATCAGCGGGTGCCCGACCCTGAAGCCGTAGATGCCGCACCACGCGCCGGAAATAACCACTGCGGCAATCACCGCCTGATAGCGCAGGCCCCGCAGAGCCAGGCGATTGCGGCTGTGGCGCACCACGGCGAGACCATAATCGACAAAGCCGATGGTCAGCATGCCGAGATAGAGCATCATCCACCCGAACAATCCGGTGAACAAGGCGCGGTCGGTGATTTCGGGATGGCGGGTGTCCGGCCCGTAGAGCGAAAGCAGCGCCATCGCGATGGCAAGACCGCCCGCTCCAAGAAAGCCATAGCACGCGGCGCGCCCCCACTTGCGGTGGTTGGTTGCGCCCTTGCGGGTCACGATCGGGCCCCAGAATGCCGTCAGCCCCACCGCTCCGGTGATCACATGGGCAACGACAAGGGCTTCGAACAGCGCCATTCCAGCGAACATGACACAGAATGTGTCAGGTTCCTAGATCACTCCCGCTTGTGGCCTGTGCTGTTCAGCGCACCCGCGACGGTGCCACCATCACCGCATTGGCGATCATCAGGTCGAGCCCTTCGAGATAGGCGCGGGTGGAAGGATCGTGCGCAAAGCCGATCACCAGCCCGCGTCCCTGCCGCTGCGCCATCAGATAGGGCTTGTAGGCCAGCTGCCGCCGGTTTTCTTCCCACACATAGCCGCTGGCGATAAGATTGCCCGCAGCGGCGAAGCGCAGGACGTTGACGCCCTTCGCCCGGTCGAGCGGGGTGAAGATCTGCGTGCCGGTGGCCAGCACCACCGCACCATCATCATAGCCTGCCGACAGGAAGTGATCGCGCTCCGCCACCACGTTCAGCAGCGCGCCGGGCAGCGTATCGGGAAGGGCGGCCTGATCCTTGATCACCTCGCGATATTCGGCATCGCTGGCGATCTCGACCGCCTCGGCAAGATCGCCCTTGGCCTCGCCCGCTGCGTCAGGCTCGCGCCCGAGCGCCGCTTCGCGCTTGACCGCGAGCAGCGGATTGTCGCCGCTGCTGAAGGTTTCCAGGCTGTCGCCGATCGCCACCAGCACGCCGCCCTTGCGCACGAATTCGCGGATGGCGCGCTGTCCGGCGTCGCCCAGAACGGCGGAGGGATCGCCTTCTGGCACCAGCAGCACATCGTAACCGGACAGGTCGGCACGGGCGAGGCGGGCGGTGCGGATCGGCACCACGGGCAGGCCGAGGCGCTGTTCGAGCACGTAGCGCAGCGCGCCTGCGCTCAATTGCGACACGCCATCGTCCCACGCCACGGCCACCTTGGGAAGGGTGAGCCGCGCGAAGCTCTCGCTGCCGAGGTTCGGCCCGCTCTCCACCCATCCGCTGTCCATCGCGACCGTGTGTGCGCCGATTTCGCGGGCCAGCGCTGCAAGTCGCGCCATCTTTTCAGGGCTGTTCGCTCCTGCGGGGAACACCACGGTGCCACGCGGAAAATCGCGGCCTGAAGTGGTGAAGGCCTTGTCGGTCACGCGGCCCTCGATCCCTTCGCGCAGGGCCAGTGCGACAAGTCGTGCCTGCCCGCTGTCGGTCCACGGCACGGCGATGGCAAAGCTGCCGCTGCCGTCCTGCCTGGGCGAGATGGGCGCATCCGCCGCGAGCGCTTCGCCCGTGGCAACCGCGTTGCACAGCGCCACTTCGACCCCCGCCATCGGGCCGACCGACCATGCGGTGACATCGTAAAGTTCATGCGGCAGATCCTGCGACCGGCGCCGTTCCTGTTCCGCAAGGAAATCGGCCGGCAGCGGCGTGTCCCGATCGAGCAGGCTGCGCACCAGGCGGGCAGCCGGCTGGGCCTGCGGGACCGCGAGATAGCCTGCGGGATAGGACTTGCCGCAGGCCGTGGCAGCGCCTTCGCGCCGCAGCACGGTGATGCCCTGTTCGGCAAGGCGGCGGCCCAGCCGCTCTGCATTCCAGCGGCGCTTGCCCAGATCGATGATGTAGCTGCCGCGCCCTGCTGCGCCGCCGGCATTGCTGCTGCGGTAGGCGGCGAAGTCCGACAGGAAGCGCTGCGGATTGTCGGCCACCGCCGCTGCCGTGGCGAGGCTGGCGGTGAAGTGGTTCATCACGCCATCGGCATAGGTGAGCCGGGTTCCGTCGCGCCGCGCAAACACCAGCCCGCGTGCCGAGCCCTGTTCATATGTGCTGCCGATCGCGCCCTGATGCGCGTTCCATGTGTCACCATAGCCGGGGTAGAACAGGTCATAGACCTCGCGGGTGAAATAGGGCTCTCCGCGTGCGTCGAAAGCGGCAGCGTTATAGCGCCCGATCAATTCGTAGGCGCGGATCTGTGCGGCGGATAGGTTGGGATTGAACGGCTGGGCTGCGGGCGAGAAGAAGTAGGTCTCGTCCCCGCCCATTTCGTGCAGGTCGACCACCACCACCGGGTTCCATTGCCGGATCGCGGCGACCTTGCCCCGTGTTTCGGGCTGGCTGAGGGTGAACCAGTCACGGTTCAAATCGAACATGTAATGGTTCACACGCCCGCTCGGCCAGGGCTCGTCATGCTCGGCAGCCTGCCGGTCGGCAGCCGGGACGATGCCGGTCGAGGCGAGGAAATTGTTCACGAACCGCGCCCGCCCGTCGGGGTTCTGCATCGGGTCGATCACCACGATGGTTTCGGCCATGATCTTCGCGGCGCGATCGTCGTTTCGGGCGGCGAGCAGGTGGTAGGCGGTCATCAGCGCGGCATCGGTCGAGGAAATCTCGTTGCCGTGCACGCCGTAGGCCAGCCAGGTCACCGGCAAAGCGCTGCCGTTGCCCGCGCGTCCGGCGGCGATGGCGGCCATATCGGCGCGGATCGCCTCCAGCCGGGCGATGTTCTGCGGGGCCGACAGAATCAGGTAATAGAGCGGGCGACCTTCCCAACTGGTCGCATACTGCACCAGCTGCGCACGGTCGGGCGCGGCATCGGCCAGCGCCTTGAGATAGGCATAGGTCTGGTCGGGCGAGGTGATGCGGCTGCCCGGTGCGTGCCCGGCCGTGGCGGTCAGCGTCGGGATGGCTGGATCGAAGGTCCCGTCGATGAAGGACTGCGCGCTTGCAGGCAGGGGCGCCGCCGCCAGTGCTGCGAACCCAGCGAGCCAGCGGCCCAGTTTACCCATGCGCATTGCGTTTCCCCGATTGGCGGTGATTGTCGGCAAGGGCCATGCCTTGCCGCGAAGTCGCAGCGCCGGTCAAGCGGGGAAGGGCAGTCGGGGCGGGAATGGTCCCGTCAGACGAACTCGGCGCGCAAATATTGCTCCATGAACAGGCCGGTGAGCGGGTTGTGCGGGGCCAGCGCGAGATCGCCGAGGCCTGCGAGGATATCCGCCGCCGGTGCACCGATGGCGCCACGCCCGCCTGCGTCCTGCGCCGCGAGCGGTTGATCCGCGCCCAGCCCAGCCTCGCCGATGCTGCCGCCATTGCCGAACCAGCCCGCATAGGTCTCCGGCCCGAAGCCGTTGGCGGTGAGGTAGTCGATCACTTCCTGCTGCGACTGGTAGTTGGCGTAACGGATGTTCCCGTCGAACTCCATGATCGCCCGCAGGTAGGCGGTGCCGTCTGTCAGAGCGAAATAGACCTCCTGCAGCCCGTCATTGTCATAGTCGTCGGCGCCGAGGACGCGGTTGATGTTTTCGATGAACAGGTCGTTCTGGAACCTGCGCTGGCTGTCGTTGGGGCTGCCCGGCTGCACCACGCCGGCCCGCACCAGCGGATCGATGTAGATCCCGGCCACCCGCGTCTCGCCCGCCCAGCTGAAGTCCATGAAATAGACGAGGCCATCGGGTGCAGTGCCGACGGTAGCAAACCTGCCGATCTCGAAGTTGACGAGGATCTGGTCGATGTCCCCGTCGCCATTGACATCCGCCGAGCCGATCCGCAGCCATGCGCCACCACCGCCGAGGAAATTGCCGTCGAAATCGCGGATCGCGTTCATGGCTTCCTGATAGACGCTGCGGTCGGCTGTCTCGAAATTGACGCTCACCCCCGCGCCGGGGCGCAGGCGGACAGTCTGGTCGTCGAACTGCACGAACTCGACGCCTCTCAGCGTGTCCGTGCCGTCCGGGCCGGTAATGGTGAAGGAACCGTCGAGGAAGGGCTGGGTGATGATATAGGCCGAGCGGTTGCCGCGCATCACTGCGGTGTCGACATTGCTGCCGCCATCGATGTTGTCGTTGCCATCGCCGCCCATCAGCAGATCGACACCGTCGCCGCCGGAGAGAAAATCATCGCCGCCGTTGCCGTAGATGGAATCGTCGCCTGCCCCGCCCTGAAGCGAATCGAAGTTGGAGCCGCCGATAATCGTGTCATTGCCGCGGTTGCCGAACACCTGCACGGTGGTGGTCACCGCAGTCATGTCGAGCTGGGTCGCCTGGGTGCTGAACCGGATCTGGAGCGGGGCTGCGGTCAGCGTCAGCGAACCGCCGTCAGCCAGCGTCAGGAACCGCAGTTCGAGCTGCTGGATCGCCTGTAACTGGGCCACCCGCATGATGACATTGCCTTGCCCGGCGCTGGCAATCGCTTCGAAATCGCCAGAGATCGCCACGCCGGTGAGGTCCAGATTCTCAACGTTGCCCGTATCGATGATCAGCCGGTCAAACCCGTCGCCGCCGCTGATCACATCGTCGGCGCCGATCGAGGCGACCTGGATCGTGTCATTGCCCGCACCACCGGAAATGTTCAGCCGGCCATTGCCGAACACCGAGATATTGTCGTCACCACCCCCGCCGATCAGCGTGTTGTCGCCATCGCCGAACAGCAGGAAGCTGTCGTTGAAGGCGCTGCCGGTGAAGTGGTTGTTGCCGCCTCGCGAGATAATGCGGGTGCGGTGATTGCCGGCCACGACGGTATCGTTGCCGAAGCGCACATCGATCCCGATCTCGATGTCGGTCTGGTTGGGGCTGGGGTTGGCGATCGCGCCATCCGGGCCGATGATGTTGTCATCTCCGTCGCCGCTGACGATGTTGAGCACGAACACGCCCGGCCCCGAAAGGTCGGCCCGCGCCCCGCCATTCGGCAGAGAGAGCTGGGTGACCTCGAAGCGCCCGACGGGATTGAGAATCGCATTGTCGGTGATGCGCAGGTTGGGGGTGACGATGGTGCTGAAGGCATTGACCTGCGCGACGGTGCCGATCAGGCCGAGATTGCCTGACAGCTCCAGCCCCTCGATCGAGGTGTAGAACGGTGCGCCCAGATCATAGGTGGTGATCTCGACACCCTGATTGGACCCGATAATGCGTACCGTATCGGTGCCATTGCCGCCGTTGATGGTATCGGCCCGCGGGTTTTCATCGGCTCCGCTGCTCAGATCGAAGATGAACAGGTCATCGCCATCTTCGCCGTTGAGTATGTCTGCGCCGGTGCCGCCGATCAGGGTGTCATCACCGCCGCCGGCATTGATCACGTCATTGCCGCCAAAGCCCGAGATCGTCTCGCCCAGATTGGTCCCGGTCAGCGTATCATCGCCCGGCGTGCCGTTGATCGGCGGGCCGTTGGTGGACACGCCGTTGGGGTTGATGCCGGAAAAGTTGAACGCGGTGAAGGCGGAGGGCGCGACATTGAGGAAGCGGATCGTATGGGTCGGGCCGAAATCGGGATTGGGGTGCATCGTCAGCAGCGTGTCCGCCCCGCTCGCCACGAGCCGGAAATGCCCGGTGCCGAAAGGATTGCTCACCCTGTCGTAATTGAACAGGTTGAACTGCATGATCCGGCTGAGGTCGATCTGGTCACCGGCATTGCCCGTGGCGAAATCGGTGAAGATCGTTTCTCGCGATCCGCTAAAGGCAAGCGTGCTGAACTGCACGACATCCGCACCGCTGCCAAATGTCACGCGGATTCCATTACCCTCAAGCGCGAGTTCCAGACGGTCATTGCCCGCGCCCAGATCGATCGTGCCGTTCACACCCGTGGCGAAATAACGGACGGCGTCATTGCCCGCTCCGGCATTGACGCTGGAATTGGTCTCGCCATTGAAGTTCGAATTCTGGACGATGATTTCGTCGTTTCCGTTGCCGCCGATGATCAGATCGGTGCCTGAAAACGAGAACAGCCGGTCGTCGCCGTCGCCGCCGTCGATGGTGTCATTGCCCTGACCGCCATCGATGAAGTCGTTGCCGCCAAGGCCATTGACCGTGTCATCGCCCGCACCTGCATCAATGCGGTCATCCTGTTCGGTGCCGTTGATGGTGTCATTGCCCGGTGTGCCGTTGATGTCTGCCATTCTGCTTCCCCCCGCAAGAGGCCGCGGTGGTTGCAAAGCCCGGCCATCCTGTTCGTTTTACTGCGCTTTCCGTAGCATCGCCACGGGCGCGCGGCAAACTCTATGCGAAGGGAGACTTGCGTTAACGCTGCGTCTTTTCGTCCGCTGCCTCTCCGTCGGCGGGAAGGTGCCCGGGCAGGGCAATCAGGTCTTCCAGAAACAGGGCGATCAGGCCCGAGTGCGATTCCACCCCGGCTTTCGCATAGATGCGCGCCAGCTGCGCGCGCACCGTTCCCTCGGCCGAACCGCGCAACCGGGCGATTTCGTTCACTTCGCAGCCCTTGAGCGCGAACAGCGCGACATCAGCCTCGGCAGGGGTCAGGCGCCATTCGTCGAACTGGATCCGGATCAGATCAGTCAGTGCGCCCCGCGCGGCAGCGACGGTCGCAGTCTCGTGCCGGGCTGCGGCCAGATATTCCCGTGCCCGCATCGCGCCGAGCAACACCGCAGCTATCAGGGCCACCACGGCCGCAGCTTCGACCGCCAGATGCAGGTTCATTCCCTCGATGGCGACGTCCGCGACGACATCGACCAGAAAAAATGCGCAGGCCACAGCTTGCAGTCCTGCAAGGGCACCGACCGCCGCAGCCTTTCGTTCGAGCCTGCTTGTTCTTCCCGCCATGCTGATTGCCTATTCCTCCAGCCACCTGCACGCCACAAGAACCTGTCCGGCGCCGCGAGGCCTAACCAAAATCATCCCCGCCCGGGCAGGGCGGCGTCGGCAAGAGATGAGGTCGAGTCGCCGCTGAAACACTGCCTTGCTTGCCCCTCTGTTACTGACATCGCTGACAGTAAGCAGTTGCTTACGGTGCCGGGCAGCCTGCCGCGGCCCTACCGATGGGACCACCGCGAGGCCAGAAAGCAGTCCCATCTCGACGGGTATTCCAGTGCGGCGAAAGAGAAAATCGTTCTCTCTCAATCAATTAAATAAAAGTAAAAATGTCAATTGTGCGCCGCATCATAGGCGTCAACTAAATTAGACGCTTCACAATGTTATGATACCGTTGATCTGGATCAATTTGCATCGTCGAAATCTTGCCAAAATTGGCTGTCTGCTCTCATTGAATGAGTTTCTGCTCCCTGTAACCTTACCAAAGGGATGGAATTAATTCAGTATGATCAGGCGTTTATTTTGGGAGCGATATCATGAACTTCTATTCGAAGCGCACTACACTTGTGCTTGGCACATCTATTGCTGCGATGGGCATGACCATGCCTGCGGTCGCGCAGATGACGACTGTAACGGTTCCGGGGGTCAGCTTGCCGGGAGTTGCGACAATTCCCGGCGCGACGCCGATCGATAGCGGGGTGACCAGCACCGGCACTCCTGCCGCCACCGCGAATGTCGTCGATGTCGCTTCGGGAACGATCGAACAGCGCGTTGTCGGCGAAGAGGGCGGCGCGACCACGGATGCCGCATCGCTCACCAACAACGGCAGCACCACCATTCGCGCCCGTGCAACAGCGACCAATGCCGAAGCGCAGGCGAATGCCAATGCCTCGCTGGTGGACGGCATCTTCCAGAACATTGCCGGCCCGTACAACAGCGTGACTGCGGCCTTCGTCAACAGCGGGACGCTGACCATCGGATCGTCCGCCAGCGCGACCGGAACCACCGGCCCCGGTGAAGGCGATGCTTTCGGCGCGCGGGCGACATCTTCGGCCATTGGCGGTGTGCATCAGGAGGCGGTGATCGAAGGCAACCGCAGCGGAACCACCACGGTGACCCACGCCAACAGCGGCACCTTCAACTTTACCTCGACCGCCATGGCAGCTGCGGCGGATTCAGCCAGTGCCACGTCCGAACTGGAAGAAGCCGTTTTTATGCGGGCGCAGGGCAATGGCAGCGGCGATGTCACCGCCAACACCACTTTCACCAATAACGGCACGGTCAACGCCGCATCCGCTGCCACGGCCACTTCCAGCGCGCTCGATGCGATTGCGGTGGCAGGAGCTGGCGGCGGGGAACACGGGCTGTTCCACATCCGCAGCGCGGTCAATGGCACCGGCACCGATGTTGGCAATGCCGCGCTGATCAACAATGCCGGACGCAGCATCACCGTAAGCTCCACTGCGACCGCGACCGCTCTCGGCAATGCCTCGGCAACCGCGCTTGGCGGGGACGGCTTCTCGAGCGAGGAGGACACCAAGGGCACCGTCATTCTTGTGCAGGCGCAGGCCAGCGGCGCGGATGAAGGCACTGCCAATTCCACCATCACCAATGCCGGAACGATCACCGGCACCTTCAGTTCGCGGGCGACTTCGACCGGCACCGGTGGCTCGGCCACTGCCAGCACGGTCTCGAACGGCACGATCCGCCAGATCGTCGAGGCGGGCGGGCCGGAAAGCTTCGTTGGCCGCGTCGGTACTGCGACGCTGACCAACGCCGCAGGGGGAACGATCAACATCACCACTTCGGCCATCGCCAACGCAGCCGGCGCGACCAATGCCTCGGCCCAGCTTGGAGCGGCGGTGCTTCAGAACGGCGAGATCATCGGCGTCTCGAACCTTGGCTTCACCAATGCCGGGACGTTCAACGCCGGTTCGAGCTCGTCGTCGATCTCGACCGGTGCTGCTGCCAATTCACTCGCACTTGCAAGGGGTGTCCGGCAGGCGGGGATCTCGGTGGGCGGGTTCAACGCGGGCTTTTCCAACACCGGCACCTTCACCGTCAGCACCAATGCGGTGGTTGACGGGAACACCGCCGGATCGCTCGGGATCGCCGATTCCATCGGCTATCAGGTGCAGAGCGAGCCGATGACGCTGAACGTTTCGAACGGCGGCACCTTCACCGTCAACGCCACTGCGACCAGCGACCGTGTGGCAGTGGCCACGGCGACCGGCATGGAGTTCTTCGCCAATATCGATCCTACCACCCTGCCTCCTGAAGAAGGCGGCGGCGGCGGGCATGGCGGCGGCGGCGGAGGCCATGGCGGCGGCGAGGCAGCGGACGGCAGCTTTATCGGCACGGCCACCCTCGCGTCCGATGGCAAGCCCGCCAGCATGGAAGAAGAGGAAGATCCCTGGGAAGGCTGGACCAACCGCATCAGCGGCACGGTCAGCAACAGCGGCACCCTGTCGGTCAACGCGACCGCAACCGGTGGCACCCCGACAAACGGACCGCTTGCCGAAGCAACCGCGACCGGTGTGCATTTCCGCTCGGCGGTCAACACTGCGACCTTCACCAACACCGGTACCATCCGCGTTACCGCGATCACCAATGGCGGCAACTCGCGGGCGACCGGTATTCTGGTGACCGACTTCATCACCTCGCCGGTGGTGCCGGCCAGCACCGACCGGATGACGATCATCAATAACGGCGGCACGATCATTGCCCGCGAAAGCGTTAATGGCGGGGCGACCTTCCGGCGAGGCACCGCGATCAACACCAGCGGTGCGCCGAACCCGGTCGACATCCGATTCCTGGGCAACAGCAACGTCTATGGCAACATCATCCTCGGTGCGCCTGACACGATCACCATCGCCAGCGGCACGACCACGTTTGACGGGATCGTCAATCCGACGGCGGCTGCCGGCAGCATGACCGTGGCCAACGGCGCGACGCTTTATCTGGTCAACCAGCCGACCGGAAACACCAGCTATGATGGCCCCGCGCGCGTCAACGTGAACACCTTCACGCTGGCGAGCGGCAGCACGCTGCAACTGCAAATGCCCAGCGCCACTGCGGCAACGGCAGCGCAGGCATCGTACCCGCGGATCACTGCCGGAAACGTCACGCTGACCGGTGCCAATCTTGTGCTCCAGCTGAACACGCCGAACGGGCTGTATGATAACCTTTACACCTTCAACGACGTGATCGACGGGCAGGTCAGGACTGGCCAGTTCGCCAGCGTCGTCACCAACACGCGGTCGGTGCTGCTGACCCCGGCGGCGGTGTATGATGCCAATGCCAATGTCGATATCACGCTGACCCGCGTGCGCTTCGACGCGGTGGCGGGCCTTACCGCCAACCAGAAGGCAACCGGCGGCGCGATCGAGGCGGTCTACAGTCCGCCCCAGACCGGTGCCTACGGCACGCTGCTCACCAACCTGTTCCTGATCAATGACGCAGGGGTCTATGCCGAAGCGATGAACCAGCTCAGCGGTGCGCAATATGCCGGGCACATGCAGGCTTTGCGCAACAATTCGGTGCAGGTCAGCACGCTGGTGTCCGACCAGACCGACTGTGCGGTGATCACCGGCGGGATCAAGGAATGCCGCGAACGTGACGACGGGCTGCGTGTGTGGGCTCTGGGCGCTGTCCATGATGCGCGCGTGCGCAACGACGGCAACGGCATCGGGCACAACAGCGACGGGTCCCACGCCCTGCTGGGGGTCGATTACACCACCAGCAATTTCACCTTCGGCGCCTTTGGCGGCTATCGCAAGGTTGACACCGCGTTCGATCTCTACGGCGGCGAGATCGACAGTGACGGCTTCCAGCTCGGCTTGCTGGCAGGGTACGACATTGGCGACTTCTACCTGCGCGCCAACGGCAGTTACTCCAAGCTTGATGGTGATGCCGTACGGACGGTCGGGGTTCTCACCACCGCTGGCGTGATCACGGCCGAGCCGGACTTCCGCGTCACCTCCTTCTATGCCGAGGCCGGCGGCCGCTTTGCCCTCGGCGAAAGCTGGGTGACCCCGTTCCTTGGCGTCGAATACACCAAGGTGAAGATGAACGGCTTTACCGAAGCTGGCGTAGGCGGGGCCAACCTCGATTTCGGCAGCCAGAGCGCAAGCGACACCGCCTTCCTCGCTGGCGTCAAATGGGCCGGCAAGCTGGGGATCGTGGTGCCCGAGGCGAAGGTTGCCTATCGCAGCGATGACAAGGGCGTGTTCGGCACTTCGCAACGCTTTGCCGATGCGCCGGGGGCTGCGTTGTTCGACACCGCTTCGCCGCAGTCGGACAAGGATACGGTTATGGCCGGCGTCAGCCTTGCCGCGCTGTTCAACGACAAGGTGACCGGACGGATCGGCTATCAGGGCCGGTTCGGAACAGGACTGCGCGACAATGCCTTCTACGGCAGCCTCGTGATCACGTTCGGCGGAAGCTGAGCCGCAGCCAGCTCCCCTGCGCGGGGGGGGGGGGGGGGCGCCCCCCCCCCCGCGTCCCCCCTCAAGCGAACCATCATTTCGTCGATCGAATCAGGGAGGTTTCAATGGCAGGATTTCAACAATTGGCCGGGGCCGCCGCTCTGGCTTTGCTCGTCGCCGGATGTGCCGGCAAGCCAACACCTTACCAGCCGATGTCATCGTCCAGCCGCGTCGCTGGCGGCTATTCGGAAACCCGGCTCGCGGCCGACCATTTCCGGGTGACATTCGTCGGCAACAGCTTCACATCGCGCGAGAGGGTCGAGGCATCACTGCTTTACCGCGCCGCCGAACTGACGCTGCAAGAAGGTTACACCTGGTTCCTGATCGAAGACCGCGAGGTCGAACACCAGGTCCAGCGTGATCTGCGCCCCGATCCGCTTTACCGCCCGTGGTTCTACGATAACTACGGCTACTGGCGGCCCTATTGGCGGTACTATGGTCCGGGCATCGGCTGGCGCACATGGGACCCCTATTTCGGCGATCCCTTCTGGGCTGACCGGCTGGACGACCGGACAATCGAACGCTTCGAGGTGTCAGCCGAAATCAGGATGGATCGAGGCCCGCTGCCGACGGGCAACCGCAAAGCTTTCGACGCCCGCGAGGTGATCACGCGGATCGGACCGCAACTCCGGGACGGCGGTTGAGAGCCGGGCAGTTGCCGCGCTGCCTGTTGCAGCGCGCGACTGTGCCTGAATCTGTTGAGGCGAGGTGGGGGCCACAACCAAACCCGCCGGCGAAGTCCGGCGTGCCGCTTGGCTGTGGCTAGCACCATCTTTCCCAAGTCATTGAAAAGATGGTGGGCGCGACAGGGATTGAACCTGTGACCCCACCCGTGTGAAGGGTGGGAAAGCGGACAAATTCGACTTTCCTCGGACAATAAAATCGTGTAAAAACAGTCAATGGCGTTCGATGGTGTCCGCCCATGTTTTTCATACTTTTTTCATAAGTTTTGGAGGTGCCGAAAATGGCCGATCTCAGCCGCATCGGGGAGCGCGAGAAGCTGAAGCCGCGGAGCGGCAATGAACCGCACTGGCACCGCCTGCGGCAAAGAGTCTATCTTGGCTACCGCCCCTCGCGGAAGAAGGCGGGCGGCACGTGGTTTGCCCGGTTCTATGATGCCGAGGGCAACCGCAATGCCCGCAAGCGGCTAGGCGACTATGGCACCCTGTCAGGACATGACGTGTTCAAGCAGGCCAAGGCGGATGCCGAGGCGTGGGCGGAAACGGTCGAAACCGGCGGCGAGCGCGCCCGCGACATGGAAACGGTAAAGGACGCCTGCGAGGCTTATATCAAGGAAAAGCCCGGATCGATTGCCGAGGGAGTTTTCCGGCGGCACGTCTATTCCGATCCAATCGCCAAGGTGAAGCTCGACAAGCTCCGGCGGCACCACCTGAAGGCATGGCGCAAGCGGCTGGAGGATGCGCCAGCTGCGGCGACGCGCACGAAAGACAACGACAAGAAGCGAACGAAGGAGCGCTCAAAGTCGACCGTCAACCGTGACATGGTGCCGCTGCGCGCCGCGCTGGGCATGGTGCTGAAGCCCGGCGCTCCCAACACGGATGCAGCATGGCAGGAGGCGCTACGTCCCATCAAGGGAGCCGACAAGCGCCGGGAGCTGTATCTTGACCGCGATGAGCGCAAGAAGCTGATCGATGCCGCGAGCGATGAGGCGCGCCCCTTCGTCAAAGCCCTTTGCCTCTTGCCCCTGCGCCCCGGCGCGCTGGCAGGACTGACGGTGCGCGACTTCGACAAGCGCACCCGCGCGCTCACGGTCGGCAAGGACAAGAACGGCAACCCGCGGCAGCTCACCATGCCGCAAATGATTGCCGACTTCTTCGAAGCGCAAGTGAAGGACAAACTCCCAACCGCATCGATCTTCGCCCGCACGAGCGGTAAGGCGTGGGACAAGGATGCTTGGAAGCACCCGATCAAGGATGCGGTCAAGGCGGCTGGCCTCCCCGGTGCAACAGCGGCTTACACCTTGCGTCATAGCGTCATCACAGACCTGATCCGCGCGCGCCTGCCAATTCTGACAGTAGCGCAGCTATCCGGCACGAGCGTTGCCATGATCGAGAAGCACTACGGTCACCTTGTCCGTGATGATGCAGAAGAGGCGCTGGCCAGCATTGCAATCTAACGGCCTGCATAGATTATCTGTTCGTGCCTTAGATTGACACTTCGCCTGGCATGATTGATCCTGAAATCACATCAGGAGAAGAGCGACTCGCTCTCGCCAACCTGCCAGTCCGGGCAAGGTGGCTCCCGCAAGGGGATGTGGCTGAAGGCAACGAAACGGGCTTTCCAGCAACATCGGATCACGTCTCTCCTGTGCGCGAAGGAGAAGATTGATGTCTGACGGATGGCAGATCAACGACATGGCCCTGTGCACCAAGCAGGGCTATTGGGAAGACCGGGACAGTGGAGAGCTAGTGACATTTGGCCCGAAGGCTGGCCAATTGCTCACAGTCGCGGCCGTCACGACCGGCTGGACCGATAGATCCCGAGGGCACGTGCTGTTGGGGTTCAAGGAGTTTGGCAGAGACTTCTTCGCCGCGCACCGTTTCATCAAGATCAAGCCGGAAGACCTCGACGAGACCGAAGAGCAGTTGCGGCTCGATCTTGATGTCCGCCTGCCCGCCGAACTGGTCGAGGCGCATTCATGATGGTGGAAGAATATGGGAGGCCAACAGGCCTTGAAGGCCTTCTAGAGTTTTGCGCTTCCGATGGACGAGTTTGTCCGTTGTTCGGTGCCTGGGAGCGATTCTGGCGATCGCTGAAAGTTAGCGCCCGCGAACGTCGCACCACGGGTTATGACATCGCCATGAGCGTGGATGATGATGAGGCTTCATATAGGCTGCGTTTCGAGCCACCGCGTCCGAATATCCTCTCGTCATGGTGGGCGACGTCAGATGTCCAAAAGATGGAGACACTGCGCCAGCAAATCCTCTGGGCTGCACAGCACGATGTCCTTGATGTCGCGGACCGATTTCTCCGCGGCCTTAATGCCGACAAGTGGCACCGTGCGGTGGTGCCGTCGACCTCGTCAGCGTTCGACGACATGGCGCGCGAACAGAAGGAGATGGCCAGCGAAGAGCGCTTGAGGCAAGCCGCGAACCGTCATCGGCGGCTGGCTGCGGCGCAAGCTCACAGAGATCGGAAAGCCTCCATCGATCGCTGCTATGCTTCCAGCTTGGATCAGGACTTGATCCGCGCCTATCGGGCGACTGCCTACACCGTGTTTGCCGAACCGGAGTTTGCCTTGCGGATCAGCGAGCGCAGCGCGAGGCTGGCCAATCTATTCGACCGCACCGGCAACAGCTGCGCCGCCTACATCACGGCATGGAACCCGAAGGGCGCGGCATCTGATCAGGCGTTCAACGCGGCCGCACAAGAGCGTCTTGCAGCCGCGGTCGAAGAGCTGAACCTCGACTACCTCCAAGGCGAAGGGCAAGGCGAGATCGGCGACTGGCCACCAGAGGAGAGCCTGCTGATCCTTGGGTGCACGCGGAGCCGCGCGAAGGCGCTCGGGCACAGGTTCAAGCAGAACGCAGTCGTCTGGGCCGGGGCCGACGCGGTGCCCGAGCTGATCATGCTCATGCCGCTTGGCGTGGTGCAACCCGGAGCGCCGGATGCCGCGTAGTGCATCGCCTGTCCTTTTGCAGGCGCAAGCGACGCTTTTCTGCCGTTGACGACGGGGTCCGTGCGATGACGATCAATTTCAGGCCACTCAAGACTAAGGGGACCTTCGTGCGACCCGCGTCAAGGGGTAGACCAATTTCGACGCCTCTTCCCGGAAGCGAAACGGGGAACGCCGAGTTACTCTCCTCACCAAAAGGACAGCAGCGGCATCGCTAGCCGAGGGGCCAAGCGGCATGAACGCGATTCAAACCTGTTCGAATCTGTTTCAATTGGTCTGCCGCGAAGCGAGGATCATTCCGGTCCCGCACTGCGGAGACAGTCCAATGAGCATCGAAGAGAAGCAGCCCGCCAAGCTGGCCTACAGCATCAAGGAAGCCTGTCAGGCCACCAGCCTCGGCAGGACCACCATTTATGCTCTGATCACTGAAGGGCGTATCATTGCCCGTCGTATCAACGGGCGCACCGTCATTCCTGCCCAGAGCCTTCACACCCTGATTGCGGGGCAGGAAACGCCGAATTGACGCGAAAAGCGCGTGCCTTGGGAGTGAGGGCGCGGAGCATGGCCTGAGCGCCTCAGGCACGATCACAGGAAGACCGTGTTACATGGTCTCGCCTGTGGGAAAATAAAAGCCGCTGAAAATACAGAGGTGTATTCTCCCGAATCTTCGCGAATCGCTACGAAAACATGGCGCTAGGAGATGCGCACCGCACCAATGGTGGGTTATCATTTGGTCAGCAGTTTTGAGATTGGGTCGGGCCGTTATCGTGGCTCACCCCTCGCCAGTGTGGACGGTTAACGGTGGCGCACATGGCGGAATGCACAACCACGGGATCTGACAAAGTGCACGCCTAGTCCGAAAGGTAGAGAGGCGGTCGGTGAGGGCGAGGGAGCCCAAAAGGATAGGAGCTACCAAGTCGTCGGCGTCCCTCTGACCGACGATGCCCGCTAAGCCTCGGCCCGGCTCGGGTGAGCACAGCGTGGACGGACCGTCCCCTGCATCGGGCTTCGCTCCAGAGCAGGGGATGGTCGTCCTATGCCCACAATCCTGACCCTCTCAAATGAGCATTTAGGATTGAGAGATAAGCTTTAGGATTAAGAGTGAGCGAATTGACGTTTTCGAAGGCGATCGTGGCCGAACCGCCAAGATGGCCACTCGTCGAGAAGCGCATTTCGCCAATCAGCCTTTCTAAGATCGTTCGGCGGTCTCTGCCTTCCACGGCAACTTCAGCCCACTCAGTTGGTTGATCGACGATTCAACCTCGGCCCGGTTTGAACGAATGTGGGCCAGAGTGTCCCCCGACAAGCTGAGAGGATTTCCCCAATGCCACGGCTTTCAAAGCGCGATCCAGCTATGGAAGAGGAGCTTCTGTCTCGGCTGGCAGAGGGAGAGCCGCTCAGCGTGATTTGCCGGAGTGATCCCAAGTTTCCTCATCCGACGGTCTGGCGGGACTGGTGCGAGGCCGACGAAGCCCTTGCCATCGCGTATGCGCGTGCGCGCGAGGCTGGCGAAGACGTTATTGCAGAAGAGTGCCTTGCCATTATCGACGAACCCCCTGCGCGACTCATGACGGATCATGGCCCGCGTATTGATCCGGCTGACGTTAACAATCGTCGACTGCGGTTTGAAGGTCGCCTGAAGCTCCTTGCCAAGTGGAACCCGAAGCGGTGGGGCGAGAAGGTCGATGTAACAAGCAGCAGCAATGAGATCACTAGCATCGCGGCGGCGATTGAAGAGGGTAACAGGCGGGTCGAAGAGTCGCGCAACAAAACCTGAGCTTGTGTAGCTGCAATTTGATTAAGCGTATCGGTTCAAGACAAAGTCCCACACTTCCCCCACCTTCGCGTTCCACACCGGCTCTGGGTAGGGCTCCTCAGGCAAGGCGTTGAGCTGCACGCGCAGTTCGGTCCAGACTGCGCCGCGAGTCTCCTGACCGCGCTGCCAGTCCACGGCGTCGATCAGTTCGTGGAGCCGCTCAAGCAACCTCCGCGCCACTGCCTTCACCTCGATCTCCTGCGCCTTGGTGAGCTTGGGCTCTGGCTTGGTGAGTAGGTCGAAGATCGCGAGCTGCTCTTCGTTGTCCAGGCCCTCGCGGGCGAACCGGGCCTCCTCTTCATCGAGCGAGCGGATCAGTGCCTGGAGCGCCTCGAAGTACTCTTCAGTGCCCATAATCGCAGCGTTGTAGGCGGCCACAAGCTGTTCCAACTTCTCGACCAGCGGCTTCCGGGTTGGGTTGCGCGCGGCCATAGCTTTCGCGCGGCCCTCGGCTTCTTCGCGCAGGCGCTCTGCCGTTACCTTGGGACTTTCGGCGAAGAGTTCCCCGAGCTTCTCGAAGTCGATTTCGGAGAGGTCGACCCGACCTTCCTTGCCGTCGCCTTCAACGATGGGGGCCAGGATCGCGACGCCCTCGATCTTTTCGTCGAGCAGCTCAGCGATACGGGCGGAGAGCTTTTCGATGTCTCTTGGGCCGAGCTTCGCCTTCACCGCTTGGGCGACAACATGCAGTACCGCAACGCGCCGGAGGTACGGGGCCGCTCGTTCATCGGGCAGGATTGCCTTGTATGCCTTTGTGACATTGCTGGTGAGCCGCAGGAAATCCCGGCGGCGCTCGTCGGGGGCCACCAGCACCTCGACGGCTTTCCTGATCTGTCCGGCGCGTTCCAACCCTTGCGGCGCTGCGAGGATCGCCGGAAGATCGATTGCCAGCCCCGCTGCAAAACCCTCCGCTTCCTGAAGGGCTGTCTCTAGGGCAGCGACCAGAGCCGCCTTGTCCTTGATCGGAGTTTCGCCGACCTTTGCCCCACTGGCGTAGACCGCGAGAGCCTTCTGGAGGTTATTGAACACGCCGACGTAGTCGACGATCACACCGGACGTCTTGCCGTCGGCGCGCCGGTTGGCGCGGGCGATGGTCTGCATCAGGGTGTGGTTTTTCATCGGCTTGTCGAGATAGACCGTGCCGATGCTGGGAACGTCGAAGCCGGTGATCCACATCGCGCAGACGAAGACTAGCCGGAGCGGGTCGTTGGCGTCCTTGAACTTCCGCTCCAGGTCTTCCTTTTGCATCCGCTCACGGTGCGGGACGATGTCGAGGCCACGCTTCCGCAGATCGTCTACCTCGTTCTGACCCTGGCTCACGACCACCGCCATATCGAGTTCGCGCAGCCACATGAGCCGCTCAGCGATAGCCGCCCCTTCGGCCTCGTGCGCAGTCTTGAGGCGCGCCTCGTCCTCGGCGATCAACCGCTCCACCGCTGCCTTCACGCGGTCGTACATCGCCACCGCCGTGCCTTTGTCGATCGCCACAAACATCGCCTTGCCGCGATAGCCGCGTGCGCTGAAGTGCCGCGCCACATCCTCGGCGATTTTGTCGAGCCGGTCGGGGTTGGTGATCAGGTTGTATTGCCCGACGTCCCGGTTGAGCTTCCGCTCCTGTTCCTCGTCCAGTTCGACCCCGTCGAGCAGCGCATCCAGCTCGGCCTGTAGCGCATCGCGGTCCATCTGCAGCTCGGGCTTGCGAGCCTCGTAGAACAGCGGAACCGTGGCCCCGTCCCGTACGGACTGCGAGAAGTCGTAGATCGAGACGTAGTCGCCGAAGACCTCGCGGGTGCGGCTATCCTCGCCCTTGATCAGCGGGGTGCCGGTGAAGCCGATGAAGGCCGCGTTGGGCAGCGCCGCCCGCATGTTCGCAGCGAGCTGGTCGTACTGGCTGCGGTGCGCCTCGTCGGTCATCACGATGATGTCCGAGCGGTCGGACAGGACCGGCATCGGCTCGCGATCCTCGGTCGAGAACTTCTGGATCAACGTGAAGACGTACCGCTCGTTGCCCGCGAGCAGCTCCCGCAGGTGCGCACGGCTGCCGGCCTGGGCTTGGCGGATGTCCTTGGTCAGCGCGCCAGCCGAGGCGAACTGGCCTGCGATCTGATCGTCCAGCTCGGTCCGGTCGGTGACGATCACGAAGGTGTAGTTCCCCCCGATCCGGCGCAGCACCTTCTCGGCGAACATCACCATCGAGAGGCTCTTGCCCGACCCTTGGGTGTGCCAAAACACGCCCAGCCGCCCATCGTTGGAAGCAACCCGCTGCACCGCTTCGATCGCGCGGTTCACGCCCAGCACCTGGTGGTACTTCCCGATGATCTTGATGAGGCCCTCGCGGCTCTCGTCGAACAGCACGAAGTTCTCGATCAGATCGAGGAAGCGGCTGGGTTCGCAGGTGGCGGCCAGCAGGGTTTCCAGCGTCGGATCGTCCTCCGCCTCCTCGTCCAGCCGTCGCCACGGGGCGAAATATCGGTAAGCCGAGTGGCTCGCGCCGATCAGGTTGTCGATGCCGTTCGACAGGATCACGAAGCCGTTGGGGTGGAAGAGGTGGCCGATCTCGTCCTTGTAGTCGCGCAGGTTGTCCTCGTAGGCATGATGCACCGGCTTGGTCGGGGCCTTCCACTCGGCGAACAGCAGCGGGATGCCGTTGACGAAGCCGACGGTGTCGGGGCGACGCTTTGCGCGCGGGCCTTCGATCCACACCTGATTGGCGGCGAGGAAGTGGTTGGCGCGCGGGTCTTTCCAGTCAATCACCCGCACGGTCACATCTTCGAACTTGCCATCGGGGCGGCGGATTTCGACCCGAACCCCGTCGACGATATGGCGCAGCACCTCGCGGTTGGCGGCGATGGGATCGAGCGCGGAGCGATCGCGAAACAGTTCCTCCTCGGCGCGCTTCAGGGCGTCCGCAGGGAGGGCAGGGTTGAGCCGCGCCAGCGCTGCCCTGAGGTACGCCGGAAGGTAGGCCTGCCGCAGACTGGTGCGCCCCGTCGGGTTGGCCAGCCCCGGCTCCTCATGCAGCAGGTTCGCCCGCTCCCAGCCGAGGCTCGCCAGCAGGTCGAGCGCTGGGGCTTCGACCGTCTTGTCCTCACTGGCGACAATGCTGGTGAGCGAGGGAGCCATCAGTCGACGTCCGGCCCCTCAAGCTCTTCGGGTGCTTCGAAGCCGCCATCGCCGTCCGTAAATGCCAACGCGTAGGGCCGGAAAACATGGTGGAACTGCTCAAGCGTCTTCACCACCCATTCCTGCTGGGCGGGCCAATCGTCCTCATTGGTCGGGTCAGAGTTTTGGCGATACAGCGCGATCCGGCTTTGCTTCTTGCCATCCAGTCGTTGCCAGGAAAGGCCATGTAGCTGCGCATCGATTACGGCCTTGTTAGCCTCAAGCTCTTGGTACCAGACCTTGCCAGGAGGGCCTCGGAAAGCGAACTCGACCGATACATACTTCTTCGACGAGTTTATCGTGGCCGACAGCCATGTGTGCGCACGGCCCAGCGCATAGTCAGCCCAGTGTTGCGGGTGGGCCTTTTGGGGGCGCACCTTGCTCTTCGTCTCAAGCAGACGCGCTCTCACACCCTGCCAGAACCGGCGCTGTTGCTGCTTCAGGTCGGAGACCTCGTTCTCTGCCTTCTGCTTGACCTCGCGGCTCCAGTCATTGGGTTCGGCGATGATGTTGAACATCGGGGCCGGTGCAGAGCCATCAATCTGCCACAGCTCAATCTCCAGCCCGAAGAACTCCAGGTCCTCGCTGGTCACCTCGTTGAGCCAGTCCAGCGCGGCACGGTGCTCTTCGGCGAAGGTCTCGGCGATCCAGACGATGGTCACTGCCTTCAGTCCTGCTGCATAAGTCAGGAGCTGTCCCAGGTGCCTGTGATCGGTGCGCTCAAGCTGGTTCTCGATCAGCACCCAATGGTCGTCGGCGATGTCCGTGCGCTTGGCGAGGATGTCGGCTTTGAAGGGCCCGACGAACTTCTCGGTCGCCTCGACTTCCAGTTCCATTCCGAGTGCATCCTGGAGAAGGTCCATGCCCTCTTCGGATGCCAGCCAGGGGGTGAAGTGGCTGGCCTCGTTGGGCCAGGCGGTCCTCACGTTGACCCGTTGCACTTTGCCGAGCTTGGGGATCATGCGGCGTTCTCCAGTTCGCGCTCGGCAGCCTCGACGGAGAGCTGGCCGGAGATAAGGCGGGGGAGCAATAGGTCCCGGGAGGCGGCGAGGCGAGACGTCTGTCGTCCGATGAGCGAACCACCCTCGTTGAGGCTTTCGAGCAGGGAAAACGCTTCTTCGTTATGCTCCACATCAATGGGCAATCGACATTCCTTCAAGAAGACCTGCGTCTGGAAGTTGGCAATCCCATTCGCGGCCACGGTCTGAAATCTTTCGATTTCACGGGTTCGATGCATGTGGCGGCAGTAGTGATGGACCAGTAGCGCCGTGCGTGGTGACTTAAATTTGAAGACCCTACAAAAACTAGCAGCTATCGCGTCTCCACCCAGTTCCTCCAGCAAACCCGCAGTCACAAGAAGGGTCGTACCAGCAGGTCGGGTTTTTGCGTTTATCGAGTTTTCGAGCACCAAGTCGTGCCTTTGTAGGACCCGTTTTGCAGCGCTTTTCGAGCTGATGAACCTCTCAGGACAGGACGAGTAATCGCCGGTCTGAAGACGCGGGATGTCCGTGCCCCTTACCACTCGGACCTTTACACTGTGCTCGTCGTCAGCTTCTTCGGTACCCCAATCGCCGCCAAGTGAGGCCTCGTATAGTTCGCCGATTGTGGGGCCTTCGATAGGACTGCGCAGTAACTCGTCGAATAGCCCCTGCGCCATCTCCTCCAACACCGCCACCCGCCGCCGGTTGACCTCGATCAGGTCATCATAAGCCCCGAGGATTGCGGCGATGCGCCGTTGGGTTTCGAGGGGCGGGAGATAGACCTCTTGCCGTTTGAGGTCGGCCAGGTTGATTACCTGCTGGACTGAACCCTTGATCACGCTGGCTAGCCTACGCTGTCCTTCGGACGACATGAACCAGTACATCACGTAGCGAGCGTCGACGTCTTGGCGGAGTGCGATGAGCGCCGCCTGTCGGGCCAGGTTCGCACCTGCAAGGTGGTCTGGGACAATCGCTACCGCCCCGGGATTTCCGACTAGGGACATCACCAACTCACCGCCTCGAAGTAGGGTGCGGCGGTACGGTCTAGACACTTCGTCGGTTATCTTCCGCAGTTCGCTGGAAATGCGGCCACCAGAAATGTCGCCACCGCGAATGAGCGTGACCCCGCCAGTCAGCGGCTCGGGACCAGGCTTCACGACGCCGTAGGTGATCGACCGGTCTGGCTCCGTTAGGTCCTCAAGTCTGACCCAGCGCACATCACTCACGCCAGCACCTCAGCCACATTTTGGGCGATGAGTGCCTGCAGTCGCGCAGCCTCGGCGTTCAGACCCTCCAGCTCCTCCTGCAGCGCCTCCAGCCGCTCCCTGAAGTCGGCATCATCGACCTGCTCGCCAGCCGCCACGCCCACATAGCGCCCAGGGTTGAGGCTCCAGTCCTGCGCTGCGATCTCCGCCCGGCTGGTGACCTTGCAGAGCCCAGGGATGTCCTTGTAGCCGTCATCGCCGAAGGTTTCGGTCATCATAGCGGCGCTGCCCTGCTCGACCTCTTCTTCCTCGCCGCGCCACAGCCGCACGATGTTGCCAAGGAACTCGATCTGCTCGGGCGTGTAGTCGCGGAACGCGCGCGTCACTTGGCGGAAGATGTGGCGGGCATCGATAAACAGCACCTCGTCGGCGCGGCTGGTCTTGGTCTTGCCCTTGTCGAGGAACCACAGTGTCACCGGCAGGGTCACGGTGAGAAACATGTTGGGCGAGGTGGTGATGATCACATCGACCATCCCGCTCTCGACCAGCTTGCGGCGCATCTCGCGCTCCGACCCGCTCGCGTCCGATGCAGAGTTCGCCATCACGAAGCCTGCCCGTCCGGTCTCGTTGAGCGCGGCTGCGAACATGCCGATCCACAGGTAGTTGGCGTTGTTGGTGCTCGGGATGCCGAGCGGGAAGCGCGGGCTGACCACGCCCGCCTCATTCACCAGCCGCGAGCGATCGACCTCGGACTGGTTGAAGGGCGGGTTGGCCATGACGAAGTCGAACTGGCCGACCAGCTTGTGCGGGTCTTCATAGTAGGCGTTGGCCACGCGGATGTCGCCCGACACGCCATGCACCGCGAGGTTGAGGCGGCAGAGCTTCTGCGTGTCCTCCATCTTCTCGATGCCGTGGATCGAGATTTCGCGGCTGGGGTTTGCCCCGTGGCGCTTCACGAAGTCCGCCGAGTGGACGAACATGCCGCCCGACCCGCAGGCCGGATCGAGGATGCGCCCGTGGTAGGGCTGGATCACCTCGACGATCAGCTTCACGATCGAGGCGGGGGTGAAGTACTCGCCCCCCTTCTGCATGTAGTTGGCGGCGAACTCGCCCATGAAGTATTCGAAGATCAGCCCATAGGCGTCGCCCTGGATGTCGAGCGGGGCGAGAAGGCGCAGCAGCTCGCGCAGTACGCTGTCGGGCAGCGATCCATAGCCTTGCGGTAGCACTCCCGCGAGATCGGGGTTGTGCTCGGCAATGCCCTTCATCGCGGTGTTGAGCGCCTCGGCGAGGTTCTCATGCTCGGGCAGGCTCAGGAGGAACGAGAAGCGCGCGGTGGTGGGCAGATAGATCGCGCCCTTGCCCTGGTAGTCGCCAGGGGTGGGCTTGAGGCGGCCCGTGAAGGTCTTGGACAACTCCTCGTGCACGAGATCGAACCGCGCCTCCATCTGGCGCAGCGCGATCAGGGCCAGCACCGGCTGGGCATACTGATCGGGCCGCAACGCGGTATTGGTCCAGAGCTGGTTGGCAGTCTGGAACAGGCGCGTGGAAAGCTGCTGTAGATCGACGGCCAAGAATAACCCCCTGATTGGCTGGATTTAGCACGTCGCCAATGGATAGCGCCAACCGTCCTTGAACGCGACAGGTAATGCACAAAGCATTTCTTCAGGCAGGTCGGGCAGGCACATGCTAGGGCGTACTGCTGTCACGAACGTGGGTAGTCAGTCGAAGGCCGATGTTGGCTCAATGGAGCGGTCGTAGCGCCTCAGGAACCCCCAAGCGCTCACGCCCCCTTTTTCATACTTTTTTCATAAGAACCGGCACCATCTTTTCTAAGTCATTGAAAAGATGGTGGGCGCGACAGGGATTGAACCTGTGACCCCACCCGTGTGAAGGGTGTGCTCTACCGCTGAGCTACGCGCCCGTCCGACAAGACCGTTTGGCCCGGACAGGGGCGCGCCATTAAAGCGGGCTGGCGTGCTTGGCAAGTGCCAGCCGTGTCTTGTGCGTGCAATTTGTGCGGCGGTCAGGACGCGGTCAGCCAGGCGAGCCATCCGTCAATGCCGTCGGCGCCGACTTTTCGCGGCTGCGCCGCTCGTGACGTAGCAGGGCATTCGAGGCAAAAAGCCTGCATCCCGCGGGTGCCCAGCAGGCGCTCGGCATCGCGGCGCACCCGCGCCAGCACATTGTCATTGTTACGCGCTGCGATCGCAAAGATGTCGCCACCTTGGGTCGCAGCCGCATGGGGCGCGCGGCTGGTGACCAGCTGGCGGATCAGCGAATCGTAGTTTTCCGTTTCCTGACCGAGATAGACCGCGTGCCACTCACCGTCCTTGGCGCCGGCCTTGGCTGCCGCCCATGCCAGCGCTTCTTCCAGCCCCCCGAACTCATCGACCAGACCCAGCTGGCGCGCCGTGCCGCCATCCCACACGCGCCCACCGGCAATGCCGTCGACTTTCTCGACCGGCTGCTTGCGTGCCTTGGACACCAGCGCGAGAAAATCGCTGTAGGTGCCGCTGATCGAGGCCTGCAGGATCGCCTCCATTTCCGGCGAGAACCCGGCGAGGAAATCGGGCTGGCCCGAAAGCGGTGTCGTGCGGAAACCGTCGGAGGTCACGCCGATTCTCGCAGCGCTTTTCTCGAAAGTGGGCACGACCGCGAAGACGCCGATCGATCCGGTGATCGTTTCCGGCTGCGCGAAAATCCGCTCGCCCGCCATCGACACCCAATAGCCGCCGCTCGCCGCTACGTTGGCGAACGAAACAGCGACCGGGATCTTGCGGTCGCGGTAGCGCTGGATGGCGCGGCGGATTTCTTCCGATGCCGTCACCGAACCACCTGGCGAATCGACCCGCACCACCAATCCGGCCAGATCATCGTCGAGCGCCTCATCCAGCGCATCGGCAATACGCGTGCCGCCGGCAACGCCCGGACCAGCCTCGCCATCGACGATTTCGCCTGCGATCGTGATCACGCCGATGGCCTTGCCCTTGCGGCTGTTGCCCACGTCGGCAAGGAAGGCGTCCATTGTGCTCGCGGCAAAGGCGCCGGGCTTTTTGCTCCACGGATCATCGCCCGCGATTTCGGCCACGCGCGCGCCAAACTGCGCCTTGTCGCCAAGCTTGTCGACCAGTCCGGCCGAAAGCGCGGCCTTGGCCAGATCGCCGCCCGCACCGCTGATCCAGGCGACAGGATCGCCGGTGACACGGGCCAGTGCCAGCTTGGGACGGGCCTTGGCGACATTGGCCTGCCATTCCTCCCACAGCGCGCTGTAGACCCCGCCGACGTTTTCGCGCGCTTCATCCGACATGCCCGAGCGCGAATAGGGTTCGACCGCCGACTTGAATTCGCCCGCACGGAAGATCCGGGCGTTGACGCCAAGCTTCTCGATCAGTCCGGCATAATAGAGATTGCTGCCGCCCGGCCCCGAGATCACGGCCAGCCCCTGCGGGTCGAGCCAGACTTCGTTGGCATGAGCCGCCAGCAGCAGGTGATCGTCGGCATAGCCGAGCGCATAGGTGAGCACCGGCTTCTTGGCCTTGCGCACCCGGTCCATCGCCTCGCCGATTTCAGTGAGATGCACCTGACCTCCGCCGAGGAAGGTCGAAAGGTCGAGCACCACGGCCTTGATCCGGTCATCGGTGGCAGCTTCATCGAGGGCGTTGATGATGTCGCGGGCGCGGTATTCCTGGATCGGGGCTGTGCCTGAAATCAGCGCGGCAAGCGGATCGACAGCGGATTTTTCCTCCACCACGACCCCTTCAAGCGCGATCAAGAGCGCGCCATCGCGGACCTGGCCGGGGCTGGGACGGGCCGAAAGGATGCCGAACAGGGCCACGAAGAACAGCAGCATGAACAACAGGACGAGCCCGTCCTTGATCCCGACGAGGACCTTCCAAACCTTGCTCACGAAACTCATTTCACTGCCCCTTTTGCGCGTCGCATCCGATCTAGGGTGTTTGCACCGCAACTTCTATCGGAAAGCTTACGCCATGGGTTGAGCGGCGGATGCTGCTCGACTAAGGGCATGGCTTTAATGACTGCGACCATTTCCCCCGCGCCTCAGGGCCGCTTTCCGGCCGGGCGGCTGGCTTTTCCCCATCGCGATCTGACCGGTATCGGCCACTTGCAGCGGCACGAGATTCTCTACGTGCTCGATCAGGCCGAACAATGGGTCGAACTCAATCGCCAGCGCACCAAGCATTCCGATCTGCTGGCGGGCCTGACCATCATCAATGCCTTTTTCGAAAACTCCACGCGCACGCTGCTGTCCTTCGAAATCGCGGGCAAGCGGCTGGGGGCGGATGTGGTCAACATGCATGCTGCCACCTCCAGCGTGAAAAAGGGCGAGACGCTGATCGACACCGCGATCACGCTGAATGCCATGCGCGCCGATGCGATCGTGATCCGGCATGGATCGTCGGGGGCGACCGGGCTGATTGCCGACAAGGTCGATTGCCCGGTGCTCAATGCAGGCGACGGGCAGCACGAACATCCGACACAGGCGCTGCTCGATGCGCTGACCCTGCGCCATGCGCTGGCCGGGCGGGGCGAGGGGGCGGAGGACTTTACCGGTCTCACCGTGGTGATCTGCGGCGATATCCTGCACAGCCGGGTGGCACGATCGAACATCCTGTGCCTCACAGCGCTGGGCGCCAAGGTGCGCGTCTGCGCTCCGCCTGCGCTGATGCCTGCAGGGATCGCGGCGATGGGGGTGGAGGTGTTCCACCACTTCGATGCGGCACTGGAAGGGGCTGAAGTGGTGATGATGCTGCGCCTGCAATCCGAGCGGATGAGCGGGCAGTTCGTCCCCTCGGCGCGGGAATACCGCCACCTTTACGGGCTGACGGCAAAGCGGTTGGCACTTGCCGCGCCCGACGCGCTGGTCATGCACCCCGGCCCGATGAACCGCGGGGTCGAGATCGACAGCGAGGTCGCCGACATCGCAGGCCGTTCGCTGATTACCCGTCAGGTCGAAATGGGCGTTGCGATCCGCATGGCCTGCCTCGACATCCTGACCCGCGGCGCGCGTGGGGTGGAGGGCTGGGCATGAAGCAAGCCAGACCTCTCACGATCGCCAATGCACAACTGGTTACCCCTGCCGGCATCATTCATGGCGCGGTGCGCTGTGTTGACGGGGCGATTGCCAGCCTTGGCGCGGATGTCGTCCCCGAGGATTATGACTCGCTTGTCGATGCGCGTGGCAAGCTTGTGGCGCCGGGTCTCGTCGATCTGGGCGTTTTTGCGGTCGACAAGCCCGCCTTTCATTTCGGCGGGATCACCCGTGCGGCGCTGATGCCCGACCAGTCGCCACCGCTCGATCTGCCGAGCCGCGTCGGCTTTATCGCCAAAAGCGGCAAGCCCGATCTGTGGGTTCATCCGCTAGCAGCGGCGACCCGCGGGCTGGAAGGGCGCGAGCTTGCCGAAATCGGGTTGATGAAGGATGCCGGCGCACGCGGGATCGCGACCGGGCGGCGCTGGATCGCCGATTCGGGCGTGATGCTGCGGCTGCTGCAATATGCCGCGATGCTCGATCTGGTCGTGGTCTCCCACGCCGAAGATGGCGGGTTGACGGGTGAGGCAGCTGCGACCGCCGGCGAGATCGCGACCCGGCTGGGCCTGCCGGCCGCCCCTGCCGAGGCCGAGGCGCTGGCCATCGCCCGCGACATCGCGCTTGCCGAACTGGCGGGCGCGCGGCTGCATATCCGGCAGGTCACGACCGCTCGCGGCTTTGATCTGGTGCGCGAAGCCAAGGCACGCGGGCTGCCGGTGACGTGCGGGATCACGCCTGCGCATTTCATGCTGTCCGATCTGGCGACGGCCGACTTCCGCACCTTCACCCGCCTTTCGCCGCCTCTCAGGGCCGAGGCTGACCGGCAGGCAGCCATCGCTGCGATCGGTGAAGGGGTGGTCGATGTTATCGCCAGCGGTCACGATCCCCGCGGACCCGAAGACAAGCGCCTGCCGTTTGCCGATGCGCTACCCGGCATGGCCGGGGCGGAAACCCTGCTGGCCATGGTGCTGACACTGGTGCGCGATGGGGTGATCGACATGGCCCGCGCCTTTGATCTGACCGCCCGCAATCCTGCCCGTCTGCTGGGCGTAGCGGCGGGGCAACTGGCGCCGGGGCTGGAGGCTGATCTGGCGCTGATCGATCCCGATGCGCCGTGGATCATCGACCGCCGCAAGATGGAAGCCACCGCCGACAACACCCCGTTCGACCGGCAGGGTGCGCAGGGCCGGGTGCTGGGCCTGTGGAAGGGCGGCGTCAGGCTGGGGGCATAAGAAAACTCCCGGAAGGCTGGGCCTGTCCGGGAGCAGTCTCGCTGAAAAATTGTTCGGGGGGCGATTACCGCGTGCGCGCAGCCATCTGCACGTCGCGCTTCACCGCGCCTGCCGGAGGGCTGGAGGCGGCATAGGCAAAGCAGCCGCGACCGGCCGACTTGACCGTGCCGCACATGCTCTTGGCGCTTTGCGGGCCAAAGCCATCAGCGGCCACGCGCCAGAAAGTGCGCCCGTTCACCACCGCTTCGGTGATCACGACATTGTGATCCTTGAGCTGCGGGAACTTGCCCTTGAGGGTCGTCCAGCCACGCTCGGCCTCGATCTTGCTGCTGTATGAGCCGAGCTGCACCAGGTGCGAGCCTGCGTTCCTGTCGCTGGCGACCGGCGCGGGCGCTGCTGCGGCAGGTGCCATGCGGCGCTGCGGGGCGGCTGCGGCCATGCGCGGCGCGGAGCGCTCGGCACGGGTCGGCAGCTGCTGGACCACCGGGTTCGACACATAACGCACGCCGCCTGCCGACGGATCGACCGACTGGATCGCCGGGGCAGGGGCCGAGGCAGCGGAGGGGAAGGCCTGCGCAAAGGTGGGCGCGGCAGCCGGCGGCGAGTAGGGTTCCATCACCGGGACCGGGGCGGCGGCATCGGCCTGCGCCACCATGTCCGCAGGTGCCTGTGCGGCGGCTTCGGCAAACATCACGTCCTGCGCGGGGAAATTGGCCAGCGCGAGGCGTTGCGGCTGGCCACCGTCGGCCTTCGGCGTCACATCGAGCAGGGCGGCGACGCGCTGCTGGAACTGTTCGGGTGCCGACATCGCGGCCCACTGGGTCAGGCGGGCATCGAGCTGATCGGCCGGCACATCTTCCGCCGCCATCACCCGCGCCCCGCGCCAGTTGCCCGCCAGCGCATAGGCATAGGCGAGGTTCTGCCGGAGCTTGGGCGAGGCTTCGTCGGTGTCGCGCACGGCATTGGTCAGCACGTGCACGCCGCGTTCCGGCTGACCGGCCAATGCCAGCGCAAGACCGAGGTCGGCAGGATCGATCGCCTGCGCATAGTCATCGAGAACGGCGACTGCGGCAGCGCCTTCGCCCATGGCGATCTTGGCCAGCGCGAAGCTCAACACGGTGCGGGGGTTCTCGTCGCCGAGATCCAGCGCATCGCCGAAGCTGGTCGCCGCCGACTGGAAGCGGCCTGCCTCCATGTAGGCAGCGCCGAGCAGGGCGCGGAAGCCGGGGTTGCGCGGTTCGGCCAGAACGGCGGCTTCGGCATGGGTCACTGCCTTGTCGACCTGACCCTTGGCGAGCGCAGTCTGGGCGCTGGCGAAGGACATGTCGGCACGCGGCGCTGCCGCGGTGGTGCAACCGGCCAGCGCAAGCCCTGCGATCGCGGTCGAGACGGCCAGCGCGAGGCGCGGTGCGTTCCTGAAGCTGCGGTCCATAGTCATTTCCCCCATTGATCCTGCTGGTTCACGTTGTGGTGGTCGGGTGGTGTTGGTGCGCCGGTCAGTGGCGCTTGAGATGGTTGGCGATCACGTCGAGTTCGTCGAACTCGGCGAGCAAGCGGTCGAGCGCCTCGGTCACCAGCGTCTGCGCGCTCTGTCCGCGCATGGTGGCGGCAAGACGCAGCTTGAGGTGACGGTCGGCATCGAGCCGCAGCGTGAATGCCGCGCGCCGGCCCGTGGCAGTGGCGGCGACCGGAGCAGCCGGGCGGCTGCGCGGGGCGACCGGTTCGGGTTGTGCTGCCGGCGCGGCATATTCCGGGGTTGCGGCGTAATCCTCGCCGTAGAAGCTTTCGTCTTCGGCATCGTATTCAGGTTCGCAGTCTTCCGGGCCGGTCATTGCCGCATCGGCGAGCACACGCTCTTCCAGACGGCGCTGCTGGCGGCGCACGATCGGGCCGGGGCCCGGTGCGAAACTGTCTGCCGCAATGTCGGAACTGATCGGCACCACATCGGCGCCGCCCAGCGGTTCATTGTCGCCCATGTCGTTCCAGCCGAGGTCTTCGAGCTGTTCATCGGCAAGCGCGGCGAGTTCCGCCTCGTCCTTGACAAGCGGGGCGATTTGCGGGCGCATGGCGGGCTTGGCGCCGCCCTTGCGGGCCAGCAAGGTCGGTCCGAGCGAAGCAAAGCCGGATTCGGACATAACCCCTGCTCCCTCGCTTACTGCGCGACGCGGCGGCCGAAGCCGCCTGCAGGACGCGGCACGCCGCCCATCTGCTGGCCCACGCCGTTCGGGGCCGGAGCAAACACGGTGCGGCGGAAGTTCTTTTCGAGCCGGTCCGCGATGTAACGCCACAGGGCGGCGATCTCGGCAGCCGAGCGGCTTTCGGGATCGACCTCCATCACCGTGCGGCCGTCGATCATCGAAGCGGCGAAATCGGTGCGGTGGTGGAGCGTGATCGGGGCGACGGTGCCGTGCTGCGACAGGGCGACGGCGGCTTCCGAGGTGATCTTGGCCTTGGGGGTGGCCGCATTGACGACGAACACCAGCGGCTTTCCGGCGCGTTCGCACAGGTCAACAGTCGCACCCACGGCGCGCAGATCATGCGGGGAGGGGCGGGTCGGCACCACGATCAGCTCGGCAACCGAGATCACCGACTGGATCGCCATGGTGATGGCGGGCGGCGTGTCGATCACGGCCAGCTTGAAGCCCTGCTGGCGCAGCACTGCGAGGTCATTGGCGAGGCGGGCGACCGTGGTCTGGGCAAAGGCCGGATATTCCGCCTCGCGTTCGTTCCACCAATCGGCAAGCGAACCTTGCGGGTCGATATCGATCAGCACGACCGGCCCGGCGCCGGCGCGCTGGGCCTGGACGGCGAGATGTCCGGACAGGGTGGTCTTGCCCGATCCACCTTTCTGCGATGCCAAAGCGAGTACACGCAACGCCTGGGTCCCCCTAGGATTGAACCGCTGCACGCCGCCCTATTGCGACGCCTTTCAGCGGGTGGTTGGACACGGGATCGCAGGATACCCCTAATTTAGAGTTAACGCGGGCCGCTCTTATGCAATCGGGCGAAGCGGTTAGTCTGCCCGGGCGCCGCCAGTGCAACCCGGTGGTGCATGGCAAGAGTTTGCTAACCTTGTTTATGCTATGGCCCGGTTCAGCGAATGGTGCAGCATTTGACGAGGCGCAGGGAATGGCAGCGAAGATGGCTTTCAGCATTGCAGGATTTTCAGCGCGTGCCGGGATCGGTGCAGCGGCAATCGCGCTGATCGCCGGCCCGGCGCTCGCCGACGTCAAGGCCGGGGTCGATGCGTGGACGGCAGGCGACTATGCCCGCGCCGTGACCGAATGGCAGGAACCCGCAGCCAAGGGTGATCCCGATGCGCTGTTCAACCTCGCCCAGGCTTATCGCCTCGGACGCGGGGTCGAAGTGGACAACGCGCGCGCCCGCAAGCTTTACGAACAGGCCGCTGCGCTCGGCCATGTGAAGGCCGCGGACAATTTCGGGCTGATGCTGTTTCAGGAAGGCGAGCAGCAGCGCGCCATGCCGATGATCCGTGCCGCGGCCGAACGCGGCGATCCGCGCGCGCAATATGTGCTGGGCCTTTCGCACTTCAATGCCGACTATGCGCCGCGTGACTGGGTGCGCGCCTATGCGCTTATGACCCTGGCGAACGGTTCGGGCCTGCCGCAGGCCCGTGATGCGCTGGCCCAGATGGACCGGTTCATTCCCGCCGCCCAGCGCAGTCAGGCGCAGTCCGTCGCGCGCGAGATCGAGGCCGGGGCCAAGTCGCAGCGCGCCGCCGAGCTTGCTGCGGCCGAGCTGGGCACGGCGCCGACAATGCCCGCTGCCCCTGCGGTTGCGGTCGCGACCCGGCCCGCTCCGAAGCCAGCGCCCCAGCCCGCGCCCCAATCCGCACCAAAGCCTGCTGTCGCAACCCCGGTGGCGGTCGCTGCGCCAGCGGTGGTCACGCCGCCGCGCCCGCAACCGGCCGCTGCTCCCAAGCCGGCGCCCAGGCAGGGCAAATGGCGCGTGCAGCTTGGCGCATTCGGCGTGCCGGGCAATGCTGACCGGCTGTGGAGCCAGCTGTCGGGCAATCCCGCACTCGCCGGAACCACCAAGACACTGGTGCCGAGCGGCAAGGTTACCCGCCTGCTCGCCAGCGGTTTCGCCAGCGAAGCCGAAGCCGCGCGCGCCTGTGCCGCGCTCAAGCGGGAAGGGCAGGCCTGCATTGTGGCCGGACAGAACTGACCCGCCGAACCATCCGCGATAATCGACAAGCGCCGGATTTCCGGACTTTCCCGAGGCGCACGCTCTGCTAGATTGCCCGCCATACACGGCAGGGGGATCGGCCATGAACGAGACGTTGAGTGCACAGGGCGCGGAGGACTTCTCCACGCGGGAGCCTGCCAGCATCGCTCCGGTAGCTGAAAGCCAGCGGATCGAGACGCTCGATTTCATCCGCGGGCTCGCCGTGATGGGCATTCTGGCGGCCAATATCGTCGCCTTCGGCCAGCCGTTCGAGGCTTACATGTATCCGGCAGCCTTCAAGGTGGATCCCGGCGATCCCGGCGGGTGGCTGTGGATTGCACAATTCGTGGCTGTCGATGGCAAGATGCGCGGGCTGTTCACCTTGCTGTTCGGCGCCGGGATGTATCTGTTCATGGAGAAGGCCTGGGCGCGGGGCGCCACGCGCTGGCTTCAGGCATGGCGGCTGATCATCCTGATGGCGTTCGGGATGGCGCACTTCTTCTTCATCTGGCCGGGCGACATCCTGTTCTACTACGCCCTGTTTGGCCTGATCGTGCTCGCCTGTCTCAGGTGGAGCGTGAAGGCGCAGCTGTTTGTCGGGCTGGGCGGCTACATGTTCGGCGTGCTGGTCTATGCCGCGATGTTCACCATGACATGGGCGATTGCCGATACGCCTTTCGGCCAATCCGCGCCCGAACTGGCAGAGCAGCGCACCGCGATGATCGCCGCGATCGACGAGACGCTGGAGCATGGCGCTGTGCCGAATGCCACCACAGCCTCCGGCGATTACGGCGCGCTCGTCTCGCACCGGCTGACCGAACAATGGGCCGAGCCTTTGTCCAATGCGCTGCTGTTCTTCCTCGAAACGATCCCGCTGATGCTGATCGGCATCGCGCTGTACCGGATGGGGTTCTTTTCGGGCGGGTTCAACCGGACGAAGATGGTGCGCTGGGGCTGGATCGGGCTGATTGCGGGCGCGGCGGCACATCTGGCGATCGGGCTGGCGGTGAAGCAGGGCGGGTTCACCTTTTACGGCACGCTTGCCGGTTTCATGGGTTGGAGCCCGCTGCCACGTCTGTGGATGGTGCTTGGGCTGGCTGCGCTACTGGTGGTCTATGCGCCGCAAGCAACCGGCTGGCTGGGCGAGCGGGTGCGGGCAGCGGGGCGTGCGGCCTTCACCAATTACCTCGGCACATCGGTGCTGATGATGTTTGTGTTCCACGGCTGGGCGCTGGGGCTGTTCGGGCAACTGAACCGTCCGCTGCTGTATGTCGTTGTGGCGCTCGCCTGGGTGGCGATGCTGGCATGGTCGAAGCCCTGGCTCGACCGCTATCGCTACGGCCCGCTGGAGTGGTTGTGGCGCTGCCTGACATACCGGACGGTGTTTCCGTTGAAGCGGTAACTTTCCCTCTTGTTATTGAGAGTAGTTCGCATATCTTGGCTCCTGCAAACGCTTCGCAGGAAAGATTCGCGCGCTTATGTACATCTGCATCTGCAATGCCATTCGTGAGAATGATTTGCGCAAAGCCGCGCTCACTTGCGACGGGGACGCAGAGGCGACCTATGCCTGCCTCGGCAAGCGCCCCAATTGCGGCCAGTGCCTTGATGAAGCGCAGGAAATTATCGACGCCGAACGGGCGGCCGCCAGGTGCGACATATTCGCAGTAGAAGCCGCCTGACCCGCGATTGCGAACGGATCGCAAGTAACTGATTCACAAAGAAATTTAATCGCCCACCCCTTGCAGACAAGCCCCGGCAGCGTCTAGAATGGGCGCAATGCCGCCAACCGGCTTTGACATTTCGCAAAGGACTGATCCCATGAAGGGCGACCCCAAGGTCATCGACTATCTCAACCAGTGCCTCACCAACGAGCTGACCGCGATCAACCAGTACTGGTTGCATTACCGCGTGCTCGACAACTGGGGCATGAAGAAGCTGGCAGCCTATGAACGCCACGAATCGATCGAGGAAATGGAGCACGCCGACAAGCTGGCCGAACGCATCCTTTTCCTCGAAGCGCTCCCGAACTTTCAGGCGATCCACAAGCTGAAGGTGGGCGAGACGGTCGAGGAGATCCTCAAGGCCGACCTCGCGCTGGAGCACGAGGCGATTCCGTTGCTCAAGGATGCCGCCGAATATGCCCGCAGCGTCAAGGATATGACGTCTGCCGCGCTGTTCGAAGACATCCTCAAGAACGAGGAAGAGCATGTCGATTTCCTCGAAACGCAGTTCGAGATGATCGAACGGATGGGCCTGCACAACTATTGCCAGCTGCAAAGCCAGGCAGCGGGCGAGGGATAAGCCTCAACAATCCTCTCGTCGCCCCGTGTCAGGCACGGGGCGGCGATCTGGGGCGTTAGTCCCCCGGTGCCTGCGCTCCGATTGCGGCCAGCCGGGTTTCCAGCAGGAAAAACCCGAGACCCGTCACCAGCAGCACCATCGTCAGCACCCACAGCGCGGCGATCACGGTGCCGATCTGCGCGGTGATATAGGCTGAAATGAACAGCAGCATGATTACCGCGCTGATCATCACTGCCGCTGCGGTCGAAAACAGGATCGCGCCCTGCGCCAGCTTGCGCCGCCGCATCAGCCAGCCATGTTCGCGCACCTGTTTGGGCGAGCGTTCCTCTTCCAGCTTGTCCTCTATCTTCTCGACCCGCTGCGCGATCCAGATCATGCGGCTCATGATGACGTTCATGATCGCGCCGATACCCGACAGCAGGAAGGCAGGCGCAAGGCTCAACTGCACCACCTGCTGCACCCGCGGGGTGGAGGCGGTGCGTTCGATAATCTCGAAGGCGAACGGCGTCTTGGCCGTTTCGGTCGCGGCGGCGAGCAGTTCGAGCAGCATCACCCGTCCTTGGCGTAGGGGTTCTTGTTGGCCTTGAGCGTGACGCGCACGGGCACCGCATCGAAGCCCAGCTTGGCGCGGATGCCGTTCACCAGATAACGCTCGTAACTTTTGGGCAGCAGGTCGAGCCGCGTGCCGAAGATCACGAAGCGCGGCGGGCGGGTGCCGGCCTGCGTGATGTAGCGCAGTTTGATCCGCTTGCCGCCCGGCGCGGGCGGGGGGTTGGCTTCCATCGCATCGTCGAACCAGCGGTTGAGCGCCGAGGTGGGCACGCGCTTCGACCATGCCTCGCGCAGTTCGAAGGCGCCGGCGAGCATCTGGTCCAGCCCCTTGCCGGTCTTGGCGGAGACCGCGAACAGCGGCAGGCCGCGCACCTGCGCAAGGCCATCGTCCAGAGCGGCGCGGATGCCGTTGAACAGCTTGCTCGCGTCTTCGGCCACGTCCCACTTGTTGATCGCGATCATCAGCGCCCGGCCTTCTTCAAGCACGAGGCTGGCGATCTTGAGGTCCTGATGTTCGAGGCCCTGTGTCGCATCGAGCAGCAGCACCACGACCTCGGCAAAATCCACCGCCCGGCGCGCATCGGCCACCGAGAGCTTTTCGAGCTTTTCGGTGACGTTCTTCTTCTTGCGCATTCCTGCAGTGTCAATCAGGCGGATATCCCGCACTTCGCCGGTCTTGGGATCGGTCCACTGCCAGTCGATCGCGATCGAATCGCGGGTGATCCCGGCTTCGGGGCCAGTCAGCAACCGGTCTTCGCCCAGCAGACGGTTGATGAGCGTGGATTTGCCCGCATTGGGCCGGCCCACGATAGCGAGCTTGAGCGGGCCGGAGGGGCGATCATCTTCTTCCATCGCTGCGATTTCGGCGCGGGCGATTTCGTTGGCCTCTTCCCACTCCTCGGCCTTGGCGCCGATGATCGGCCACAAGCCGCCGAACAGATCAGCGATGCCTTCGCCATGCTCGGCCGACATGGCGAGCGGCTCGCCGAGGCCGAGCGCATAGGCTTCCATTGCGCCGCTTTCGCCCGCTGCGCCCTCGGCCTTGTTGGCGACCAGCACCACCGGCACTTCCTGTTCGCGCAGGTAACGGGCGATTTCCTCGTCAAGCGGGGTGAGGCCCGCACGCGCGTCGATCACGAACAGCGCCGCATCCGCGCCGGCAAGGCTGGCTTCTGTCTGCTTGCGCATCCGGCCAGGCAGGCTGAGTTCGTCCTCGTCCTCCCACCCGGCGGTGTCGACGATGGCAAAGTGCAGCCCTGCAATCACCGCGTCGCCCATGCGCCGGTCGCGGGTTACGCCGGGCTGATCATCAACGAGGGCGAGTTTCTTGCCCACTAGCCGGTTGAACAGCGTGGACTTGCCGACATTGGGGCGGCCGATGATGACGACTTCGGGCTTCTTGGGGAGGGACATATCCCGCGCCAAGTGGGCTTAAATCGTGTTTTTGGCAAGCGATGAGGCCAAAGGCCCCTTAACGTCAGCCCTTTTTGGCGACCGGCGGGTTCTCGCCGAGGTCTTCATACCAGGCTTCGACCGGGCCGGTCAGCTTGATCGTCAGCGGCTGGCCCTTGCGATCGACGCTCTTGCCCGCCTGCACCCGCACCCAGCCTTCGGAGATCGAATACTCCTCGATATCGGTGCGCACGCGGTCCTTGAACCGGATGCCCACGCCGCGCTGGAGCTTTTCCGCGTCGAAGAACGGGCTGCGCGGATTGACCGACAGGTGATCGGGCGGAACGTCGGCGCCGCTGGTCGTGGCGGTCGGGGTGATTTCAGGGGTTTCTTCGGTCATGGCCGCGCCCTTAATCGGCAAAGTCCCGCCCTTCAAGCGTGTTGCGCTTGCCCTTTTGGTTCGGGGGGGATAAGGGCGCTCGCTAATACGCGCGGGAAGCTATCCGGCTTTCCGCGCTGCTTCGTTCGGGCATGCGGGCGTGGCGAAATTGGTAGACGCACCAGATTTAGGTTCTGGCATCGCAAGATGTGGGGGTTCGAGTCCCTTCGCCCGCACCAAGTTCGTCCCGAAACGCATGCGTTACGGATGGGGCCGCACCCACGGAATTATTGGCAAAAAGGCTTCAGAACAGTCCCCATGCAGACCAAGCAGACCGTCAACGAAGGGCTCAAGCGCGCCTATCAGATCACGATCACCGCAGCCGATCTCGAAGCGAAGATCGATGCCGAGATCAAGAAGGTGGCGCCGCAGGTGCGTATGCCCGGCTTCCGCCCCGGCAAGGTGCCCGCCAACCTTGTCAAGAAGATGCACGGCGAAGCCATGCACGGTCAGGTGGTGAACGACACCATCCGCGAATCGGTCGACAAGCTGCTGCGCGACGAAGCGCTGCGTCCGGCGATGCAGCCCGAAATCGGCCTCAACGACGATTATGCGCAGGGCAAGGACGCCGTGATCAGCGTTGCCCTGGAAGTGCTGCCGACCATCGAAGCGCCCAGCACCGAAGGCCTGAAGCTCGAAAAGCTGGTCGTTCCGGTCACCGATGCGCAGGTTGACGAAGCGCTGGGCAACATTGCCTCGCAGAACAAGAGCTACAAGGACGCGGCCAAGACCAAGAAGGCAGCGGACGGCGACCAGCTGATCATCGATTTCGTCGGCAAGCTCGACGGCGTCGAGTTCGACGGCGGCAAGGCCGAAGACGCGGCGCTGGTGCTGGGTTCGGGCACTTTCATCCCCGGCTTCGAAGACCAGCTGGTGGGCGTGAAGGCAGGGCAGGAAAAGACCATCACCGTCACCTTCCCGGCCGAATATCAGGCTGCGCACCTTGCGGGCAAGGAAGCGACCTTCGACATCACCGTGAAGGCGGTGAAGGTCGAAACCGAAACCCTGATCGACGAGGACTTCGCCAAGAGCCTCGGCCTCGACAGCCTCGACAAGCTGCGCGAGATCATGAAGGCCCAGCTGGAGCAGCAGACCGCTGGCCTGACCCGCACCCAAATGAAGCGCGCGCTGCTCGACCAGCTGGCCGCGGGCCACAGCTTCGAAGTGCCTTCGACCATGGTCGAAGCCGAGTTCCAGCAGATCTGGGCGCAGCTTCAGCAGGAAGCCGCCAATGACGCCGATCCCGCTGCCGCTCTCAAGCAGATCGACGACGAGAAGGACGAGTACAAGGCCATCGCCGAGCGCCGCGTGCGTCTGGGCTTGCTGCTGTCGGAAATCGGTCAGGCCAATGGCGTCGAAGTGACGAGCCAAGAAATGTCGATGCTGATCCAGCAGGCTGCGATGCAGTACCGCGCCGAGGATCGCGAGCGCTTCGTGCAGTACATCCAGTCGGAACCGATGGCCGCTGCCCAGCTGCGCGCCCCGCTTTACGAAGACAAGGTCGTCGACTTCCTGTTCGACAAGGCCGAAGTCACCGAGCGTGAAGTGACCGTCGAGGAGCTTCAGGCCGCGATCGAGGCGGACGAAACCGCCGAAGCTGCTCCGGCCCCGAAGAAGGCTGCTGCCAAGAAGAAGGCTCCGGCCAAGAAGGAAGCGGCCGAGGACGCTCCGGCTGCGGAAGAGAAGCCCGCCAAGAAGGCGCCGGCCAAGAAGGCGGCTGCGAAGGCTGATGCCGACGCCGAAGCCAAGCCTGCGGCCAAGAAGCCCGCAGCAAAGAAGGCCCCGGCCAAGAAGTGATCAGCGCGGGCGGGGAGCAGTTCCCCGCCGGACGCCACCGACGAAAAGCAAGCGCGGGCAGCCAGGCTGTCCGCGCTTTTTCGTTTCGGGCGCGGCTGACAGCGCGTTTAACTCCCTTGCCCCGACTGTATCATTTCAGGACCCGGTCCGGGCGGTCGATTGAACTGCCTCGCGATATGCAGAAAGTCTCATGCTTGAACCTTTGCGGGGCTGTTCCCGCGACTTTCAACCGTGAGGCCGCATGCTTACCGCACCCGCACCCGCAGCGCGCAAACATTACCACGATATTGACGGGGCGCGTTCGGTCCTGATGTTCCTTTCGGTCGCCCTGCATGCCGGGACCGTCTATGCCCCGGCGCGGCCATGGATCACCGCCAATGTCGACCGGCACGCCTTTTTCGACTGGCTGATCTTCGGCTTTCACCTGTTTATCACGCCGACATTCTTCTTCGTCGGCGGGTTTTTTGCGGTGCTGCTGCTGTCGCGCCGGACGGTCGGCGATTTCATGTGGAACCGCTTTTTGCGGACGGCAGTGCCGCTGATTGTGATCGCGCTCACATTCAACATGATCGAGAGCTATCTGCGCTGGCGCGACGCGGGTGGTTCAGGGTCGATGCCCGAGTGGATTGCCAGCCCTGCCTTCGGGCAGCTGTGGGCTTCGGGCGACTGGCAATTGCATCTGTGGTTTCTCGTCAGCCTGATGCCGATGTTTGCCCTGGCGGCGCTGGTGCAGGCGATCGTCCCCGCCAATGCAGCAATCCGCGCACACGTGGTGGCCCTGATTGACCGTTCGGCACGATGGATCGCCGGCAGTCTGCCCTTTGCACTGGCGCTGATTGCGCTTGGCCTTGCCAACACCGCCAATTTCGCCGTCGCCATGGTTGTGCCGGGGGGCTACGAGCTGATTGCGCCGGGTTTCCAAAGCTACAACAAGCTGATTTCGGAATTCCCCTTCTTCGTCATCGGTGTGATGGCTGCGTTGAGCCCCCGTTTTCTGGCAGCACTGCTGGAATGGCGCTGGTGGATGCCGATGGCGGCGGCGGCTGCCCTGTTCTTCCAGCCCTATTCCGAGATCGAGCATGGCCCGGTGATGGGGCAGGTTACGCTGTTCCTGAACCAGCTGGCGATCTGGACGCTGGTGCTGTTCATCCTCCAGTTCTTCCATCGCTATTTCGCAAAGGGCGGCCCGCGCACGCAATGGCTCGCCGATTGCGCGCTGTCGATGTATCTGTTCCACCACTGCTTCGTTTACATCTTCGGTCAGGCGATGACGCACGTGGCATGGCCCGTCTGGGTGGAGTTTGCGGTGCTGACGGTGTTGGCGGCGGCCTCTGTCATTGCGATCCACGAATTGCTTGTGCGCAGGTATGCGATCATCCGCCTGCTGTTCAACGGCAAGACCGACATCGAAGAGGTGCGCCAAGCCCCGAGCCTGTTTGCGGTGTTTGCCCGTGCGGACAAACGCGCCAAGGCTCCGCGGGCCGAGCAGGCAATCGCGCCGCGTTGACGATCCGGCGCAAGCCTCGCGCTATTGCGCAGCCGGTTTCCATGGACGGAAAGAGGGCGCGGGCAGCTTGGCTGTCCGCGCCTTTTCGTAGGCGGCGCCTGCCTTCAGCACGGCATGGTCCTCCCACTGGCCGCCCATGATGCTGAGTCCTACCGGCAAGCCCTCGATCGCGCCCATCGGCACGGTCAGGTGCGGATAGCCGGCAATCGCCGCAAGATAGCCCGCGCCGATCCCGCCGCTGAAATTGTCGCCATTGACCAGATCGGTGGTCCATGCCGGGCCCGTGGTAGGGGCGACAAGGAAGCTGACCTTGTTGTCGGCCAGCAGCTTGTCGATCCCCTCGGCCCGCGTCAGTCGGCGCAGCGTGGCAAGGTTCGTGGCATAGGCCTCGGCATCATCGGTATCGAGCGCCTGCAAGAACAGCTCCTGCCCGAACCAGCGCATCTCCTTGTCTTCATTCGCGATGTTGAAGCTGACCACATCGGCGAGGCTGCGGGGGCCACCGGTCCCCGGACGGCCTGACAGATATTTGTCCATCTCCACCCGCAGTTCGTAAAGCAGCACGGGGAGCGAGGCCTGCCACAGTTCGGCTGGCGGGGCATATTCGACATCGACCAGCACCGCGCCCGCGCGCGTCAGATCGGCGAGCGCATCCTCGAACAGCGCGCTCAGCCCCGGGCGGCTCCCGACCGCGCTGCGCAGAACCCCGATGCGCACACCGTCGAGCGAATAGGTGTCGAGCCCCGCGGTGTAATCCTTCACCCGCTTCGCCTTCAGGGTTGCGGGATCGGCCTTGTCCTCGCCCGCGATGGCGGTCAGCAGCAAAGCGGCATCGTAAACCGTGCGGGTCATCGGCCCGGCCGTGTCCTGCGTGGACGAAATCGGCACGACATGGGTGCGGCTGACGATCCCGACGCTCGGCTTGAAGCCGACAATGCCGTTGATCGAGGCCGGGCAGGCGATCGATCCGTTGGTCTCGGTGCCGATTGCGCCCCATGCAAACCCTGCTGCCACCGCGGCACCGCTTCCGGAGGATGATCCGCAGGTGTTGCGATCGATTGCGTGAGGATTGCGGGTCAGCCCGCCCACCGCGCTCCACCCGCTGGTGGAGCCATCGGAGCGGATGTTGGCCCATTCGCTGAGGTTGGTCTTGCCCAGCACCACGCCGCCGTTCTTGCGCATCAGCGCGATCAGCGGGGCATCGCGCCCGGTCATGTTGTCTTCGAGCGCGAGGCTGCCCGCAGTGGTCGGAAATTCGCGGGTTTCGATATTGTCCTTCACCAGCACCGTGCGTCCGGCGAGCGGGCCGGTGCCCAGCAACTGCCGCGCCTTGACCGAAGCGGCCGGATCATAATCGATCACCGCGTTCAGCATCGGCCCGTTATCGTCGAGCGCCTGGATGCGCAGGATGTATTCGTCGACCAGCAGCAGCTCGTTCATCGCCGCGCGGTCGGTCGTGGTGGCGGCGGGCGGACTGACGCCTTGCGCCATGGCAGCGCTGGCAGAGGTGGCGAGCAGAAGGGCGAGGGCCGGGCGGGCAAGGGCGGTTGTGTTCATCACCAGCAGGTTTGCCACGCATTGGCGCAGGCTCAAGCGGAAAACGTCCCGATTCCTGCCGCCAATTCACAGGGACAAGGTAAACGCCCTTGAAATTGCCCCCCAGCCTCCGACATAGCCGTATCGAAACCCATCAAGGACACACACATCCCATGATCGATCTGTTCGGCAACGCTGGCGAAACCTACGGCACCCAGGGGCAATTCACCCGCGACCCGCTGACCGGCGCGCTGGTGCCGGTGGTGGTCGAGCAGACCAGCCGCGGCGAACGCAGCTTCGACATCTTCAGCCGCCTGCTGCGCGAACGCATCGTGTTCGTCACCGGTCAGGTCGAAGACGGCATGGCCTCGCTGATCGTGGCCCAGCTCCTGTTCCTCGAAAGCGAAAACCCTTCGAAGCCGATCTCGATGTACATCAACTCGCCGGGCGGGGTGGTGACGGCGGGCCTCGCGATCTTCGACACCATGCAATACATCAAGCCGCGCGTGTCGACGGTATGCATCGGGCAGGCCGCTTCGATGGGCAGCTTCCTGCTGGCAGCGGGCGAGCCGGGGATGCGCATCGCGCTCCCCAATGCGCGCATCATGATCCACCAGCCTTCGGGCGGGGCGCGCGGGATGGCGTCGGACATCGAGATCCAGGCCCGCGAAATCCTGCGCATCCGCAGCCGCATGAACGATCTCTACGTCAAGTTCACCGGCCGCAGCCTTGATGAAATCGAAAAGGCGATGGACCGCGACACCTTCCTCGAGGCGGAAGAGGCCAAGGCCTTCGGTCTGGTCGACAAGGTGTTCGAGACCCGTCCCGACACCGAGGAAACCGGCCTTGAGGAAGGGTCGGGCGGCGCGCCTGAGTAAGCCCTTCGCCCCGCACTGCACCGGGTCGGGACAGGGAGATATGCGGCCTGTCTTTTCCGCCACTTCGCGGACGCGGATGGCATGGTAACAACACGAAATCGCCCGCCATGTGTTGATTCATGTCGGCAGGGCGATACACTTGACGAATCCGCCGGGGGTGTCCCGATGCCTTCACTCGCGGATTCGAGGACACAGGAATGACCAAATTGAGCGGATCCGATAGCAAGAGCACCCTCTACTGCAGCTTCTGCGGGAAGTCGCAGCACGAGGTGCGCAAGCTGATCGCCGGGCCGACCGTGTTCATCTGCGATGAATGCGTCGAGCTGTGCAACGACATCATCCGCGAGGAAACCAAGGCAGGGATCGCCGGCAAGAAAGACGGCGAAATCCCCACGCCGATGGACATCTTCACGACGCTCAATGACTATGTGATCGGTCAGGACCGCGCCAAGCGCGTGCTCGCGGTGGCGGTTCACAACCACTACAAGCGCCTGAAGCATTCCGGCAAGGCAGGCGACGTCGAACTGGCGAAATCGAACATCCTGCTCGTCGGCCCCACGGGTTCGGGCAAGACCCTGCTGGCGCAGACGCTGGCGCGCACCTTCGATGTGCCCTTCACCATGGCTGATGCCACCACGCTGACCGAAGCCGGCTACGTGGGCGAGGATGTCGAGAACATCATCCTCAAGCTGCTTCAGGCGTCCGACTACAATGTCGAGAAGGCGCAGCACGGGATCGTCTACATCGACGAGATCGACAAGATCACCCGCAAGGCGGAAAACCCCTCGATCACCCGCGACGTTTCGGGTGAGGGCGTGCAGCAGGCTCTGCTCAAGCTGATGGAAGGCACCACCGCCAGCGTTCCGCCGCAGGGCGGGCGCAAGCATCCGCAGCAGGAATTCCTGCAGGTCGACACCACCAACATCCTGTTCATCTGCGGCGGGGCCTTCGCGGGTCTCGACAAGATCATTGCCGACCGCCTGCAGAAGCGTTCGATCGGCTTCGGCGCGCATGTTGCCGATCCCGACAAGCGCCGCGTGGGCGAATTGCTGGAAAAGTCCGAGCCGGAAGACCTCCTCAAGTTCGGTCTCATCCCCGAATTTGTCGGTCGTCTGCCGGTGATCGCGACGCTGCACGATCTCGACGTGCCAGCGCTGGTGACGATCCTCAAGGAACCCAAGAACGCGCTGGTGAAGCAGTATCGCAAGCTGTTCGAGCTTGAGGATGTGGAACTGACCTTCACCGACGATGCGCTTCAGGCAATCGCCGAGCGTGCAATCAAGCGTAAGACCGGCGCGCGCGGCCTTCGTTCCATCGTCGAAGGCCTGCTGCTCGACACCATGTTCGATCTGCCCGACATGGAAGGCGTGACCGAAATCGTGATCGACGCCGATGTGGTTGCGGGCAAGAAGGAACCGATCCGCGTGATCGGGGAAGCGAAGAAGGAAGAGGCGGCCTGATTAGGGCCTTTTGAGCATGTGCGGCCCCTGGCCGCACCCATCGGTACGCAAAAGCCCCTCCTGATCGGGAGGGGCTTTTTTGCGCATCGCACCCGTCAAAAACCCCGCCCGGCCATGGAGGAGAGGCCGGACGGGGTCGGGAGAAGCGCTGCCCCGGGGTGGGAGGGGTGGGGAACGTGGGGCCAGCGCCAACTGTTGAACCGCTTGCGATCAGGCGGGGAGGAACACCCCGTCGGTGACGTGGATCACGCCGTTCGATGTCATCACGTCGGCGGTGGTGACCGCGGTGGTGCCGCCCTTGGCATCGGTGATCACGATCTTGTCGCCGGAAAGGCGGGCGGTCAGCTTGCCGCCCGAAACCGTGGTGATGGTGGCCTTGCCACCGCCTGCGTTGATCAGCTTCACCAGATCACCCGACGTCACCTTGCCGGCCACCGCGTGGTAGGTGAGAATGGTGGTCAGCGTGCCCTTGTTTTCCGGCTTCACCAGCGTTGCAACCGTGCCATCGGGCAGCTTGGCGAAGGCGGTGTCGGTCGGGGCGAAGACAGTGAACGGACCGGGGCTGGCGAGCGTATCGACAAGGCCTGCTGCCTGAACGGCGGCCACAAGGGTCTTGTGCACGCCGGTGCTCACCGCGGTTTCGACGATGTTCGGCGCAGCCTTGGCATGGTGGCCGTGCTGATGCGCCACAGCGGGCAGCGCGGCGAGGCCGGTGGTCGCGGCCAGAGCAGCAGCGGCGATGGCGGTCAGGGTCTTCTTGGGGGTCACAGTGGGGAACTCCTTTCAGGGGGTGTCACGTCTGCAAGCCCCTCCCGCTTGCCGTAAAGCTACGCGGGGTGCGTTCACGCGGATGCGCGGAAATTGGCGATGGGGACGAATTGCCGCCTGTGTGCGGCGAGCCGCAATGCGGATCAGACGCGGGAGAAAGTGCCTTTGGCCACCACCGGCCCTGCGTCCACGCCGTCGGGCTTGCCGCCCAGCGGTTCGCGGGTGAGCACAAGGCCGGCCCCGTCACCCAGCTTTGCGGTCATCGTATCGGGCAAGGTCATGCTGCGCACCTCGCCCGGAACCACCACGCCCAGCGATTGCACCGCACCGCCATCGGCGGGAACCAGCCACAGCTCGTGATCATGCACCCCGTCGGCCGTCAGCCCGATGGCCGCGACCAGCATTTGCTCGCTTTCGGGGATATAGGTGACATCGAGCCTTAGGCCGGTCTCGCCGATCGGCACCGTTGCCACCATAGGCGCGGCGGCGGCGATGGTCGCGGGCGCTTCGACCGGCGAGCGGCCCGGCGCAAAGGCAAACAGCGCCAGCGCCACCGCAGCGGCAAGCGAGGTCAGCCCCGCCACCCACTGCCAGCGCCGCACCTGCGCTTCGAGCGCCACCACATTGACCGCCGGAGCCTCTGGCGCCGAAGTCGCCGCAGCCGCCTGCTGCGCGGCAATACGCGCCGCGATCCCCTGCCATACCGCATCACCCGGCTCTGCACCGGGGATGGCGTCTGTCAGCGGAGCGAACCAGTCGTCCCACCATTCCTTGCGCCATGCGAAAGCCGGATCGGTCGCATATTTGCCGCGCGCCGCGAGCAGTTCTTCGCCCTCCAGCAGGCCCAGCGCCCATTCGGCAGCGATCATCGGATCGTCGCGGATCACGTCGTTTTCCGGGGTCTTGTCCGTGCCGCTCATGCCGCTTCGCTCGCTTCGAGACAGGCGCGCAGACGTTGCAGCCCGCGGCGGATCCAGCTTTTCATCGTTCCCAGCGGCACATCGGCTTGTTCGGCCAGCTGCGCATAGGTCTTGCCCTCGAAAAAGGCGGCGCGGATGTGGCCCTGTGTGCGGTCATCCAGCGCGCCGAGGCACTTGTGGATCTGCGCGGCCTGCTGTGCATCGACCAGCAGGGCATCGGCCAGCGGAGCCTCGTCGGGCAGGGGGGCGGCTTCCTCCACCGGCACCGCCCCGCCGCGCACCTTGCCGGTGCGCAGACGGTCAATCGCCCGGTTGCGGGCAAACGCCGCCAGCCACGCGATCGGGCTCGCGCGGGTCGGGTCATAGCGGTCGGCCCGCTGCCAGAGATTGACATAGACGTCCTGCAAGGCGTCCTCGGCTTCCTTAGGGTCGCCCAAGATACGCAGGGTGATGCCGAACAGCTTCACCCGCGTCATGCGATAGATTTCCTCCAGCGCGGCGGCATCGCCATCGGCCAGCCGCGCCATGGCATCGCGCAGCGCCTCGCGTGCTTCATCGGTGGTGGGGCGCGGGCGCGCGGCCATCAGCTGCACCCCTGCCCGCAGGGGTCTTCGCCGCTTTCGATCTGGATGGTCGAATGATCGACGCCGAAGCGGTCGGCAAGCGAGGCGGCAATCTCGCGCAGCAGGCTGTCAGGCGCGGGCCTGCCGGGCATCAGCAGGTGCGCCGTCAGCGCGGTTTCGGTGGTGGACATCGGCCAGACGTGAAGATCATGCACCGCTGCCACCCCGTCAAAGCTGGCGAGATGCGCCCTGACCTCGGCCAGATCGATCCCCGCAGGCGCGGCGAGCAGTCCCATCGACAGGCTGTCGCGCGCCAGGCCCCATGTGCCCCAACCGATCACCGCGACGATCACCAGCGTGAACAGCGGGTCGATCCACCATGCGCCGGAAACGATGATCGCCAGCCCCGCCACCACCACGCCCAGCGATACCAGCGCGTCGGCGGCCATGTGGAGATAGGCGCCCCTGATGTTGATATCGTCCTGACCGCGCATGAACAGCATGGCGGTCAACGCGTTGATCGCCACTCCGATCCCGGCGACGATCACCATCACCATGCCTTCGGGCTGCTGCGGTTCCATCACGCGGTGCGCTGTCTCGATCAGGATCGCTCCGATCGCGAAGGCCAGCAGCAGCGCATTGGCGAGCGCGGCGAGGATGGTCGAGCTCTTGTAGCCATAGGTGAACCGGCCCGAAGGCGGCTGCTTGGCCGCGACACTGGCAAGCCAGGCGAGGATCAGCGCCAGCACATCGGACAGATTGTGCCCGGCATCGGCCACCAGCGCCATCGAATTGTAGACGAGGCCCGCACCCGCTTCGATCACCACGAAGGCGCTGTTCAGGCCGATCCCGATGATGAAGGCGCGTCCGAAATCCTTCGGCGCGTGATGATGCCCGTGCCCGTGCGCATGGCCGTGCGCATGGCCATGATGCCCGTGGTCATGGCCGTGTCCATGATGGTGGTGATGGGCGTGCGCGTGAGCCATTGCCGAGCGTTGTAGCGGCAAGCACTGGCCGCGTCACGCGCGACGATGACAGGGCTCTAATTGCAGGAAAAGCCCCCGCCGTCGTTGATCGTGAGATAATAGCTCGCACGGAAATTCATCAGCGCATTGGCATATTCGGCCGGGCACTCGCGCGCGTTGAGACGGCTGCCTGCGCTGTCGATCGCGATGCAGCCGTTCTGGATATCGTATTGGCCCGGTGGCGATCCGAAGGCCCCGGCGCGGATCCACACTTCAACCGAGGTCTGCGCCTTGCGAAATTCGCTGGTGGCCTTGGCGACACCCTCGTCAACGATTGCACGGCATTCGGCATCGAGCCGCGCCAGGTCCCGGCTGGCCTGTTCGCGTTGCTCCTGCTCGCGGGCGAGTTGCGCTTGTGCGGCTTCGGCGCGCTCTGCGGCGCGGGTGGCCGTGAAGGCGGCGAAGGGCCCCTCGCCGATGATATCGGGGCGGCTCAGCGTGAAGCGGGCCGGGCCTTCATCGTCGCGCAGCGTGCTGGCGCAGCTATCCGCCAGCGCTCTGATCTCCGCGATCTGGAGATGGTGGAACATCAGGTAGACCCGGTCGGTGAATACCTCGATCGGCTCGGCGTCGATCACGTCATTGAAGGCATGGAAATCGGCGAGGTAACGTGCCTTGATCTCGCCGATGTTGAAGTCCTGCATCAGTGCCGACGCACCGTTGCACATGCGCAATTCGTGATCGGTGAAGCGTTCGACATGCCGCGCCCCGCCGCCGCTGTCCTGCGCCGTTGCCGCGCCCACCATGCCTGTCAGCGCCGCCACAAGCGCGGCTGCGACCAGCCGTGTTCCGATTTGCCCGGTCATTCCCGCCCCTCGCAACAGGCAACCCCGGTTGCGGGATAAGGCCACGGGCGCGCCCTGTGCAAGTCTGCTTTAGTCGTAAACGCAGGCGTCCAATCCATCGCGCCGGACGATGCCGATCCGCCGTTCGATGCGGTTGCCGTGGCGTGCGAGCCACCCGCCGGGGTTCTTGACGGCGCGCTTCTTGGGGCTGGGCAGGGCGGCGGCCATGCGGCTGGCCTCGTCGGCGGAAAGGCGGGCGGCGGAATGGCCGAAATAGCGCTGCGATCCGGCCTCTGCGCCATAGGTGCCGATCCCGGTTTCCGCGACGTTGAGGTACACCTCCATGATCCGCCGCTTGCCCCACACCAGCTCGATCCAGAAGGTGAACCACGCTTCGAGGCCCTTGCGGAAATAGCCGCCGCCCTGCCACAGGAAGACGTTCTTCGCGGTCTGTTGGCTGATCGTCGATCCGCCGCGAATCCGCCCGCCCTCCATGTTTTCCTTCATCGCCTGTTCGATCGCTTCGGCATCGAAACCGAAATGTTCGCAGAACCGCGAATCCTCTGCCGCGATCACCGCCGAGACCAGATTGCGGTCGATATTGTCGAGGCTTTCCCAGTCCTTGGTGATGCCGTTCTCGTCCATCAGCATGGTCGCGGTGACCGGCACGGGGACGAATTTGAACATCACCACCAGCACCACGGTGAGAGCCACGAACCCGGCGATGGCCTTGGCGATGAAGCGGGCGACGGTAGCGATCATGCCCCTGCCTTAGCCGCCTTCGGGGGAGCGGGGAAGTATCGGCGCTTGCAGGCGGGGGCCTCGCATGGCTACCTGTCGCCAAAGCTTCAGGGAGATCACCATGCGCCTGTTCCATACTGCCGCCGCCAGCGCGCTTGCGCTTGGCCTTGCCGCCCAGCCGGCGCTGGCCGAAGACCCGGCGACGAGGGCTGCGATCGAGGCGGAGTACGACAATTACCTCGCCCCCTTGTTCGTTGATTTCCATGCCAATCCCGAACTGTCCTTCCTCGAAAACCGCACCGCGGCAAAGATGGCGACCGAGCTGAAAGCCGCCGGGCTGGAGGTCACCACCGGGGTCGGCAAGACCGGCGTGGTCGGCATCCTGAAGAACGGCAAGGGCCCGCTGATCCTGCTGCGCGCCGATATGGATGGCCTGCCGGTCGAGGAGAAATCGGGTCTCGCCTATGCCTCCAAGGCAATGCAGGTGGGCGAGGATGGCAAGGAATATCCGGTGATGCACGCCTGCGGGCATGATGTGCACATCACCTCGCTGGTGGGCACGGCGCGGCGGCTGGTGGCGATGAAGGACCAGTGGCAGGGCACGATCATGTTCATCGTCCAGCCCGCCGAGGAAGGCGTGCGCGGGGCCAAGGCGATGATGGCGGACGGGCTGTACGACCGCTTCGGCAAGCCCGATTATGCGCTGGCCTTCCACGTTGCGGCCGACCTTGAAACGGGCAAGGTTTCCGCGTCCGAGGGGATCCAGTATTCGTCCTCGGATTCGCTCGATATCCGCGTGCCGGGCATCGGCACCCACGGGGCCGCGCCGCATCTGGGGCGCGATCCGGTCTATATCGCGGCGCAGGTGGTGACCGCGCTGCAATCCATTGATTCACGCGAGATTTCGCCGACCAAGCCGGTGGTGGTGACCGTCGGCAGCTTCCACGCCGGGTCCAAGCACAATATCATCTCGGACGAGGCGAAGTTGCAGGTCACCGTGCGCGCCAATGACGAGGAGACCCGCGAACAGGTGATTGCCACGATCGAACGGATCGCGGTCAATATCGGCAAGGCGCACGGCCTGCCCGACAACATGCCGGTCGAGGTCAAGCGCCTGTCGGGCACGCCCACCACCAATAACGACCCGGCGCTCGCCCGCCGGCTCAACGCGATGATGCAGCGCGAACTGGGGGCGGACGCCTTCGTGCCCTTCGTGCAGCAGAACATGGGGGCCGAGGATTTCACCTATTTCGTCAGCCCCGATACCGGCGTTCCGGGCTATTACTTCGCGGTCGGCGGCACCACGCCCGAACGGATCGCGGCGGCGAAAAACGGCGGGCCGCCGATTGCCGGACACCACTCCCCCCTGTTCCAGGTCGCCCCGCGCGAAAGCGTGGTGCTGGGCACGCGGGCGATGGTCGCAGCCGTGCTGGAGCTTGCGCCGAGGAAGTGATGTTCGTGCAATGTTTCACGTGAAACATTGTGGCGGGTGTGAACAGCAAAACGGGCGCTGCGAGGGGGCTTGCGGCGCCCGCTTCTGTTGGGTTTGCCGATTGCCAAACCCCTCGTCCGTTCGTCCTGAGGCTGTCGAAGGACTGCTTTTGCTTCAATAGGTTATGCGCATTAAGTGAAGCGAAATGCAGCCCTTAGACAGGCTCAGGGCGAACGGTGGAACGGGCTGCGATCCTACACCCCGGCAAGGCCACACCGGGGCGAGCCAAGGCGGGGCAAAAACAGCCTAAAAGGGGTCTAGAGGGGGTCTAGACGGGGCAAGCCGCAAGCTGGACGGCTCCAACATTCCCGATTTTATCCCCCCGTCACCGGCGTCCAGTCAATCGCCGCGAACAGCTGTTCGGCAAGCGCGGCTGCCTTTGCTTGATCGGCGGCATCGAAGGTTCCGCGATATTTCACCACCCAGTCACTTCCCGCAGCGCAGCCGACCCACAGATAGGACGCCAGCGGCGGGTGGTCGTATCCGCTGCTGTTGGCCGCGATGCTGTAGCCGGTCGAATATTGTTGGGGCTCGCTTGCGGGCAGCAGTCGCAACGCTGCCGCACCCGCTTCGCGCGATACCCCGTCCCGTTCCATCACGGCGCGGTCTGCGTCTTCGAACCAGAAGTCGCACGGCTTGCCCAGCGAGGGATAGACATAGACCGTCAGCGCGCCCGGCATAGCCTGCGGGTGGTAGCCGACGCTGGCATCAGCGCCTTGTTCGTCATATTCGAAAACCCGCCCACGGTTGAAGCCGGGAAGCGCTTCGGGGAAGCGGACACCGGCCACCCTGTGAACATAGGGATCGGGGGCATCCTTCACCTCGGTCTGGGCCTGTGCGGGCACGGCCAAAATCAATGCCGCAAGCAGCGCGGCGGCAAGGTGACGGATCAATTGACGCATGAAAAACCCTCCGGTCGCGAAGGTTAGGGCGACCGGAGGGCTATGGATAGTCGAAATTGGACGCTTGAGGCCAACCCCGGTTCGCGCCAGCGAACCGCAAGGCCAAGCGGCCGCCGCGCCTTATGGCGCGGAAGCCTGAGGGGCCGGATGGCCCTGCCGGCGCTTGAGGCAAAAAAATCGGTGCGCGCCAGCGAACCGCAAGGCCGACCGGCCGCCGCGCCTTATGGCGCGGAAGCCTGAGGGGCCGGATGGCCCCGCCGGCGCTTGAGGCAAAAAAGACTACGCGATCCCCGGCAGCAGCCGTTCGCCCGCGATCCGCTGCATTGCCTTCTGGAGCTTTTCGAAGGCGCGCACTTCGATCTGGCGGATGCGTTCGCGGCTGACGTCGTAGGCCTGGCTCAGCTCTTCGAGCGTCTGCGGCTTTTCGGTCAGGCGGCGTTCGGTCAGGATGTGGCGTTCGCGCTCGTTGAGGCTGTTCATCGCCTCGGCGAGCATTTCCATCCGCATCTGGCTTTCTTCCGCCTCGGCAACGGTTTCGTCCTGCAACGGGCGGTCATCCGCCAGCCAGTCCTGCCATTCGCCCGAGCCTTCCTCGCCGTTCCGCATCGGCGTGTTCAATGAGCCGTCGCCGCCCATCATCATGCGCCGGTTCATGTTCACGACTTCCTGCTCGGGCACGCCGAGGTCGGTCGCGATCTTGGTCACGTCTTCGGGGCTGAGGTCGGAATCCTCGTAGGCTTCCAGCTGTTTTTTCATGCGGCGCAGGTTGAAGAACAGCTTCTTCTGTGCAGCGGTGGTGCCCATCTTCACGAGGCTCCACGAACGCAGGATAAATTCCTGCATCGAAGCCTTGATCCACCACATCGCGTAGGTCGCGAGGCGGAAACCGCGATCGGGTTCGAACTTCTTGACGCCCTGCATCAGGCCGACATTGCCTTCGGAAATCAGGTCCGCCACGGGCAGGCCATAGCCGCGGTAACCCATCGCGATCTTCGCGACGAGCCGCAGGTGGCTGGACACCAGCTGCGCGGCAGCTTCGGGGTCTTCGTGTTCCTGATAACGCTTGGCGAGCATGTATTCCTGCTCGGCCGTGAGAACCGGAAACTTGCGGATCTCGGCGAGGTAGCGATTGAGGCTCTGCTCACCGCTCAGGGCCGGAACCGAAGTGGTTTTTGTCTTGGTCACTCTTTGCCTAACCTTTCTTGTGTCGACCGCTTGTGCGGGACCCCTGATGGGCATCCCGCTGGTGGGCCACGGGTCTATATATACGCCGGAATCGTGTGACTGTATGCGCTTTTCATCGATCACAATGCCGCAGTTGGTCGATCAGTTCCGCCATGTCGGCGGGCAAATCGCTGCGGAAACGGATGTTTTCGCCGGTGAGGGGGTGGACGAAGCCAAGCTCGGCGGCGTGCAGGGCCTGCCGGACGAAACCGAGTCGCTCCAGAACCGGGCGCAAGGGTTTGGGGGTGCGGCCATAGGCTGGGTCTCCCAGTAGAGGATGGCCGATTGACGCACAGTGAACGCGCACCTGGTGGGTTCGCCCCGTTTCCAGCCGGCACTCGATCACGGCGGACGTCTGCAGCCGTTCGAGCGTGGTGTAATGGGTGATCGCCGATTTCCCGCGTGAGGAATTGTTGGGCAGCACCGTCATTTTCTTTCGGTCCGCATCCGAGCGCCCGACGCGGGCGTTGATCGTGCCTTGTGCAGGGGAGGGGTGGCCTGCGCAGACCGCGATGTAGCGGCGGTGGACGGTGTGCGCGGCGAACTGCACGGCGAGGCCTTCGTGCGCGGCATCGGACTTGGCGATGACCAGCAGCCCCGAGGTATCCTTGTCGATCCGGTGGACGATCCCGGGCCGCGCCACGCCGTTGATGCCGCTGAGGTTCCCCCGGCAATGGTGCAGCAGCGCGTTGACCAGCGTGCCGGTGACATTCCCTACCGCCGGATGGACGACCATGCCCGCAGGCTTGTCGACCACGATCAGGTGCTGGTCCTCGTAAGCAATGGCGAGGGGGATATCCTCCGGCAGCGCCTCGGCCGGCATGGCGGCGGCAAGGATGATGCGGAACGGCGTGCCTTCGGCGACCTTCATCGCGGCGGAGGCGGCCGTCTTGCCCGCCACATCGACGCGGGCCTCGTTGATCAACCCCTGAATGCGCGCCCGGCTGAACCCCGTGGCTTCCGCCAGCGCCTTGTCGAGGCGGGCGGGGGCAAGGGTGGTGCCGGTGATGATTTCGGGTTCGGACATGCTATGGCCATGCGCGATGCAGGTTCACGTGACAAGCAAAGCCCTTGCCCAGATGCGCGCCCATGCCGCAGCCGCGCACCCGCACGAGGCCTGCGGGCTGTTGCTGGGAGAGGCAGGCCGGATCACCGCGGCGCGCGCGGCCCGCAATGTCCACCCCGCGCCCGCCACCCGTTTCGAGATTGATCCGCAGGCGCTGATCGATGCGCACCGCGCCGCACGCTCGGGAGGGCCGCAGGTGATCGGCTATTATCACTCGCACCCGCAGGGCGAGGCCGTGCCGTCTGCCACCGATCGTGCCGCGGCCGCGGGCGACGGGCGGGTGTGGGCGATCATAGCGGGGGACGACGTGCGGTTCTGGAAGGACGGGGAACAGGGGTTTGTCGCACTTCCCTTTACCTCTCCCGATGGTTAGAACCGCGCCATGATTTCCCAGACCGATCTCGCCGCGATGCTGTGCTCGCGCCTGTGCCACGATATGCTCTCGCCCGTCGGCGCGCTTGCCAACGGGCTGGAACTGCTCGCTGACGAGCAGGACGCCAAGATGCGCGCGCAGGTGATCGAGCTGCTCGAACAATCGGCGAAGATCAGCACCGACAAGCTCAAGTTCTTCCGCCTCGCCTTCGGTGCGGCGGGCGGGTTTGGCGAAGCGATCCCGGTGGACGAGGCGAAAAGCGTGATCGATGCGCTCGCCTCCGATGCCAAGCGGGTCGAGATCAACTGGGCGATTGCCGAGCCGAGCCTGCCCAAGCCTGCGGTCAAGGTGCTGCTCAACCTCGCGCAGATCGCGCTCGATTCGCTGGTGCGCGGCGGATCGCTCGATATCGGGGCGGAACGGCGCGACGGGGCGGTGGAGATCGTGGCGCGGGCGCGGGGTGACCGGATTGCCTTCGACGAAACCATCGGCCGCGCGCTTCAGGGCGATCTGGACGAAGGCGAAATCACCAGCCGCACCGCCGCCGCGCACATGATCGCGGTGCTCGCCGAGGAGATGGAGGGCGGCCTCCAGTACAAGCTCGGCGATGGCGCGCTGGTGCTGGGCGCGGTGCTGCCGGAGCCCGAAGGCATGATCGGGTAAAGCCGGTTCGATGTCGGGGGGCGACGAACTGGTTCACCGCGAGGTTCCCTCGCCCAACCACGGCGAGCGCACGCTGCCGGTCAGCATGGTGGTGCTGCACTACACCGAGATGAAGCCGGTCGAGACCGCGCTGGCGCGGATGTGCGATCCCGAAGCCAGCGTCAGTGCGCATTACTGCATCACCGAGGAAGGCGAGGTCATCCGCCTGGTGCCCGAACACCGCCGTGCCTGGCACGCGGGGGCGAGTTACTGGCGCGGCATTCCCGATGTGAACTCGGCGAGCATCGGGATCGAGCTGGATCACCCCGGCCACGGTCTCGGCTATCGCCCTTTCGCCGATGCACAGATCGACGCGCTGATCCCGCTGCTGGCGCGGATCGTGAAGCAATATGACATCCCCCGCGCCAACGTGGTCGGGCACAGCGATGTCGCGCCGATGCGCAAGACCGATCCGGGCGAGCTGTTCCCGTGGGAGCGGCTGGCCGAATACCGCCTGTGCCTGCCGCGCCCGCAGAGCCTTGCGGCGGGCAATCCGTTCCACAACGAGGGCAGCTTCTTCCTCGCGCTGGAACGCTTCGGCTATGACATCACCGATCAGGCCAAGGCGGTCGAGGCCTTCGAACGCCGCTGGCGCCCCCACCGCATCACCGGCGTGCCCGATGGCGAGGTGGCGGCGATCTTGTGGCAACTGCTGATCGACCGCGACGCGGGGCGGACGCGCTAGGCAACATCAGACCCGTTCGTGTCGAGCGAAGTCGAGACACCTGCCCGCGGCCTCTCGACTTCGCTCGTGGCGAACGGGGGTTTTGCTATTCCGCCGCCCAGCGACTATATCCCGCCCCGTCAGGGGGCCTGAGGCAGCCGCGTGTCCTTTCGGATGCGAGGAAAGTCCGGGCTCCACGAAACAAGGGTGGCGGGTAACGCCCGCCGGTTCCGCCTTCGGGCGGGGCAAGGGAAAGTGCCACAGAGAGCAAACCGCCGATGGCCCCGGAAACGGGGGACAGGCAAGGGTGAAAGGGTGCGGTAAAAGCGCACCGGGGGGCTGGCAACAGCCACCGCATGGCAAACCCCACCCGGAGCAAGGCCGAATAGGGGTCCCGCGCCTCCCGCAAGGGGGGCAAGCGTGTTTCGCGCCGGAGGACCCGGGTTGGCTGCTAGAGCCGTCGAGCAATCGCCGGCCCAGATGAATGGCTGCCACCGCAGGCCCGTCCCGCAAGGGATACAGCCTGAGGAGACAGAACCCGGCTTATGATGGCCCCCTGATATGAAGATCACCCCGCCCCGGACTTGATCCGGGGCCCC
>NZ_JBREHG010000011.1:0-108163 GCF_056848235.1 Erythrobacter sp. RANMB8
GGTATGCGTCACCGAAGGTGGCCCAGATCAGTCAATCGCGCGCTTGCCGGCGCGGCCCACCGATTTGATATCCTCGCCCACGCCCTCGACAGTGTTGCAGGCAGTTGTGCCGGTCAGCGTCAGCGCGGCAAGGGCAGCGGCGATCAGGGTCTTGCGAAACATGGTCGGGTTTCCTTTCGAAGGCTTCGATACATCAACGCACAAGCATGAAAAATTATTCCTGACTCGCCGCTGAAGCGACACGGTTGGCCTTGGCCAGCTGCCGCTCGCGCCAGGCAATCAGCAGCCCTGCGCCAATGATCAGCGGCGCGCCGAGCCACAGGCTGGCAGGCGCAGCGCGGTCGAAGACGGTGTAGCCGTAGAAACTCGCCCACAGCAGCGCGGTGTAATCCATCAGCAGGATCACCGCTGCCGAGCCGAACCGCAGCGAGGTGGTCAGCAGCATCTGTGCCGCCGCTCCGACAAGGCCCATGCCGAGGATCAGCGACCATGTCAGCGGATCGTGCGCCGCTGCAACAAAGGGCAGGGCAAGCGCGGCCACCGGCGTGGTGAGTGCGGCGAACCAGAAGACGATGCTCCACGGGTTTTCGGTGGTGTTGAGATCCTGGATCTGGAAGCTGATCAGTGCGACCATGAAGGGCGCGACGAGGCCCACGAAAACGCCTGCGGGCGTCACGCCGTCGTGAAATCCGCCAAAGGGCTGCATCACGACGATCACGCCTGCAAATCCCATCGCCACTGCGCCCCAGCGATAGGGCCCGATACGCTCGCGCAGCAGCACCATGGCGATCAGCACGGCAAAGACCGGTGCGGTAAAACCCAGCGTGGTTGCTTCGGCCAGCGGCAGCAGCAGCACCGCGCCATAGGTGAACAGCATCCCCAAAAGGCCGGTTGCAGCGCGGCGGGCATGGGCGGGCAGGCGCTGCGTTTTCAGCATCGCCAGCCTGCCGGTCAGCATCAGCCCCGCGCCGAGCAGGGCCATGGTGATGAGTTGTCGCCAGAAAATCAGTTCGACGAGGTGCGCGCCGCGTTCTCCCGCCAGTTTGACCAGCATGCCCATGGTGGCGAGCGCAAAAGCGGCCAGCAGCCGGACAAACAGCGCGAGCAACGGGCGGGGGCGGGCGATCGAGCCATCCATCGCTGCCGGACTTGGCCCAGCGCCGGGGATTGCGCAAGCGCGCCAGAGCCCCATATGCGCGCGGTATGGACGCTATCACCCAATTCGAACTGCTGAGCGATGCGGCGCGGCTTGCGCTGGTGGGCGGGTTGTTCTGGGTGTTTGCCGGCTTTGCGGGACTGATGGAACGGCGCCGGACAAGGCAGCGCGATATCGGGCGGCTGGAACAGGTCGGCTGGGTGCCGTGGATGGGCCTGTTCATGCTCGCCGCAATCATCGGCGGCGGGTGCCTCGCGATGGGATTGCCCGCTGTTATCGGGAAAATGTAGCGGGCACTTCGATCTTGCCCAAACGGCGCCTTTGGCGCCGCAAGGCCGACCGGCCGCCGGCCGGTTAGGCCGAACCGCCTGCCACAAAGGCAGGCCACAAAAACGAACCCGTAGGGTTCGCAAGCGCGACCGCGCGCCGGCCGGTTAGGCCGAAGCTATCGGCCCGGAGGGGTCGATAGCGCCTGCCTCGTCAGAGGCAGGCCTCAAGATACGCCTGATCGAACCCGAATTGCCGCGCCTTCTCCAGCGTGTAGGGGCGCAGGCCCGACGAGCGGAATTCGCCGAGGATTTTCCCGTCCTCGCTCTCGTCGAGATATTCGAACTTGAACAGCTCCTGCGTCACGATCACGTCGCCTTCCATCCCGATCACCTCGGTGATGTTGGTGGTGCGGCGCGAACCGTCGCGCAGACGTTTGACCTGCACGATCAGGTCGACCGATTCGGCGATCTGGCGGCTGATGGCTTCCTTCGGGATCTTGATGTCGCCCATCAGGATCATGTTTTCCATACGGCCAAGGCATTCGCGCGGGCTGTTGGCGTGGAGCGTACACATCGAACCATCGTGACCGGTGTTCATCGCCGCGAGGAGATCGAAACACTCCGCGCCGCGAATTTCGCCCAGGATGATGCGGTCCGGGCGCATACGCAGGGCGTTCTTCACAAGGTCGCCGATGGTGATTGCGCCTTGCCCTTCAAGGTTCGGCGGGCGGGTTTCGAGCGGCAGCCAGTGTGGCTGCTGCAGGCGAAGTTCCGCCGCGTCTTCGATGGTCAGCACGCGCTCGCCCGGGTCGATCATCTTCGACAGGGCATTGAGCATCGTCGTCTTACCGGAGCCGGTACCGCCCGAGATGACGATGTTCATCCGGCACGCGCCCGCAATCTTCAGCGCGGTTGCCATCTTGTCCGACATCGACCCGAAGTCGCGCAGCATGTCGATGGTGATCGGCTTTTCGGAAAACTTACGAATCGAGATCGCAGTGCCGCGCAGCGAAAGCGGCGGCACGATCACGTTCACACGGCTGCCGTCTTTCAGGCGGGCGTCGGCCAGCGGCGTGGTCTGGTCGACGCGGCGGCCGACCTGGTTGACGATGCGCTGGGCGATCTGGAACAGGTGCTGTTCATCGCGGAAGCGGATCGGGGCGAGTTGCAGCTTGCCCTTCTTTTCGATGTAGGTCTGGTCCGGCCCGTTGACCATGATGTCGGACACGTCCGGATCGTTGAGCAGTTCTTCCAGCGGACCGAAGCCGAGCAGTTCGTCGATCAGCACCTTTTCCAGCGCGAATTGCTCGCGCCGGTTGAGCGTGACCTTCAGCTCGGCCAGCACTTCCATGATGATCGGGCGGAATTCTTCGGAGAGCTCTTCCTTGGAAAGCGTCGCCGCCGCTTCGGGATCGACACGTTCGAGCAGGCGCGGGAGCACCTGTTCCTTGATCTTGTGGACGCTGGCTTCAAACCCGCCGACTTCGGAATTGGCTTCGCTGATTGCCGCCATGCGTTCGTTGAGGCGGTCCATCGCCTCTGCGGTCGAGGTTGGGCGGCTGGGTGCGGGCGAGGGGACAGCTGCTGCCGGGCGGGCAGAACCGCCTTCGCCGGGGAGCGGCGGAAACTGTTCGCCCCCGCGCATTGCCGGTGCGCCCGCGCCCTTCATCGGACGGGCCACACCAAAGGCAGGACGTGCACCGGGCTTCACCCCGCCAACGTTACCTTTTTTGCCAAATGCGCTCATTCCCGGCCCCCGAGCCTCTCATCAACTGTGCGTCACTCGCCCCGATCATGCGAACGTGGCGTCTCGAAAAATGGTGAATAGGCAGGAAAGGTTGTTTTTTCCTAAATCTCTCGCCGCGCCCGGATCGCGATGCAGAGCGGTGCTTGCAATGCAGCCTGCGGGGTCGCAAAGGGCCGCGCCATGAACGATCACCACCGCAGCGGGCTGGGCTTGGCGCTGGCCGGTTTTGCCTGCCTTTCGGTGGGGGATGCTGTCGTCAAATCGATGGCGGGCGCGTGGCCGGCCATCGCGGTGGCGGCGCTGCGCTTCAGCATCGGTGCGGCGGCATTGTCGTTGCTGTTGCTGCGCAGCGAAGGGCCGCGGGCGTTCGTCCCCTCGCACCCGTGGTTGCAGCTGGCGCGGGGCATCTGCCTGGCGGTGGCATCGGTCAGCTTCTTTTCGGCGATCTATCTGATGCCGCTGGCCGAAGCGATGGCGATCGGCTTCCTGTCGCCGGTGCTCACCCAGCTGCTTGCCGGGCCGCTGCTGGGGGAGACGGTGCACCGCCGCGTGTGGCTGGCATCGCTGGCGGCATTTGCGGGCGTGCTGATCGTGCTGCGCCCCAATCTGGCGGAACTGGGGCTGGCAGCGCTGCTACCGCTCAATTCGGCGCTGTTCATGGCCTTGCTGATGATCACCAACCGCGCGAGCGCAGGGCAGGGCAGCGCGCTGTCGATGCAGGTGTTCGTGGCAGTGGTTTGCGCCCCGGTCCTGATCGCGGGCGCGGTTGCGGCAAAGCTGTCGGGGGTGGCCGCGCTCGATTTCGGCTGGCCGGAATGGCACGTGGCGGCCCGCTGCGCGATCGTTGCAGTCACCGCCAGCACGGCGCACTGGCTGGTCTATGTCGGCGCGGCGCGTGCCGGTGCTGCGGCGGTGGCGCCCGCGTCCTATGTCCAGATGCTGACAGCGATTGCGCTCGGCTGGTGGTGGTTCGGTGACCGGCCGGATGCGATGACGCTGACCGGTGCGGCCCTGATCGTCGGGGCGGGGCTATATCTGTGGCAGGCGGGGAAATCTCGCGCCCAGGCCTGAGGCAGGGTTTGTTGTTAAGGCGCTTGCGGTTAGAGCTTCAGGCAAATTCCACGAAGGACAAGCAGTCATGTGCGGCATTATCGGGATCGTAGGCCACAACAGCGTTGCCGAACGGCTGGTCGATGGCCTCAGGCGGATGGAGTATCGCGGCTATGACAGCGCCGGGATCTGCACCCTGCACGAAGGCGCTCTGGTGCGCCGCCGGGCCGAAGGGCGGCTCGCCAATCTGGTGACCGTGCTGGCGGGCGATCCTGCCCCCGGCAACGTCGGCATCGCGCATACCCGCTGGGCGACCCACGGCGCGCCGACTGCGGCCAATGCCCACCCCCATGCCACGGGTGAAGTGGCGATCGTGCACAATGGCATCATCGAAAACTTCAAGGAACTGCGCGCCGAACTCGCCGCCAGGGGCCGGGTGTTCGAAAGCGAGACCGATAGCGAGGTGGTCGCCCACCTGGTCTCCGCAGAAGTCGAAGCCGGTGCCGATCCGGTCGAGGCGGTGCGCGAGGTGCTGCCGCGCCTGCGCGGGGCCTTTGCGCTCGCCATCGCGTTTCGCCAGCATCCCGATCTCCTGATCGGCGCAAGGCTCGGCTCGCCGCTGGTGCTGGGTTATGGCCCCGAAGGGGCCGAGGCCGAAATGTATCTCGGTTCGGACGCGCTGGCGCTCGCTCCGCTGACGCAGCGCATCACCTATCTCGAAGAAGGCGACTGGGTGGTGATCCGGCGCGATTCGGCACAGATCTATGATGCCGCAAACACCCCCGTCACCCGCGAAATCCGCGCATCGGGCGCTTCGGCGGCGGCGGTGGAGAAGGGCAATTACCGCCACTTCATGCAGAAGGAAATCTACGAACAGCCCACCGTGGTGGCGCAGACGCTCGGTTCCTATCTGCGCCGGTCGGACAATTCGGTGGCGCTGCCGCAGATTGACTTCGACCTGTCGAGCGTGCGCCGCCTGACCATCGTCGCCTGCGGCACCAGCTTCTATGCCGGGATGGTGGCGAAATACTGGTTCGAGCAATTCGCCCGCGTGCCGGTCGACATCGATGTCGCCTCGGAATTCCGCTATCGTCAGCCGGTGCTGGAGGAAGGCGGCCTTGCGCTGTTCATCTCCCAGAGCGGGGAGACCGCCGATACTCTGGCCGCGCTGCGCCATTGCAAGGCCAATGGCCAGACCATCGCAGTGGTGGTCAACGTGCCGACCAGCACCATGGCGCGCGAGGCCGATCTGCTGTTGCCAACCCATGCAGGGCCGGAAATCGGCGTCGCCTCGACCAAGGCCTTCACCTGCCAGCTGGCCGTTCTGGCGGCGCTGGCGGCGCATATGGCGGTGAAGAAGGGCCGCCTGTCCCGTGCCGAGGAGGCCGAGATTGTCCGCCATCTGCTGGAAACGCCCGCAGCGCTCAACGCTGCGCTCGCCCATGACGACAGCATCGCCGCCATGGCCCACCTGATCGCACCGGCCCGTGACGTGCTGTATCTGGGGCGCGGGCAGGATTATCCGCTGGCGCTGGAAGGGGCGCTGAAACTGAAGGAAATCAGCTATATCCACGCCGAAGGCTATGCTGCTGGCGAGATGAAGCACGGCCCCATCGCGCTGATCGACGACAAGGTGCCGGTGGTGGTGATCGCACCTTCCGGGCCGCTGTTCGAAAAGACCGTCTCGAATATGGAAGAAGTGCGCGCCCGCGGCGGGCAGGTGGTGCTGATTTCCGATGCCAAAGGCCTTGCTGAAGCGGGCGAGGGCTGCATCGCCACCATCGAAATGCCGGTTGTCCACCCGCTGATCGCGCCGCTGGTCTATGCCATCCCTGTGCAATTGCTGGCTTATCACGTCGCAGTGGTGAAGGGCACGGATGTCGACCAGCCGCGCAATCTCGCCAAGTCGGTGACGGTGGAATAGCAGCGCAAAAGCCTGCGCGCCGGTTAACCAGTAACCGTCGCACTTTTCTGCCGCGCTTTACCGGGCCCTAACTATTGGACGTTAACAGCGTCGGGGTGAGTTACCAGCCAGCATCCCTCTCCGCAGAAGTTCCGGTCGATCTGCCGATCTCGGACGTGCTCGGCCTGTCGCGCAATCCTGCCTTCGATCCGCTGCGTCTGCGCGGAGAGGAATATTCGGAGCTTGTACGGGCGAGCCGTAACCGGCTGTTTGCCAACGCCATCGTCATGGCCTTCGTTGCGGTGGTGTTCGCGCCGCTGATCGGCCTGGCACCGGTTGGTCTGTGGGCGGTCGTGCTCGCCTTCGTGCTCTACAAATCGCGGGACATTGATCTGAAAGTGGCCGATCCGGCGACTCGCGGCGAACGGGCGACGCTGGAGCGCTGGCAGAACATCAATGCGGTTGCCTCGTCGTCGTGCTGGGTCGCTGCACTGATGGCTTTCCCCTATCTCGGCGGAGGAGCCGAGCAGTTCACCTTGCTGCTCGTGCTGCTTGTGCTGATGATGTCGTCCACATTCGTCTTTTCCACCTCGCCGCTGGGGGTGCTGATTTACAATGCGATCCTCGGCCTGGGAGCGATGGCATGCCTCGCGCTGGAGGGGAAATGGCTGGCTGCGGGTGGAGTGTCGCTCTTCACCATCGCTAGCATCGCCGGCACGATCCAGGTGCGCTCCACTTACCTGAAGGTGCGGATTGCCGAAGCTGCCGTGCTGGAAAAGGAAGAGGTCGTCTCGCTGCTGCTGCGCGAGTTCGAGGAGAACGAGGCGGACTGGCTGTGGGAAGTCGATCCCGGCCGCCGCCTGCGTGCGGTATCGCCGCGTTTCGCCTTTGCATTGGGACGGGCACAGGCGGCGATCGAAGGGCGTCCGCTGCTGGAAATGATTGCCGGGGCCAACTGGGAAAGCGGGCAGTTTCCGCCGAGCCTGCATGACCTTGCCGAGCGGCTCAAGAACCGCGAGAATTTCTCCAACCTGCTGGTGCAGGTCTCGATTCTGGGAGAGGAGCGCTGGTGGGAGCTTTCGGGCACCCCGATGCGTGATGAACAGGGCCGTTTTTCCGGTTTCCGCGGTGTCGGTTCGGACGTGACCGAACAGCGCAAATCGTCCGAGAAGATCGCCTATCTCGCCCGCTACGATACGCTCACCCAGCTGCCCAACCGCCTGCAACTGACCGAGGCTTTGGGTGAATCGCTGCGCTATGCCCAGCAATGGCGCACGCGCTGCGCGTTGCTGATGGTCGATCTCGACCGCTTCAAGTCGGTCAACGATTCGCTCGGCCACCTCACCGGCGACAAGCTGCTGGCGCAGGTTTCGGCGCGGTTGCAGTCGCTGATGGGCGAAAACCAGATGGTCGGGCGTCTCGGGGGCGACGAATTCGCCATCGTGATGCGCGATATCAGCTCGGCCGCGATGATCCGCGATCTGGCGCGGCGCGTGATCGATCGCCTGTCGGAACCTTATCAGGTCGATCACCACACCCTTTATGTCGGCGCCAGCGTCGGATCGGCCGAAGGGCCACGTGACGGGCACAGCGTCGAAGAACTGATGCGCAACGCCGACCTTGCGCTCTACCGCGCCAAGGATCTGGGCGGCGGCGAACATTGCCGGTTCGAGCCCGTGCTGCACGCCTCGGCAGAGGAGCGTCGCAAGCTCGAAGTGGCGCTGCGCAAGGCGCTGGGCCGTGACGAGATGCTTCTGCACTACCAGCCCGTGGTCGATGCCCGCAGCGAAAGCGTGGTCAGCTTCGAGGCGCTGGTGCGCTGGAACAGCACGGAGCACGGCTTTGTCAGCCCCGGCAAGTTCATCCCGCTGGCAGAAGATACCCGCCTGATCGTGCCGATTGGCAAGTGGGTGATGCGCAAGGCCTGCGAAGAAGCGCGCAACTGGCCCGATCACGTCAAGATCAACGTCAATGTCTCGCCCGAACAGCTGCTGGAGCCCGGCTTCCATGACGATGTGGTCGAAGCGCTGGCGAGCAGCGGCCTCAGGCCCGAACGGCTCGAGGTGGAAGTGACCGAGAGCATCTTCCTGCGCGATGCGACCGTGGCCCGCAACGCGCTGGAAAAGGTGATGGCGCTGGGCTGTTCGGTGGCTCTCGACGACTTCGGCACGGGTTATTCGTCACTCGGCTACCTGCGCAAGCTGCGGTTCTCGACGATCAAGGTCGATCGCTCCTTCGTGCAGGGGGCAGCGCAGGGGAGCGCCGAAAGCCTCGCGATCATCAATGCGGTGGTGGCGATGGCCACAAGCCTCGACATGACGACGACGGCAGAAGGCGTCGAGACCGCCGAGGAAGCCGAACTGATCCGCAACCTCGGTTGTGACAAGATTCAGGGTTATTACTTCGGTCGGCCCATGGGTGCAGACGAAGCCCGCAAGCTGTTTGCGATAGCGCGCCAGCTGCGCGCCTGATCAGGCCCGCTGTCAGGCAGTGGCAAAAGCGGCGAGGATGCTTTCGAACAGGCGGCGACCGTCAGAACCGCCCAGAGCGGCAACCGCAGCCGGTTCGATCGCCCGTTCGGGGTGCGGCATCATGCCGAGCACGCGGCCATTGTCGCTAAGCACGCCCGCGATGTCGCGCGCCGATCCGTTGACGGCTTCGGTGTAACGGAACGCCACGCGGCCTTCGCCTTCCAGTCGGTCAAGCGTGTCGGCATCGGCGTAGTAATTGCCATCGTGATGCGCGACCGGAATGCGGATCGCCTCGCCCGCCGAATAGCCAGTGGTGAACAGCGAAGCCGTGTTTTCAACCGTCAGGCCGACAGTGCGGCAGATGAAGCGTTGGCCGGCATTGCGCAGCAGTGCGCCGGGCAGCAGGCGCGCTTCGGTCAGCACCTGAAAGCCGTTGCACACGCCCAGCACCGGCACGCCGCGTGCCGCAGCTGCCACGACGGCGCGCATGATCGGGCTGGTCGCTGCCATCGCCCCGGAACGCAGGTAATCGCCATAGGAAAAGCCGCCCGGCAGCGCGATCAGATCAAGCCGTTCGGGCAGATCGGCATCGCCGTGCCAAACGCGCAAGGCAGGGGTGCCCGAAACCGCCTCGAGCGCCACCGCCATGTCACGGTCGCAGTTGGAGCCGGGGAAGGTGACAACAGCGGCGCGGAAGCCCATCACTTGGCTCCTTCGGGCTCGCCCGGGCCCTCGATGGTGAAGCTTTCGATCACGGTGTTGGCCAGCAGCTTTTCGCACATCGCGGTCAGAGTGGCATGATCGGTGCCGTCTGCCACATCGAGTTCGATCAGGCGGCCCACCCGCACATCTTCGACCCCGGAAAAGCCCATGCCCTCCAGAGCATGATGCACCGCACGACCCTGCGGATCGAGCACGCCGGGCTTCAGTCGGACGAGAACACGAACTTGCATGGGTCATGGCTCCAGTTTGGCCGCGAGCGGGGCGGGGCGGGGGTCGTGGCGCCGCTATAGCGCGCCAGCGCCAGCGCGCAATCGCGCTGATGCGGCTTCTGCACCGGCGGTGCGCATGGCCGGATTGTCATGTGCCGGTCAAAGACGGGCCATATTGTAACCTTCGTGCAACAATGGTCCCAAGATTGCCTCCGGAGAAGCACCTTCGCGCCATATTTCGGTCCCTGCGACCTCGCGCGAATCGCGCAAAACTGCCAGCGGCGCGATCACCCCCTCTCCATCCTTCCCATCAAGGAGGTCGTTCGATGTCTCACCGCTTTACTGCCATTCGCGCCGCATGGGCCGCTTCGACCGTGCTGGCCGCTGCCATCGGCTTTGCCGCACCTGCCGCCGCGCAGGAGGCGGGCGCCTCGGAAACCGAGGGCCAGCTTGCCACCATCATCGTGACCGCCAACCGCCGCGAGGAAAACCTTCAGGACGTTGCGGTTTCGGCTGACATCCTCGACTCCGAGCGCGTGGGCGCGATTTTCAGCGCGGCGGGCGATATCACCGCGCTGGCCGGCACCGCGCCCGGCCTCAACGTCGAAAGCTCGAACGGCCGCGTCGCGCCGCGTTTCTACATTCGCGGGCTGGGCAATACCGATTTCGATCTCGCCGCCTCGCAGCCGGTCTCGGTCATCCTCGATGACGTCGTGATGGAGAGCGTCACGCTCAAGAGCTTCCCGATCTTCGATGTCGAGCGCGTCGAAGTGCTGCGCGGGCCGCAGGGGACGCTGTTCGGCCGCAACACGCCGGCCGGGATCGTCAAGATCGATTCGATCAAGCCGAGCCACGACACCAGCGTTGCCGCCGCGCTTTCGTTCGGCAGCCTCGACACCATGTCGCTGAACGGCGCGGTGGGCGGATCGATCGTGCAGGATGTGCTGGCCTTCCGCGTTTCGGCGCAGATGCAATCGCGCGGCGACTGGATCGACAACGGCTTCACCAACCGCGACAACGTTCTGGGCAGCTTCACCGATTTCGCTGCCCGCGGGCAGTTGCTGTTCACGCCGGGTGACCGCGCGAGCGTGCTGGCGGCGGTCAATTTCCGCGACCTCGATGGTTCGTCGACCTTCTTCCGTGCCAACATCCTTGGCCCGGGCAACAACAACCTCAACGCCAATTATGACCGCAATACCGTGTTCTACGATGCGGGCGGCGGCAACCGGGCCAACTACCGGCAGTTCGGCGCGACCCTGACTGCGGCCTATGAATTCGACGGCGCAACGCTGACGTCGATCACCAGCCACTGGACCAGCGAAGGTTCCAGCCGCGGCGATATCGATGGCGGCTTCGGCGCGGTGTTCCTGCCGGGTGGCGGCGGGCCGGGCCTGATCCCGTTCCCGTCGGACACGCAGGACTCGATCGATCTCGAACAGACCACGCAGGAAATCCGCCTTGCCTCGAACGGCGACGGACCGCTCGGCTGGCAGGTTGGCGGGTTCTACTTCGAAAGCGATTTCGATGTCACGACCGTCGGCTTCACCTTCCCGCCGCCGGTGACTGTCAACCACACCAACGAGGCGTGGGCGCTGTTCGGCCAGTTGTCCTACCAGCTGACCGAAAGCCTGCGGGTGACCGGCGGCCTGCGTTATACCGATGACCAGAAGGCGTTCTTCGTCCGCTCGGGCGCGGCGCCCCAGCCGGTGAGCGTCGGCGATGACCAGTTCGACTGGGACATCAGCCTGTTTGCCGATGTGTCGGACGATGCCAGCGTCTATGCCAAGGTGGCCAATTCGTTCCGCGCGCCGACCATCCAGGGCCGCGATGTTGCCTTCTTCAACCCGCCTTCGGTGGCCCAGTCGGAAAACATCACCTCCTACGAAGTCGGCTTCAAGAGCGAGCTGGCCGATCGCCGCGTCCGTCTGAACGGTGCGGTCTATTACTACACCGTCGAAGACCCGCAGTTCACCGCTGTGGGCGGCGCGGGCAACCTCGTGCAGCTGATCAACGCCAACAAGGGCGAGGCATGGGGCGTCGAATTCGACGGTGCGTTCCAGATTTCGCCGGAGTTTCTGGTGACGCTGGGCGTGGCCTACAACAACACCGAAATCCAGGATTCCAACCTGGCGGTGGGCATCTGCGCGCAGTGCACCGTGACCGATCCGACCCGCGTGATCGGCGGCAGCACCCGTGCGCTGATCGACGGCAATCCCTTCCCCAACGCGCCCGAATGGAGCGGCGATTTCACCGCCCGTTACGCCATCCCGGTGGGCAACAGCGGCGAATTCTTCATCTTCACCGACTGGACCTATCTGGGTGAAACCAACTTCCTGCTGTATGAAAGCCGCGAATTCAACGCGGGCAGCCGGATCGAGGGTGGCCTGAAGATCGGCTATTCGGGCGACAACGGCCAGTGGGAAGTGGCGGCCTTTGCCCGCAACATCACCGATGAGGACAACGTGCTCGGCGTGGTGGACTTCAACAACAACACCGCTTTCGTGAACGATCCGCGCGTCATCGGCGCGATGCTGAGCGTCAAGTACTGAGCCGGTTGCAAGGCTAAGGGAGGGCCTTCCTTGCGGGGAAGGAACACCAGACGGGGAAAGCCGGCAGGGGGCGACCTGCCGGCTTTTTCTTTGTCCGATCTTACTTGGCGGCAGGCTCGACCAGTAATTCGACCGCGCCATCGGGGGTGAGCCACTTCAGCGCGGTCTGGTGCAGGTCTTCGGGCGAGATGGCCCGCAGCAGGCCGGGCGCTGCGTGCCAGCGCTCCAGCCGGTCAGGCTCGCTCTGGGCGCGGGCCGCAAGGTTGATCCAGCCGCCCAGATCCTTGAGCGCGTTGTCATATTCCTCCAGCAGCGGGCGCCGCGCACGCTCGACCATGTCGGCAGACAGCGGCGCGGCGCGCAGTTCGGCGAGCAGTTCGGCCACAGCGGCCCGGGTCGCGGCGACTTCGGCCAGATCGACCGAGGCAGTGAGGCTGAAGGTGCCATAACCGCGATAGGTGCGGCTGTTGCCCGCGCCTGCCGACGGCGAATAGGCCTGCCCCAGCTCCTCGCGCAGCTTGTCGGTCAGGGCGATCCGCATGACCCGCGCCAGCAGGCCGAGCCGCAGGGTTTCGGCATGATCGCTGTCGTCGGTGGTGGGCCAGATCCACTGCACCAGTGCCTGATCGGCCTCGCCCTTGTGGGTCAGGGTGCGCGGGCCGCGAGCGGCGGTAAAGTTCCGGTTGCGGGCGTCCTCGCGCAGGTTGAATTCGGGCTCGCGCGCGGGCAGCGCGCCCAGCGTGGCGGCGACCGCGGCAATCGCCTCGGCCTCGTCGAAATCGCCAGCCAGCGCCAGTTCGATCGCACCCTTCGCCAGCCGGTCGCCGATTGCGGTTTTCAGTCCGGCATAGTCGAGCGCGAGAAAGGCTTCCTTCGGTTGCAGGCTGAAGCGCGGGTCATTGTCCGACAGGATGCCGCCCAGCGCCGTGCTGAGCGCGCGGCCCGGTGTCGCATCGAGCGTGGCGAAGTAATCCTCGATCCCCTTGCGGAACCGCTCCTCGCCCTCGCGCCGGTATCCCGGATCGGTCAGCAGCGCGGTCATGGCCTGCAATTGCAGCAGCAGATCGCGCGGGGTGGTGGTGCCTGACGAGGCAAAGGTTTCCGCCCCGCTCCCCAGCGCAATTCCCACGCTGCGCCCGGCCAGCACGCTGGCGAGTTCATCCTGACTGTGCTTGCCCAGCCCGCCCAGCGCGAGCGAATCCGTCAGCGCGACCCGCAGCGGTGCCTCGGCGGTGTTCATCAGATTGCCCCCGTCAATCGCGAGGCTGAAGGCAATGCGGTCTTCGCGCACCGGGGTCTTCTTGAGAGTCAGCCGCACCCCGTTGGCAAAGCGGATCATCCGCAGGCCGAGCCGGGGTTCGATGCTGTCGGACACCACGCTGCCGGGCGTGCCGAAGTCGGTATAGCCGAAAGCCAGCGGGCCGTTATCGGCAGGGGCTGCGATGGGCAGGGCCATGCCTTCCAGAAAGGCAGTGCGCAGCGCGGTCTCGGCGCCTTCGGGTGCGGTGCGCCCGGTAAAGCGGATCAGGGGATCTTCCAGCGGCGCGGCATCGCTGCGGACTGCCTGCCAGATCGCTTCGGGCGTCATGTCGGCGAGCTGCCGCTCGAACTCGGCCAGTTGCCATTCGGGTGTCACCGGCACCCGTTCATCGCTGACCAGTGCCAGCGCCGCGCCCACGAAGGCCGAATGGCTTGCCGTATCCTTGGCTTTCACCGCGTTTTCCAGTGCGGTGCGGCGGTTGGCGAGCTGTTCATCGACCTCGGCCCGGGTGAAGCCGAAGGCGAGCGCCTGATTGACTTCGCGCGTGGCGGCAAGCACGCCTTTCTTCCATTCGCCATCGGCGGTGTTGACCGTGAGACTGGTGATCTGCGCGTCTTCGAACAGATCGCCCGAACCGAAGCTGGCACCGCGAAATGGTGCGCCTTCGCCGCGGGCCAGGCGGGCCAGGCGGCGGTTGATGATCGCGTAGCCGAGGCTGCGCTGGGCGGCGGCCTTGCGATTGGCGATCGTGTCAGGCTCGTCCCGCCAGGGGGCAAGGCGGCTGATGGTGACGCTTTCGGACAGGGCAGGGTCGATGTGGATATCGGTCAACCCCTTGGCGGCAAGGTCGATCGGGCCGGTGACCGGTTTTGCCGGAGCGGGGGCGGCCTGCCAGCTGGCAAAGCGTTCGCGGATTGCGGCTTCCACCACCTCGACCGAATAGTCCCCGATCACCACCAGCACTGTGTTCGATGGCGTATAGGTGCGGCTGTAAAGCGCCCTGATCTGCTCGGCGCTCGCGCTTCCGAGCACTTCGGGGGTGCCGATTGGCAAGCGCTTGCCATAACGCGCCTGCGGGGCGAGAAATGCGACGTTGTCCTCGAAATTGCGCTGCTGGAAGCCGGCCCGGTCGCGCCGTTCGGCAAGGATCACGCCGCGTTCGCGCTCGACCGCGTCCTGCGCGATGGTGAGCTCGCTCGCGGTTTCGCGCATCAGCATCAGCGCGGTGCCCAGCAGCGCTTCATCGTTGCGCGGCAGGTTGAGCATGTAGGTGATCGCATCGAAGCCTGTCGAAGCATTGGTATCGGCACCGAAAGCCAGCCCTTCGCGTTCGAGCAGCTTGATCATTTCGCCTTCGGGGATGCCCTTGGACCCGTTGAAGGCCATGTGTTCAAGGAAGTGCGAAAGCCCGCGTTCGCTGTCGGTCTCCTCCAGCGACCCCGAATCGATCCGCATCCGCACTAGGGCGGTGCCTTCGGGCGTGGCGTTGCGGCGGATGATGTAGCGCATCCCGTTGTCGAGTTGCCCGAAAGTGTAGCCGGGATCGACGGGCACATCGCTTTGCTCGAACGCCCAGACCGGCGCTGGCGCTTCGGTGGCCGCGACCGCAACAGGTGCATCCTGCACGGCCAGCGCGGTGGTAAAGGCAAGCGGCGAAAGCGCCAGCATCAGGCTGGCGGTCAGCAGGGAGGTGCGCATCAGATTGAAAGGTCTTTCGGCAAAAGGGGCATTGCCGGAAAGACTAGAGCCTGGAACGCGGCTGTCAGCCTGTTTTTCGTGGCTTACTTTTTCAGCGGGGGCGTGCTGCGCAGGCGCGAGCGGGCGTGGGAGAGGTCGAATACCTCGCCCGGGCCATTATCCTCGCCGTTCAGCAGGCCGAGACGGCGCGCGACTTCGCGGTAAGCCTCTTCCTCGCCACCCAGATCGCGGCGGAAGCGGTCCTTGTCGAGCTTTTCGCCGGTGGCCATGTCCCACAAGCGGCAGCCATCGGGGCTGATTTCGTCGGCCAGGATCACGCGGCTGTAATCGCCATCGTACAGCCGCCCGAATTCCAGCTTGAAGTCCACCAGGCGGATGTCGATTGCCGCGAACATCCCGCACATGAAATCATTGATGCGGATCGCCATCGAGGAAATGTCGTGCATCTCCTCGTTCGAGGCCCAGTTGAAGCAGGCGATGTGTTCTTCGGCCACCAGCGGATCGCCGAGCGCATCGTCCTTGTAGTAGTATTCGATTAGCGTGTGCGGCAGCGGCTCGCCTTCCTCGATGCCGAGGCGCTTGCTGATTGACCCTGCGGCGACATTGCGCACCACCACTTCGAGCGGGATGATATCGACCTGCCGGATCAGCTGCTCGCGCATGTTGAGGCGGCGGATGAAGTGCGTCGGGATGCCGATATGGGCGAGGCGGGTGAACACATGCTCGCTGATGCGATTGTTGATCACGCCCTTGCCGTTGATCGTGCCCTTCTTTTCCGCGTTGAAGGCGGTCGCATCATCCTTGAAATACTGGATCAGCGTGCCGGGTTCGGGACCCTCGTAAAGGATCTTGGCCTTGCCTTCGTAGAGTTTGGTGCGGCGGGACATTGGCAGTTTCCCTCTGGGCGTTTGGCCCTTTTCAGCGAATGGTGCCCGAGGGCGGATTTGAACCACCGACACGCGGATTTTCAATCCGCTGCTCTACCCCTGAGCTACTCGGGCATTCGCTGCGAGCGACGGGATTGAGCCATTCGGCTGCCCCGGCGAGCAAATGAGAGCGGCCCTATGGCGAAGGCTTGCAGGGTTGGCAAGGGGGTTTCGTGTCACGATCGCAGGATTATTGCGCAATCCTCAATCCTGATTGCGCCAGTCCTCTTGCGCCAGTTCTTCCGGATCGGCGGGCGGGCCGGGGACGGCGTAGGAATCGGAAAACCACCGCGCCAGATCGCGGTCCCGGCAACGCTCGGAACAGAACGGTGCATGATCGGGCTGGCGCGGCTTGCGGCAGATCGGACAGGGTTTGGAAGCAGGCTGGGTCATGCTGCCATCAACTGGGCATGGGCGGCCTCGATGGCAAGCCCGGGATCGGTGTCCACCCGCACTTCGCGGCCCGTGCGGCGCGCGAGTTCAGCGAGCCAGGGCTCCTTCAGCCTGGCTTTGAGCGCCGGATGGACTGTCAGCAGCAGCACCCGTCCTGTGCCATCGGCCAGCTCCCCGCGCCGCAGCGCCATGCGCGCCGCCATGCCGAGGCGGTGGTGCGCGAATCGGTGCAGCAGCGACGGGCCTTCAAGGCGCGCCACCAGCTGCACGAATCCGAAGCCGTTCATCGCGGTGCGTTCGTGCCGCCAATCGGCCAGTGCCGCACCCAGCGCTTCGTCCACTGCGCGGCGATCGGCCTTTTCGGACAGGGTCGGGAAATCGATGCCGATATTGCCGCCCAGATCGAACCACGCCAGCGCCTGCGCAATCGCGGGAACCGCAGCCAGCGCCACCTCGCGCGGGCTGCCCGCACCGTCGATATCGATCACGGTCATGGCCGGAGTGACGCTGACGAGAATTTCTCCGCCTGCAAAATCGATGCTGGCGGAAGAGGCTGCGTGCCACACCTCCTCCCACAAGCCCGCAGGAAAGCGGCGGACGATCCTGCCACCGTCAATCGGCGAGGGCGGCGCGCTTCCCTCTGCCACCCGCGCCTGCGCCCGTTTCAGCCGCCCGCGTTCGGCCAGCGGTGCACGGGTAATGACGATTTCGAGCATTTGCCCCTCGGTCACGCCCGCAGGCAGATGATCGACCAGAGCCTCGGTGCCATTGTCGAGCAAGGCAACCCCGCGCCGCTTGCCTGCCAGCTTGGTGGCGAGTCTGGCCGCACAGCGCGTACCGGCACGCAATTCGCCCGGCCATTCGATCCTCGCCGCACGGACCTGATCGCCTTCGACCAGCAGGGCGCGGGTTTCCCCGATGCCCTGTTCGATCAGCCATTCAGGCAAGGCTGAACCCCGCCGCCTTCAGTAGCGCCCGCGTTTCATAGAGCGGAAGGCCCATGACGCCCGAATGGCTGCCTCTGATCCACGCGACCAGGCCCTCGGCAGCGCCCTGAATCGCATAACCGCCCGCCTTGCCCTGCCACTCGCCCCCCGCAAGGTAATCGGCAATTTCCTGCGCGGACAGGCGCTTGAAGCACACCACGGTCTCTGACAGCCGCTCGCGCAGCGTGCCGTCGGCTGCGCGCAGCACGACGCTGGAGAGCACCTGATGCCGCCGTCCGCTCATCAGTTCGAGACAGGCGCGGGCCTCGCTTTCGGTTTCGGTCTTGGGCAGGATGCGCCGGCCGACCGCCACCACCGTATCGCCCGCCAGCACGAAGCCGGGCGCATCAACCGCCAGCGCCTTTTCGCGACCCATGCGCAGGGCATAGGCGCGGGGCAGTTCGCCCTTCAGCGGGCGTTCGTCGATATCGGCCGGCGTAACTGCATCAGGCACAAGACCAAGCCGCCCCAGCAGCTCGCGCCGCCGGGGGGATGCCGAAGCAAGGGTTAGGTGATGCGCGCCCATCAGGGCAGCGGATTATTGCGGGCCGGGGCCGCCGCGACCCGGCATGAAGCGGTAGGTGATGCGCGCCTTGGTCAGATCATAGGGCGTGAGTTCGCACAGCACCTCGTCGCCAACCAGCACGCGGATGCGGTTCTTGCGCATCTTGCCCGCGGTGTGGCCCAGCACTTCATGGCCGTTTTCAAGCTCCACCCGGAACATCGCATTGGGCAGCAACTCAACCACGCGCCCGCGCATTTCGAGGAGTTCTTCCTTGGCCATGAAATTCCTTTGTTTCTTTTGCGGCGCACAATACGCCCGTCGATACGGGGCTGCGCTTTAGCGATACGGGAACCAAAAGGGAAGGCTCGTGCTTTAGGGGGCGCACAGACTTTGTTCAGGCTGGGTGATGCAGCGCCGAAACGGCGCCGGCTGCAATCCGGATGACCGGTCGGGGACCGGCAACAAGCCGCCCCGCTTTTGATTTGATGTAAAGGGACACCATGAACCTCTCGCCGCTCTCCCGCGCTGTGCTGCGCGCCGGCACCTGCGCTGCAAGCCTTGCGGTGGCCATGCCGCTGATGGCCAACAGCATCACTACCCAGCCGCAGCCCGCTGCCGTCCCGCAGCCCGATGACGCGGACGAACCCGAAACCGCCAGCGGCACCGCGGTTTCGGCTGGCGAGATCATCGTCAGCGGCAAGCGGCTGAAGGGCCAGCTGGTGGTGGATCAGGCCCCGCTGCTCCAGCTTGATGAAGGCGCGATCGCGGCCGAAGGCGTCACTTCGATCACCGATCTGATCGCGCAGATCAGCGCCCAGACCGGTTCGGCCCGCGGACGCGGCGGCGGTCAGCCGGTTATCCTGCTGAACGGCATCCGCATCGGTTCTTTCCGCGAATTCGCCAATTATCCGCCCGAGGCGCTGGCGCGGGTCGAGGTGTTTCCCGAAGAAGTGGCCCAGCGTTTCGGCTTTCCGCCTGATCGGCGCGTGATCAACCTGATCCTCAAGGACAATTACTCCAACCGCCAGGCCGAGCTCGAATTCGAAACCCCGTCGCGCGGGGGATTCGTGCGCACCGAACAGGATTTCGGCCTTCTGAAGATCGCCGATGGCGGGCGCTTCAATCTCAATCTCGAACTGAGCGACAGCACCCTGCTGACCGAGGACGAGCGCAACATCATCCAGACGCCGGGTTCGGTCTCGAGTGTGCCGGGCGATCCGGAACAGGCCGCCTTCCGCAGTCTGCGGGCCGATACCTTCGGGTTCGATGGCAACCTTTCGTGGGCCAAGGCGATCATCGACAGCGGCACCTCGCTCAGCGCCAACCTCAACTATGCGCGTAATGAAAGCCGCAGCCTTGACGGTCTCAACACCGTGGTGCTGCGCGATGATCCGGCCGCGGCCGGACTGGTTCGCACCTTCGGGGCGGAAACCCCGCTGGCGCGCCGTTCGTCGACCGATACGATTTCGACCGCAGGCTCGATCACGCGCCCGGTCAATGCCTTCCGCCTGACCAGCACTTTCGATGGTGCGCTGAGCGAGACCGAGACCGAGATCGATCGCCGGTTCAACACTGCTGCCCTGCAAGCGGCTGCACTGGCGGGCACTCTGGCTGTCGATGGCCCGCTGCCGACCGATGCCGCTGCCGGGTTCGATGTGGCCCGCAGCCGCACGCTTACCGGCCAGTCGCTCACCACGCTCGAAGGTCCGCTGGGAGAGCTTCCCGCGGGCGAGCTGCTGGCGACTTTTGACGTCGGGATCGACTGGCGCCGGATCGAAAGCGCCGACACCCGTTCGTTGCAAGAGGCCACGCTGACCCGCCGCACGCTGTCGACCGGTGCGAACCTGGTGGTGCCGATCACCAGTCGCCGCGCCGGTGTGGCCGATGCGCTGGGCACGTTCACGCTCAACCTTCAGGCGGGGGTCGAGGACCTCAGTGACTTCGGCGTGCTGGGAGACTGGAACGCGGGCCTCAACTGGTCGCCGTTCGACGGGCTTGATCTTTCGGCGACCTATATCTGGCGCGAGGTGGCACCGGGGCTGGGAGCGCTCGGCAACCCCACCATCGTAAACTTCAACGTGCCGGTGTTCGATTTCAGCCGTGGCGAGACGGTGCTGGCCGATGTCACCACCGGCGGAAACCCGGCGCTTCCGGCGGAAACCCAGCGCGACTGGAAGTTCGCCGCCAACTGGCAGCTGCCGTTCTGGGAAAACTCGCGCGTCACGGTCGAATACATCCGCAACCGTTCGGATGATGTAGTGAGCGCCTTCCCGCAGATCACTCCCGAGATCGAGGCTGCGTTTCCGGGCCGTGTGACGCGCAACGCCGATGGGCGGCTGATCGCGCTTGACCGGCGCTCGGTCAGCTTTGCAGAGACGCGGTCGAACCGGATCCAGTTCATCTTCTCGACCAATGGCAGCATCGGCGCACCGGCAGGTGGTCCCGGCGGCTTCGGCGGCCCGGGCGGCGGCGGACGCGGCGGGGCTGGCGGGCCCCCGGCTGGTGCAGGCGCAACGGCTGCGGCGCAGCCTGCACCGCCTACGACGGGCCCTGCTCCTGCGGCTCAGGCTCCGGCCGGCGCGGGCGGGATGCGCTTTGGCGGCGGCGGTGCCCCCAGTGCCGAACAGCGCGAGCAGTTCATGGCGTTCCGCACCCGGCTGTGCGCCGATGACGGGCTGGCCTTCCTCCAGAAGCTGATCGCCGCCATTGATAGCGGCGCGGATATCTCGGCCGAGTTCCCCGGCATTGATGCTGCGCGTCTCGCACCGATGCTGGCGCGGGTGCGCGCGGCGGATGGCAGTGTCGATCCGGCCCAGCTGGAACAGTTCCGCACCCGTATCTGCAGCTTTGATCCGGCCATGATGGGCGGCGGGCAGGGCGGCGGTGCGCCCGGCCAGCGCGGACCCGGACAGGGGGCGCTCGCCACCAACCCGCAGATTGCCGCCTTCCGCGAGCGCGCTTGCGGCCCTGATGGCACGGCAGCGATTGCCGAACTGGTCGGCAAGATCGATCGGGGAGAGGACGTCTCTGCCGAGCTTCCCGGCGTCGATCCCGCATTCATCAAGATGGCGCTCGACCGGTCGCGCGCTCCCGATGGCACGATCCCGCCGGCTGCACTGGAACAGTTCAAGCAGCGCTTCTGCGCAGCTGCCCCGCAGCAGGCGGGGGCGGGTGCGCCTGCGGGCGGCGGTGCTCCGGCAGGGGGCGGCGCTCCGGCGTTCAACCCGCTCGCGGGCGGGCGCAACATGCAGGGCTTCCGTTACTTCTTCAACCTGACCCACGCGATCGAGCTGGACAATGAAATCCTGATCGCCCCTGGCCTTGCCCCGCTTGACCAGCTTGACGGTCAGGCGACCGGCGCCTTCGGCCTGCCGCGCCATTCCAGCCGGCTGGAAGCGGGCCTGTTCGGCAAGGGCGTGGGTTTCCGCCTGTCGGGGATCTACACCGGCAAGACCCGTCTTGATGGTTCGGGCCTGCCCGGCAGCACCGATCTGTTCTTTGACGATATCGTGACCTTCAACCTGCGCATCTTCACCAATCTGGGTGAAATCACCGGCAAGAACGAAGGCTTCCTGAAGGACACGCGGGTCAGCTTGCGCGCCGACAACCTGTTCGATGCCCAGCGCCGGGTGCGTGACAATGCGGGCAACACGCCGATCAACTACCAGCCCTTCGTGATCGACCCAGTTGGGCTGTATCTGGGGATCGACCTCAGAAAGCTGTTCTAGGGCCGAGCGGCAGCCAGCGCCTCTGCGCAGGCAAAGCCGCTCGCCCAGGCCCACTGGAAGTTATAGCCGCCGAGCCAGCCGGTCACGTCCACCGCCTCGCCGATGGCATAGAGGCCGGGCACCTTGCCCGCCTCCATCGTGCGGCTGGAAAGTTCGACAGTGGCAATGCCGCCTGCGGTGACTTCGGCCTTGGCATAGCCTTCGGTGCCGTTGGGGCTGAAACGCCAGTCGGCGAGCCGTGCCTGTGCGGCGCGCAGGTCCTTGTCGGACAGGTTGCCGAGTTCCCGCTCAAGCCCCAACCGGTCGGCCAGAGCATCGGCCAGCCGTGCGGGCAGGGCTTCGCGCAGGATCGTGCGAAGGTGCGTGCGCGGGCGGTCGCGCTTGGCCGCCAGCAACCAGTCGCTCGCTGCATCCGGCAGGAAGGTCACACCCACCGGCTCTCCGTGCCGCCAATAGGACGAGACTTGCAGGATCGCCGGGCCGGACAGCCCCTTGTGGGTGAACAGGGCGGCCTCGGCAAATTGCGCTTTCCCGGCCCGCGCAAGCACCGGCGCGGCGACGCCTGACAACTCGCGGAACAGCGCATCCTCGCCCCCCAGCGTCAGCGGGACGAGCGCGGGGCGTGGCTCGACCACTTTCAGCCCGAACTGCCGCGCCAGCCGGAATGCGAAATCGCTTGCGCCCATCTTGGGGATCGAAGGCCCGCCGGTGGCGATCACCAGCGCGGGGGCTTGCCACTGGCGGCCATCGGCGGCGGTGACGGTGAAATGGCCATCTTCGCCCCGCGCAACATCGGCGATCTCGACCCCGCAGCTCAGCGTCACGCGATCGGCGGGGCATTCGTCCAGCAACATCGCCACGATCTGTTTGGCCGAACCATCGCAGAACAGCTGCCCCAGCGTCTTTTCGTGCCACGCGATGCCGTGCCTTTCGACCAGCGCGATGAAATCGGCGGGAGTGTAACGGGCCAGCGCGCTCTTGGCGAAATGGGGGTTGGCGGAGAGGTAGTTCGCCGGCCCCGCGCCAAGGTTGGTGAAATTGCAGCGCCCGCCGCCGGAGATCAGGATTTTCTTGCCCGGGCCTTCCGCCTTTTCCAGCAAGGCCACCCTGAGGCCGCGCTGGCCTGCCTGCCCGGCGCAGAACAATCCGGCCGCGCCCGCGCCGAGAATAATGACATCATGCTGATCCATTGAGGCGCGGATAGGCGCACATGCGGGAATTGCCAATCGCGCCCTTCCGTCCCTATCTGGCGGGCATGGCCAAAACCCCTGCCGGCACCCCCCACGACCCCCGCGGTGCGGAGCGTTTCAACGAGGAGCGCGCCGCCTATACGGTCGCGAGCGCGCAGCCCGATCTCGAAGGCGGGGTGCAGGCGATCCGCGAGACAGTGAAGGTGCTGAAGCCCGTCCCCGGCGTCTACCGGATGCTCGATGCCCGCGGCGAGGTGCTCTATGTCGGCAAGGCACGCAGCCTCAAGGCGCGGGTGGCGAACTACACCCAGATCGCGCAGCTTTCGGGCCGGCTCCAGCGCATGGTCAGCCAGACCCGCAGCATGGAGATCATCACCACCAATTCCGAGGCGGAGGCGTTGCTTCTGGAAGCGCAGCTTATCAAGCGCTTCCGCCCCCCGTTCAATGTGCTGCTGCGCGACGACAAGAGCTTCCCCTTCATCCTGCTGCGCGCCGATCACGCCTTCCCGCGCATCCAGAAGCACCGCGGCGCGCGGCGGGCCAAGGGCAATTACTACGGGCCGTTCGCCAGTGCGGGCAGCGTCAACACCACGCTGAACGCGCTGCAAAAGCTGTTCCTGCTGCGATCCTGCACCGACAGCTTCTTCAACAACCGCGACCGGCCGTGCCTGCTCTACCAGATCAAGCGGTGTTCGGCCCCCTGCGTGGGGCGGATCGACGAGCCGGGCTATGACGCGCTGGTGCGGCAGGCGAAGGACTTCCTGTCGGGCAAGTCGGGCGCGGTGCAGGCGGACTTGGAGCGGCAGATGGCCGAGGCGGCGGAAAATCTCGATTTCGAGACGGCGGCGATGTTGCGGGACCGGCTGCGGGCAGCGACCTTCATTCAAGGCTCGCAGGCGATCAATGCGCAGGGGCTGGGCGATGCCGATGTCTTCGCGCTGGCATCCAGCAAGGGGCAGATGAGCGTCCAGTCCTTCTTTATCCGCGGCGGGCAGAACTGGGGCCACCGCGCGCTCTTCCCGCGCCACACGGCGGATGTGGACGAGGCGCAGGTGCTCGCCGATGTGATGCTGCAATTCTACGAGGAAGTGCCCCCGCCGCCGACGATCCTGGTTGATCGTGAACTGCCCGAGACCGAGCTGATCGAGGCCGCGTTGTCCGAACTCGCCGGCCGAAAGGTGCGGCTCTCGGTCCCCGAACGCGGCGACCGGCGCAAGCTGATGGCGCAGGCGCAGCGTAACGCCGTGGAGGCGCTCGAACGGCGGCTGGCCGAGACCGGCACCAAGGCGCGGCTCAACCGCGAACTGGCCGAGTTTCTCGAACTCGAAAGCCCGCCGCAGCGGATCGAGGTTTATGACAACAGCCACATCCAGGGCACCAAGGCCGTGGGCGCGATGGTGGTCGCCGGGCCGGAGGGCTTCGAGAAGGGCCAGTATCGCAAATTCAACATCCGCGAGGCCCAGACCAATGATGACTTCGCGATGATGCGCGAGGTGATGGCCCGGCGGTTCCGCAACTTCGCGGAAGGGGAGGAGAACCCTGAGATGAAGGAGGGCGGACATGAAACCACGCTCCCCGACCTGATCCTGATCGACGGCGGCAAAGGCCAGCTTTCCAGCGTCATGGCGGTGCTGGAGGAGATCGGCATTGCCGACGAGGTGGCGGTGATCGGCATTGCCAAGGGACCACATCACGGGCGCGAGGGGAGGGAGGTGTTCCACTTTCCCGACGGGCGCGAGAAGATGCTCCCGGCGGGTTCGCCGCTCTTGTTCCACTTGCAGAACCTGCGCGACGAAGTGCACCGCTATGTCATCGGCGCACACCGGGCCAAGCGGTCGAAGGCGATCACGGCAAGCCCGCTCGATGAAATCCCCGGCATCGGTCCGGCCCGCAAGCGCGCGCTGCTGCTGCATTTCGGAACGGCCAGCAAGGTGCGCGCCGCCGCATTGGAAGACCTGCAACGCGCCCCCGGCGTCAGCGCGACCGTGGCGCGCAAGGTCTATGACTTCTACCACGCGGGCGGCTAGACTGGCGCCATGATCCTGCCCGATGCTTCCATCACCGTTGAACGCCTTGGCCGCGAGGGCGAGCCGCTGGTGATCATCGACAATTTCACCGGCCAGCCCGAACGCCTGCGGGCGATGGGGATGGCGGCGCAATATCACCCTGCGGGCGTCGACTATCCGGGCATCCGCGCGCTCGCCGATCCGTCCTACCTCGATCTGCGGCGCGAATTGATGATGCAGGTGATGGCGCGGGTTTTCGGCCTGACTCGCGGGGTGCATTGCGAGATCGCCGCTTTTTCGATCGTCACCCTGCCGCCGGAACAGCTGTCTGATCGCCAGCGCATCCCGCATCACGACCATTCGGATGCAGGGCGGGTGGCGATCATGCATTATCTCGGCGGACCGGAGACCGGCGGCACGGCTTTCTACCGCCATCGTCGCACGGGTTTCGAGGCGATTACGCCTGCCCGCGAAGCCGCCTTTGCCGCCGCGCTGGCCGAGGACGAACGCGAATACGGCCCGCCGCCGCCGGGCTACCCGATGGGCGACAGTGCGGCCTATGAACAGATCGGCGCGGTCGAGGCGCGGCCTGACCGGCTGGCGCTGTATCGCGGGCGGCAGCTGCATTCGGGCATTATCCCCGATCCCGCCGCGCTTTCGAGCGATCCGGGCGCAGGGCGTTTGACCATCAACATGTTCCTGTTCGGAAGCTGATGCTCCTGCGGAGGCAGGTTTACGATTTCTAACCCGCCAGCGGTTACAAGGGCGGGGTGAGCCAGTTTGCCTTTTCCCTTGTCGCCATTTTCGGGGTGCCAGCAGCGGTTCTGGCGCTGATTGTTCTTGCGTACCGCCTGACCCCGAAAGCAGTGTGGTACAGCCGCCCGGTGCAGGCGCTGTCGGTGCTTGCTTTCCTGTCGTGCATTGGCCTGCCGGTCGCGATCATTCAGATCGACAGTCAGGGTGACTATTTCGAGGACGAGACCACTCTGGTCAGCGAGGCCTTCGCCTTGCCTGCGGGCGTTGCGGTTGACCGGCAGGGCGACAAGACGCTGCGGCTCGGCGATTGCTGGCGCAACGCGGTCAATTGGCGATCCGAAGTGGCTTTCCCCGATGCTGCCGCGTTTGACCGGTGGTATGCGGGCGCGGCCTACAAGCAAGCGATGGTCCGCCAGATCGCCGGCTATTTCGGCCAAACGCCCGAACAGGTAAGCGTGGCGCCGGGCGCGCTCGATCTGGCGGAGCGCGATCCGCAGTATCAACTCTCCGACGAGCGCGGGTCTTACCAGCGCAACACCCGTATTCTGGAATTCTATCAGCCGTTCGTCTGCACCGCGATCGAGCGTGCGGCGGATGGCAGCATTGCCTTGCGTCGCTGCGATCCGATCGCCGAAGGCGGAGATGCAGGCAATGCCGGTCAGGTGATCGTGAACCCCGATCCCGGAAAACGCATGCTTGAGGGCCGCATCTACTATGCACAAGGCCCCGCCACCTGCACCAACCCGCTGCGCCGGGCGGTAAACGGAATGCTGGGCCTGCCGCATCCCGAAGGCGGCGAACCCAATACCCGGATGGGCAGCGTTCTGCCGGTCTGGTAAAACGGCTGCGGCGACGGATAATCGCCGCCGCAGCCATAGCGCTTACTGCCCGTCGAGCGCCTTGCTCACCAGCACGTTCACCGAAACGCGGCGGTTCTGGGCGCGGCCTGCGGGCGTGGTGTTGTCGGCCGCCGGATCCGCGGTTGCCATGCCGGTGGGCGTCAGCATGCGATAGGGCTTCCACTTGCACACCTGTTGCAGGTGGTTGACCACGGCGGCGGCGCGCTTTTCCGACAAGGCCTGATTGACCTCTTGCGAGCCGGTTGAATCGGTGTAGCCGAGCACCAGCATCAGCGAATTGTCGTTGGCATTGGCCTGCTGTGCTGCGGCGCAAAGCTCGGCCCGCGCACCGGGCGAAAGCACCGCCTTGCCGCTGTCGAAATAGACGTTGGTGGTGCTTTTCAGGTTGTACTTGTCGATATCGCCAAGCCGTCCGCGCAGGGCTTCGGTGGCGGCAGCGTTCTGCTTGATCGCGGCGCCTTGCTCGGCGAACTGCTGCGAGGTGCCGCCGCGGATCATCGCCGCGATCTGGCGATCATCGCTGGTGAAGCGCACTTCGCTGGCGACGAGGCCGTCACCATATTGCGCGGTCTTGATGATGACCGGCAGGCCGGTGATCAGCGCGCTCTGGTCGAAGGTCTTGTTGCCGATGCCGAGAAACCCGCCCCGTGTGCGGATTTCGGTTTCGGGATGCAGGGTGACGACAGTGGTGGAGCCATCATCGGCGGTCACCTGCATCCGCTGGCCCTGCCGTGCGGAAATGATGCCGGTGACCTTCGGCCCGGCGTTCATTTCCACCATCGGCGGCAGATTGCCGTAGACCGTAGTCAGCACTTCGCCGCGTTCGGCAGTGTTCATCGTCTGGGCGGGCAGCGCAGTGGCAGCCGCAGCGCCCAGCAGGGCGGCCAGCGCCGCATGGCGCGAGGTTCGGAAAATGTTGGTCACAGTGGTTTGCTCCTGTGGTGCGGGCCGGCGATCCCGGATAGTTGGCCCTTGTTGGCGTTATGCGCGAGGCGGTGGTTGTTGGGCAACACCTTGCTCGCAGATGAACGCATGGGCCCCGGATGCCACAGGAGCGGGCAACCGGGGCAGGGGATGCGATGAGTCGAGCCGCCGCGCACCACGCGGCGACCGGTTTTACTGGCCGGTCTGGCTCGCAATCCAGCGGTCGATCTTCTGTTCGAGGATCTCCAGCGGCAGGCCGCCGGTATTGAGAACCTGATCGTGGAACGCCTTGATGTCGAACCGCTTGCCCAGCCTGGTCTGCGCCCGCTGGCGCAGTTCCTGGATCTTGAGTGCACCGATCTTGTAAGCCAGCGCCTGCCCCGGAATGGCGATATAGCGATCGACCTCGGCCACCACTTCGGTGCGGGTCATGCCCGAATTGTTCATCATGAAGTCGATCGCCTGATCGCGGGTCCAGCCCTTGGCGTGGATGCCGGTATCGACCACCAGCCGCATGGCGCGCAGCTGTTCGTCCTGCAACGTGCCGTAGCGGTTCCACGGGTCCTTGTAGAAGCCCATCTCGTTGCCCAGCGTCTCGGCATAAAGCGCCCAGCCTTCGACAAAGGCGGTCGTCCCGCCATAGCGCATGAAGGCCGGCAGGGCTTCGTTCTCCTGCGCAAGGCTGATCTGGAAGTGGTGCCCCGGCGCGCCTTCGTGGAGGTAGAGCGTGACATTGCCCGGCGTCAGGCGGCTCGGCAGGTCATAGGCATTGAAGTAGAACACGCCCGGACGCGAACCATCGGGCGAGCCCGACTGGTAGGAGCCGCCCGCCTCGAACTGTTCGGTCGAAGGGTCGTAGGGGCGGATTTCCAGCGGGGACTTGGGCAGCACCGAAAAATAGTCGCCGATCTTGGCGTCGACCTCGCGCCCGATCCGGTAATAATCCTGCGTCAGCCCCTCGCGCGTCTTGGGCTGGAACTTGGGATCGGTGCGGACATAATCGAAGAACTGGTTGAGCGTGCCCTTGAAGCGCACTTCCTTCTTCAGCTTTTCCAGCTCTGACTTGATCCGGGCCACTTCCGACAGGCCAAGCTGGTGGATCGTTTCGGCATCGAGCGGCAGCGTGGTCGATTCCTCGACCAGCATGGCATAAAGCTGCGCGCCGCCCTTCATCTGCGACAGGCCGATGCTGGTGCGCGAGGCGGGCAGATATTCGTCGCGCAGGAAATCGCGCAGCGCGGCGTTGGCGGCGTAGAGTTCCTTGGTCTTGGCCTCGTAAGCGGCAGTCAGGCGCGCCTGATCTTCGGGCGCAATGCCTTCGGGGAAGGACTTTACCGGCGCCATGAACTGCGAATCCGCGAGCGGTGTGGCCAGCTGGGTATCGAGCTGGGTCACCATGATCTCGGTGGTGAGGCGGGTTTCGACCACGCCGCTCGCCATGCCTTCGCGGAACTTGCCGATCGCCCGCTCGACGAAATCGAGATAGTCGTCATGGCGCTTCAGGTTGTCTTCGTAGTGGGCAAGCGTCTTGAACGGCGCGACCCCGGTGCCGCTGGCGAATTGCGGGTAAAAGGTGTGCAGCCCGAAGAAGTGGTTGATCGGTCGCACTTCGGTCAGCGCGCGGATCTCGTCGCTGGCACCCTTCAGCGATTGCTCCTCGGTGTATTTGAACACGTCGTAGGCGAGGCTGTCGGTGGGCGAGAGCTTCGACCGGTCGATTTGAGCCAGCAGGGCGAGGTTCAGCTGCGTATCGGTGCGCGCCGCGAGGAACGCGGAGTCGGTGAGAAAATCGCCGAGCCGGTCAGCCCCCTCGTCCTCGCCGCGAAACAGGCGATTGAGGGGATTGAGCGCCAGTTCGCGTGCGTCGGCATCGTCGAACAGCGCGAACAGTTTGTCATGTTCGGTCTGCGCGGGGCTGGCTGCTGCGGCAGGTTCTGCGGCGGTCTGGGCCAGTGCGGGGGGCGCGGCAAGCAGCAGCGCGGTCGAGGCGGCGAGGGCGAGGCGAAGAGACATGACATGTGGCTCCCGGAAAAGGGGATCAGGATGGTCCGCCCGCTACGCCCGCACCGGCCGCATCGCAACAGCGCAGGCGACGAGCGTTGCTGGCCCGTCGACCGGTGTCGTGACGCTGCGCTGTCAGGCCGCGGCAAATCGCGCTGCGTGGAAGGCGGCATCCTTGCGCAGCTGATCGTGTTCGACCCAGACCGAATGCGTCCCCGAACAGATCTTGTGCGGCAGGGCGAGGCGGCAGATCGGGCCTTTGGTAATGTCCGATGCATCAACGATCGCGCATTCGGATGTGCCGGTGTTTTCGTCGATCAGGAAAGTGATCAGATAGCCGTCATCCTCCGCGAGCCCTTGTTCGCCTACCGCTTCGCTGCTTGAGGCGGGCTTGCGCGGAATCATCGGACTTTCGCTTGCGTAGACCCCTTCAGGCAGGCGGTAGACCTGCTCTTGCCCCGTCTCGGTATCATGTCGGACGTATCCATTGAACAGAAACCAGCCGGGCCGCGTGGTTGTCGACCAGACGTAGCGGCTCTTGTGCATCGCGTAGCGCGGGTTGATCATCCCGAATTCGACGATCTTGTCGGACAATCGCTCCTCGCGGGTCTCGCCGGTTTTCAGGTTGAACCGCCAGCGGTGCAGGCGGCTTTGGAAAGAGTGTTCGTCAACATAGGCCATCATGTGGCTGTAACGGCCCATTTCTTCCAGCGGATCGGGCATGGGCTTGGCCTGATGATAGCCTTCGAGGATCACCTCGTCGCCTTCCTCCCAAGCGTTTGTCCAGTGCAGCACGTAGGTCGGCTCTGCCTCGAACCAGCGGATGTCCTGCGGCTGGCCATGACGCGGGATCAGGGCAAAGCGCGTCGGCACGCCGGGGTGCAGCCGTGCGGCATGAATGTTGCTGCCCAGCAGTTCCCTGTCCCAGAACAGCGGCATATCGTTGAGGATCGACCAGTTCGGCGTGATCGCCATGTCGTGCGGCAGGCGCGGGCCGGGCAGGAGAACGGGCACATAATGCACGAGGCTGCCGGTGCGGTCGACCACGCCGTAATGCATGAAGGGGGCGTGCTTCGAATAGTTGAAGAACATCATCTCGCCGGTCCCCTCGTCCACCTTGGGGTGCGCCGAGATGCCATCGAGTGGCACCCACGGCGCCTTGCCGCGGCTGCCAAGCGTGACAGGATCAAGCATCCACGCCTCGCCGCACTGGTACAGCGTCGCATAGGCGGTGCCCGCATGGACGATGATATCGGTGCTGCCGGTGTCCTTCAGTCCTCCGTGTGCGCCGAACCCGGGGCGCTTGGATGTGCCCCACGGATCCATCAATCCGCCCCAAAGCGATTGGCCCGCGATCTGCTCGGCCTCGAAGCAGTGGGTGCGCACGAAGCGGTTGCGGTAGCTCGCCTTGCCGCCCGAGATATTGACCTGATGGATCATCGCATCGCCGTCGAAAGGATGGTGGCGGCCCAGCGGCTGGTGCACCTGGTTTTCGGTGTTGCGCAGGTAGATGCCGTCGATGTCGGCAGGGATTTCGCCCGCGATCACCGGCAGTTCGGGAACATCGACCTCTTCGTGCAAGGGCGTCCATGGCCCTGTCAGATAGGGGTGGTTCGACGGCTCCAGCGTTGTTTTCACTGGCGGATGGCGCGTGATCTGCATTCGGTTCCCTCCCGGATTGCAAGACTAGCGATGGCAGGCGCGCTGGCAAGCTGGTAAGATCGGGCAGGGTGCGACGCAAATTTGATCCCGATCAAGGCAAGCCGCACCCGACGGGTCGATATGTCGTGTCATCAACGGGAGACCTGCCATGAAATCGATTCTGCTGCACATCGACCACGACAGTGCGATGAAGGCGCGACTGCAGGTGGCGCTGGATATTGCGCGGGCGACCAACGGCCACATTACCTGTCTGCAGGCGATCAGCTACGAAGTCTTTGCGCCGGGCGATTTCTACGGCTCGGCGATTGCGGCCGCGATGCCGGTCATCAAAGAAAACGCCGAAAAGCTGCGCGCCGATACCGAAGCGGTGCTCGAACATGAAGGTGTGCCGTGGGACTGGCGGTTCACCTATGGCATTACCCCGCACCGGCTGCTCGAACATTCACCGCTCGCCGATGTGGTGATCGTTGGACCGGTGCAGGCGGGCGAGGGCGGGCATGGCCCTTCGGCGCTGGTCGGTGATCTCGTGCTGAAGGCGCGCTCGCCGGTGCTGGTCGTGCCGGAAGACTGCAAAAGCCTTGATGTCAGCGCGCCGATGGTGGTGGCGTGGAACGGGTCCGCCGAAGCCGCGCACGCGCTGCGCGCGGCGGTGCCGCTGCTGGCCTGTTCGTGCAAGGTGACGCTGGTGAGCGTAGCCGAGCCCGCCGACAAGCAACGCTTCGACTTCCCTTCGACCGATGGCGCGAAGTATCTCAGCCGCCACGGGATCGAATGCGAGATGGTCGAAATTCCGCAAGGGCAGGCGAAAATCGCCGACACGCTGTTCTCCGCCGCCCAGCTGCGCGAGGCATCGCTGATGGTGATGGGAGCATACGGCCATTCGCGGCTCGCCGAAATGCTGATGGGCGGGGTGACACGGCGGACGCTGAGTGAACCGCAGATGCCGATCCTTCTTGCCCATTAACTCCGTCATTGCGAGCCGAAGGGGCGGCAATCCATTGGCTGAGGTTGCGCCCAGCGCAGCCATCAGTTCATGGATTGCTTCGCTTCGCTTGCAAGGACGAAGGGCTTACTTCACCCTCTTCCGCATCATGCCTTCCTGCGCGACGCTCGCCACAAGCTCGCCGGCGCGGTTGAAGATACGCCCCCGGTTGAAGCCGCGCCCGCCGCCGCTCCAGGGGGCATCGGTGGCGTAGAGCAGCCATTCGTCGGCGCGCGCATCCCGGTGGAACCACAGGGCATGATCGAGGCTCGCGCCGACCAGTTCACCCCGCATCCACGAAAGGCCATGCGGCAGCGCGCTGGTGCCGAGCAGCGTGTAGTCGCTGGCATAGGTAATGATGGCGCGGTGCAGTTCGGGCGTGTCATCCGCGCCGGTTATGGGGGCGCAGACCCGGAACCAGCTGTGCGCGCGCGGTTCGCGCGGCTCGCTGCTCATCCAGTGGAGCGCATCGCAGGTGCGCATTTCGATCGGGCGCGGACGCAGCATCATGCGGCGCTGCTGGTCGCTCAAACGGTCACCCCACGCTGCGGCGATGTCGCGGCGCTGTTCCATGTCGCTGCGCAGATCATCCGGGGCGGGCACATCGGGCATGGGAGAATCGACGTGCTCCAGACCCTGTTCGGGCTGTTGGAAACTGGCCGTGAGATTGAGGATCGGCGAGGATGTGCCGTCCTCGTTTTCCTGGCTGGCCACCACCCGGCGGTTGGCAAAGCTGCGCCCGTCGAAATCGCGTTCGATCCGGTATTCGATCGGCGCGCCTTCCCGCCCGCCGCGCAGGAAATAGGCGTGGAGCGAATGGGCGCACTTGCCATCGGTGACGCTCGCCTGCGCCGCCTGCAAGGCCTGCGCGAGAACCTGTCCGCCGAACACCCGCCCGATCCCATCTTTCTGCGGCGGACCGGCATAGATGTCGGAGGCACGCTTTTCGACAGTCAGCAGGCGGACAAGGCCTGCGACGAGTTCTTCGGGTGTGGGCGCATCAGTCATGGCACAGGGCCATGCTTCGCGCTCAGGTGCGCGTCAATCCCAGCTTGCGCATGATGCGGAAGGCATAGGCCTTGGCATAGTTCTGCTGCGGAAAGCGGCCGGGTGCGGCGGGCCGGAAGCCCTTCTCGCGCAGGATCGCATTCATGATCCGCGCATCGCTTTCGCGGTAGCTCCATTCGCTGCGCCAGGTGATCGACAGCGACACCGACGGCGCGGGGCCGTTCTTCACGAAATGCGGCGCCATGACGGGCACAAACAGCGCCTCGCCGGGCGAAAGCGGAAATTCGGTGCCGTGGGCGAGCATGGCATCATCCCACTTCAATTCGCGCGGACCGCCCGAATGGTAAGTCTCGTGCGCTTCATCGGGCACAAAGCGGGTATCGCCCGCCGGGAACTGGGTCATCACCTTGCTGCCGCGGATCTGGAGCAGGATATTGTGCTCCGGATCGAAGTGATAGGGCGTGACCGAATTCGGCGAGGACACGAAGATGAAGCCCTGCGGGGTCAGCATCGCGCCGGTCGCGGCCTCGATTTCGGGACGGATTTCGTCGAGCAGGCCCATCAGCAGATCGCGGTAGGCCGGGACCTGTTCGATGTTCTTGAGCACCGCCCAGCTTTCCGCTTCGGCCACCTTGCGGATGGTTTCGGCAATGGTCATGCCGTTGGAACCCGGCTTGCCATCCACGCCGATCGGCAGATCGCCGCGGTTGTATTCGACCGAGGTGATCGGGAGCTTTTCGGCCAGCCCTGCGAGCGCCTCGATCTCCAGCAGCGGGTGGCTGGTCAGGCTGTGGCGCAGAATGTGGGGCTGTTCGGGGTAATGCGCGGCAAAGCGGCGGCGGGCCGCTTCGTCGAACACGGTTGCGGGCATGGCATCGGCAAAGCGGGCGGGTGCGTTCATGGCTGGCTCGTCGGTTGGGATTTGCGGGGACGGGTTTCGTAAGCCTTCAGCAGGCGGAACAGGCTGCGCCGCGCCGGTCCGCCGATGGCGATGTTCCGGCTGACCACGCGGCGTTGTCCACGCCACAGGCGTTCAATCATCGGGTGGCCTTCGACTGCGCAGCTATCGGCCCACTTGATCTCGGGGCGTTCCAGCAGCGCGAGGTTTTCCAGCTGCAACAGCATGCCGGGCGAAAACCGACCGTAATCCTCGTCAAAGGCGGTCTTGAAGCTGTAGGCGCCGGGCGGAGTGATGAAATTCGCCAGCATGGCGATCGCCCGCCCGTCCAGCCGGAGCGCGAGCCGTTCGAGCCGGCCTGCCGCTGCGGCCCCTGCCAGCGCTTCGGTGAACAGCGTGGCGGTATCGGGCGCGCTGGCGAGAGCAGAGCCTTCGGCCCCCTTCCACCCTGCGGCTTCGAGCGCGAGGAACTCCTGCGTCCATCCGGCCAGACCCTCGCCGTCCTCGACCCGTTCGAACGCCAGCGCACCTTCTTCGGCCAGCCGGTTGTGCTGGCGGCGCAGTTCCTTGCGCTTCTTGGCGCTCATGGAGGCTTCGAGATAGGCTGCGGCGGAGGTGTCTGCGCACAGGAAAGCGCGGTTTTCCTCGGCCACCACGTAATGCACCCGGCCAGACGCGGCCAGCACCCGCTCCAGCGCCGCATTGGCCGGGCCTTCGGCGGGCAGTTTGGGCAGGTGCAGGAACAGCGCGCGGCGCGGCATCCGGTCGAAATGCGCAAGCAACGCCCGCCAGAAGGCGTCCTCGTGTCCGGCAGCAATCAGCGGCACGCCGCAGAAGGCATTGGCGTGAAGCCAGCCGGTCGCATGGGTAACGAAGTGGCTGTAGTATTCCGCACTGCGCACGATCGGCACCAGCCCGGCGAGCCTGCCGCCGGTAAACCACGCCTTGATGACCACGCGGTGCTCCGCGCCCCATTGCCGCAGCGAGGGGAGCAGAAACCATGGCTCGTAGAAGGGATTGGGCTCGCAGGCTGCGGCGGCCAGTTGCTCCCATGCGGTGATGAAGGTCGGGCTTTCGACTTCGGCGAGGGTCAGCAGGCGCATCTGGCCATTGGCAGCGCGCTGCGTATCTGCCGCGCTGGTGCGAAAGCTTTTCGCACTGGCCATGTCCATCGTCGTTAACCCCGTCTTGCTACGCCAATCCGTGCGTTCCGGAAGGCTGATGCCACAGCCGGATTAAGAAAGCCTCAGCGCAACAAGGCGCTGTCCGATGCAGGGACAGGCGCACGGGCAAAAATAAACCCCGCCGGAATTGCTACCGGCGGGGTGGAGTCTTCGCGGCCCTACCGCTTCGCTACTTGAGGGCCATGATCGGCTTTACGCCGCACCTGCCGCCAGTGCTGCAAGCAGCAGCAGCGCGACGATATTGGTGATCTTGATCATCGGGTTGACCGCCGGGCCAGCCGTGTCCTTGTAGGGATCGCCGACCGTGTCGCCCGTCACCGCGGCCTTGTGGGCTTCCGAGCCTTTGCCGCCGTGGTTGCCATCTTCGATGTACTTCTTGGCGTTGTCCCACGCGCCGCCGCCCGAGGTCATCGAGAGCGCGACGAACAACCCGCCCACGATCACGCCCAGCAGCAAGGCGCCCAGCGCGGCGAAGCCGTTGGCCTGCCCTGCCACCGCGGTGATCACGAAGTAGACCACGATCGGCGCCAGCACCGGCAGCAGCGAGGGGACGATCATCTCCTTGATCGCTGCCTTGGTGACGAGATCGACCGTGCGGGCATAGTCCGGCTTGGTTTCGTAGGTCATGATGCCCGGGTTCTTGGCGAACTGGTCACGCACGTCGGTGACGACTTCGCCCGCCGCACGGCCCACCGCCGTCATGCCCATCGCGCCGAACAGGTACGGCAGCAGAGCGCCGAGCAGCAGCCCGACGATCACGTAGGGGTTTTCAAGGCTGAAATCGACCGTCACACCCTCGAACAGCTCGCGCAGGTCAGCGGTGTAGGTGGCGAACAGCACGAGTGCCGCAAGACCCGCCGAACCGATGGCATAGCCCTTGGTCACGGCCTTGGTGGTGTTGCCCACGGCATCGAGCGCATCGGTCTTTTCGCGGACGCTATCATCCAGCCCCGCCATTTCGGCGATGCCGCCGGCATTGTCGGTGACCGGGCCATAGGCGTCGAGCGCCACGACCATCCCTGCCAGTGCCAGCATCGAAGTGGCCGCATAGGCGATCCCCATCAGTCCTGCGAGCTGGTAGGCGATGATGATGCCCGCGCAGATCACCAGCGTCGGCAGCGCGGTCGCTTCCATGCTGATGGCCAGACCCTGGATCACGTTGGTGCCGTGGCCGGTTTCCGAAGCCTTGGCGATCGAGCGCACCGGGCGGTAGTTGGTGCCGGTGTAATACTCGGTGATCCAGATGATCAGCCCGGTGATGACCAGGCCCAGGAAGCCGCAGTAGAATAGGGTGCGGCCGTTAAAATCCTGGCCGGCAATGGCGGTTTCCATGTCGCCCAGCGCAAAGCCGGTCGCCCACCAGATTGCCGGAACCGACAGCACGGCGGTGACAAGGAAGCCCTTGTACATTGCGCCCATGATGTTGTTCGACCCGCCCAGTCGCACGAAGTACGTGCCGATGATCGAGGTGACGATGCACACGCCGCCGATGAGCAGCGGAAGCGCCATCAGGGCGGCGAGGTTCTCGGCACCCTTCAGCAGCAGCGCGGTCAGCACCATGGTGGCGCCGACGGTGACCACATAGGTCTCGAACAGGTCGGCCGCCATGCCGGCGCAGTCGCCCACGTTGTCGCCGACGTTATCGGCGATCACGGCGGGGTTGCGCGGGTCATCTTCGGGAATGCCGGCCTCGACCTTGCCGACGAGGTCCGCGCCGACGTCAGCCGCCTTGGTGAAGATCCCGCCGCCCAGACGGGCGAAGATCGACACCAGCGAGGCGCCCAGTGCCAGCGCCGACAGGCCGATCACCACCGGACGGCTATCCGCGGCAAGGCCGGCGGGGCCGGTCAGATACCAGAAGAACACCGCAATCGCGAGCAGCGCGAGACCTGCCACCAGCATGCCGGTGATCGCGCCCGCGCGGAAGGCGAGTGTCAGGCCCTGTTGCAGGCCCGCCTGGGCTGCCGCTGCGGTGCGCACGTTCGAGCGCACCGACACGTTCATGCCGATAAAGCCCGCAACGCCCGAAAGCACGGCGCCGATCACGAAGCCGACCGCCGGAATCGCACCCAGCGTTGCCGCGACGATCACCGCCACGATCACGCCGACCATGGCAATCGCAGTGTACTGACGCTTGAGATAAGCTTGCGCGCCTTCCTGAATGGCGGCGGCGATTTCCTGCATCTTGGCATTGCCGGCATCCGCGCCGAGCACCTGCCTGCTGGTGATGAAGCCATAGACGATGGCAAGCACCCCCAGCCCAATCGATATGAGCAATAAATCCACGAGTAATCCCCTCTCGTTTTTATGTTGCAACCCTTGCGGGGAGCATGCGCCTCTTTTGATCCCTCGGGCGCAGGGGGCATAGTCATACGGAGTCGCAAAGGGCTGGCAAGCCTGCTTGCCCCGGCACAGCCCGGTTTTGCGCGGGTTTCAGCAGTTTTGGTAAGGGGCAGGCGCGGCCTAGCCGTGCCGGTAGCCGAGATTGGCCGGGCTGGTCAGGGGTGTTGCCCCGTAAAGCAGGGGTGCAGAGCCGCTTTCCCGCACAGTGCCGATCCGGCTGGCGGCAACCGGCAGCACCGTGTCCGGGGCAGCGGTGAACAGCAGTTCGTAATCATCGCCCCAGCGGACGCAGTCGTCGCGGCGGTCCCTGTCGGCAACAGGAATCGCATCGGGATCGAGCGCGAAGGTCATGCGGTTGAGGCTCGCCATCCGCCAGCAATCGAGCAGCAGCCCGTCGGAGATATCCATCATCGCGCTGACCAGCGGGGCAAGTGCCCGCCCTTCGGCAAGGCGCGGCAGCGGCCGGTCAAAGGCAGCGCGGTGTTCGGCCACACCCTCGAACCCGAGCAGCGCGCAGCCGATGGTTCCGGTGACATAGATCGCATCGCCCGCCTTCGCTCCTGCGCGGGCGGGGACGGGATGATGGGTGGCACGCCCGATCGCGGTCATGGCATAGGTGCTCGCGCCGGTCGCCGCGACCGTATCGCCGCCCAGCAGCGGCACATCATAGGCCTCCAGCGCCTCGCGCAGGCCTTTGAGGAAGCGGGCATCGTCGCGCCCCAGCGCATGGCCCAGCAGCACCCCGACCGGCTCTGCGCCTTTGGAGGCAAGGTCCGAAAGGTTGGTCGTCACCAGCTTCCATGCCACATCGGCCATATCGGCATCGGGGCGGAAATGGGTGTCTTCGGCCATCATCTCGTGATTGATGACCAGCGTTTCGCCGCCGATGGTGATCAACGCGCAATCATCGTCGAGATTGCGGGCGCCGGTATGCAGCGGCAGACGGCGCAAGGCGGCGATGAATTCGGGTTCGTTCATGGCCATGAACGCTGTGTTACCCTGCGCGCACATCCTTGGCCACGGCATCGAGAATGCCGTTCACGAATTTTGCCTGCCCGTCGTCAAAGAACGCCTTGGCGACTTCGACATATTCGTTGATCGCGACGGCCGGCGGCACATCGGCGCGGGCCAGCAGTTCGTAGGTGCCTGCGCGCAGCACCTGCAACATCGCCTTGTCGAGCCGCGTCAGGCTCCACCCTGCAGCCAGCTTTCCGGACAGCACCGTGTCGATCTCGTCGCGCCGGGCATCCACGCCGCGCACCACATCGTCGAAAAACGGCACTTCGGCATCGGCATATTCGGCATCGTCGAAATCATCATCGTCGATGGTGCGGCCCAGGCGGTGCTGGTGGAATTCGTCGAGCAGGCGGGCAAGCGCGGTGCCCTCCATATGCTGCTGGTAGAGCGCCTGCACGGCGGCGAGCCGCGCTGCGGAGCGGGCTTTGGAACGGGCGGGCTGGTTCATTTGATCCTCAGTTCCACGGACTTGGCGTGGGCAGGCAGCCCCTCGGCATGGGCGAGGGTTGCGGCGGCGGGGCCGATTGCGGCGAAGGAGGCTGCATCGAGCCCCAGAAAGCTGGTGCGCTTCATGAAATCGAGCACCGAAAGCCCGCTGGAAAAGCGTGCGCGGCGCCCGGTGGGCAGCACGTGATTGGGGCCGGCGACATAATCGCCCACGGCCTCGGGTGTCATCCGGCCAAGGAAGATGCTGCCCGCATGGCGGATGGCACGCATCAGCGGCTCGGGATCGTCGACCGCCAGCTCGACATGCTCGGCGGCTAGCCGGTTGGCGAGGGCGGGGGCTTCGGCCAGCAGATCGTTGACGACGATGATCACGCCGTGCGCGTCCCAGCTGGCGCGGGCGGTCTTGCCGGTCGCGAGCCGGGTGATCTGCAAGTCGACACAATCCTCAACCTGCCGCGCAAACCCGGCGTCGTCGGTGATCAGGATCGATTGCGAGGTCGGGTCATGTTCGGCCTGCGACAGCAGGTCGGCAGCGATCCAGTCGGGATCGTTCTTTCCATCGGCGATGACGAGGATTTCCGAAGGCCCGGCGACCATGTCGATGCCGACCACGCCGTAAAGCTGGCGCTTGGCTTCCGCCACCCAGGCATTGCCGGGGCCGGTGATGACATCGACCGGGCGGATGCGATCGGTGCCATAGGCCAGCGCGCCCACCGCCTGCGCGCCGCCGACGCGCCAGATCTCGTCCACACCCGCGATATGTGCGGCAGCCAGCACCATCGGGTTCGACTGACCCTTGGGCGTCGGGGTGACGACCACCAGCCGTTCGACACCTGCGACCCGCGCCGGGATGGCATTCATCAGCAGCGATGAAGGGTAGGCCGCCCGCCCGCCGGGAACATAGAGCCCCGCGGCATCCACCGCCCGCCAGATCGCGCCCAGCCGAACGCCGGCAGCATCGGTGTAATCGCGATCCTGCGGCAGCTGCGCTTCGTGATAGGCACGGATGCGGGCAGCGGCGAGTTCCAGCGCATCGCGCAGATCGGGCGCAAGTTCGCGGTAGGCCTGCTCGCACCGTTCGCGCGAAATCGACCAGTCGGCCTCGTCAGTCAGCGCATAGCCATCGAAGCGCTGCGTATATTCCACCAGCGCCGCATCGCCGCGCAGCTTCACCGTCTGGAGAATATCGGCGACCTGGCCCGCGACATCGCTGTCGGATTCGCGACGGGCATCGACGATCCGGTCGAACTTGTGCGGGAAATCGGGATCGAGCGTAGAGAGGATCGGGGTCATGCGGCCTGTGCCTCGCTGCGGCTTTCGGCATCGCGCCGGAACGCGGCGACCAGCGCGGCAACCCGCGGGTCGGTTTTCAGCGCGGTGCGGTTGACGATCAGGCGCGCGGAAATCTCGATGATCACATCGGTTTCGACAAGGCCGTTTTCCTTCAGCGTCTTGCCAGTCGAGACCAGATCGACGATCTGGCGCGCCAGACCCAGCGAAGGGGCGAGCTCCATCGCGCCGTTCAGCTTGACGCATTCGGCCTGCACCCCGGCGGCCTCGAAATGGCGGCGGGTGAGATTGGGGTACTTGGTCGCCACACGCAGATGGCTGGCGCTGCCCGCCTGATCCGCGTCGCTTGCCAGCCGGGCGACGGACAGGCGGCACAGCCCGATGCCGAGATCGACCGGCGCATAGAGATCGGCGTAGTCGAATTCCTCGATCACATCCGATCCGACAATCCCGATCTGCGCTGCTCCGTGCGCGACAAAAGTCGCCACATCAAAGGCGCGCACGCGGATCAGGCGCATGTCCGGGCGGTTGGTGCCGAAGGACAGGGCGCGGCTCTTGGGATCGTGGAACTCGGCGTCGGGTTCCACCCCGGCACGCGCCATCACCGGCAGCGCTTCATCGAGAATGCGCCCCTTGGGGACAGCGAAGGTCAGCTGTCCGGGATTGTTTGGATTGCCAATGCTGGTCATGATCGCCCGCGCACTTAAGGGCGGACGGGCGAAAGGGCAATGGCAATGGCGACGGCGGATCAGGGAATCATGGCGCTGGAAGACTTTGCCGCAGCGCTCGACTGGCAGGCCCGTCATGCCGAGGAAAACGGAGCGCCTGCGACTGCACGGGTGATCCGGGCGCTGGCGTGCGTGCGTGCCAGCGACACGGCGACCGGGCGGCGGATTGCAGGCTGGCCGGGCCTGACGCTCAAGGATGCGATGCCGCTCAGGATCGCGGGCGGGTTTCACCACCTGCTGCTGACCGGCGCGGACGAACGATTGGCGGCGGTCTATTCGGGCGCGATGACCGATCAGGCCGAGGTGGACGCTTTGGTGTTGGACCTCACGCATCGCTTCGATGCGCGGCTGCTGCCATGGCTCGACGGGCCGCCGCAGACCAACGAGGCAGGCCGTGCGGCGAGCATCATGGCAGGACTCCTGTGGCTGGCGCAGCGGGTGCAGGTGCCGCGGTTCGATCTGTTCGAGCTGGGCGCAAGCGCCGGGGTCAACACCATGATCGACCGCTATTTCTTCCGGCTGGGTGAGGCCGAAGTGGGGCCGCCGCATTCGCCCATGCGGATTGTGCCCGAATGGCGCGGTGCATCGCCTCCCGCGCCGCCTGCCGGGTTCGCGATCACGGGGGTGAAGGGCTGCGACATTGCACCGATCAACCTCGCCGATCCGGAGGCGGCGCTGCGCCTGAAAGCCTATGTCTGGCCCGATGCGGGCGAGCGGCTGGCACGGATCGACGCGGCGATTGCGCTGGCGGGCGATCAGCCGCCCGATCTGGTCGCCGCCGATGCGGGGGACTTTGCCGCCGCGATGCTTGCCCGCCCGCCGCAGTCAGGGACGGCGCGGGTGATGTTCCATTCGATCATGTGGCAATACATGCCCGCCGCCACGCAAGCGCGGATCACCGCAGCGTTCGAGGCAAAGGGTGCCGAAGCGACCCCCGAGACCCCGCTCGGCTGGATCGCTCTGGAGACCGACCCTGCGACCTTCCGCCACGAATTGCGCGTGCGCCTGTGGGACGGCGCCAGCCACCACGGCGAGGAGCACCTGCTGTCCCACGCCCATCCGCATGGGGCATGGGTTGAGTGGCTCGCCGGTTAGTCTGCCAGAAATGCCTCCATCGCCGCGTTCACCGCCTCCGGCGCTTCCCACGGCACGAAATGCCCGCAATCCGGCACCTGCACGATGGTGAGCGGATCGATGATATCCTCCAGCCCTTCAAGGTTTTCGGGCGGCAGGGCGAGATCGTCCAGCGCCCAGATCACCAGCGTCGGGATGGTCAGCTTCGGCAGGGCAGGGGGCGTCCAGCCTTCAGGGATCGCGAAGGGCGCGTCCATCGTCGGCACGTCGATCGGGCTGGCGCGGTAGTAGTTGAGCATCCCGAAGGCCGCATCGCGGTTCTGCCAGTCGAGCAGCAGAGCGTCGCGCTCTTCAGGTTCCATCTTGCTCGGGCGGTCCCACTTCACTTCCTTCAGCAGCAGGCCGGTGAGCCCGTGCTCCTTGACCAGCGGGTCATTGGCAGGATCGCGGAAGCCGCGGATGTACTGGCTCGCCTCGCGCTGGACCGGGTTGGTGTAGAGCAGTTTCTGGAAGATCACCGGATGGGGCGCATTGGCAATCACCGCGCGGGTGACTCTCGCATGTTGCCCGCCAATCGCGACACCCCAGGCAATCGCGCCGCCCCAGTCGTGGCCGACGATGGTGAACTGCGCGATCCCCAGCGCGTCGGCCAGCAGGAACACATCGCCGATCAGCTTGTCGGGAGTATAGGCGCTCACCTCCTGCGGCTTCGACGAGGCGCGATAGCCGCGCTGGTCGGGCGCGATGCAGCGGAACCGGTCGCTGAAATGCGCGATCTGGTGCCGCCATGTGCGGTGGCTTTCGGGAAAGCCGTGGAGGAAGATCAGCACCGGCGCATCGACCGGTCCTTCATCGACGATGTTGAGATGGATGCCGTTCGGCAGCGCCACGCGCTTCAGATCGAACCCGCTCATTCGGCCGCCTCCAGCTTTTCCATATAGCCCTTCGCGACCAGGCCCGCGATCTGATCGAACAGCGCATCGGGCGTACGGCGCAATTCGCCCATCGCCAGCTCGCTGCCTTCGGCGACGATGATCTCGCGGGTCCCCGCCGCCATGCCGTCGAGCATTGCCTTTGCCGCGACATCGGCGGGAATGCCGTTGTCGATCGCCGGATCGGACTTGCCGCGCGCCTCCCCGGCGGCAGTCAGCGCATTGCGCGAGACATTGGTGGCGACCGATCCGGGAAAGATGGTGTGGACGCTGACCCCGCTCTGCGACAATTCGCCCCGCAAGGCATCGGCATAGCCCGCCAGACCGAACTTGGCCGCGCAATAGGCGGTGCGCATCGGCACCCCGACCTTGCCTGCGATCGAGGAAATGAACCCCAGCGCGCCGGAGCCACGCCCGGCCATATGGCCGATCAGGCCTTGGGCAAAGGCGATCTGCGCGGTGAGATCGACGTCGATGATGTCGCGATAGACCTGCATTGCGGTCGTCAGTGCGCGGCTGCGCTGCGAGATGCCGGCATTGGCAAAGGCGATGTCGACGCCGCCCTTCCACGCGATGGCCTTGGCGGTCGCGTCGGCGAGCGCGGCTTCATCGCGAACGTCAAAGGGCAGCAACAGGCTCCCACCGCAATCCGCTGCAACCTCGGCCAGTCGCGCTTCGTCCCGCCCTGACAGCACCACATGTGCGCCGCGTGCCGCCAGTTCCCGCGCCAGCGCCGCGCCGATTCCCGATGATGCACCGGTGATCCACGCCACCTTGCCAGCAAAATCCATCATTCTCTCCCGAAGCTGTTTTCAGGGATAGCTGACGGTCTTGGGCTTTTCGGGCAAGGGGATAAATTCGTCCTCGTCGCCGGGGACGGCGGGAAAGCGGCCCTGCTGCCAGTCTTCCTTGGCCTGATTGATCCGTTCGCGGTCCGAACTGACGAAGTTCCAGAACACGTGGCGCGGGGTGGTAAAGGCCTCGCCGCCCAGCAGCATGACCCGCCCGCCGGTTGCGCTGGAAAGCCGCATCGCCTTGCCCGGTGCGAGCACCGCAAGCTGGTAGCGTTCCAGCACCACGCCATCGACCTCGGCCGCGCCGTCAACCAGCATCACCGCGCGCTCGTCAGCCCCGGCATCCAGAGGGATTGCGCCGCCCGGCTCCAGCACGATGTCGGCATAGATCGTTTCGGCATAGGTCGTCGTCGGCGCACGGCTGCCCCACAGGCTGCCCATGATCACCCATGCTTTCGCGCCCTTGTCTGCCACCACCGGCAGATCGGTTACCGCCTCGAAAGCAGGGTCGATCTCCTCGCGCCCGTCGGGCAGCGCCAGCCAGGTCTGCATCCCGAACATGCCGGGGTTGGTCGCAAGCTCGCCCTTGGGGCTGCGTTCGGAATGGACGATCCCGCGCCCTGCGGTCATCAGATTGACCTGACCCGGGCGGATCGTGGCGAAGGTGCCAAGGCTGTCACGGTGGTCGATCGCGCCATCGAACAGCCATGTCACGGTCGCCAGATTGATGTGCGGGTGCGGGCGCACGCCCATCCCGTCGCCGGTCAGATCGGCGGGGCCGAACTGGTCCACGAAGATGAACGGGCCGACCATGGTGCGCGCCTTCGAAGGCAGCACCCGGCGCACGGTGAAATCGCCCAGATCGTGGCTGACGGGGGTGATAGTCTGGGTGATCATCTGCGCGTGCCCTGTTCGATCATGGCGTTGATGGTCACAGGAAAGACCGCTTCGGGCCAGTTGGCAAGCTCCGCCCGGGTGAACCAGCGGTGCTGCGTCATCAGCTGTTGCTCCAGCGCGGTGTGCCGAGAGGTGTCGATCCGCGCGTCTGCCACATGGACGATGAAAAAGCGTTCGTCGGCCTGCACCGGCTCGCCCTCGACGGTGACGAATTCGGGGGTCAGGCGGGCGATTTCAGGGCCGGGATCGGCGGTAATGCCGGTCTCCTCGAGCAATTCGCGCCGGGCGGCATCGGCGAATGTCTCGCCGGGCTCGCACTCGCCGCCTGCCGTGACCCAGAACGGATCGCGCCCCGGCACATCATAGCGAAACATCAGCGCCCGTCCTTCGGGGTCAAGCACGATGATCCGCGCCGCCCGCCGCAGGCGCAGTGCGGAATTAAGCACTGTCCGGCACGCCCGCCTTGATCGCCACCGCGTGCACCCGCTGGCCGACAATGTCACCCAGCGCCGCGATCACCGCACGCTGGCGGGCGAGGCGGTTCATTGCGATGAAAGCGGCTGCGTCGATCTCGATGGTGAAATGCGATTCGCCCGATCCGTCGTCGCCCATGTGGCCATGGTGTTTCGCGCTGTCGTTGATGATCGCGAGGCGGGTGGGGGCGAAGGCCGCAGTCAGAAGCTCATGCATTTCCTCGGCAACGGACATCGGGTCTTTCCTTCTTTGCAAGCAGGGGCGCGCAGATCAGGCTTGGAACTTGGGAGCCGGATCGCCATTCTCAAGAGCTATGCCTTCACCACGATTCCATGGCCGCGTCGAGAGCACGGGGCGCGAATGCGAAGCGCCCGGCTGCCGCGAGCCGGGCGAGTTCCGTGCGCCCGGCCGCCGTCCGCACGGGTTCGACGGGCCGGGCGAATGGCGCTGGTTCTGCCTGCAACATGTGCGCGAATTCAACGCCGGGTATGACTGGTTCGAGGGCATGAGCGCCGAGGAGATCATCGCCGCGCACTCCCCGCTGGCAGGCTGGCAGAGCGAAACCCGCGCCTTTCGCCCTGATGCGGGCATTGATGGCGTGCCGCGCTGGGCCGATTATGCCGATCCGCTCGATGCCATTTCGGCCCGCGCCCGCGGCATCCGCAGCCGCGCCGAACGCGAGGCGCGCACCGCCATGGGCGGACGTTTCAGCCGCGAGGAAGCGCAGGCGCTGGAGACGATGGGGCTCGGCTCCGACACCGACCGCACGCGGCTGCGGCGGCGCTATTCCGAACTGGTGCGGCGCTACCATCCCGACCGCAACGGCGGCGACCGGCGGCACGAGGCGCGGCTGACCGCGGTGGTCGATGCCTACCAGCTGCTCAGGAAAAGCGCCGCCTTGGCGTAAAGCCCTCCGCCCCTGACCTGATCCGGGGCCCAGCTTTCTTGACGCCGTTCGGTCAGAAAAAGCGCCGCTGGGCCCCGGGTCAAGCCCGGGGCGGGGCAGGGGCCTAGCCCTGCGCGCCCTTGATGATCGCGGCGTCGATGGCGTTGGCCTCGGCATAGGCGGGGCGCTGGGTGATCCGGTCGACATAGGCGCGGAAAGCCGGGCGCTCGGGGATCGAGCCGAAACGCAGGCCCCAGACGAACTGGCTGCCCACGTAGGTATCGGCCATGGTGAAGCGGCTTCCGGCAATGAAATCATGCTTTGATAGCCACCCGTCCAGCGCATCGAGCACCATGTCGAGGCTGCCGAAGCCTGCCATGCCCTGCTTGCCTTCGGGCACTTCCCAGCCCATCGCCCTTCCGACCACCGCCTGTTCCAGCGGCCCGGCGCCGAAGAACAGCCAGCGGAAATAGGCGGCTTTCTCGTGGCTTTCTGGCAGCAGGCCTTTGGCGGGGTGGGTTTCGGCGAGGTAGTGGTTGATCGCCGCACATTCGGTGACGACGTGATCCTGGCCTTGCGAGTGGTGCACCAGCGCGGGCACCTTGTTCATCGGGTTGATGTCCTTGAAGGTCGCTGGCCGCGTTGCCCAGTCGAACACCACCTGATCGTAATCGGCGCCGGCCTCGTGCAGCGCCCAGCGCGATATCTGCCCGCGGCTCATGGCGACGGTGTAGAAGGTGAATTCTGCCATGGATCGTCTCTCCCCCGTGGTTCCTATTTGCGCGCCGGTGCCTGCCGGAACGCCCAGCGCAGGGTGCGGCCCATGCCCCATGTCGCGGCGCGGGCGGGCAGGGCGGTCAGCACCGGGCGTTGCAGATGCAGCATGGTGCGGGCCCAATCGGGCAGCATCGCCACGGCATCGGCGGTGATCATGGTCTGCACGCTGCGCGGCGTGCCTTTGGGGCGCTGGCTCAGCACCAGCTGCGCCACCTCGCGGGCCTCCGGCGAAGTGCGAAGATCGTGGCGCAAGGCGCGGAAAATCCTGTCCGCCTCGGCGCGGGTTTCCGGCACCGGATCTGCGCCGAGCATCCGTGCAATCACCGCGAACTGGCGGTAGTATTCATCCTGCTCCGCGCCCGGCATATCGGGCCGGACATGGCGCAGATATCCGGCGAGAAAACTCTGCGCCTCGGTCACGTGGACCCATGCCAGCGTGCGCGGATTGGTTGCCTGGTAGGGCGTGCCATCGGGCAGGGTGCCGCCGACCTTCGCGTGGATACGGTTCACCCGCCCGATCGCTTTTGCCGCCTCGTCGCGGTGGGCGAAGGTCGTCACCGCGATGAAGCGCGCCGTGCGTTGCAGGCGGCCGTGCATGTCCTCGCGGAAATTGGAATGGTCGAGCACGCCCTGCAGCGCTTCCGGATGGAGCATCTGGAGCAGCAGTGCGCGCACGCCGCCGGTCATCATCCCGACAATATCGGCGTGCACCTGCCGGATCGGGCTGTCCCGCTCGAACAGCGCCTCGTCCGAAGGCGGGGTAGGTTGCTGGCCTTTGGACTGGTCGTGAAACACCCCGCGCACTTGCGATACCAGCCTGAGGCGCAGCGATTCGACCGGATCGGGCATGACAGCCGGTATAGGGGCGAACGCGGCGGGAGGGAAACGCGCTCGTCAAATTGCGAGGCATTTGCCCCAAACCACTGCTTGCAGGGGCGCGCCATGATGTTTAACCGTCCCGCCGCAATGACCTCTTCGATCCCTTCCGGCGCCAGCGCCATGCCCACCCAGCCCGACACCACCATCGATGTGCGCGAAACCTTCGGCATCGATGTCGACTGGCAGGTTCCCGCCTTCTCGGTGAAGGACGAGCACGTGCCTGAAACCGATGGCGCCTATGTGTTCGATCCGGACACCACGCTGGCGATCCTTGCAGGCTTTGCCCACAACCGCCGCGTGATGGTGCAGGGCTATCACGGCACGGGCAAATCGACCCACATCGAACAGGTCGCCGCCCGCCTCAACTGGCCCTCGATCCGCGTGAACCTTGATGCACACATCAGCCGTATCGATCTGGTCGGGCGCGATGCGATCGTGCTGAAGGACGGTTTGCAGGTCACCGAGTTCAAGGAAGGCATCCTGCCCTGGGCCTTGCAACACCCCGTCGCACTGACCTTTGACGAATATGACGCAGGCCGTCCGGACGTGATGTTCGTGATCCAGCGCATTCTCGAATTCGATGGCCGCCTGACCCTGCTTGACCAGAACCGCGTGATCACGCCCAACCCGTGGTTCCGCCTGTTCGCGACCACCAACACCGTCGGCCTTGGCGACACCAGCGGGCTGTATCACGGCACGCAGGCGATCAATCAGGCGCAGATGGACCGCTGGAACATCGTCGTCGCGCTGAACTACCTCGCGCCGCACGTCGAGCAGCAGATCGTCAAGTCCAAGACCCCGCAGGCCGATGACAAGCTGATTGCCGACATGGTCAAGGTGGCCGAACTGACCCGTCAGGGCTTCATCAACGGCGACATCTCGACCGTGATGAGCCCGCGCACGGTGATCACCTGGGCACAGAACGCCGCGATCTTCGGTTCGGTCGGCTTCGCCTTCCGCCTCTCCTTCCTCAACAAGTGCGACGAGGCGGAGCGCACGCTGGTGGCAGAGTATTACCAGCGCGTGTTCGGCGAAGACCTGCCCGAAGGCGCGGCGAAGAAGCGTTAACCAAGCCGCTTGCTCCCCAGTGTCATAGGCTGATAACACAGCCCCGACATGGCGTTGTTCGACCGATTCTGGAAAGCTTCCCGCTCGCGTGCCGACGAGGGTGCCGGCACGCCCGCAGGTTTCTACCCGCTCTACGAATCGATGCGGCCCGTCGATCCTGACGAGGACGATGTCCCGCGCCCGCGCCCATCGGGCAAACCCGATTTTGCCGCGTGGGACGCCAAACTGGCCGGGATCGACGATGCTGTCGCCATCGAGGAGCGCCGCCGCCTGCGCTGGTGGCAGCGCGATTACTGGCGCGAACGTTCGAAGCTCTGGTGGACGGGGCGCGGGATCATGGCGGGCCTTGCTCTGTTCGTGGTGCTGATCGGCTGGCTGACCTTCACTGCGCCGCTTTCCAAAAGCCTGGAACCCATTGCCCCGCCGCAGGTCACGCTGCTGGCGAGTGACGGCACCCCGATTGCGCGCAGCGGCGCGGTGGTGGAAGCCCCGGTCAAGGTCGCCGATCTGCCGCCGCACGTGGTGCAGGCCTTCATCGCGATCGAGGACCGGCGGTTCTATTCGCATTGGGGGATCGACCCGCGCGGCATCGCCCGGGCGGTGTGGACCGGATATGGCGGGGGATCGACGATCACCCAGCAGCTTGCCAAGTTCACCTTCCTCACGCCCGAACAAAGCCTCAGCCGCAAGGCACGCGAGGCGCTGATCGCGTTCTGGCTGGAAAGCTGGCTGACCAAGGATGAAATCCTCGAACGCTACCTGTCGAACGCCTATTTCGGCGACAACCAATACGGCCTGCGCGCCGCGTCCTTGCACTATTTCTACCGCCAGCCCGAAAAGCTGCGGCCCGAACAGGCGGCGATGCTGGCGGGGTTGTTGCAGGCACCTTCGCGCTATGCGCCCACGAAGCATTACGACAAGGCGCAGGCGCGCATGGAACTGGTCATCAAGTCGATGGTCGAGGAAGGCTATCTGACCGAGGCCGAGGCCAAGGCGCTGCCCGATCCGCGCATCGATGTGCGCACGCGGGACGATAACCTGCCGACCGGCACCTATTTCGCCGACTGGGCGCTGCCGCTCGCCCGCGAGGGGATGGAGGCGAGCTATTCGAAGCAGGTGCTAACCACCACGCTCGATGCGCGGCTGCAATCGCTGGCAAACCGTGTGGTGACGCGCGCTCCGCTCGGCGGCGCGCAGGTCGCGCTGGTCGCCATGCGCCGCAACGGCGAGGTGGTGGCGATGGTGGGCGGGCGCGATTATGGCAAATCGCCCTTCAACCGCGTGACGCAGGCCCGCCGCCAGCCGGGATCGACCTTCAAGACCTTCGTCTACATCGCCGCGCTTGAAGCCGGGTGGGAGCCGGACGATACCATCCCCAACACCGAAATCACGCAAGGCAGCTATCGCCCCAAGAATGCGCGCGGGGCCTATTCCGACCAGATCACGCTGGAAAATGCCTTTGCCCAATCAAGCAATGTCGCCGCGGTGCGCCTGTTGCAGGCGGTGGGTAGCGACAAGGTGATCCGCACCGCCCGTTCGCTCGGCATCACTGCCGACATGGCAGAGGGCGACCCCAGCCTTGCGCTCGGCACTTCGGCGATGACGCTGATGGAACTGACCGCTGCCTATGCGGGGATCGCTGCGAACGAATACCCGGTCGAACCCCACGCCTTCCCGCGCGGCGAGCAGAGCTGGTGGGACTGGCTGACCACCCGCAAGGACAGCCTGTCACGCGGCACGCACGAGGATATCGAGACGATGCTGCGCGCCGCGATCAACCGCGGCACCGGGCGCAATGCGGTGCTGCCCATCGCCAATTACGGCAAGACCGGCACCACGCAGGATTACCGCGACGCGCTGTTCGTGGGCTATGCCGGCGATCTGGTGGTGGGCGTGTGGATCGGCAATGACGACAACACCCCGATGAAGAACGTCACCGGCGGCAGCACGCCCGCGCGCATCTGGCGCGATTTCATGCGCGGGGCGCTCAAGATCGAAGCCGCGCCGCGGCCCAAACCCAGCGACACGCCCGATCCCGAAGGCCCGATCCAGCAGCTTGATATCGAGGGCGGAGAAATCCCGCTTGGGCAGGATGGCGCCACGCTCAGCATCGAAAGCAATGGCGTGACCATCAGGCAGGAAGGCGTGCCAGTCGAGGTGCGCGTGGGCGAGGGCGGACTGGTCGTCCAGCCTGCACCAGCCCCGACCGCGACCCCGCCGCCCTAGCTGGTCAAAAACCGTTCGGGCTGAGCTTGTCGAAGCCCTGCCCTTTCTTCAGCTGCCAGCAATCAAGAAGAACTGTCCTTCGACAGGCTCAGGACGAACGGAAACCACTCTAAACCATCAGGATATTCATCACCGCGGTCGCAATCGGGCGCGATCGGTCATTCTGCCAGGCTTCCACCGTGACATTGGCATTGCGCCGCCCCAGCCGCGTGATTCGGCCGATGGCGAAGCTCGCCTGCGATTTGCCCGCGGCGAGATATTGCACGGTGATGTTGATCGGCTTCAGCTGCGGATCGCGCCCGGCGGCCAGCAGCGCGGTGCGCAGCGCGGCATAGCCGGCATTTTCGAGCAGTCCTGCGGTCGCCCCGCCGTGGAAGTGCTGCGGGCGGCCTTCGACCGTCGGCCCGAAACCGACCGACAGCACCGGCATCCCGTCTTCCTCGCCGACAATGCCGATGCCGAGCGAGCGGGCATAGGCGGGCAGTTCCAGCGGATCAGTCATCGCCGCCACCCCGCAGGGCCGGGTTTTCCTGCCGCGGATCGGCCCCGATGGTCATGAACACGCCCGCGACATGGGCCACCGGATCGTCCGGGTCGTCATCATAGGCGATGCCGCGCACAAAGGCGGCCGAGCGTGTGCGGCGGTAACATTCGACGCGGCCCCTCACGCTCGCCCGTTCGCGCGCCGGGCGCTGGTAATCGACCCTGAGATCCAGCGTCGCGACCGGATTGAAGCTGCCCGCCGTCTGCCAGATCGCCATCCCGCTCGCCATGTCCATCAGGCTGATGATCGGACCGGAGGCGAGCACCGGGCGGCTGGCGTCGCCCAGCAGGTCCTCGCGCCAGGGCAATTCCAGTTCGACCCAGTTGTCGCCTTGATCGGTGAATTTGAGGCCAAGCCAGCCGGTGTGGCCATGGCGGAAGAACCAGCGCGATGCCTCGCGCGCGTCGAACCGTGCAGGGGGGGTGTTCATGGCTGCTGTGCATAGGAGCGCGGGGGCGCGGGTTACAATCATTTAATTTCGCGGGAGCGCGGTGCTCGGTCACTTTGGCCAAAGCGGCCTGCGAGGGGCAGGGCGCGAACAAGCGAAGGGGAGCAAAGCGATGAAATTTCCCAAAATCAGCCTCGACCAGATACCCGGACTGGAAACCGCGCAGGCGCTGTTCGGATCGGTGATGCAGGCCGGCAACGGGCCGGATGACCGGATCGTGGAGATTATGGTCTATCTCTACGAGATCATCCCGCCGCCGCCCCCGCCGCCGGTGTTCTGAGCCACGGGGCGAGGGCAGGCCATGCTGGTCGATCCCGCCATCGCGATGCTGCGGAGCGCGCCTGCTCCGCAGCACCGCACCGAAGCCGCGCTGGCGGCGTGGCGCAGCCTGCCGGAAGTTGAGGCTGCCCGCGGCGAACTGGCGCGTTACGATGCCGGCGAGCCGCTTGAGGCTCTGCCAGCCCTGGCGCGCCTGATTGCCGGTCATGATGCGGCAAGCGCGCTGGCGAGCGGGTTCATCACCGTATTGTGCGATGCGCTGCGGGCCGAGCCGCTCGCCCATGTGCCGCTGGGCCACGCGACGAGCCCCGGCTTTGCGCGCTTGCGGCTCGCAGCATCGGGGCGCGCTGCGCTGACGCTGGCAGCCTATGCGAAGCGGCCGTGCGAGCAGCCGGTTTCGGCCCTGTTCGAAGACGGCGTGGCACACGAAATCATCATTGCAGGCGCGGGGCTTGCGCTGGTCCACCGGCGGGAACAGGGCCGGTTGGCGACGCGGGAGGCCCGACTTGCCCCCGGCACCCGCCTGCACCGCAAAGGGCGGGAGGATGCGCGCCAGATCGTCGCTGTCACCCGCCCGCTGCTGGTGCTGCAACTCACCCGCGAGGCGGCGCAGCCCGCGCCATCGCAGGAAATCGCGCTCGCCGATGGCCGCCTCATCAAGACGATCAGCGGCTGCAAGCACACCAGCCAGCAGATCATGGCGCTGGCAGTGCTCGGCGCGCTGGAACATGAGGCGGCAGTGCCTGCCATGGCGGCGCTGGCCCGCGACCGGTCGAAGGCGGCCGACCTGCGCTGGGAAGCGCTGCGTCAGTGCATCGCGATGGACGCGGCGAAAGGTCTGGCGGTGCTGGCGGCGTTCGCGCGCGACGCCGGTGATCCGCTACAGGCCCCGGCCGGTGCGCTTCAACGCCAGCTTGCCGCCGCTCACCCCGGTCTTGATGCCCTTTTGCCGGAGCCTGCCTGATGCCGCTGGTGATCGACAATCCCTCTGATGAAGCCTGCTCGCTGCCCGAATGCATCGAGGCATTGGGCGATCTCGGCTTCGATGCCGATGATCCCGCCAGCACGGCGGCAGCGGCAGGCTGGCTGCGGCGGCTGGCGAACAACCGCAGCTTTCTGGGCGATCTGCTGGTTGACCGGCTGACAGGGCGGGGCGGGGAGGAGATTGCCAGCGGCTACGGCCCGCAGGCCATCGTGCTCAGCCGCCCGCGGGACAATCGCCCGAATGCCGCCTTCCTGCGCGCCGCGATCTGGCCCTCGCCGCGCGATCACGTGTTCCAGGCCAGCGGCGCAGGCAGCTTCGTCTATGGTGCGGCGCATGACCACAATTTCGATTTTCTCACCGTGGGATACTGCGGGCCGGGCTATGCCAGCGACTATTACGAGTGTGATTATGAGCGCCTGGCGGGCTTTCCGGGGGAGGATGCCCGGCTGCGCTTCGTCGGGCGTTCGACGCTCACTCCCGGCAAGTTGATGCTTTATCGCCGCCATGTCGATGTGCACAGCCAGCTGCCGCCTGAAAGCCTGTCGGTCTCGGTCAATGTCATGCGGCTCGATCCGGCGCAGGGGTGGTTCGACCAGTATGGCTTCGATCTGGAAAGCGGCACGGTGGCGCGCTGGCTCAACCCGCTGGCGGTCGAGGCGTTTCTGCGGGTCGCGGTCGCGAGCGGGGCGGAAAGCGCGCTGGATTATGCCGAATGGGTCGGCACGCGCCACCCGAGCGACCGGATGCGGCTGGCCAGTTTCGAGGCGCGGGCGCAGATGTGTGATGCTGCCGATGCCGACGCCTTGTGGCGGGCTGGCGAGTTGTCGGGGAGCCGGATGGTGGCAGGCGCGGCGCGGGCGCGGCGGGCGCTGTTGACGGGCTAAAGCACCCCGCCTGCGAGCCGGTCGATCGCGCCTTGCAGGATCACCGCGGCGGCATGGCTATCAATCGCGGCGGCGCGTTTGGCGCGGCTCATGTCCTGCCCGATCATCGCCGCTTCGGCGGCTTGTGTGGACCAGCGTTCGTCCCACAGCAGGATCGGCAGCGCGAAGGCTTCGGCCATGTTGCGGGCATAGGCGCGGGAGGCCTGCGCACGCGGGCCTTCGCTGCCGTCCATGTTGCGCGGCAGGCCCAGCACGATGCCGCGCACCGATCGTGTCCTGATCAGCTCGGCCAGCGTTTCGCGATCCCGGCCCCACTTGCCGCGGCTGATGGTGGTGCCGTTGGTGGCAAAGCGCCAGCCGGCATCGCAGGTCGACGTGCCGATGGTCTTGGTGCCGAGATCGAGGCCGAGCAGCGTGCCCCCATCCCCCACCGCATCGCCAAAGGCGCGGGCGTCTTCGAAGATCACTCCGCCGCCGCCCATGCATCGGCCCGGCGGATCACATCGGCGCGGGTGTTGGCCCAGAACAGCGGCAGATCATAGACATGGTAATTGTTGCCCGGCAGCACATAGCTGCCCATTTCCGGCGGAGGGCCGATCAGCAGCAGCCCGCGCTTGTCGCAGCGCGCGGGGACAAGGCCCGGCACCAGTTCGCCCTTTTCCATGCTGTCTTCGGGCACCAGCGTGCCGAGATTGGCGCTGGCGGGCGCACTGCCGCCATACATGCCGGTCAGCGGATTGGTGCACAGGATCGCGCTATTGCCTGGCCGGTCGCCATCGAGCGCGGTCGAGGCGGCGTAATAGCCGAGGATGCTCGACGGATCGGCCGGTTCGGCAAAGCTCGACCAGCTCATGATGCAGCCCGCCTGATCCGCACCGGCGCAGGCGGGGAAGCCGATGACGGGCAGATCGTGCTCCATGCTCACCGGCCAGCCGACGATATAGGCCGCCACCATCCGTCGGGCGACGGGCGATCCGCGCACTTCCTCGGCCAGCAGGCGCTTCAGATGCAGCGCGCCCTGCGAATGGCCTGCGAGCACCACCGGCATGTCGGGCGCGATCGAGGAGAGGAAATAGCGGTAGGCCTCCAGCACATCGGCATAGGCGGCATCGATGGCCTTGGTCGCTTCCGTCGCGTCGGTCAGGAACGCGCCCATCGTGGCCTGCCGGTAACGCGGCGCCCAGATTTCCGATGCGGCGTTGAAGGGGCTGGCCATGCCGCGCAGATAGATGCGGGCGATGCGTTCTGCCTCGGGGTCGCCGCCATTTTCCAGCGGGGCGTTCCAGCTTGACCGGTTGAGGAAGCTGGTCGGGTGGACGAAGAACACCGCAAAACGCTGCTTCGGTTCGGCAGGCGTGGGCAGCAGGCCGCGATCGCTGGCATAGGCGGGCTGCCAGCGGGCCGGATCGCTCACCCCGATGCCGGGGCGCGAATACCACAGCCTGGGGTCTTCATAGGCGTTGTCTTCAAGCGGCTTGACCGGTGCAAACTCCGCCGAAGGCACCAGCGCGATCTGGGCCAGCTCGTCCTGAAACAGCTCGTAGGCAATCCGCCCGGCGATGAACAGGACGATGAAGAAAGCGACGATATAGAGGAACTTGCGGGCCATGGCTCAGCGCGCCTTTCAGCTATTGCGCGGCAGGCTTGGCAGCAGTGCCTTCGGCCTGCGGCGGGCGCAGGGTGGTCCAGGCCCGGTCACCGCGCAGGCTGGAGAACCAGCTTGCCGGGTTCCAGGTGGTGGAGCCATCGAGGCTGAAGGTGATGAACTCCGCCCGTCCGCCGATATTGGCGAGGGGCACCGCGCCGCCCAGCCCGCTTTCCTCGGCGGCAGCGCGGCTGTCGGCGCTTTCGTCGCGGTTGTCGCCCATCACGAAGACATGGCCTTCGGGCACGGTGTAGGGCCCGTAATTGTCGAGCCGCTGGTCGGTGTAATCGATGGTGAGATAGGTCGCGCCATTGGGCAGGGTTTCGCGCCAGGTGGGCGGGGCGAAAAAGTCTTTCCCGTCAGGGCCGGTCTCGCGGTAATTCTCGAAGGCGCTGAGGCACGGCGCGCCGCGGCACAGCAGGTCGGGTTCGAACGGCAGGCGCACCGGCGGCACCACCTCGCGCTTGATTGGCACCCCGTCGAGGATGATCTGCCCGCCGCGCACTTCGATGGTATCGCCCGGCAGCGCGACCACGCGCTTGATGTAGTCCTCGTCGCGCAGGGGATGCACGGGGATCACGATATCGCCGTATTCAGGTGTGCCCGCCCAGATGCGCGTGTCGCTGCGCGGGAGGAGGTGGAAGCTCGCCGAGGCCCACGACCAGCCATAGGGATACTTGCTCACCACCAGCCGGTCCCCCACCCACAGGCTCGGCATCATCGAGGTCGAGGGGATGTAGAAGGGCTTGGCCACAAGACTGTGGAAGGCGAGCACCGCCAGCAGCATGATCGCCAGCCCGCGGATTTCCGCGATCCAGTCAACCTTTTCGGCGGGTTGCGTAGTGTCGGTGGTTGCCATTGATGGAGCCGCTTCAGAGAGGGATGGCTTCGATGATCACGAAGGCCTGCGCCCAGGGGTGATCATCGGTGAGGGTCAGGTGGATGCGGGCCTCATGGCCTGCCGGGATCATTTCTTCAAGCCGCTTTGCCGCGCCGCCGGTCAGCGCCAGCGTCGGCGCGCCCGAGGGGGCGTTGACGACGCCGATGTCCTTCATGAACACCCCGCGCTTGAACCCTGTCCCGACCGCCTTGGAGAAGGCCTCCTTGGCGGCGAAGCGCTTGGCATAGGTGCCGGCAATGGTGAAGGGCCGGCGGCGGGCCTTGGCAATCTCGACCTCGGTGAACACGCGGTTCTCGAACCGCTCGCCATAACGCGCGAGGGAATTGCCGATCCGCTCGATATTGCAGAGGTCGCTGCCCATGCCGATGATCACGACGGCTCCCCCAAGCCGTCGCCCCGGACTTGATCCGGGGTCCCGCTTCCTTGATCGCAACGCTTCATTTGAACGCTCTTATGATAACAGCCACCAGCAAGCCGACCGCCACCACGTGCAGCATCACCTGCGCCTTGAACAGCGGGTGAGCGAAGTCGCCCTTGGCGACGCGGCCTGCGCCGACGAAGCCGAAAATCATCAGCGCCAGCCAGCCGACCGCAAAGACCTTCATCACGCCGGTGTTGAGCGCAAAGCCCAGAAAACCCACCGCCAGCAGGAACAGCCCGGCGGCGGCAAAGGCCCAGCGCTTCTGCTCGCCGGAAAGGGCAGGGAGGTCAGGCTCGCTCACCGCACCTCGTCCATCAGCTCGCGCATCCGGCGGATCGCGCCCTCAAGCCCGACGAACACCGCCTCGCCGATCAGGTAGTGGCCGATGTTGAGTTCGGCGATCTGCGGGATGGCGGCGATGGGCTGGACGTTGTCGAAGGTGAGGCCGTGGCCCGCGTGCGGCTCGATCCCGTTCTTGGCAGCCAGCGCAGCCATGTCGGTGATGCGGCGCAATTCGCGCTCCACCCGTTCGCGGTCGCCATCAAGGAAGGCGTGGGCATATTCGCCGGTGTGGAATTCCACCACCGGCGCGCTCAATCGCAGGGCAGCGTCAAGCTGCCGCTCGTCCGCCTCGATGAACAGCGAGACGCGGATGCCGGCACTGCGCAGTTCTTCGCAGATCGGCACCAGCGTGTTGTGCATCCCTGCCGCGTCGAGCCCGCCTTCGGTGGTGCGTTCCTCGCGCTTTTCGGGGACAATGCAGGCAGCGTGCGGCTTATGACGCAAGGCGATGGCGAGCATTTCCGGCGTCGCGGCCATTTCGAGGTTCAGGGGCAGGCTGGTCGCCGCCTGAATACGTGCCAGATCCTCGTCACGGATATGGCGGCGGTCTTCGCGCAGGTGTGCGGTGATCCCGTCCCCGCCCACGGCCGCAACGATTTCTGCCGCGCGCACCGGATCGGGATGATCCCCGCCGCGCGCGTTGCGGATCGTCGCGACGTGATCGATGTTCACGCCGAGACGAAGTGGGCGGGGATGGGCGGTCTGGTTCATTCTTTCCTGCTTCCGGGCTTTGTCACTTCTACGCGTGCCAAGGCCTCGGGGATGTCGCTTTCGTCGTATGTCGGAAAATCAATGGCGAGCAGCGGGTAGAACGGCACGCCCAGATCGACCGAACCGCAAGACCGGTCGATGATGGCGCATTCGGCGATCACCTCGCCGCCTTCACGCGCTACGGCAGCGATGGCCTCGCGGCTGGAAAGCCCTGTGGTGACGACATCTTCCACCATCAGCACCCTTGCGCCCTTTTCCAGCGCGAAGCCGCGGCGCAGGTGGAACACGCCTTCGGGCCGTTCAAGGAAGAGTGCATCCTTGCCCAGCGCCCGGCCGACCTCATGGCCGATGATGATCCCGCCCATCGCGGGCGAGACCACCACATCGATGGAATCGCGCACCGCCGCGGGGATGCCTGCGACCACCGCTTCGGCCAGCCGGGCAGCGCGGGCGGGGTTCATCAGCACGCGGGCGCATTGCAGGTAATGTCCACTATGGCGGCCTGAAGACAGCTTGAAGTGGCCTTCGAGCAATGCACCCGAGGCGCGGAATTCGGCCAGCACTTCATCTTCGGTCACGGGCGAACTCCTCGGAATACAAAGGGGAAAATGCCGACTTGCGCGGCAAACATGGAGGCTTGCATAATTTTCTCCCTAGAAGCGCTTGAGGCACTCGGCAAGCGCGGCTAAGGGCGAGGATGAAGCTGGCCTATGGGCTGGCCAAACGCTGTCATGCATACCGATCCGAGGGGGCCGGACTGCGGGCAGTATGGGATCAGATTCGAACCACTTGGGCACATGATAATGGGTCAGAGGCACACCCGTATGAAAAAGGCTATTCTGGCAGTTCTGGCTGCCGGGTTGACGGCGTTTGCGCCGATGACCGTTGCGGCGCAGGACGCCGCCGCTCCCGCTCCTGCTGCTGTCGAGGCGGCGGCCACGTCGGTCGCCACGCAGGCCACCGCGCCCGATGCCGCGACAGTCGAGGCGGTGGCTGCGGCCTCGACCGAGACTGCGGGCTCCTACACCCCGATGGCTCCGACCAAGGGCAAGGGCATGCCGACATCGTATCAGGATGATGCGATGAAGAGCCTGACCTTCCAGGACCAGTATTCCGATAACGGCGCCTATGCGCTGTGGATGCACGACGCGATCCTGCTGCCGGTGATCACCTTCATCAGCCTGTTCGTGCTCGGCCTGCTGCTCTACGTGGTGGTGCGTTTCAATCGCCGGTCCAATCCGGTCGCTTCGAAGACCACGCACAACACCATGATCGAAGTGGTCTGGACGATCGTTCCGGTGATCATCCTGGTAATCATCGCCGTGCCCTCGATCACGCTGCTGGCCCGCCAGTACGAAACCCCGCCGGCGGACGCGGTCACCATCAAGGCGACCGGCTACCAGTGGTACTGGGGCTACACCTACCCCGATCACGGCGAGATCGAAGTGATCTCGAACATGCTGCCCGAGGAAGAAGCGCTGAAGCGTGGCGAGCCGGGCCAGCTGGCGGTCGATAACCGCATGGTCGTGCCTGCCGGCGTGCCGCTGCGCATCCAGACCACTGCCACCGACGTGATCCACGCCTTCGCGGTGCCGTCGCTGTGGTTCAAGATGGACGCGGTGCCGGGCCGTCTCAACGAAAAGCTGCTGACCATCAAGGAGCCGGGCGTCTATTACGGCCAGTGTTCCGAACTGTGCGGCGCGCGTCACGCCTACATGCCCATCGCCATCGAGGCGCTGCCCCCCGAGCAGTTTGCCGAGTGGGTGAAGTCGCAGGGCGGCTCGATGCCGGGCGCCGAGGAAGCTGCTCCGGCAGCGGCGCCGGCCCCGGCCGAAGCGGCTGCGCCGGTCGCCGGCTGAGCTCCGCGTCAAGACGTTTGAACGAATAACATCAGAGAGTATCTGCAAATGGCTACCACCGCAGAAGGCTTCGATATCCATGATCACGGGCACGACGCCCACGATCATGCGGATCACAAGCCGGGCTTCTTCGCCCGCTGGTTCATGTCCACCAACCACAAGGACATCGGCACGATGTACCTGATCTTCGCGATCATCGCGGGGATCATCGGTGGCGGCATTTCGGGCATCATGCGCGTCGAACTCGCCGAGCCCGGCATCCAGTACCTGCAGTGGTGGGCCGAATTCATGGGCGGCGGGAACGATCTCAACACCGCGCTGCACATGTGGAACGTGTTCATCACCGCGCATGGCCTGATCATGGTGTTCTTCATGGTCATGCCGGCGATGATCGGCGGCTTCGGCAACTGGTTCGTGCCGCTGATGATCGGCGCACCGGACATGGCCTTCCCGCGCATGAACAACGTGTCGTTCTGGCTGACCGTGGCGGGCTTCTTCAGCCTGCTGTTCTCGCTGTTCGTTCCCGGCGGCTCCGGCCCCGGCGCGGGCACCGGCTGGACGGTCTATGCCCCGCTGTCGACTTCGGGCTCGGTTGGCCCGGCGGTCGATTTCGCGATCTTCTCGCTGCACCTTTCGGGTGCCGGCTCGATCCTGGGTGCGACCAACTTCATCACCACCATCTTCAACATGCGCGCGCCGGGCATGACCCTGCACAAGATGCCGCTGTTCGTTTGGTCGGTGCTGGTTACCGCCTTCCTGCTGCTGCTCGCGCTGCCGGTGCTGGCCGCTGCCATCACCATGCTGCTGACCGACCGCAACTTCGGCACCACCTTCTTCGATCCGGCCGGTGGCGGTGATCCGGTGCTCTATCAGCACCTGTTCTGGTTCTTCGGTCACCCCGAAGTCTACATCATGATCCTGCCGGGCTTCGGCATGATCTCGCAGATCGTTGCCACCTTCTCGAAGAAGCCGGTGTTCGGTTACCTTGGCATGGCCTACGCGATGGTCGCGATCGGCGTCGTCGGCTTCATTGTCTGGGCGCACCACATGTACACCGTGGGCCTCGACGTGAACACCAAGATGTACTTCACCGCCGCGACCATGGTGATCGCTGTGCCGACCGGCGTGAAGATCTTCAGCTGGATCGCGACGATGTGGGGCGGCAGCCTCAGCTTCAAGTCGCCGATGGTCTGGTCGCTGGGCTTCATCTTCCTGTTCACCGTGGGCGGCGTGACCGGCGTGGTGCTGGCCAACGGCGGGATCGACGACAACCTGCACGACACCTACTACGTGGTGGCTCACTTCCACTACGTGCTGTCGATGGGCGCCGTGTTCTCGATGTTCGCGGGCTTCTACTACTGGTTCCCGAAGATGAGCGGCCGGATGCACTCCGAACTGCTGTCGCACATCCACTTCTGGACCTTCTTCGTCGGCGTGAACGTGATCTTCTTCCCGCAGCACTTCCTCGGGATGCAGGGCATGCCGCGTCGTTACCCCGACTATCCGGAAGCCTACACCTACTGGCATGAAATCAGCACCTTCGGGTATTACATCATGGCCGGTTCGATGGTGTTCTTCTTCGTCAACATCCTCTACGCGCTGGTCGCCGGCAAGAAGGCCGAAGCCAATCCGTGGGGCGAAGGTGCGACGACGCTCGAATGGACCCTGCCGAGCCCGCCGCCCTACCACCAGTTCGAAACGCTCCCCGTCATCACGGATGCGCACGACTACCACGATCACCGTCCGGTGACGGCCTGATCGGCTCCCTCACCGGAGCATGACACAAGGGCAGGAGCGCGGCTGAACCGGTCGCGCTCCTTGCCGATGGAACCTGGAACACGATGGCAAGCACAGCACCCAAGAGCGCCGCGATGCTCCCGACGGAATGGCGTGATTTCTTCGCGCTGACCAAGCCGCGGGTGATGACGCTGGTGATCTTCACCGCGATCTGCGGCGTGCTGGCCGCGCCGGGTTCGATCCACCCCGTGATCGCCTTTACCGCAATCCTTGCCATCGCCATGGGCGCGGGCGGATCGGCGGTGCTGAACATGTGGTGGGAAGCCGATATCGACGCCGGAATGAAGCGCACCATGAGCCGTCCGCTGCCCGGCGGGCGGATGCGGCGCGAGGATGCGCGCGATTTCGGCATCTTCCTTTCCGGCGTGTCGATCGTGCTGATGGGCCTGGCGGTGGGCTGGCTGGCGGCGGCGCTGCTGCTGGGCGCGATCATTTATTACGCTGTCATCTACACCATGTGGCTGAAGCCGCGCACCCCGCAGAACATCGTCATCGGTGGCGGCGCGGGCGCCTTTCCGCCGCTGATTGGCTGGGTCGCGGTGACGGGCGAGATCACCGCCATGCCGCTGCTGCTGTTCGCGATCATCTTCTTCTGGACCCCGCCGCATTTCTGGGCGCTGGCGCTGTTCGTGCAGACCGATTACGCGAAGGTCGGCATCCCGATGCTGCCGGTGGTTGCGGGCGAGAAGGCCACGCGTCGCCAGATCATGGGCTACACCCTGCTGCTGGCCCCGATCGCAATTGCGCCCTGGGCCATCGGCGGGACAAGCTGGATCTACGGCTCGGTTGCGGTGGTGCTTTCGGCGCTGTTCGTGGCGCTCGCCATGCCGGTCTTTACCCGTATGCGGGCAGAGGCCGACGCGATGCTGCCCGAAAAGAAGCTGTTCAAGTTCTCGATCGTCTATCTCTTCGTGCTGTTCGCAGCCCTCGTGGCGGACCGTGTGGCCGCCTATCAGGGGTGGACCCTATGACGCCCGAAGAAGAGGCCGAATTCACCCGCCGCCGCAAGGCGCGCAACTGGGTGGTGGCCGGCACGCTGCTGTTCTTCGTGATCCTGTTCTATGCGATCACCATGGTGCGCATCGGAGGGCAGGGCTGATGGCCACGCTTCCGCAGACCGATAGCCAGACCGCACGCAGCAACCTGCGTGTCGGGCTGATGGCGTTTGCGGGTGCCTGCGCGATGCTGGGGCTGGGCTATGCCTCGGTGCCGCTTTACCGCCTGTTCTGTCAGGTCACCGGATTCGGCGGCACGACCATGACCGCCACCGAGGCGCAGGCCGCCAACGCGGCGGCTCTGGCCACGGGGCAGAAAATCTCGATCCGCTTCGATGCCTCCGCGTCGAGCGATATGCCGTGGACCTTCCGCCCTTCGCAGGCGACCGACACCGTCACCATCGGCGAGCGTGACATCGCGACCTATGTGGCGAAGAACGAAGGTTCGAAAGCTGTCACCGGCATGGCGACGTTCAACGTCACCCCCGAACAGGCGGGCAAGTATTTCAACAAGATCCAGTGCTTCTGCTTCACCGAACAGACGCTGGCACCGGGGCAGGAAGTGACCATGCCGGTGCTCTATTTCGTCGATCCGGCGATGCTGGATGATCCGAACATGGCTGGCGTGGAGCAAATCACGCTCAGCTACACTTTCCACCGCGTGAAGGAGCCGCTAGCAGCGGCGCCCGAAGGCTCGAATTAATCGCACATCCTAGGGACGGGAACGACCAATGGCTGGCAAGGCAAACCACGATTACCACATTCTCGAACCCGATATCTGGCCGCTGGTCGGCTCGATCTCGGCGCTCACCTTCACCAGCGGCATGGTGCTCAGCTGGCACCCCGCGCTGTTCGGCAATGCCGCCAGTTTCGTGATGTGGGCGGGCCTTGCGGGCCTGATCGCCACCTTCTTCATGTGGTTCAAGAACATCGTGATCGAAGCCGAGCGCGGCGATCACACCCCCGTGGTGCAGTTGCACATGCGTTACGGCATGATCCTGTTCATCGCGTCCGAAGTGATGTTCTTCGTCGGCTGGTTCTGGAGTTTCTTCGACTTCGCGCTGTTCCCGACCCCGCTGACCTATGACGCGGCGGCCGGCACCACCACCAGCCTGTTCGGCGAGGCCGGGGCGATTGCGAGCTTCATCCCCGAAGGGATGGAGGTGCTCGATCCCTTCGCGCTGCCGCTGCTCAACACGCTGATCCTGCTGTGTTCGGGCACCACGGTGACCTGGGCGCACCATTCGCTGATCCATGGCGACCGCGAGGGCCTCAAGCAGGGTCTGTGGGCGACGATTGCGCTGGGCGTGCTGTTCAGCTGCATCCAGGCCTATGAATATGCGGTCGCGCCGTTCGGCTTCGGCGGCAACACCTACAGCTCGGCCTTCTACATGGCGACCGGCTTCCACGGCTTCCACGTGGCGATCGGCACCATCTTCCTCGCCGTGTGTCTGTTCCGCGCCTACAAGGGCCACTTCACCCCGCGCCAGCACTTCGGCTTCGAAGCGGCGGCGTGGTACTGGCACTTCGTTGACGTGGTGTGGCTGTTCCTGTTCGTCGCCATCTACGTGTGGGGCGGCTGGGGCGCTGAATACCACTGATGGAGGCTGCCCACCCCGCTGCGACTAACCTCGCCTGCGGCTCGGCAAGTCTCGCTCCCCTCCCGCTTGCGGGAGGGGTTGGGGGTGGGTCCTGAAATGGCCCACCCTTCGCTTTTCCGGGCTGCCTTTTCCGGTTTGTGCCCCCGCTGCGGCGCCAAGACCCTGTTCGCCGCGCCTGCTGCGCTGGCAGATGAGTGCGCCAAGTGCGGGCTGGATTTCCGCAAGCTGGAGCGCGGCGGGCGGTTTGTCGGCATCCTGACGATGCTGCTGGCGCTGGTGCTGATCCTCGCCGCGCTGGGCGTTGACGAATGGCTGAGGCCACCGCTGTGGGCCAGCGTCCTGTTCTGGGGGCCGGTGACGGTGGGGAGCGTCATCGGGGCCTTGCGGTTCTACAAGACCATGTGGGTCTATCACCAATACGAGGAACGCGCTGAATGACGCGCCGCATCCCCATCATCCCGACAATCATCGTGCTGGCGGCGGTGGCGACGATGATTGCGCTGGGCGTGTGGCAGTTGGGGCGCAAGGCCGAGAAAGAGGCGCTGATTGCGCGCTACGAGGCGGCCTTGCGGGACAATGCCGAAGTGCCCTGGCCGATGCCTGCCGATTATGAGAACTCCCTGTTCCGCCGCACGACGATCGACTGCGACGTGGTGCGCGGCATTGATCCGATTTCCGGCAAATCGGCCACGGGCCGCTCGGGTTGGGTGCATGTCGCACGGTGCAGCCATGCGGGTAAGGGTGTTGCAGATGTGACCATCGGCTGGTCGCGCTCACCTGACGCGCCGCAGTGGGAGGGCGGACCTGTTACGGGACGGCTTGCCACCTACGGCGAGACCATCCGCCTTGTCGCAGAGACGCCGCAGGCCGGGCTTGAACCTCTTGCAGCCCCCGATCCCGGCGATCTGCCCAACAACCACTTGGCCTATGCCGGGCAGTGGTTCTTCTTCGCGCTGACCGCGCTCGTCATCTACGTGCTGGCATTGCGCCGCAAGCGGCGCTAACCCGCGCCCCCATGCAATACGTCTCGACACGCGGCAGCGCACCGGCGCTCGATTTCGAAGGGGTGACCCTGGCAGGCCTCGCCAGCGACGGGGGGCTGTATCTGCCTGACCAGTGGCCGCGCTTCAGCGAGGCAGAGATCCGGGCGATGCGCGGGCTGGCCTACCCCGATCTCGCCGCGCGGATCATGGCGCCCTTCGTCGCGGGCAGCCTCACCGACGACGAGCTCTCCGCGATCTGCCACAAGGTCTATGGCGATTTCGGCCACGCCGCGGTCACCCCGCTGGTGCAGATGGACGCGCAGCACTGGCTGCTGGAGCTGTTCCATGGCCCGACGCTCGCTTTCAAGGACGTCGCGCTGCAACTGCTCGGCCGTTTGTTCGAGACCTTCCTCGAACGCCGGGGCGAAAAGCTCACCATCGTTGGCGCGACCAGCGGAGACACGGGTTCTGCCGCGATTCAGGCGGTGGCGGGGCTCGACCGGGTCGAAATCTTCATGCTCCACCCCAAGGGGCGGGTCAGCGATGTGCAGCGCCGCCAGATGACCACGGTGCGTGCGCCCAATGTCCACAACCTCGCGATCGAAGGCAGCTTCGATGATGCGCAGGCCCATGTGAAGCGGATGTTCACCGATGCGGACGTCACGGGGCGGCTCAACCTCGGCGCGGTCAATTCGATCAACTGGGCGCGGCTGATGGCGCAGGTGGTCTATTACTTCGCCAGCGCGCTGCAACTCGGCGCGCCCGACCGGACGGTGGCCTATTCCGTCCCCACCGGCAATTTCGGCGATGTCTTCGCAGGCTATGTCGCCGCAAAGATGGGGCTGCCGATCGAACGCCTGATCGTTGCCACCAACATCAACGACATTCTCCACCGCGCCCTGTCGAACGGGGATTACTCCGCAGGCGGTGTCACGCCGACCATTACCCCTTCGATGGACATTCAGGTGTCCTCGAACTTCGAACGCCTGCTGTTTGACGCCGGCGGGCGTGATGGCGCCGCGATGGTGGAGCAGATGCGCGCTTTCGAAGCATCGAAGGCGATGCAGCTCACCAATGCGCAGGCGGAGGGCGCTTCGGCCCTGTTCGCCTCGGCGCGGGCCGATCAGGTCGAAACCGCGCGCGCCCTGCAATGGGCATGGCGCCATGCGGGGCAGGTGATCGATCCGCACACAGGTGTCGGCCTGCACTGCGCGCTGGCGGTAGCGGCGGCGGGGACCGTGCCTGCGGGCGTGCCGCTGGTGACGCTCGCCACCGCGCATCCCGCCAAGTTCCCCGACGCGGTCGAACGCGCCATCGGCGTGCGCCCGGCGCTGCCCGCCCGCGTGGGCGACCTGTTCGGGCGCGAGGAGGCCTTCACCGAACTCGCCGGCGATTATGCCACCACCCGCGATTATGTGCTGGCGCACGCGGCGGGCGCGAAGGGCTGATGGCCGACCTCGTCCAGCAACCGCTGGTGATGACCTGCGAGGGGTGGGATGGTTACCGCCTGCTCGACAGCGGGGCAGGGCGCAAGTGGGAGGCGTTCGGCCCGCACAGCTTCATCCGTCCCGAACCGCAGGCCCTGTGGCAGCCGCGCCGCGAGGACTGGCAGGCGGCAGGCGAATTCATCCCCGGTTCCGACGAGGACGGCGGCGGGCGCTGGAACTTCACCGAACGACTGCCCGACGAAGGCTGGGAGCTGGCGTGGAACGAGGTCCGCTTCACCGCCCGCCCCACGCCCTTCCGCCACCTGCAATTCTTCCCCGACATGGCCCCCGTGTGGGACTGGATGCGCGGCCAGCTCGAAGGGATGGACGCCGCGGAGACGCTCAACCTGTTCGGCTATACCGGCCTTGGCACGCTCGCGCTGTCGCGGCACGGCAAGGTCACCCATGTCGATGCCTCGAAGAAGTCCGTGGCGCAGGCGCGCGAGAATGCCGCGCTGTCTGGCATGACCGATCGCCCGATCCGCTGGCTGACCGACGATGCGGCGAAATTCACCGCGCGCGAGGTGCGGCGCGGCAGACGATATGACGGGATCATCCTCGATCCGCCCAAGTTCGGGCGCGGGCCGGATGGCGAGGTGTGGCGGCTGGAAGAGCATCTCCCCGGCCTGATCGCCGATTGCGCGAAGCTGCTCGACGCGGATAGCCGCTTCCTGTTCCTCACCGTCTATGCCGTGCGGATGAGCAGCCTTGCGATTGCGGGCCTGCTGCATGAGGCGCTTGGGGCGCTGCCGGGCCGGATCGAACACGGCGACCTTGCCGTGCGCGAGGAAGGGGCCAAGGAACCGGGGTGCAGCAGGCTGCTGCCCACTGCGATTTTCGCCCGCTGGTCGAACGTCTGACAGGCGCAGGCCCACCCCGCTGCGACTAGGCTCACCTTCGGTTCGCCAAGTCTCGCTCCCCTCCCGCTTGCGGGAGGGGCAGGGGGTGGGCGCGAGCCTAGACTGGACTTAAGTGCCCCATCCTGCCAACGGGCGCGGCAATGACCGATACCCTTACCCTTGAAGTCAACGATCTCGTCGTCGATGTCCTCACCGGCATCTATTCCGAGGAGACCGGCAAGCCCCAGCCGCTGCGCATTTCGATCGCGGCGCGCTATGCCGTGGCAGAGCGCTATGATCCCGAAACCCCGCTCGATGCCTCGAAGAACTACATGGACCTGAAGTTCGCGGCGGGCGACGGCCTGCCCAAGGGCGTGCATTTCACCCTGATCGAAGCGGTGGCCGATCACATCTGCCAGACCCTGTTCGTGCAGGATGCGAAGGTTCAGGCGGTGACGGTCAAGATCGTCAAGCTGGCGATTGCCGAGGCGGGTGAGCAGATCGGGATCACCCTGCACCGCGAACGTCCCGCCAGCCACGGGGCCTGACCGGGTGCAGCGGCAGATCGAAGCCGGACTGCTGCCCGACGGCGCACTGGATGCGGGCGCCGCTTTCATGGCGTTTCACCTGCCCGCCGCCCGCGCCATGCTGGCCGAGGCCGATTGCACCGCGCTGGTCATCATCCTGCCGCCCGCCGCACATGATCACCGCGACTGGCGGCTGGCGCTGGCGCGCGATCTGGCGCGCGAGGCCGCGCCCAAGCGGGTCAATGTCGTCGCAGGCCATGCGGGCGAGTCGCTGGCCGCGACGCTGCGCTTTTTGGCAGATGCACCGGGGGTGACAGGCCAGTATCTGTCATGCCATGACCAATGATGTGCCCATCCACGCGCCCCGCAAGCCCGATCTGATCCTGCTGCGCGATCCGGCAGAGGCACCGCCGCCGCTGGTGGACAGCTTTCAGCGCCGCATCACCTATCTGCGCCTGTCAGTCACCGACCGCTGCGATCTGCGCTGTTCCTACTGCATGCCCGAGCGCATGACCTTCCTGCCCAAGAAGGAGGTCCTCAGCCTTGAGGAACTCTATGATCTCGCCACCGGCTTCATCGCCCGCGGCGTGACCAAGATCCGCATCACCGGCGGGGAGCCGCTGGTGCGGCGCGACATCATCGACCTGTTCAGCGCGCTTGGCCGCAGGCTGGGGCATGATCTGGCCGAACTGACGCTGACGACCAACGGCACGCAGCTGGCGACCCATGCCGAAGCGCTGGCGAGGGCGGGCGTGCGGCGGGTCAATGTCTCGCTCGACACGCTCGACCGTGAACGCTTTGCCGCGCTGACCCGGCGCGACAGCCTGCCGCAGGTGCTCGAAGGGATCGCGGCGGCCAAGGCGGCAGGGCTGAAGGTCAAACTCAATGCCGTGGCGCTCAAGGGCGTCAACCAGGGCGAGCTGCCCGATCTGATCGCATGGGCGCACGCGCAGGGGCATGACATGACCCTGATCGAGGTCATGCCGCTCGGCGATGTCGAGGAGGAACGGCTCGATCAATACCTGCCGCTCGATGATGTGCGCCGCCAGCTGGAAGCGCGCTGGACGCTGAAGGACATTGCCTACTCCACCGGCGGCCCGGCGCGCTATGTCGAGGTGGCCGAGACCGGTGGCAGGCTCGGCTTCATCACGCCGCACACGGGCAATTTCTGTTCGGGCTGCAACCGGCTGCGGGTGACGGCGACGGGGCAGCTCTACCCCTGCCTTGGCGGGGGCGAGCGGGTGGACCTGCGCGCCGCGCTGCGGTCTGACGCGCCGGAGGCAAACCTCGCCGCCGCGCTGGACGAGGCGCTGCGGATAAAGCCCGAAAAGCACCATTTCCGCATGGACAGGCGCGGGGCCGATCCGGCACTGCCGCGGCATATGTCGATGACGGGGGGATAGGGTGATCACCGTGGTTCTGCTGGGCAAGCTCGCCGATCTCGGCGGTGCGCCGGTGCTGCAAGTGGCCGGCCCGCTCGACTGGGCGGGGCTGGCAGAGGCGCTGCCAGCGGCGCTGGCCGAAGCCATTGCCGACCCGCGCAACCGCGTGGCGGTGAACGGTGCGCTCCTGGCCGACAAGGCCGCCTTGCAGGCGGCCAATGGCGACGAGATCGCGCTGCTCCCGCCGGTATCGGGGGGCTGAGGCCGTGCGCGACATTCGCCTGCTCCACCAGATGTTCATTCCCGGCACGCTGATCGGCCCCTTCACGCAGGCCAATCCGGGGCTGGGCGGGGTGTGCACCTTCGTGGGCGAGGTGCGCTACGATCAGGGGGTCGAGGCGCTGGAGCTCACCTATTACGAACCGCTGACCCTGCCGGGGATGCATGAACTGGCCGACCGGGCGTTCGAACGCTTCGAACTGATGGGCCTCCTCATGGTCCACCGCGTCGGCATGATGCGCCCGGGCGAGCCGATCGTCTGCGTCTCGGCGGCCGCGCTGCATCGCCGCGATGCGATCGATGCGGTCGATTTCTGCATGGATCACCTCAAAAGCGCCGCGTGGTTCTGGAAGCGCGAGAAGCGCGCTGACGGGTGGCACTGGATCGAACCGCGCGCACAGGATCACAGCGATCTGGCGCGCTGGCAAAACTGATTTGATCCCGATCAAGGCACCGGTGCGCCTCGCCCGGTAATTCTCCGTCCAACATTACGGAGGATCACCCATGAGCCATATCGTCCACAATCTTATCGCCCGCGGGGATGCCCGCGTTGTCGATCTGCCCGCTGATGCGCCGGTGCGCCATCAGGTCGAGGCGGATCGCAATTTCGGCCTTCCCACCGCGCTCTATGGCGCGACGATTGCCTGCTATCTCGGCTTTCTGGTGATCGTCGGCAGCGCCTTTGCCAATCCGGTGCTGGCGATCCCGATGGCGATCATCGTGCTGCTGATCGCGGCGTTTTTCGGGGTTCCGGCGGTGTGGACGCGGCTGAAGGGCAATGTGTCGCAGCCGCAGACGCTGGGCGAATTCGAGACCCGCGGGATCATGACCAACACCGGCCGCCTGAGCGCGGGCGAGGCGAGCGCGCAGGTGCTGGTGCTGCCCGTGCTGCTGGTGTGCTGGGGCCTCGCGATTGCGGTGATCGCCGCGATTGTGACCTGACAAGCTCCCCTCGGGGCGGCATCCCTCTCCCATGATGCCGCCCCGAAACCTTCTTTGGGGCCACCTTCGGTGGCGCAGACCACCCGCCCCGAAACCTTACCTTCCCGAAATCTCGTGCAGCAGTTCCGGATCGCGCAGCGCGATGCCGCGTTTGCCCTCGCGCCGGATCGCGCCCATGTCTTCCAGCTCGCCCAGCTTGCGGCTGACCGTTTCGATGGTGAGGCCGAGCATGTTGGCAATCTCGCCGCGGGTCAGCGGCAGTTCGAAATGCTGCGCCAGATGGCACGAGCTTTCGCTCGCCGCAGCGGCGAAATCGTGGAGCAGCGCCGCCAGCCGCGCCTCGGCGCTGGCGTGGCCGGTCAGTTCGAGCAGATTGCGCGTCGCCAGGAGATCGGCCTGGCTGCGGCGCAGCAGGGCGCGGGCGAGGGCGGGGTAATCCTCGATCGCGCGTTCGATATCGCGGCGGGCGAAGGTGCACAGGCGGCTTTCGGTCAGCGCCACCACATCGTGATGGGCAAAGGGCGCGAACAGCTCGCCGATGAAGCCCGCAGGATGGACCAGCGCGAGGATCTGTTCATTGCCATCGGCATCCACCGCCGACACCTTGAGCGCGCCGCTGAGCAGCGTGGCGCAGGCGGCTTCCTCGTCCCCGGCGGCGAACAGCATTTCGCCGCGCTTCAGCACGCGGGTGCGCCCGGCGGCGGCCATGGCGTCGCGCTCCTCGGGGGTCAGCACCGCGCAGGCGGCCGTCTCTCTCACCGGACAGGTGCTGCACGCGAGGTTCATGATCCCATTATCTCCCACAATTGCGCCAGCGCCTCGTCCTCGCGCACCATCAGCGCGGTGACTTCCGCCTGAGCCGCCGCGATCGCCGGATCGGGGGCGAGCGCGGTATCGGCCCCGGCCCGCAGCACATCGAGATCGGCCAGCACCGCAACGGTGGCACCGCGCTTTGACGCGAGATCGGCCATCGCCACCAGCGCCGCAGCACGCTGGCGGCTTTCGAGCGGCTGGCCGGTAGCGGCGCGGGCGAGTCGGGCGGTGCTGTCGCGCGCTGCCATGAAGGCGGCATGGGCACTCGCTGCGCGGGCGCGCAGGTCAGCCAGCGTGGCAGGGTCGGTCGCAGGGCGAATCGGGGCAGGCGGCGATGCGGGTGGGGCGCTGGCCGTCCCGGTTTCGAACGGCCGCAGCGCCAGCGAGGGATAGCGCCCGTCGCTCCCCGCACAGGCGGAAAGAGACAGCAGCAAACCTGCAAAAGCAGAAGTTTTCATCCCGACTTGCATAAAAATCCCATGTCTCGTTACCATGACACCTGCAAATGGCAAAGCCGGCTGTCAGAATCCTCTACCAGACCTTTTGGTGATGTTTCACGGCGGTCAGGCGTTGACTTGGCGGCGCCTTTCACCTAACGGCACCCATCTTTGACGGGGGTGCACCCTTGCACCCCTCGCATTGCCGTCCGGCTGGCGGGGCGTTTCCTGCCCATCCGGACACCGCACAGTTTTGAGAGTATAAAGCCATGTTCGCTGTAGTGCGCACTGGCGGCAAGCAGTACCGTGTTGCCGCCGGAGACAAGATTGCCGTTGAAAAGCTCGCAGGCGAAGCCGGCGACACGATCACGCTGGGCGATGTCCTGCTGGCCGGTGAAGGCGAAACGCTTGCCGATGCCAAGTCGGTGACCGTCTCGGCCGAAATCATCGCCCAGGCCAAGAGCGAGAAGGTGGTCGTTTTCAAGAAGCGTCGCCGCCACAACTATCGCCGCAAGAACGGCCATCGCCAGCAGATGACCCTGCTGCGCATCACCGCCGTGGGCGCGGGCGAAGCCGCCAAGCCGGCCAAGAAGGCCGCTGCCAAGAAGACCAAGACCGAAGCCGCCGAAGCGGCTGCCTCGGCTGAATAAGGAGCGACTGAACCATGGCACACAAGAAAGCAGGCGGTTCGTCGCGTAACGGTCGTGATTCGGCCGGTCGTCGCCTTGGCGTGAAGAAGTTCGGCGGTCAGGAAGTGATCGGCGGCAACATTATTATCCGTCAGCGCGGCACCCGCGTGTATCCGGGCGTGAACGTGGGCATGGGCAAGGACCACACCCTCTACGCGCTCGACGCCGGTGTGGTGCGCTTCCACGCAGGCAAGCTCGGCCGCAAATACGTCTCGGTAGACGTGATGGCCGAAGCCGCCGAGTAAGCGGACGATTCGCTGAAGGGATCGTCCGCAAGGATGGTCCCGGCGGGTGCAAGACCCGCCCATTGAGGGAGACAGGACCATCCTCGCCAGAGGGGGTCCGTCTCCCTTTTCGCGTTCTCCCTCGCCATATCTGCGGAATCATAAAGTTTCGCGGCCTTAAAATTGTCATGCGTCACCTTTAGAGGCGGCGCGGGGCATGGTTGGGAGTGATCGCGTGTTCCATCGCACCGAGAGACTGTTCCTGAGACCGGCTTTTCCCGAGGATTGGCAAGCCGTGCACGCCGCCATCACCGATGATGCGGAACTGGCGCGCAATCTCGCCCGCGCTCCGTGGCCCTATGGCGAACAGGCGGCCCGCGATTTCGTCGCCCGGTCGCAGGACTGGCGCCTGCCGCATTTCCTCGTCACGCTGCCCGGCACCGGGGTGATCGGCAGCACCGGGCTGGGCGATCTGACCGGCGTGGCAGAGCTGGGCTACTGGATCGCGCGCCCCTATCGCGGGCGCGGCTATGCCACCGAGGCGGCGGCGGCGGTGCTGCGGATTGCGCAGACCATCGGCCACCGGCGGCTGAGCGCGGGACACTTCATCGACAATCCGGCTTCGGGCAAGGTGTTGAGGAAGCTCGGCTTTGCGCCGACAGGCAGGATTGTCCCCCGGCACAGTCTGGCACGCGGCGAAGCGGTGGAGACGGTCGAATATGCGATCGACCTTGGCGAAGAGGGCGCGATGCCGCCGGTAAAGCGCGCTGCCTGACAAAAAGGGGCAGGGCGCATGCCTTGTTCGCCCCCGCGAAAAGGGTTAACGCCTGCCAAATCATGAAGCCACGCAGACGTCTTTCGCCCGAGGAATCGCGCAGTTCCGCGCTTGAGGCAGCGCGTGCGCTGCTGATCGAGACGGGGCCGCAATCGGTGACGCTGAAGGCGGTCTCGGCCCGGATCGGCCGCACCCATGCCAACCTGCTGCACCATTTCGGCTCGGCATCGGGGTTGCAGAAGGCGCTGGCCGAACATCTGGCGCGCACCGTGTGCGAAACGATCATCGATGCGGTCCGCGCCAGTCGCGCAGGGCTTGGTTCCCCCCGCGAAGTGGTTGATCTGGCCTTCGATGCCTTCGACCGCGAAGGCGCGGGCGCGCTGACCAGCTGGATGCTGCTGACCGGCAATGAAGATGCGCTCGATCCGATCATTTCGACCATCCACGATCTGGTCGATGAACTTGCGCCGGGCGAGGCGGATCACGCGGGCGGCGAACAGCGCATCCACAACGACACGCTGGCACTGGTGCTGATGGCGCTGGGCGATGCGCTGATCGGCGGCGCGCTGGCAAAATCGCTCGGCCTGCCGCGCGATTCGGCCCGCGCCCGCGCCACGGCGATGCTCGAAGCGAGCCTCGCCGCGCACCAGACTGCCTAGGCGTCGGTCGCGGCCACGCCGGCGCGCTGCCAATCGGGCAGGGCAGCAGGATCGAGGGTTTCGACCCGCAGGTGATCCACCGCCCACCCCAGTTCGGGATAGGCCGCCACGCGCCGCGCTTCGTCGGACTGCGGCAGCGGCACCACCACCAGCCGGCGATTGACCTTCTGCCGCCAGTTCATGCGCGCGGTGTTCTCCTGCCCGACATAGCAGCCTTTGGTGAAGCTGACCCCGTTCAGTTCCACGGCGTTGGTTTCCAGCCACAGAATATCGCCCAGCTCGGCGCGGCCTTCGGGCACGCCGAGCGACAGGCGGTGGGCGAGGTAGATGCTATCCGCGCTCTCGCCATCGGGCGCGGCGAGCCAGCGGTGACCGAGCGCAGGCAGGCGCGGATCGGGGGCGGCACCGCCGCGCGGTTCGATGCTCCAGTGCACGGCGAGGCTGTCGTCCCGCGCAATCGCGATTCTGCGGCGCAGGCGATACATCGACAGGCGCTTGACCAATTCGTCGGCGTGGGCGGCTTCGCAATCGAGCAGCAGCCCTGCAGCATCGCCCTCCCACACCAGAAAATCGAACAGGTGCTTGCCCTGCGCCGAAAGCAGCGCGGCATAGCAGGGCAGCGGGCCTTGCACATCATTGGTGACGAGGCCTTGCAGGAAGGCGGCGACATCCTCGCCCGGTTCGAGCGGGGTGAGGCGGATGATGGCGCGGGATACGAGGCAGGTTGCAGTCATGCGTGACAGATAGGATCGCACATGGCTAAGGGGAAGCCATGACCGACCGCCTCACGATCCGCCGCCCCGATGACTGGCACCTGCACTTCCGCGATGGCGACATCATGCGCGAGGTGGTGCCTTACACGGCCCGGCAGTTTGCGCGGGCGATCGTCATGCCCAACCTCACCCCGCCGGTGACGACCACCGCGCTTGCCGCGGCCTATCGCGACCGCATTCTTGCCGCAGTGCCGGAAGGCGCGGCGTTCGAGCCGCTGATGACCTGCTATCTCACCGACCACACCGATGCCGATGATCTGGCACGCGGCGCGGCCGAGGGCGTGTTCACCGCGGCCAAGATGTATCCGGCCAATGCCACCACCAATTCGGCGGCAGGCGTCACCAATGTCGAAAACCTCTATCCCGTCCTTGCCCGGATGGAGGCCGAGGACATCGTGTTGTGCATCCACGGCGAGGTGACCGATCACAGCATCGACGTGTTCGATCGCGAAAAGGAATTCATCGAGAGGCACTTGCGCGGCATTGTTGCTGCCTTCCCGAAACTGCGCGTGGTGTTCGAACATATCACCACATCCGATGCGGTCGATTTCGTGATGGCCGCAGGGCCCCAGGTTGCCGCGACCATCACGCCGCAGCACCTGCACATCAACCGCAATGCGATGCTGGTGGGCGGGATCCAGCCGCACAATTACTGCCTGCCTGTCGCCAAGCGCGAGGAGCACCGGCTGGCGCTGCGCAAGGCGGCGACATCAGGCAGCCCCAAGTTCTTCCTCGGCACCGATTCCGCCCCGCACCTGCGCAGCGCCAAGGAAAGCGCCTGCGGCTGCGCGGGGATTTTCGGCGCGCCCTTTGCGCTCGAATCCTATCTCACCGTGTTCGACGAGGAAGGCGCGCTGGAGCACTTCGAAGGCTTTGCCTCGCTCCACGGCCCGGCCTTCTACAAGCTGCCCGTGAACACGGACACCGTAACGCTGGAGCGGGCCGAAGTGCCGGTGCCGCCCTGCCTGCACGTGACGGGCGAGGAAATTGTGCCCTGGCACGGCGGGCAAGTGTTGGGATGGCGGTTTGTTGGTTGATTAGCGCGCCGCGCGTTTCCTCGCCCACAAATCCGCCACGAAGATCGCCACCGCCACCCAGATCAGCACGAAGCTGAACAGTTTCACCGGCGACAGCGGCTGTTCGAACACGAACAGGCCGAGGAAGAACACGATGGTGGGGGCGAGATACTGGATGAAGCCCAGCGTCGAATAATCCATCCGCCGCGCCGCAATCGCGAACATCAGCAGCGGCACGGCGGTGACCACGCCGGAAAACACGATCAGCAGGCTCAGCCACGCATCATGGCCAAAGGATGATCCGGCAGGGCTCGCGCCATACCATGCGGCAATGCCGATGGCCGGCAGCAGCAGGATGGCGCTTTCGATCGTGAGGCCGGGCAGCGATCCGACCGAAACCTGTTTGCGGACAAGCCCGTAAAGCCCGAAGCTCAAGCCCAGCGTCAGGCTGATCCACAGGCTGGTGAGCGCACCCGCCGCCAGCAGCACCACCGCCGACAGCGCGATGGCCACCGCCAGCCACTGCCGCTTCGACAGCCGCTCGCCCAGAAACAGCGTGCCCAGCAGGACATTGATCAGCGGGTTGAGATAGTAACCAATGCTGGTGGCATAGACCTCGCCCGCCATGATCGCCCAGATATAGACGAACCAGTTGATCCCGATCAGCACCGCGCTCAAGGCCAGAGCCAGCATCGCGCGCGGCGATTTCAAGGCGGCCAGCAACTCGCCGAACTGGCGGCGGAAGGCGACGATGGCGAGGCACAGCGGCAGCGTCCAGATGATCCGCCAGCCGACGAATTCGAACGCCGGAACGCTCTCCACCAGCATGAGATAGAGCGGCAGGAAGCCCCAGATCACATAGGCGCCGATGGCGTGGGGCAGACCCGATGCGGGCGCGGCGGAAGCGGGTGAGGGGGCGGTCATGGAGGCCCGCCGTTAGGCGCGGCGGCGCACAGGCGCAAGCATCGCGGGCGGCTGAACGAAGGCTGTCAGTCATCAAGCCGATTCGTTCAGGAAGGCCGCAGTATAAATGAACGAAAGCGAGCTTGCGGCCATTCCCACCAAATGGTCGCCGGCGCGGGGCGAAGCGCCTCGCGGGAAACGCCTTCGGGTTCCAGCCGGAATCCGGAGGCGTTTTCATGTGAAGCCAGAGGCGGAATTTTAACCATCCTGTGGCAGGGCAGTCCCATGCGCTGTGCCATTGCCCCGATCCTGTGCCTGCTCCCCGTGCTTGCCGCCTGCGGTGATCCCGCCGAACAGGCGGCCGCCGATGCCGCGCTGCTGGCGAAAGACCCGGTTATGGCCCGCGCCCTCAACGATCCGCTGATGAGCGATCCCGATCTTGCCACCCGCAACGAAGCCAATGCTGCGGTCGGTTTTGCCGATAGCAGCGCCTTGCCGACGTTCCCCGCTTCGGGCGCGGCGGCGCAGGCGGCGCGCGATGCGGCGCGGCGCGAACTGCTGGACGAGGGCAGCATCCCGGATCTGCCGCTGCCGAGCACCACGCCGCGGGGCGAGCCGCTGGGGCCCGCGGCGAAGGCAGATGAACTGGTCGCCGCCCTCGGCGCGCCTGCCAGCTGCGCTGCGCAATTGCAGCAGGATTTCGGCTACTCCGCCAGTCTCCCGCCGGTCGCCTCGGTGATGCCGCATGGCATGGTGGTGCAGGCCGCCGGCGCCGACACCCCCACCTGCGGGCTGCGGATCATCCGTTACCAGACCGCCGCGCTTCCGGCCGATGTGCTGGAATACCACCACGCCCGCGCCGTGCGCGCCGGGCTGAGGGCGCTGCGCTACACCGCGCCCGAAGACATCATCGCCGCCGATGGTGCGCGCGAGGAAAGCCTCGTCGTCCACGTGCGCAAGGGCGCCGGTGGCCTCAGCGCCGTAACCCTGCTCTACCGCGCCCCCTAAGGACGAAGGCCCACGCCGATATTGGCGCGCGGCTGATCCATTTCGGTGCTGGCGACGGGATAGGCGCAGTAATCCGCGGCGTAATAGGCAGCCGGGCGATGATTGCCCGAAAGCCCGATCCCGCCAAACGGGGCCTTGGACGAAGCGCCGTTGGTCGGCCCGTTCCAGTTGATGATCCCGGCGCGGATATTGGCCCAGAACCGCCCGTAATCTTCCGGCGTGCCCCCGATCAGCGAGGCCGAGAGGCCGAAGCGGGTGTTGTTCGCCTCGGCAATCGCGGAATCGAGATCGGGCACGCGGATCACTTGCAGGATCGGGCCGAACAGTTCGATGTCGGGCCGTTCGGGAATGTCGGTCACATCGATGATGCCGGGGGTCAGGAACGGCAGATCGGGCACGGTGCGGCGCATGTGCAGCAGCGCCCGCCCGCCGCCGGTCATCAGCGCGACAAAGCTTTCGGACAAGAGATCGGCGGTTTCATTGTCGATCACCGGCCCCATGAAGGGCTGCGGTTCGCCCAGCGGATCGCCGACCATCAGCTTGCGGGTCAGCGGCAGCAACTGGGCCATCAGGTCGTCAAACACCGTGTCCTTCACGATCAGGCGGCGGGCCGCGGTGCAGCGCTGTCCGGCGCTGGTAAAGGCGCTCTGGATGATCAACGCGGCGGCATCGGCCAGCAAAGGCGTGTCGATCACCACGATGGGATTGTTGCCGCCCATTTCCAGCGCCACGATCTTGCCCGGATTGGCCGCCAGCTTGCGGTTGATCGCGATGCCTGCCTGTGCCGATCCGGTGAACAGCACGCCGTCCACACCGGGGTGGGCGACCAGCGCCTTGCCTTCGTCCGGCCCGCCGATCACCAGCTGGATCACATCTTCGGGAACGCCCGCCGCATGGAAGCAGGCGACCAGCGCCTCGCCCACGGCGGGGGTCTTTTCCGAAGGCTTGAACAGCACCGCATTGCCCGCGATCAGCGCCGGCACGATGTGGCCATTGGGCAGGTGCGCGGGGAAATTGTAGGGGCCGAGCACCGCCATCACCCCGTGCGGCTTGTGGCGCAGCGCGGCGCTTGCCCCGATCCCGGCATCGAATTTCTTCTTGCCGGTGCGTTCGGCATAGGCCTGCACCGAGATATCGACCTTGTTCACCACCGCATCGACTTCGGTGCGGGCTTCCCACAAGGGCTTGCCCGCCTCGCGCGCGATCATTTCGGCGAGCGCTTCGCTCTGGCGGCGCACTTCGTTGGCGAAGGCACGCAGTTTCTCGATCCGTTCGGTCAGCGGGCGCGCAGCCCAGGCGGGCCAGGCGCGGCGGGCGGTGCTGACCGCGGCATCGACATCGCTGATCGTGCCGCGCCACAATTCCTCGCCGCTGGCCGGTTCATGGGAGATGAGGATGTTGTCGCTCAAACCGCCGGTTCCTGTCTGCTTGTCGCACTCTGGACAGATGCCACGCGGGTATCGCGGATGGTCCCGAAAAGATAGGGGGTGCGACTTGTAAAATCCTGCAATCAGGCAGTTGGGCAGGCAGGATGACCGGCAGGCACAGGCGGCGGGCCATGTGCCTCGCCCATGCGGCGGATCGCGGCAACCTTGGCGTGGAGCGGGCCCCAGTCATCGCTCTCGTCGATCGCGGCCCAGATCGCCTCGACCTCGTCGATCAGCATGGATTGCGGGGCGGGATCGGCCCAGTAGGGGTGGGTGTCGCCAACCGGTCGGTAGCCCGCCAGCGCCTCGCCAAGTGCGCCATCGGCCCCGCCGCGTCCGCCCCTGTGCGCGAAGAAAAAGGCATCGGGCTGCGCCTTGCCCTCGCGCATGGCCTGTTCGCAGGCGGCGACCAGCTGCGTATCGGCTGCGATCCCCTGCGGCTCCACCCCCAGCCGCCAGCACCAGCGCCGTGCGACGTTTTCCATGTAGAGCGGCCCGAAGCGTTCGAGCGCGGCGATCAGCGGCGCGGAATCCGCCAGCAGCCGCAGCGCCACGGCAAACTGCCCGCAGTTCCAGTGCAGCGCTTCGGGCTGGCGGCCAAAGGCGTAAAGCCCGGCGTGATCGAAATAGGCAGCGGTAAAGCCCGGCTCCCACGCGGGCAGCCAGCGCCAGGGGCCGTAATCGAAGCTCTCGCCGGTTACGTTCATGTTGTCGGTGTTGAGCACCCCGTGGACGAAGCCCGCCACCATGTAGCTGGCGGCCAGATCGGCCATGCGTTCGACCACGGCATGCATCAGCCGCACCGCGGGTTCGTCCGTGCCCGGAGCATCTTCGGGCGGGGGCGGGGCGGGGAAGCGGGCGAGGCAATAATCGACCAGCGCGGCCATTTCGTCCGCCTGTTCGTGGGCGAGCAACCGCTGGAAGGTGCCGATGCGGATGTGCGCGTGCGACAGGCGCACCAGCACGGCTGACCGCGTGGGGCTTGGCTCGTCACCCCGCCACAGCTTTTCGCCCGTTTCGATCACGCTGAAGGTCTTCGAGGTGTTGACGCCGAGCGCCTCCAGCATCTCGGTGGCGAGGATCTCGCGCACGGCGCCTTTCAGCGTCAGCCGCCCGTCGCCGCTGCGGCTGTGCGGGGTGGTGCCCGAACCCTTGGTGCCGAGGTCCATCAGCCGGCCGTCGGCCCCGCGAAGCTGGGCGAACAGGAAGCCCCGCCCGTCGCCGATTTCGGGGTTGTACACGCGGAACTGGTGGCCGTGATAGCGCAGCGCCAAAGGCTGGGGCAGATTGCCGGGCAAGGGCGCAAAGCGCCCGAAGGCCTGCACCCACGCGTCGTCCGAAAGGCTCGCCAGCCCCACGCTCTGCGCCGCCCTGTCGTTGCGCCAGCGCAGGCGCACTTCGGGGAAGTCTGCCGCCGCCACCGGATCGCCCAGCCAGTCTGCCAGTGCAAGGATTGCAGGGTCGGGGTGGTAGTCCTCGCCGAAATCGGGCAGTTGCGCAGCATCGCTCATCCCGCGATAGTGGGGGCAAGGGGCCGCGTGCGCAAGCGCTGCGGGCCGATGATCAAAGGGAATATCGCCGCCGATGGCCGCCAATTACGAAGACCGCTACTGGACCAGCAGCGACGGGCTGACCCTGCATTACCGCAATTATCCCGGTCCCGACGGGGGCGACAAGCTGCCGGTGCTGTGCATGCACGGCCTCACCCGCAACGCCCGCGATTTCGCCGCGCTGGCGGATGAACTCAGCGCCACCCGCCGCGTGATCGTGACCGAGATGCGCGGGCGCGGGATGAGCGATTATGCGCCCGATTCCGATACCTATTCCCCCGTCACCTATGTGCAGGATGTGGAAAAGCTGCTTGAAGAACAGGGCATCGCCCGCTTCGTGGTGATCGGCACCTCGATGGGCGGGCTGATGACGATGCTGATGGCCGCAGCCAGGCCCGGGCGGATGGCGGCGGTGGTGATGAACGATATCGGGCCGGAGGTCGATGCCGCAGGGCTGGCGCGCATTTCGGGCTATGTCGGGCAGGGCCGCTCCTATCCCACCTGGGTCCATGCCGCGCGCGGGTTGGCCGAGGCCCATGGCAGCGCCTTTCCCGGTTACAATCTCGACCAGTGGCTCGAAATGGCCAAGCGCACCATGGTGGTGAGCCAGAACGGGCGGATCGTGTTCGATTACGACATGGCCATCGCGGAACCCTTCGCCAAACCCGGCAACGCCGCGCCGCCCAACCTGTGGCTGGCCTTCGAGGCGCTGGCGGGGGTGCCGATGCTGCTGGTGCGCGGGGGGCTGTCCGATCTCCTCAGCGCCGAGACGGTGAGGCAGATGGGTGTGCGCAATCCGGCGATGACAGTGGTGACGGTGCCCGATGTCGGCCACGCGCCGACGCTGGACGAGCCCGAAGTGCGCGCCGCGATTCACGCGCTGCTTGGCGGGGTCGAGTGACCAGGCCTTCGGGGCCAGCCTCCCCGAACCCGCCGCGCATCCTGCACCTGCATTCGACCTTCTCGGCGGGCGGCAAGGAGGTGCGCTGCGCCCGCTTGATGAATGGCTGGGGGGCGCGGCTCGATCACACGATTATCTCCGGCCAGCCCGAAGCAATGGGCGCCGCCGCGCTGGTGGATGCGGCTGTGCCGGTGCATTACCCGCAGGATTTCCCCCCGCTGACCGGCAGGCCCACCCCCGGCAGGCTCGCCGCGCTGGCGCAGGCGATGGCGGGCTATGACCTCGTATGCACCTACAACTGGGGCGCGATGGATGCGGTGATGGCGCACCGGCTGTTCGCGCAGCACTTCCGCCTGCCGCCGCTGGTGCATCACGAAGACGGCTTCAACGAGGACGAGGCGGCAGGGCTGAAGCCTGCCCGCAACCTCTTCCGCCGCGCCGCGCTGCAACGGGCGGCGCGGGTGATCGTGCCCTCCACCATCCTCGAAGCCATCGCGCGCGATGTCTGGCGCCAGCCGCGCGCGCGGGTGGAGCGGATCGTCAACGGGATCGACACCGCCGCCTTCGCCCGCAAGCCCGATCCTGCGGCGCTGCCCATCACCAAACCGGCAGGCCAGCGCTGGGTCGGCACGCTTGCGGGTCTCAGAGCGGTGAAGAACCTCCCCGCGCTGGTCGCCGCCTGCGCCGCGCTGCCGCCCGAATGGCAGCTGGTGATCGTGGGCGAGGGGCCGGAGCGGCCTGAGATCCTCGCCGCGGCCGCCGCGCACGGCATGGCAGCCCGCGTCCACCTGCCCGGCGCGGTTGCCGATCCGGCGCGTGTTGTGGGCCTGTTCGATATCTTCGCGTTGTCATCGCGTTCCGAACAGTTCCCGCTGTCGGTGGTGGAGGCGATGGCCGCCGGCCTGCCCGTCGCCGCGCCTGCGGTGGGCGATATCGCGGCGATGGTGGCGGGGGAAAACCGCGCCCACATCACCGATCCTGCCGACCCCGAGGCGCTGGCACGGGCGCTCGCCAGCCTCGCCGCCGATCCTGCCCTGCGCTCGCGGCTGGGCGCAGCCAACCGGGCGCGGGCGCGGGCCGAGTATGACATCGCCGCGATGCTCCGGCGCTACGAAGCGGCCTACAGCGCCGCCATGGGGCGCGGGTTCTAGGCCGTGGCGCGCTTCATCCCCCGTTCAATCGCCGGTCGGCACACCCCCGCTTGCCCCCGGCAGAGCAAAGCGCCCGCCATTGCGCGAGCCGCTCCACCTGCCTAAAGAGCCGCATTGCCCCGCGCCTGCGGGCGCACCGCATCAGTCAACGAGGATTACCAGCCAGCATGGCGCGCCTTCCCACCAATCCTTCCGCCCCCGCCATTCCGTCCGAGGACGAAGTGCTGATCCGCGAGATCGACGAGGCCGTGCGCGAAGACGCGCTGCTCGAATTTCTGCGCAACCACGGGGTCAAGCTGTTGGGCGGGATCATCGCCCTGATCGCGATGCTGGGCGCGTGGATGCTGTGGGACAATCACCGCGAAAGCCAGCTTGAAGCGCAGTCGGAAACCCTGATTTCCGCGCTCGATTACGCCGACCAGCGCGATTTCAAGACCGCGAGCGAAAAGGTCGAGCCGCTGCTGGCGGACGGCAAGTCGGCCGGTGCGCAGGCTGCGGCGCGGTTCCTGCAGGCGGCCGCCGCGCTCGAACAGGGCGAAACCGCCAAGGCGATCGGTCTCTACAAGGCGATTGCCGATAACGAGGACACCCCGCCCGCGCTGCGCGATCTGGCGCGCGTGCGCGAAGTGGCGACCGGCTATGACAGCATGAAGCCCGCCGATGTGATCGCGAAGCTCGGCCCGCTCGCCAAGCCCGACAATGCCTTCTTCGGCAGCGCGGGCGAGCTGGTGGCGATGGCCCATCTGGAAAGCGGCAACCGCGCCGCTGCGGGCAAGCTGTTCGCCGACATCGCCAAGGATGAAGACCAGCCCGAAACCCTCCGTTCGCGCGCGCGCCAGATGGCCGGGCTGCTGGGGGTCGATGCGATTGTCGATGTCGAAAAGCTGCTGAAGAACGAAGGCGTGGCCACCGCCGCGCCCTGAGCGCGGGCTGGGCTGGCACAAGGGATACGGGTTTGAAACGGACGGGTATGACACAGACGAGAATTGCACGCGCCGCCTTGCTGGCCGGCATGATGGCGATGGGCCTGACAGGCTGCAAAGGCGGGCTGTTTGGCGGCGGGGATGAAAAGACCACGCCGACCGTGGGCAACCGTATCCCGATTCTTTCGCGCATCGAAAGCGGGGCGGAAGTCGATCCCGCGCTCGCCTCGATCTCGGTGGTGCTGCCGCCGGCGCGCTCCAACCCCGAATGGGCGCAGGTCGGCGGCGCGGCGAGCAAGAGCTACGGCCACCTCGCGCTGGCCGAAAACCCTGCCAAGGCGTGGACCGCCAGGATCGCCGGATCGAGCAACCGCATGCGGCTGGCATCGCCGCCGGTGATCGGCGAGGGCAAGCTGTTTGCCGAGGGCACCGATGGCACGATTGTCGCCTTCGACAAGCAGACCGGCGCGCGCCTGTGGAGCCGCGGCGATGATGATCTGACCAAGGACCAGACCCCCTCGGCCTTCGGCGGCGGCGTGAGTTACGAGGCCGGGCGGCTCTATGCCACCAACGGCGTGGGCGATGTGAAGGCGCTGAATGCCGGCACCGGCGAAGTGCTGTGGAAGGTCAAGCCCGCAGGCCCGCTGCGCGGCGCGCCGACCATCGCCTTCGGCCAGCTGTTCGTGATGACGCAGGATAACCAGCTGATCTCGCTCGGCATCAATGATGGCGCGCTGGTATGGGACGAAAGCGGCTCCAACACCCAGTCGGGCGTGTTCGGTGTTGCGGCTCCGGCGGCGGGGCAGGGCACCATCGTTGCGGGCTATTCCAGCGGCGAGCTGACCGCCTACCGTTATGAAAACGGGCGCACGCTGTGGTCCGATGCGCTGGCGCGTACCAATATCTCGACCACGGTGGGCACCATCACCGACATCGACGCCGATCCGATCATCGATTCGGGCCGCGTCTATGCACTGGGGCAGGGCGGGCGCATGGCCGCCTATGAACTGGTCACCGGCCAGCGCATCTGGGAATTGAACCTCGCGGGCATTTCCACCCCTGCTATTGCGGGCGAGTGGATCTTCACCCTCACCGACGATGCCCGCCTGCTGGCGATCGCCCGGTCGAGCGGGCGGGTGCGCTGGATCACCCAGCTTCAGGCCTACAAGGACGAAAAGGACAAGAAGGGCCCGATCTTCTGGACCGGTCCGGTGCTGGCGGGCGGCCACCTGTGGGTCGCCAGTTCGCGCGGCGAATTGTGGAAGGTGAGCGCGGGCGAAGGTTCGGCGCAGCTGTTCGCCGATATCGGCCAGCCGGTCAGCCTGCCGCCGGTGGTGGCGGACGGCTTCCTCTACCTGTTGGACGACAGCGGCACGATCCACGCCTGGAAGTGACGATCCAAACGGGGTTTTGGCGCCGATTGTCGCCAGACCCCGTTTAGACCCCCTCCAGACCGGTCTTGACCCCTTTTAGACCCCGTTCAGGGGCACTTCGGGCGGGCATAACCAAGCTGTTAACCCTTATGCGGTAGGACGCGGGCATCATGTCTGCGCCCGCTTCGCCTGTTCCAACCGCCTTGCCCCAAAGCGATGTTTCGACCGGTGTCGGGCTGGTCGGGCTGGCGGGCCTTGCCGCGTGGATCCTGTTCTGCCGCTCCTACCCGGCGATTGCCGGTCTGTTGGGGTTGGAAGGCAGCCTGTCCGGCGCGCGCGGCGTGCTGTCCGGGCCTACAGCGGCGCTTGTCGCCATGCTGGCGACGGCACTGCCGATGGTGCTGTGGTCGGTGTTTGTCGACAAGGTGCACCTGCGCCCCTCCACGGGTATCGACTGGAGCCGCAAGCGCCCCGTGGCCGAGGTGATGCCGGTATCGGTGGTGAAGCTGGTCGGCCTGTGGGCGACATGGGCGATTCTCGCCTGTTTCTATGGGCTTGCGCGCTGGTATTGGGATGGAAACTATCTCTTCGCGATGGAGGTGCTGACCTTCGCCATCGTGCCGCTGGTGGCGCTTTCGGTGCCCTATGTGATCTGGCTCGACCGGGTGCTGGTGGAGCCGCGCGACGGCACCTGGCACTTCGGCGCCTTCCTGCTCGGCGGCGCGGTGATCGGGCTTGACGGGTTGGATCGCGGTGCGATTGCGAAACACTGGAGAGCGTGGATTATCAAGGGCTTCTTCGGGGCCTTCATGATCTCGATCCTGCCCGGCGGCTTCGCACAGGTGGTCGAGGCGGATCTGGCGATGGTGACCGCCCATCCGGTCGATTTTGCGATGCTGCTGGTGACCTTGCTGTTCGTGATCGACGTGCAGATCGGCACGGTCGGATACCTCCTGACCCTGCGCCCGCTGGATGCCCACATCCGTTCGGGCAACCCCCTGCTGGCCGGCTGGCTCGCCGCGCTGCTGTGCTACCCGCCGTTTGTGTGGGGGATCATCGGGCCGGACAATCAGGTGCTCAGTTACGAGCGCGCAACGCCGGGCTGGGCGCACTGGCTGGCGGGAAGCGACGCGCTGCTGTGGACCTGGGGCGGCGTTCTGGTTGTTCTGACAGGCATTTACGCCTGGGCGACGGTGGTGTTCGGCATCCGCTTTTCGAACCTCACCTATCGCGGCGTGCTGACCCACGGGCCATACCGCTTCACCCGCCACCCGGCCTATCTGTCGAAAAACCTGTTCTGGTGGGCAAGCGTGCTGCCCTTCATGGTCGACAACGGATCGCTGGCAGACGCCATCCGCAACAGCTTTTTCCTGTTGCTGGTCAATGCGATATACTACTGGCGGGCGCGCACGGAAGAGGCGCACCTGCTCGCCGAAGACCCGAAATACCGCGAATATCACGCATGGATGGAACAGCACGGGCTGATCACCGCGCCGCTCGCGAAGCTGAAGCGGATGCTGACCGGATCAGGGTCAGCGGGCGGTCCAGCGCATCACCCCTTCCCGGCGGAATAGCGCGCCGGTTCAGAACGACTGTTCGTAAACCCTTGTAATATCGCCGTTCCATTCGCCATGATAGGCGTCGAGCAGGCGCTGGGCGGGCACCTTGCCGCTCGCCACGATTTCATCGAGCGTGTCGAGGAAGCCGGTTTCGTTGTCGCCGCTGGAATTGAGCCGCGCCCGCGCTGCCAGACCCCTGTGCGCGATGGCCAGCGCCTCGCGCCCGATATCGCGCAGGGTGCCGCCGCCGGGGACAGGCGCGTCGAGCGCCAGCCGGGGGGCGGCGTTGCGGAGCGCCTCGCGTTCTTCCATGGTCCAGCCCTTGACCAGATCCCACGCCGCATCGAGCGCCGACTGGTCATACAGCAGCCCGACCCAGAAGGCGGGCAGGGCGCAGATCCGGCTCCACGGGCCGCCGTCGGCACCGCGCATTTCAAGGAAGCTCTTGAGGCGCACCTCGGGGAAGGCGGTGGAAAGGTGGTCCCACCAGTCGCTTTGGCGCGGGCGCTCGCCGGGCAGCACGCTGAGCTTGCCGTCGAGGAAATCGCGGAACGATAGCCCCGCCGCGTCGATATATTTTCCGTCGCGGAAGACGAAATACATCGGCACATCCAGCATGTATTCGGCCCAGCGTTCATAGCCGAAGCCGTCTTCGAACACGAAGGGCAGCATCCCTGTGCGCGCCGGATCGGTATCCGACCAGATGTGCGAACGGTAGCTGAGGAACCCGTTGGGCTTGCCTTCGGTGAAAGGCGAATTGGCGAACAGTGCGGTCGCCAGCGGTTGCAGCGCAAGGCCGACCCGGAACTTCTTCACCATGTCGGCTTCCGACTGGTAATCGAGGTTCACCTGGATGGTGCAGGTGCGCAGCATCATGTCGAGGCCCATCGTGCCCACGCGCGGCATGTGGCGCAGCATGATGTCGTAGCGGCCCTTGGGCATGATCGGCAGTTCGGCGCGGGTCTTGTCGGGCCACATGCCGAGGCCGAGGTAGCCGACGCCGCATTTCTCGCCGATCTCTTTCACCTGTGCCAGATGCCGCCCGGTCTCCGCGCAGGTCTGGTGCAGGTTTTCGAGCGGCGCGCCCGATAGCTCCAGCTGGCCCGCCGGTTCGAGGCTGACCGCGCCATCCGCACCCTTCAACGCGATGACATTGCCGCCTTCTTCCACCGGGCTCCAGCCGAAGGTCTCCAGCGCTTTGAGCAGATCGCGGATGCCGCAAGGCTCGTCATAGGAAGGGGCGCGGTGATCGGCGCGCTTGTAGACCAGCTTTTCGTGCTCGGTGCCGATGCGCCAGCGTTCGGGCGGTTTTTCCCCGCCGATCATCGGAGCGACAAGTTGTTCGAAGCCTTCGATCACCGGATCGTCGGCAGTGGATGCTTCGCGTGTGCTCATCGCAAGGAGGCCCTCTCTGGCCGGTTGCCTTAGAAAACTGGTCTGGACGTGGGAAGGCAAATTCGCATGGCCCCCGCGTAAACTGCAATCTGTTGCAGGTTCGCGTCGCGGCGGCTGCGGGTTACCAGTCGCCTGCGGTCGCCATCCACACCGACAGGGCGGCGATGGCGGCGGTTTCGCCGCGCAGGATCCGCGGGCCGAGGCTGATCGGGCGGGCGGCGGGATGGGCGCGGATCGCACCGCGCTCGGCATCGTCGAAGCCGCCTTCGGGGCCGGTGAGGATCGCGGCAGGCGAGCCTCTGCGGGCGGCGAAGGCGGCGGCGGCCGGTTCGCCGCCATTCTCATCGGCGAAGAACAGGGTGCGGTCTTCGGGCCATGCGGCGAGCAGCGCTTCGAGCTTCACCGGATCGGCCAGCTGCGGCAGCGCGGTGCGGGCGCATTGTTCGGCGGCCTCGGTGGTGATGGCGCGGGCGCGCTCGAGGTTCAATTTGTCCGCCACACAGCGCCGCGTGATCACGGGCGCTATGCGGCCCACACCCAGCTCGGTTGCCTTCTCAAGCACCAGATCGAAGCGGTCTTTCTTGAGCAGGGCTGCGCACAGCCACAGATCGGGCACGGCCTCGCGCGGGCGCAGACGCTCGGTGACGGTCACATCGATCCGGTGCTTGCCCACCTGCCCGATCCGCGCGGCCCATTCGCCGGTCATGTCGTCACACAGGATCACGATATCGCCTTCCCGCATCCGCATCACCTTGCCGAGGTAATGCGCCTGCGGACCATCGAGCGCGAATGTCCGCCCCTCTCCCAACTCGTCGGAGAGGAACAGGCGCGGGGCGCTTTTCGGAGGCCATGCGGGGGTTGCGGGCATGGCTTTGCACTAGGCGCACGGGGCGCTAGGGAGCAAGTCATGTCCGCACGCACCGCACAATTCCTGATCGCCGCCGTGTTTCTGCTGCTGGGCGGCTGGTGTCTGTTCGCGCCGGCGAGCGTGATCGAACTGGCCTTTACCGAGGCGTTCCGCGACACCGGCTTCATCAACCGCTTTACCATCGCCTGCTTCGGCGCGCAGGCGGTGCTGTTCGGGATCATGGCGCTGGCTACCGAGTGGAGAGCGCGCAGCTTTGCCGTCTTTGCGGTGCTGCTGCTGCCCTTTTTCGGCTTCAATTACTGGTTCCATTACGAAGTGCCGGTGCTGACCAGCATCGGGATGCTCGATTTTGCGGGCAACCTGACCATGCTGGTGCTGGCGGTGATCGGCTGGCGGGCGGCACGGGCAGAGGAAGGCGCATGACCGAAACCATCGTCCCCGATAGCGAGCGCAAGAGTCTTTCGGGCGGCATCGTTGCCCGCCTGCCGCAGCGTCCCCGCGATCTCGCCATGCTGGCGCGGTTTGACCGGCCGATCGGCTGGTGGCTGCTGCTGTGGCCCTGCGTGTTCGCGGTGTGGCTGGCGGGGGCGGGATGGCAGCTCCCGCTGCTCGGTTGGTTGCTGCTGGGCGCCATCGCGATGCGCGGAGCGGGGTGCGTCTATAACGACATTGTCGATGCCGATCTCGACCGGCAGGTTGCGCGCACCGCGCTGCGTCCGGTGGCGAGCGGGCGGGTGTCGAAGCGGCTCGCGTGGGGCTGGCTGATTGCGCTGTGCCTCGTCGGCCTCGTCGTGCTGCTGCAACTGCGGCTTGAAGCGCAGCTGGTCGCGCTCGGCAGCCTCGCGCTGGTGGCCGCCTATCCTTTCATGAAGCGGATCACCTGGTGGCCGCAGGCGTGGCTGGGGATGGTGTTCAACTGGGGCCTGCTGGTCGGCTGGACGCAATTGCGCTGGGACAACTGGGATGCGCTCGCCGCGCTCTATGCCGGGTGCATCTGCTGGGTGATCGGTTACGACACGATCTATGCCCTGCAGGACCGCGAGGATGATGCGATGGTCGGCATCCGTTCGTCCGCGCTGGCGATGGGGGCGCGGGTGCAGGGGGGGATCGCCGGGTTCTATGCCGCCGCGATTGGCCTGTGGGGGCTGGGGTTCTGGCTCTATCGCCCCGATCCGCTGGCGCTGGCCGCGCTGCTGCCGGTGGCGGGGCATCTGCTGTGGCAGGTGGCGACGCTCGACGCGGACGATCCCGACAACCCGCTCGCCCGCTTCCGCGCCAACCGCTGGGCCGGGGCGCTGATGGCGGCGGCGTGCTTTGTCGTCGGGAACGCGGGCGCCTGAGGCGATGTGCAACCTCTACCGCATGACGAAGACCCGCAGCGAAGTCGCCGCGTGGTTCGATGCGGCAGAGGCGGGCGAGGCGGCAAATTTCGCGGGCGAGGTCTATCCCGGATACCCCGGTCTGGTGGTGGCGAGGGGGCAGGTCGGCGCGATGGTGTGGGGCTTTCCGCTGGTGCTGAAGGGCAAACAGGGCCAGCCGCTCAAGCCCAAACCGGTCAACAACGCGCGCACCGACAAGCTGGCGACATTCTTCTGGCAGCAATCCTTCGAGCGCCGCCGCTGCCTGATCCCCCTGACCGCATGGGCCGAGGCGCAGGGGGAAAAAGGCCGGATGACGCGCACGTGGCTGTCCCTGCCCGATGCCCCGCTGTTCGCCGCAGCAGGCCTGTGGCGGCGCAGCGAGGAATGGGGGGCGTGCTTTTCGATGGTGATGACCGAAAGCGCAGGCACCGATGCACAAGCGGTGCACGAACGCATGCCGGTGCTGTTGTCGCCCGATGATTACAACGGCTGGCTGGAAGGCACGCCGGAAGAGGCGCTGGCGCTGTGCCGGGGCTGGCAGGGGCCGCTGGTGATCGATCACACCGCCGAAAGCTGGGCCAGCGGCGCGGCGGGGCGCTAGCGGGTCAGGGTCAGGCTTCCGGCCCGAGGTCGGGATCAAGATCGCGGGGGCGGGCGAAATGCACCAGCTCCGCGCAATAGCGCTTCAGCTCGCTCCAGTGCGCAATATCGCATTCGAGCACGGCGTAGGCGGCGGTCGGGAATTTCACCACCGCTTCCTTGAACAGGGCGTTTTCCTTGCCCGGCGCGACCAGTTCCAGCAGAACATCCTGAAGGCCGGGATTGTGGCCCGCAATCAGGATCGCTTTGGCTTCGTCCGCGCCGCTGCCGGCATGCGCCTCGATCGTCTCGACGATGGTGTCGAAACTGGCGAGGTAGAGCCGCTGGTCATAGACCGGCGTTACATCGGGCATCGCGCCTTCCAGCGTCAGCTTCACGCGCACGGCGGGGCTGGCGATCACCTTGTCCCACTTCACCCCATGATCGCGGATGTGCCTGCCGATCAACTCGGCCCCCTTGCGCCCGCGCGCGTTGAGGCCGCGGTCGAAATCGCGCTGGCTGGTATCGTCCCAGTCGGACTTGGCATGGCGCAGGAGGCCGAGAATTTTCATGGCTGCAATGCTCCTGCGGCGGGGACAGACCCATCCTTGCTCTGGTTGCCCCCAACACCAGCGGCGAGCCGTTGTAAAGCCTCATCAAGCGTCACCCGCAGCACCGGCGTGCCGGGCGGGAAGGCGGCCAGCAGGCGGGTGGGGAAGGATGGGGAGAGGACGATGAAGTGCCCCGCATCATCCTTGCTGCGGATCAACCGCCCGAAGGCCTGCGCCAGCCGCGCGCGGATGATCCGGTCGTCATAGGCGCTGCCGCCGCCTGCCGCCCGGCGCGCCTTGTGCAGGATATCGGGGCGCGGCCATGGCACTTGCTCCATCACCACGCAGCGCAAGCTATGCCCCGGCACGTCCACGCCATCGCGAAGGGCATCGGTGCCGATCAGGCTGGCGCGGGGATCGTCGCGGAAAATGTCGACCAGCGTGCCGGTGTCGATCGGATCGACATGCTGGGCATAGACCGGCAGGCCCGCCCGCGCGAGCCGGTCGGCAATCCGGCCATAGACCGCCCGCAAACGCCGGATCGCGGTGAACAGCCCCAGCACACCGCCGCCGGTCGCCTCGATAATCCGCGCATAGGCCCCCGCCAGCGCGGGCAGATCGCCCTTTTTGATGTCGGTGACGATCAGCACCTCGGCCCGGCCCGCGTAATCGAACGGGCTTTCCGCCGCCGACAGCAGCGGCTGGCTTTCCACATGCGCCGCGCCGGAACGGGCGATGGCGCTGGCCCACACATCGTCGCTGGTGGTGCGGTCGGTCAGGGTCGCGCTGGTCAGCAGCACGCCATGCGCAGGCTCCAGCACCACGCGGGCAAAGGGCTTCATCGGATCGAGCCAGCGGCGGTGGATGGCGACATCGAATTCGCGGGCGTCGCTGCGGTCAACCGCCAGCCAGTCGACGAATTCGGGGTCAGCGGGGCCGCCCAGCCGGTCGAGCAGGGCTTCCCAAGCCGCGATCAGATCGATCCGCCACGCCAGCGCGAACCGCGCCCCTTCGATCCGCGCGCGTCCTTGCGCGTCGAGCCAGTCGGGCGGCTCGGCCAGGATCGCCTCCAGCCGCCCCCCCAGCCGGATCAACGGCACGCGGATGCTGGCGAGCGCCTCTGCCGCCGCGCCCGCGGCCTCGATCACCTCGCCCGGCAAGCCCGCTGCTTCGGTCTCGATGCCATAGCCTGCATCCACCCCGCCGCTTTCGTCGCGGGCATAGGTGGCGGTGCGCACGGCGGCGAGCAGCGCTTCGACCGGGCCGAAGGGCGCGTTTTCATTGAGCCGCTGGAGCCAGCCGTCCGAGGGGAGCATTTGCCCCGCCTTGCAGGCGGCAGCGATGGCCTCCGCGCCCGCATCGTCGTAACTTGCAAGGTCAGCAAGGCGCGCGGCGAGACCGCGTCTGCGCCCGCGCGATTCCTTCTCCGGCCCGATGATCCAGCGCCTGAGTTCGATCGTCTCCTGACCGCTGAGCGTGGCGGCGAAAGTGCTGTCGGCCGCATCGAACACGTGGTGGCCTTCGTCGAAGATCAGCCGCGTCGGGCGCTGGTTCGGGTCGCGGGCGCGGGCGGCGTTGACCATCACCAGCGCGTGGTTGGCGATGACGAGATCGGCCTGTGCCGAATCGCGGGCGGCGCGTTCGATGAAGCATTTGCGGTAATGCGGGCAGCCGGCATAGATGCACTCGCCGCGCTGGTCGGTCAGCGCCGCGATGCCCCGCTTCCTGAACAGCGTGCCGAGCCAGCCGGGCAGATCGCCGCCGATCATGTCGCCATCGCGGGTATAGGCGCCCCAGCGCGCCACCAGCTGCGCCAGCACCGCGGGCCGCCCGGCGAACCCGCCTTGCAGCGCGTCTTCCAGATTGAGCAGGCAGAGGTAATTCTCGCGGCCCTTGCGCACCACCACCGGCGGGGTGCCGTCGGGGCGGCGGACGGGCCATGCGCGGCGGCTTTCGGCGCGCAGTTGCCGTTGCAGGTTCTTGGTGAAGGTCGATACCCACACCGTCCCCCCGCTCTGCGCCGCCCACAGCGAGGCGGGCGCGAGATAGCCCAGCGTCTTGCCGATCCCCGTGCCCGCCTGCGCCAGCGCCAGATGCGGGCGGCCGGGGGCAGAGCGCGGGGCGAAGATGCGCGCCACGTCCTGCGCATAGGCGCGCTGGCCCTCGCGGCTTTCGGCGCCTTCGCCGGTTAGGCGGGCGAGCTGTTCGACCACGGCGGGCGCGGCCAGCTCCACCTGACGCGGGGCAGGGCGCTCGCCCGCTTCCTCCCATTCGGGCAGGCGGGCGAACAGCCAGCGTTCGGCGCGCTGCGGCTTGGCGATGTGGGGTTTCAGGACCTGCGCCCACGGCCAGCGCAGCCGTTCGAGGCTCTGGAGCGCGCTCCACGCGCCTTCGCGTTCGGGCCATGCGGGATCGGCGCAGGCGGCCACCAGCGCGCCTGCCGCCTGTTGCAGCAGTTCGGGCACGCCCTCGTCGCCTTCGGGCAGCGGCAGGCCCAGCGCCTCGGCCAGACCCCGCGGGGTCGGCACGCAGAAGCGCGCCGGATGGATGAAGGCAAAGGCCTCCAGCACATCCAGCCCCGACAGGTCGGGATAGCCCAGCCGGCTCGCCACCAGCGGCGCATTGATCAGCAGCACCGGCGTATCGGCGGCGGCCATGATCGCATCGCCCTTGGACACGGCATTGGTGCGGCCGTCTCCGGCGCGCAACCAATGCCCGCCATGGCTGGCGTGGAGCGCGGTGAGGGGGATGGCGGCGGGGAGCGTCACGCGCCCAAGGATGGGGCGGGCGGGGCGCAAAGTAAACGCGGGGCCAGCCCTTTTTCCCGATCCTGCAAAGCAGCACGCCAGTGCACGCCAGACCCCGTCTAGGTTGCTCTAGACCCCCTCTAGACCCCTTTTAGGCCCCTTTTCGGGCCATATCCGGCGATGTTTCACGTGAAACATTGCTCCGGTGCCCGCCTGCCATTGCCGCTTGCAAGCGGCCCGCGCATGCCTAATAGCCGCCAGCGCTATGACCATCACTCCGCAAGACCTCGTCACCGCTGCCCGCAATTCCAAGGCCTGGCCGTTTCAGGAAGCCCAGCGCCTTGCCAAGCGGATGCCGGAGGGCAAACCCGGCGGCGTGCTGTTCGAAACCGGCTATGGCCCGTCGGGCCTGCCGCACATCGGCACCTTTCAGGAAGTGCTGCGCACCACGCTGGTCCGCCGCGCCTATGAAGCGCTGACCGGCGGCGCGCCGACGCGGCTGGTGGCCTTCTCCGACGACCTCGACGGTCTGCGCAAGGTGCCCGACAACGTCCCCAATCAGGCGATGCTGGCCGAACACCTCGGCAAGCCGCTGTCGCGCATCCCCGATCCCTTCGAAAAGTTCGAAAGCTTTGCCGCGCACAACAACGCGATGCTGCGCGACTTCCTCGACCGCTTCGGGTTCGAGTATGAATTCGTCAGCTCGTCGGATTGCTACAATTCGGGCCGCTTCGATGATGCGCTGAAGGGCGTGCTCGCCAATTTCGGCGCGATCATGGACATCATGCTGCCGACGCTGGGCGAGGAACGCCGCCGCACCTATTCGCCGGTCATGCCGATCAGCCCCACCACCGGCGCGGTGTTGCAGGTGCCGATCGAAGTGGTGGACGCGGCCGCCGGCCTGATCCGTTTCACCGACGAGGACGGCACGCAAGTCGAACAGTCGGCCCTTGGCGGCATGGCCAAGTGCCAGTGGAAGGTCGACTGGGCGATGCGCTGGGTGGCGCTCGGGGTCGATTACGAGATGTATGGCAAGGACCTGACCGATAGCGGCATCCAGTCGGGCAAGATCGCCCGCGTGCTGGGCGGCCACAAGCCCGAGGGCCTGATCTACGAGCTGTTCCTCGATGCCAAGGGCGAGAAGATCTCCAAGTCCAAGGGCAATGGCCTCTCGATCGAGCAATGGCTCGAATACGGCAGCGAGGAATCGTTGGGCTATTACATCTTCGCCAATCCCAAGAGCGCCAAGCAGCTGCATGTGGGCGTGATCCCCAAGGCGATCGACGATTACTGGCAGTTCCGTGCCGCTCTGCCGGGGCAGGACATCGACAAGCAGCTGGGCAATCCGGTGTGGCACCTGCTGCGCGCCAACGAACATCATGCGGGGGCCGAGGCTCCCGGTGCGGGCGATGCCCTGCCGGTGCCGTTCAGCCTGCTGCTGAACCTTGTGGGCGTGCTGGGCGCGGGCGCGACGCATGAGGCGGTGTGGTCATACCTCGGCAATTATGTCGCCAATGCCGATCCGGCGGCGCACCCTGCGCTGGATGTGCTGGTGATGAAGGCGCTCGCCTATAACCGCGATTTCGTGGCGCCGACGCTGGTGAAGCGGGCGCCGGTCGATAACGAGGTCGCCGCGCTGTGGGCGCTTGACGCGGCGCTGGCAGCGGCGGATCCCGCCACCAGCGCCGAGGATTTGCAGACCATCGTCTATGAAATCGGCAAGCAGCCCGAGTTCGGCTTCGAAACCCTGCGCGACTGGTTCAAGGCGCTCTACGAGACGCTGCTCGGCTCCGAACAGGGGCCGCGCATGGGCAGCTTCATCGCGCTTTACGGCATTGCGCCGACCCGCCAGCTGATCGCCGAGGCGCTGGCCAAGGCCTGACCACAGGAGAAACCTGCGATGCGAACCCCTTCAGTTGCGTTTGTGACCGCACTCGCGGTGCTGGCCGTGGCCCCTGCGGGGCTGGCTCAGCCGATGTTCACCGGGGGCAACCGCCCGGTGGTGCTGACCGGCGGCGAGGGGCTGGACCCTTGCGCCTACGGCATGATCAACGATCCGCCGACCGGGCCGGAGATGGGCGCGGTGATGGTGTTTCCGGGCGACTCCACCGATCTCGAATACACCGATACGCTGGTGCACGGCGACCCGGTGTGGGTGTGCGAGGCGAGCGAGGACTGGCTCGGCATCGTCTACAGCCATAACCCCGATCTCGATTGCGAAGTCTCGTCGCCGGTCGATGAAGACATGCCCTATCTTGGGCCGTGCGACTGGGGCTGGGTCAAGGCGGAGTGGGTGGAGATCATCGCCGGGTGATCAGCACCACCGGCGGGTGCGATACCACTTGGTGATGATGTATTTCGCGCCCCGCTCCACCGGCAATCCGGCATGGAGCGTGCCTTCGTTCGGGCGGCCATCGGGCAGGGCGTTGTTCCACAGCAGCAGGACGCCGGGCTTCGGCTCGATTGCGATGCCGGGCAGGGTGAAGGCGGTTGCGCCGCCTGCCTCCACAGCATTGAGATAGGCCATCGCGGTCCAGCTTCTCTGCCCGCCGCGCGCCTCTTCCTGCGGCCAGTATCCTTCGGTTGTGTAGAACCAGTCATTATGCGGCTTGAACTGCTGGCCGGGCAGATAGCGTTGGCCCTGCACCGGCTCACCCAGCGCCGCATCGAGGCCGAGCAGCGCGTCGATGCGCTGCGAGATCCCGGCGATGAAGGGATCATGCGGATCGAGATCGCCCGAAAAGGAGGTGCGGAACCCGCTGGCGTAATCAAGCTCGTGCAAGGCCGAAGGGCGGGCGACGGCGTCGATCATGGCGCACAGCCGGATGCATTCCTCGCCGGACAGGAAATCGCCGACCGCGAAGAGTTCGACATGGTCATTGGCAATCGGGAACACCGCCGGATTGCCCGCCAGCCGCGTCCGCACCGCTGCGCCGACGCGGGCGAGGGCGTGCTGATCGGGAACGGGCGGCGCTGTCATGTGCGGGGGTTAGCGCATCTTGCGGGCAAGGAAAAACCCCCGCCGGATCGCTCCGGCGGGGGGTGCGGGGGAAGGGTTTCTCACCAGAAGAAATCGTGGATCACATCTACGACTTCACCGGTGTAGATATCGACCAGCACGACATCGTCATAATACCTGACCCACTGGTAAGGCCCGTAAACCGGCGGCAGGCGATAGGCCCAGGGATCGTTGATGAAGAAGCGCGGCTGGAAGAACAGGCTGTCGAGATAGAACCCGATGCCCACCCGGCTGTAAACGTGCGAACGGAACGGCGCGAAATACGGTCCGGGGCGATAGTGGAAGCGGTTGCCGCGCCGGAAATCGACCCAGTTGTAGCTGCGGTTCGAACGCCAGCCGCGATCCCAGCGGGTGAAGTTGCGGTTGTCTCAGCCGTCGCGACCGCGCCAGTTCCAGCGCCAGTCGTCCTGACGCCAGTTGTTGCGCCGCCAATCGTTACCGCGCCCGTCGAAGCGGCGGTCGTTGCCGCCCCGCCAGTCTCCGCGCCGGTCATTGTCACGGCGACCATCGCGCCAGTTGTCCCGGCGACCGTCGTTGTCGCGGCGGCCATCGCGCCAGTTGTCCCGACGGCCGTCGTTGTCGCGCCAGCCATCGCGGCGACCGTCATTGTCGCGCCAGTTGTCGCGTCCGGTAACCACGCGGTCTGCCCGGCGGTCGCCGCGATCCTCGATGCGATCGGCGCGGCGGTCACCGCGATCTTCGATCCGGACTGCGCGGAAATCACCGCGCCGCTCGACGCGGTCGGAACGCACCTCGCTGCGGCGGTCGACACGGTCCGCCACGTTGTCACGGCCGCGCCGGTCAAGCTGGTCGGCACGGAAATCGCCGCGACGCTCGATCCGCTCGGCGCGCCCTTCGCTCCGCCGGTCAACCTGATCGGCGCGGAACTCGCCGCGGCGGTCGACGCGGTCGGCCCGCACTTCGCTGCGGCGGTCGATCCTCTCGGCCCGCTCCACCTGCCGGGCGCGGTTGATGGTGTCCCCGCCAAAGCCGCGAGCGACAGGAGGCTGGGGGCGAACATCGACACGCGGAGGGGGCGCGGTGCGCTGGGGGGCTGTGCGCTGGGGTGCCACGCGGGGCGGAGCCGGCTGGGCGGTGCGCTCGATCCGCGCCTCGCCACGGTTGCCGCGATTTTCCATCCGCATCTGCTGGCGTTCGGCGCGCACCTGCGCCCGCGCTTCCATCCGCGCATCGGGGGCATCCTGCGCGGCGGCAGGGGCTGCGGGCAGGGTAAAGGCGAGCGCAAGGGCCAAAGCCGCCAGCGATCCGCCCTTGGCATAAAGGTTCATCATCACGAGTACCTCCAGTGTCGCCGGCCCACCACAAGCGGCTAGTTGAGGAGTCGGGGACTACGCCGCGCAGACTGTCGCAGGGATGAACCGGATCACCGATATTCAGAAAAATTGCGGATAAAATGAATGTGGCTGGTCGGGGTGTCCCACCGGCTTGACTGGCAGGGCAATGCGCCCAAAGGCGGCAGCCTATGTTCGAGACCCTCGATGATGTCCGGCAGGACTGCCGCAACCGCCTGATTCGCGCGCCCCGCGACCGCAAGTCGCCGATGCACACGCCGGTGATCGTCACGGGCGATGTCGATGCGCGGGTGATGGTGCTGCGGGCGTTTGACAGCAACGCATGGACCTTGCGGCTCCACACCGATGCGCGGTCCCCCAAGGCGGGCGTGATCGCCGCCGATCCGCGGGTTGCGGTGCTGTTCTATGACAAGGGCGCCAAGGTGCAGATCCGGGCGCGGGGCACGGCTGCGATCCTGACCGAAGGCCCGCAGGTCGACGCCGCATGGGCAGCCGGCACCAACTTTGCCCGCCGCTGCTATCTGGGAGACGGACCGGGCACAGCGTCGGACACGCCGACATCGGGTCTTCCGCCCGAATTCGAAGGGGTCGAGCCTGATGATGCGCAGCTGATCCCGGCGCGGGAAAACTTCGCGCTGCTGATGATCACCCTGACGCACCTCGACTGGCTCTATCTCGCCCATACCGGCCATGTGCGGGCGCAGTTCGAGCGGGGCGCGAACGGGCCTGACTGGGCGGGGCGCTGGGTTTCACCCTGATTGCGCCGCTGCGGTTCAGGCCGCGCTGGCCACCTGCGAAGGCGCGGGTGCGGGGAGATAGATCACTTCCTCGATCTCGCTGGCCGCGATCACGTGATCCTCGCCGCGCGCAATCGCCGCCTGCAAGGCCTGCCGTGCGCGCATGGCGATAGTGTCGCTGCCCTCTCCCGCATCGCCCGCCGCCACACCGAAGCTGGCGGTGAGGCCGGGATGAGCGTGGCGCAGGCGGTCGAGGCTGCGGCGGAGCCTGTCGGCAATCCGCGTCGCACTGCGTTCGTCAGCGCCGGGGATGACGATGGTGAAGCCGTCGCCGGCGATCCCTTCGAAGTGGTCACCGCGCCGCAGCCCGGCGCGCATCACATCGGCAACCTGACCGCGCATCTCCTCGCGCAGGCCGGCGAGCTGGTCGATCCGGCCATAGAGCACAGCGCGGGACGCCTCGCGCATGGCATTGCGGCGGCTGGCAAGGTCGATCGCGGGGCCAAGCGTGGCGGGGTGCAGCATGGCGTCGAGCGGGCTGCTTCGCCGTTCCGGCGAGCGCTGCATGGGCCAGCGTCCCGCAGCAAGGCCCGCGCCCAGACACAGCGCGCACAGCAATCCTGCCACCTCCAGTGGCACTTCGATACCGGTGAACACGCCCCTGCGCCCCCTTTGCGACCTCTTTATCGCAAGGAGAATTGCGTAGCTCTGGTTAAGGCGGCGTAAAGCCGTTCGGCGGGACGCAACATTGCGCCCCGCACGATTGCACTATCAGCGCGTCAGCTTCTTGTAGGCGAGGCGCGTCGGACGGTCGGCGGCATCGCCCAGACGGCGGCGCTTGTCTTCCTCGTAGGCTTCGAAGTTGCCTTCGAACCATTCGACATGGCTGTTGCCTTCGAAGGCGAGGATGTGGGTGGCCAGACGGTCGAGGAAGAAGCGGTCGTGGCTGATGACCACGGCGCAGCCCGCGAAGTTTTCAATCGCGTCTTCCAGCGCCGCCAGCGTTTCCACGTCGAGGTCGTTGGTCGGCTCGTCGAGCAGCAGCACGTTGCCGCCCTGCTTCAGCATCTTGGCCATGTGCACGCGGTTGCGTTCACCGCCCGAAAGCTTGCCCACGTTCTTCTGCTGGTCCGCGCCCTTGAAGTTGAACGCCCCAACGTAAGCGCGGGTCGACATGTCCTGCCCGTTGACCTTCATGTAATCGAGCCCGTCGGAGATTTCCTCCCAGACGTTCTTGGTCGGATCGAGGTGGTCGCGGCTCTGGTCGACGTAACCGAGCCGCACCGTGGAACCGATCTCGATCGTGCCGCTGTCAGGGGTTTCCTTGCCGGTGAGGATCTTGAAGAGCGTCGATTTGCCCGCGCCGTTCGGGCCGATCACGCCCACGATCCCGCCCGGGGGGAGCATGAAGGAAAGGTTTTCGAACAGCAGCTTGTCGCCATAGGCCTTGGAGATGTTTTTGGCTTCGATCACCTTGCCGCCGAGGCGCTCGGGCACCTGGATGACGATCTGCGCCTTGCCGACCTGACGGTTGTCCTGGCTGTTCTGGAGTTCCTCGAACTTGCGGATACGCGCCTTGGACTTGGTCTGGCGCGCGGCCGGGGTCTGGCGGATCCACTCGAGTTCGCGTTGCAGCGCCTTCTGTTTGCCGCTTTCCTCGCGGCTTTCCTGCTCCAGACGCTTGGCCTTCTTTTCGAGATAGGTCGAATAGTTGCCTTCGTAGGGGTAGTAGGAACCGCGATCGAGTTCGAGGATCCACTCGACCACGTTATCGAGGAAATAGCGGTCGTGGGTGATCATCAGCACCGCACCCGCGTAATCCTTGAGGTGGTTTTCGAGCCACTGGACGCTCTCGGCGTCGAGGTGGTTGGTCGGCTCGTCCAGCAGCAGGATCGAGGGCTTCTGGATCAGCAGGCGGGTGAGCGCGACGCGGCGCTTTTCGCCGCCCGACAGGTCCTTCACCGGCCAGTCGCCCGGCGGGCAGCGCAGGGCTTCCATCGCGACTTCCAGCTGGTTGTCGAGCGTCCAGCCGTCAACCGCGTCGATCTTGTCCTGCAACTCGCCCATTTCCGCGCCGAGGGTGTCGAAATCGGCGTCAGGCTCGCACATCAGCGCGCTGACTTCGTTGAAGCGCGCGACGAGATCGGCAGTTTCCTTCGCGCCTTCACGCACGTTCTCGAGCACGGTCTTGGTCGGATCGAGTTCCGGCTCCTGTTCAAGATAGCCGACGGTGATGTTCTCACCCGGCCATGCTTCGCCGGTGAAGTCCTTGTCGATCCCGGCCATGATCTTGATCAGGGTCGATTTGCCCGCGCCGTTGGGGCCGACGATGCCGATCTTCGCGCCCTGATAGAACTGGAGCGAGATATTGTTCAGCACCGGCTTCTGCGCACCGGGAAAGGTCTTGGTCATGCCCTTCATGACATAGGCGTATTGGGCGGCCATCGGATGGGTCCTTCGGGATCGTAAGATTGGGTTGGATGTTTGCGTGCGCAGATAGGGAAGGGGAGGGGGAAGGGCAAGCGGCTAGACTTGCACGCCTTCGCCCGATAGCACCGCGAACCATGAACCGCACCCTGACCGCGCTTGCCGCCCTTTCGCTTTGTGTCCCCGCCGCCGCCAACGTTCCCCCGCCACCGCTCGATCTGGCGCAGCGGGCCGATCTGGCGCTGGCGAGCGATGATTATGCCTATGCCTTCGTCGAAGGGCTGACCACCGAAGTCGGCCCGCGGCAGGCCGGCACCGAGGCCGAGGCGCGGGCGCGCGAATGGTCGGCGGCATGGCTGAAGCAATACGGCTTTCAGAACGTTGCGATCGAACCCTTCATGATGGACACCTGGGTGCCGGGCGATATCGCCCGCGCCCGTGTGACCGGCCCCTTTGCGCAGGATCTGGTGGTGCTGCCGCTCGGCAATTCGGCTGCGACGCCTGCGGGCGGGATCGAGGCGGAAGTGGTGTTCTTCCGCACTATCGATGATTTGCGCGCCGCGCCCGAGGGCAGCCTCACGGGCAAGATTGCCTATGTCAGCCACCAGATGCGTCCGGCGCAGGACGGCTCGCATTACGGCTTTGCCGGACCTGCGCGCTGGGTCGGCCCCGGCCTTGCGGCGAGCAAGGGTGCGATTGGCGTGGTGATCAAGTCGGTCGGCACCGATCATCACCGCAACCCGCACACTGGCGGCACCAGCTTTCCGCAAGGGGTGAAGGCGATCCCGGCGGGCGCTCTCAGCCTTCCCGATGCCGAGAACCTCGAACGCATGTTTGCGCGGGCCAAGGGCAAGCCTGTCACTCTCAGGCTGGAAATGAACCCGCGCCAGATCGGCCAGACCGAGAGCGGCAATGTCGTGGGCGAGATCGTCGGGCGCAATCCGTCGCTCCCGCCGGTGCTGCTGGCCTGCCATATCGACAGCTGGTGGAATGCTCCGGGGGCCTTCGATGATGGCGCAGGCTGCGGGATCATCATCGCCGCCGCCCGCAATGTCAGCATGAGCGGCCGCCCGCTGCGCACCATCCGCGTGCTGCTGGCAGGGGCAGAGGAAACCGGGCTGTGGGGCAGCAAGGCCTATAGCGCCGCCCATATCAACGAGCCGATCGCGGTCGGCCTCGAAAGCGATTTCGGCGCGGACCGGATCTGGCGTTTCGACAGCAATTTCCGCGAGAGCAATCCGGCGCTGCACAGGAAGATCGCCGCCGCCGTCGCCCGCTTCGGCGTGTCGGCGGGCAGCGAGCCTGCAACCGGCGGCGCAGACCTCAACATCGTGCGCGACCAGAAGGGCGCACTGATCGATCTTCAGCAGGACGGCACCCGCTATTTCGACCTGCACCACACGCCCGACGACACGCTCGACAAGATCGACATTGTGCAATTGCGCCAGAATGTCGCAGTGTGGACGCAGGTGGTCGGTATTCTTGCAGCTGAGGAAGGCGATATCCGCACCGGTGGACCGGTTCCCGCCGCGCCCGCAATCATGCAAAAGTGACGACTACCCCAGCGCGGGCGAAAAGTGGTCGGGGAGACAGGATTCGAACCTGCGACCCTCTGCTCCCAAAGCAGATGCGCTACCAGACTGCGCTACTCCCCGACGTTGCCACGCCTCTGCCGGTCCTTGGCCTGCGTCCCGGTGGGCCCGGCAGGATTCGAACCCGCGACCTAGCCGTTATGAGCGGCCAGCTCTAACCGCTGAGCTACAGGCCCGTGGGAACACGGCACCGGACGGCAGGGCGTTGCGCGCCCCTACTCCGGCAGCGGCGGCGAGACAAGCAACGATCGCTGTTGCTTCAGCCGCCGGTGGCAGCGACGATCTCGCCGACTGTCACCGACCTGACGCCGCGCCGGTCAAGTTCGGCATAGATCGCCGCGAACCAGGCATAGAGCGTCTCGACACCTTCCTGCGTGGCGGCATAGGGCGTGAAGCCGGGGGCCAGAGTGGGGCTGTGGAACGACAGCACCAGCACCGGAACGCCTGTACGCAGCGCGATGTCGACCCCCCTCAACGCCTCGTCGGCGGTCACGCCCTCGGGTGTCAGGGCGATGCGTTCCAGCAGGTTGAAGCGTGAAAAGCCCGAGAAGAATGTGGGCAGGTGCCGCTGCGCCCGGTGCAGTGCCGGCCCGAACTGCCGCAAAGGTCCGGCGTAAATGCTGGTGACGGGCAATTCCAGCAGCGTCCTGTCCCTATCCACCCAGTAGGGCAGCAGCGGGTGGTTGCTGTAATCCGGCCCGCCCTGGTCGCTGTAATCGAACAGGGTTCGGACCGAGGTGTCGATCCGGATGCCGGCGCGCTTCAGCAGACCGGCGGTGTTCGGGCCCAATCCGTACCGGCCGGCGCGGTAGATCAGCGGCGCGGTGCCGAACGCGGCTTCGATCGCATCGCGCAGGCCCATGAATTTGGCCGCCTCCAGATCAGGCTGCAGGTTTCCGGCGAAGGAGTTGCGCACGCAAACCTCTTCATGGAAGGGCGGATTGACCCAGGGGTGGAGCTGCACCCCGACGTCGGCAGTGCCGCGGCGCACGGCATCGCCGATGATCTCGACTGCAGCGGCATCCTGCACGATCGGCCAATCCACCAGATAGACAGGATGGGCGCCGATGCTTTCGCAGAAGCTCTGGAAGCGGGGGATGGCGGTTACATGGCTGAGGCCGTAGCCGTCGCTGCGGAAGGGCGCGCGCCAATCGAATTCCTCTTCGGTATCGACTGTCAGCAGCACGCGCTGGCCAAAGCCGGGCGCGAATCTGGCTCTGCTGCCCGCCGATGGCACATCGAGCATCGAACCGCTTGGCATTGCGTCTATCCCCCGGAAGCTCAGGCCGTGGCGGCGTGAGTCCCTCCGGTTCCCGCGCTAGAAAAGCGGGCTGCATCGGTCAAGAGCGGCAGGGTGAGGACGGCCTCGACGCCATGGCGGACAAGATCGCCCCCGATGCTGCGGGCTTCGGCCCGGGCCAGCCGCAACGCAAAGCCCGCACCGAACAATCCGGCATTGAGCGCACCGGCTGTCGCCTGCGGCGTTGCGCCGAACAGATTGTCCTTTGCCGCCAGCCTTGCGGGCAAAGTGCAGGAAAGCCGCACCATTGCGCCGCTGGCCCCGATCAGCGGATCGAGCCGGAGCGCAAGCTGCTCGTCTTGCGAACACAGCGCCGCAAGGCTCGCCAGCACGCGCCACACCAGCGCCTCGGCATCATCGGGGTCGATCGCCGCCAGCACTGTGGTGTCAGGGGCAAAACCGGGAACAAGCGCTGCGCCTTTCGGTTCGAGCACCGGCGCGATCTGGGCAATCGTGCGGCGGAGCAGGGCGGCGAAATCGGTTTCGCCCGGATCGATGGCCATCGCTCCGGTTTCCATCCTTGCCAACCGGTCAAGCTCGTCGAAGCCTGCCAGAATGCGCGCGGCATCCGCGGCGATTGCCGCCGCCAGAGCGCGATATTCATGCGGGGCAGGGCCGAACAGCTGCTGCTGGATCACTTCGGCATAGCCCTGCACCGCAGTGACCGGAGTGCGCAATTCGTGCAGCAACTGGCGGATGCGGTCGGCTTCGCGCAGTTCCGGCCTGGGGGGCTGGCCGGAGGTCTCAGGCACACGGCGCAAGCGCCCGAGATAGCCGGCAAAATGCCCTTCCTCGCTAAAGCGCGGTTCGGCATCGATGATCCAGTCTCCGGCGATCGCAGGGGCGCCCTGTAACGTCACGGGCGCGCCGGCAACCGGCTGGCGGCGGGCGAAGGCGCGTTCGATGCCTGCCTCTGTCGCGGCCAGAAGGCGAGTGCCGATCACCATCGCGGCGACCTCGCTTGCAGCCCACTCGATCCGGCCCGTGGTGTCCGTGGCGAAGCCGAAGCTGCCGGAAATCCGTTCGGGCCGTTCAGGCACCTCGCCGAGTGGCAGACGCGGCGAATGTTCGAACTCGGCACGTGGGTCGCTGCTGCGTTCCTTGCGGAACCGGGCGATACGTTCGACCAGAGCGGAAATCTCGCTCCGTCCGGTGTCCTCGCGGTCGCGCACGGGCAGCGGGGTGGGCCGGGCCTGGGCGGGAGCAACGGGAACAACCGGCGGAGCGGGGGGATCGGCCTCGCCCTGTCGGGGTGTTGCCTGCGGCTCTGCGTTGTTGTCGGGCGCAGGTAGTCCGCGATCATGCACGCCAAGCCGTTCGAGCAGGGCATCGACATCGACCGGCAGATCGCGTCGGTTGCGCAGGAAGCCTCTGGCGCGCACCGGCATGCGCGGGATCAGCGCAGTCCACTCCGCAGTGGAAAGATCGGCGCGATTGAGAGCAGCCGAAGCAACCTCGGGCTCCTGTTCGGCAAGATGGGCGGCAAGATCGGGGTTGCGCAGCCGCCAGCCGGGCTCGCGGATCATGCGCGCCCGCTCAGCGGCGGGGATCGCTTCGGCCAGAGCGTCCATCCGCAGCCATGCTGCGGCGAGCAGGCTGTCATCGGAACTGGCGGGAGCACGAATTTGCCCCTTGCCCAGAAGATCGAGCAATTGCCTGAACTGCGTGCGCAGCCCCGCCTCGCCGGTAACGCGCTGTCGCAGCACAGTGGCAAGGCGATCATCGAAGAACAACAGGCACTCCCATATCGGCCCCATATCGGCGAGCCGGACCGAATCGCATCATCGCGGCCCGGAACGAAGGCGCAGTCCGCCTTCATGACCTGCCGGTTCTATCAGGGTGGAGCAAATGTCACACGCGGCTGTGCAAGGCGCGTTGCAAAGCGGGACAATTGCTGGCAGACCTAATAATATTAGCGAAGCGGGCCATCCGGCGCGCCTCTTGTTTCTTTGGGATCATAGTGCACCGAGCGTTGCCGGGTGGTGAACGCCGCTGTGTCTGGGGAGCTTTAGCCTAGTGGCCAATCTGGACGAAATCGACCGCCGCCTGCTGGCCGAATTGCAGGCGGAAGGCCGGGTGACCAATGTCGAACTGGCGCAGCGTGTCGGCCTGACCGCACCGCCGTGTCTGCGCCGCGTGCGCGGGCTGGAGGAAGACGGCGTGATCCGCGGCTATCATGCCGATCTCGATCCGTCCAAACTGGGCTTTGCGATCACCGTGTTCGCGATGGTCAGCCTCAAGAGCCAGGCCGAAAGCAGCTTGCGCGAATTCGAGGAGCACATGCGTGCGCTGCCCGAAGTGCGTGAATGCCATATGCTCAACGGCGAAATCGACTTCATCCTCAAGATCGTGAGCAAGGATCTTCAGAGCTTCCAGGAATTCCTGACCGGCAAGCTGACGCCCGCCCCGAATGTGGAAAGCGTGAAGACCTCGCTCACCATCCGCACCGCCAAGCAGGAGCCGGGCGTTCCGTTGTGACGGATGCAGCCCGCCTCGCGGAGCCGGTCACGGGGCACTGCCTGTGCGGCGCGGTTTCGATCACAGTCACCGCGATGCAGGCGGAAGTCGACATCTGCCACTGCGCGATGTGTCAGCGCTGGGGCGGGGCCTTCTATGCGGGCGTGAAGGGAGAGGCTGCCGACGTGACTGGCGAGGAGGCCGTCACTGTCTACCGATCAAGCCAATGGGCCGAACGCGCCTTCTGCGGCACCTGCGGCAGCAACCTGTGGTATCGCTTTTTGCCAACCGGCAACCGCTCGTTCCTAGCAGGCCTGTTCGACCTGCCTGAAGGCTTCGGGATCGAGCAGCAGATTTTCATCGATGAAAAGCCCGACTGGTATGATATCGCACAGGAAAGCCCGATGCTTACAGGCGAGCAGGTGATCGCCGAGGCGTTGGCGCAGGGGTTCAGTTTCGGCGACTAGGCGAGACGCCAAAGGGAGCGCAGACGATGACCGAGCCGCCGCCGATCCCGCCCGATCCGCCCGTATTGATTGCCGAATTGCCCACCGTTCCGACCGATCAGCTGCGCGCGGACGGAACGCTGGTGATCGACCTCACCCGGCTTGTCCCGCCGCCACCGGAAGACGATTGCGGTGATGCGGTGCCTGACCCCTTCAATCCCGAAATTGTCGTCTGTGATGCTGCCGCCGTCCCTTCGCAGCGCCTTGGCCCGCAGGTTGGCCCCGTCGATGACGGTTTCGGCGGCGCGATCCCCCGCGCACGCATCAAGCTTTCCGACAAGGCCGCCGCCGAAGCCAACGCGACCGCGCCGAGTGTCGGCGGCTGGAACGCGCAGGGCGGCGAGGTGCGGGTGAAGATCGACTTCTGATATGAAGGTTCGCTGATGCGAACCCATGCGCCGC
>NZ_JBREHG010000012.1:0-104046 GCF_056848235.1 Erythrobacter sp. RANMB8
GTCAGTGCAGCTTCAGCCGCGGTCGCACGATCCGGTTCACGCGGCCGATCAGCATCAGGAAGGTCGCCTTGATCCAGCCGTGGATGCCGATCAGGTGCAGGCGGTAGAGCGAGGTGTAGATGAACCGCGCCAGCCGACCCTCAATGGCCATGCTCCCGCCGATCAGGTTGCCCATAAGGCTCCCAACGGTCGAAAAGCGGCTGAGCGAGACCAGCGATCCCTTGTCGTGATAGGTGAAGTGCGCCAGCGGACGGCCCTTTTGCATCCGCACGATATTGTCGAACACCGTGCCCGCCATCTGGTGCGCAGCCTGCGCGCGTGGCGGGATCGGGCGGTCTTCGCCGGGCGGGGTGTAGCTGGCGCAATCGCCGAGCGCGAAGATGGACGGATCGACCGTGGTCTGGAGCGTATCGGTGACGATGATCTGGTTGCGCGGATTGGTCTCCAGCCCCAGTCCCGATACGAAATCCGGGCCCTTCACCCCGGCGGCCCAGACGATCAGATCGGCCTCGATCACTTCGCCCGTCTTGGTGATCAGCTGACGCGGGCGGGCTTCGACCACCTGCACGCCCGGACGCACCTGCACGCCAAGCTGCCCGAGTTCGTAGGTCGCGGCGGCGGCCAGCTTGTCGGGCAGAGCGGGCAGGATGCGCGGGCCGGCTTCGAGCAGGGTGACATGCATCCGGCTCTCGTCGAAAACCTCCAGCCCGTAGTGCCGCAGTGCGCCAGCCGCGTTGTAGAGCTCGGCTGCCAGTTCCACGCCTGTCGCGCCGCCGCCGACGATGGCGACACGCACCTGTTCGTTGGCGGTGGGGTCGTTCATCATCGCCCGGCTGACGCGCAGGCAGTGGTTGAGAAGGCGGGTGCGGAACCGGTCGGCCTGAACGCGGCTGTCGAGGTAGAGGCAGTGCTCCTTCACCCCCGGCACGCCGAAATCGTTGGAAACCGATCCCATCGCCAGGGCAAGGATATCGTAGCGGATGGTGTGGCCTGCGATCAGCTCGCTGCCGTCCTCGTCTTTGACCGGCGCCAGACGAATGGTCTTGGCTTCGCGATCGATCCCTTCAAGGCTGCCCTGAAAGAAGCGGTATCCCCAGCGGTGGCAATGGCCGCGATAGCCGACTTCATCGAGATTGGCGTCGAGCGATCCCGCCGCCACTTCGTGCAGCAGGGGCTTCCAGATGTGGGAGAGGTTCTTGTCGACGAGGATGATGTCGTGCGCCTTGCGCCCGTATTTCGCGCCGAGCCGCCGCACCAGTTCCAGTCCGCCCGCACCTCCGCCGACGACGACAATCTGGGTCTTGCGGTTCATCCATCACTCCTTCGTGCGGCTGTGCCGCGCAATCCCGTCACGGGTCATAGCCGGACAGCAAAACAAAATCGCGTCAATTCATGCTGCTGGCAGCAAGGCATGAATGTTCTCGAAGGGGAGGCCTTCCTTGCCATAACGAAGCGGGCGGAAAGGTCCAACCTCTCCGCCCGCTGTCAAAGCCGATTTGTGTTGCGGTGCAGCAAAATTGCACCGGATCGCGTTAGCCGCGCTCCTCCAGCCACTTTTCCAGCCACTTGATCGAATAGTCGCCGTTCAGCACATCGTCCTGCCGCAGCAGTTCCTGATGCAGCGGGATGTTGGTCTTCACGCCTTCGACCACCATTTCCTCCAGCGCACGCCGGAGCCGCATGATGCAGCCTTCGCGGGTGCGGCCGTAAACGATCAGCTTGGCGATCATGCTGTCGTAATAGGGCGGGATCTTGTATCCGGCGTAAAGCCCTGAATCGACACGGACATGCATCCCCCCTGCCGCGTGATAATAGGTCACGAGGCCGGGCGAGGGCGCGAAGGTGAAGGGATCTTCGGCATTGATCCGGCACTCGATCGCGTGGCCGTGGAATTCGAGTTCGTCCTGCGTCACCGAAAGCGGGCGGCCTTCGGCAATGCGGATCTGCTCGCGCACCAGATCGACGCCGGTGATCAGCTCGGTCACCGGATGCTCCACCTGCAGGCGGGTGTTCATCTCGATGAAGTAGAACTCGCCGTTTTCCCACAGGAACTCGATCGTGCCCGCGCCGCGATAACCCATGTCGCGCATCGCCTGCGCGCAGACTTCGCCCATCCGCATCCGCTCTTCGGCCGAAATGACGGGGGAGGGGGCTTCTTCCAGCACCTTCTGGTGGCGGCGCTGCAAGGAACAGTCGCGCTCGCCCAGATGGATCGCGTTGCCGTTGCCGTCACCGAACACCTGGAATTCGATGTGGCGCGGGTTGCCGAGATATTTCTCGATATAGACCGTGGCATCGCCGAAAGCGGCCTTCGCTTCGGAGCCGGCCTGCTGCATCAGGGTTTCGAGCTTGTCCTCGCTCTCGCACACCTTCATGCCGCGCCCGCCGCCGCCGCTGGCGGCCTTGATGATCACGGGATAACCGATGTCCTTGGCGATCTTGCGCGCCTCGTCGAAATCGCTGACCGCGCCGTCGGAGCCAGGCACCAGCGGCAGGCCCAAAGCGCCCGCAGTGCGCTTGGCCTCGACCTTGTCACCCATGGTGCGGATATGTTCGGGCTTGGGGCCGATCCAGATGATGTCGTGCGCTTCGACGATATCGGCGAACTTGGCGTTCTCCGACAGGAAGCCGTAGCCCGGGTGGATCGCATCGCACTGCGCGATTTCGGCGGCAGAGATGATGTTGGCGATGTTGAGATAGGATTCGCCAGCCGGCGGCGGGCCGATGCACACGGCATGGTCGGCCAACCGCACATGCATGGCGTCGGCATCGGCGGTGGAGTGCACCGCGACCGTTTCGATCCCCATTTCATGCGCTGCGCGGTGGATGCGCAGCGCGATCTCGCCGCGATTGGCGATCAGGATGCGTTTGATGCCCATGGCTCTTACGCGATCACGACCAGCGGCTGGTCGAATTCGACCGGCTGGGCATTGTCGATCAGGATGGCGGTCACCGTGCCTGATTTGGGCGCGGTGATCGGGTTCATCACCTTCATCGCCTCGACGATCAGCAGGGTGTCGCCTTCCTTGACGGGTTTGCCGACCGCGATGAAGTTCGCCGCACCCGGTTCCGGCGCGAGGTAGCAGGTGCCGACCATCGGCGACTTGACCGCATTGGTCATATCGGGACCGGCGGCAGGTTCGGGTGCCGCCGGTGCAGCGGCAGCAGGTGCCGGTGCGGCAACAGCAGCAGGCGCGGGGGCTGCGGCATAGACCGGCGCAGCAGCGGCCACCGCCCCGCGCGATACGCGGATCTTGCGATCATCGTCCTCGACCTCAATCTCCGTAAGGCCGGTTTCGTTGAGCAGTTCGGCCAGCTCGCGCACCAGCGCGGTGTCGATGTTCATGCCGGACTTGCGCCCGTTCGACTTGCTGCCTTGGCCACCGTCGTTTGCCATGTTTGTCCCTTGTTATTGTGTATCGCCCGTAGAGCGGAGGGGACTATTGCCGCGAATTGCGGCTGGCAAGTGGCAAAGGCTGCAAATTGTGAAAGTCTGGTGACGGATCAGACCTCGCCCGACGCTACGGCTTCGAGTGCGATGCGATAGGAATCCGCGCCGTGACCCTCGACCGTCATGGCTGCGGCCATGCCGACATAGGAGAGGTGGCGGAAGGATTCGCGGGTCTTGGGGGCGGACAGGTGCACTTCGATCACCGGCGTTCTGATCGCCTTGATCGCATCGAGCAGCGCGACGGAGGTGTGGGTGTAGGCCGCCGCATTGAGCAGCACCGCGCGCGCCCCTTCGGCCTGCGCCTCGTGCAGCCAGTCGACCAGCATCCCCTCGTGATTGGTCTGGCGCATCTCGATTTCGAGTCCGAGTTCACGGGCGCGGTCCTCCAGCATCCCGGCGATATCGTCGAGCGTGGTGGTGCCATAGATCTCCGGCTCGCGCGTGCCGAGGAGATTGAGGTTGGGGCCGTTGAGGACGTAGACAAGGTTGGTCATGGCGGTGCGGATAGCGGGAAGGGCGAGGGTGGGGAAGGCCTACCGGTCCACACCCTTGACCTTACCCCACTGGCGCGCCGCCGTGTAGCCGAGGTAGCCAGTGCCGAACAGGGCGTAGAGCGGCTCGGGCAGGCCCGCGAGATAGGCGTTCATGCCCGCCGCGATCTCGCGCGCGGCGACGGGGTTGAAGGCGGAGAGCAACCCCATTGGCAGCGAGGCAAGCAGCAGGACATACATCACGTAGAGAAAGCTGGGGCGCGCGCGGCTGGTCCACGGGTCGCTCGAATTCGCCTCGGCAACGATCGCCCGCAGCTGCGTTTCCAGCATCTGCATTTCCTGCGTGCCCTGAAGCGCGATCAACTCCAGCTTGGCTTTCGCGCGGGCTTCCTTGTCGGGGATGATCTTGTCGATGATCGAGGCGATGGGGCCGATCAGGACGTCGAGAATGGCCATGTGGTGCGCTCCTTGGCTGCGAGTCGCAGGAAAATGACCAATCCGGTTAAAGTAGGAAAATGATTTAACCTAATTTGCGCCTGCTTCGGCCAGCAACCGCTGCGCCAGCAGCAGATGCGGGCGGTCGAGCATCGCGCCGTCCAATGCCACCACGCCTGCACCCGGATGGTCGGCGAAAGCCTGCACCACGGCACGGGCATGGGCGAGTTCCTCGGCGCTTGGCGTGAAGGCTTCGTTGATCGGTTCAACCTGCGCGGGGTGAATCGCCAGCATCCCGCGGAAGCCCTGCGCCCGGACCCGCTGCGCACGCGCGGCCAGCGCTTCGAGGTCGCGGAATTCGGGCTGCACGGTCTCGATCGCCGCCACCCCCGCCGCCGACGCGCCGACAAGGCACAGGCTCCTCGCCATTTCGTAGGTGTGCGAATATTCGCCGTCCGGTCCGCGCTGTTCACGCGCACCCAATGCCGAGGACAGGTCTTCCGCTCCCCAGCTCATCGCCACCAGCCGCGCCTTGCCGGGGAAGTCGCCGACATAATCGCCGGTCTTGAACATCGCCGCCGCCGTTTCAGTGACGAGCGCAGCAATCAACGTGCGGCCCTGCGGAATGCCGTTGGCGGCCTCCAGCGCGGTGAGATAGTGGTGCAGCCGGGTGATATCCGCTGACCCTTCGGCCTTGGGCAGAAACACGCCGCCCGGCCGCGAGGAGATCACTGCGACCAGATCGGCGATGCAATCGGCGGTGGCCACCGGATTGATCCGCACCCACAGCCTTGCGCGATTGTCGCTGGCCGCGATTGCCTCTGCCACCATGGCGCGGGCCGCCGGCTTGTTTTCCGGCGCGACCGAATCTTCCAGATCGAGCAGTGCGATATCGGCAGGCCCGCCGATCGCCTTGCCCATCTTCTTCTCGCTGTCGCCCGGCGCAAACAGCCATGAACGCATGCGGGGAAGGGGGGCGGCGGTGTGGGGCATGACGGTTTCCTCTCAGCCCCCGCTTACGAAGCGGACCCGCCCGCGACAAGCCTCAGAAAGACCCTTCGACATCGAAGCTGAAAACCGTGCCAAAGCGCCGGTCGCGCCGCTCGCTGAATGCGACGAGGCCGGCGGCGCGGTCGGCAAAGACGGTGCGGGCAAACCGGTCGCGCTGGCCCAGCAGGTTGCCCACGCGGGCGCGCAGCGTCATGCCCGCGACATCCTTGTTTTCGACAAAGGCCGTGACAAAGCCGAAGCTCGGCTGGTTGCGGAAGACCTCGTCCAGCCGCACCTCGCGGGCGTTGATCTGCCAGTCGGTGGTTCCGCCGAATGCCCAGTCGGTCGCGGGGACATCATGGCGGAAGCTGACGTTCATTTCCAACAGATCATTGCCCGAAACCTCGCGCAGCGAGCCCAGCAACGGATCGCGCACTTCGCTTTCGGTCCACAAGGCGGTCACGTCCAGCCGTGAACCTTTCCACCCCAGCCGGTCGGACAGCAGCGTGGCATTGCCTTCGAGCCCGTAGAACCGCGCCGAGGGAAGGTTGCCCGGTGCCTGCCCGCCGCCCGCAATCGGGATCTGGTCGACGATATCCTCGATATCCTCGACGAAACCGCGCAGGTTGATGTTGCCGAGCGCGCCCAGCCGCCAGCTTGCCTCCAGCTCGTAAACCCAGCTCTGTTCGGGCACGAGATTGGCGTTGCTGACGTCCTCGCGATCCTGATCGAGATCGACCGAAGCGATGAAATCGAAGAAATCGAGCTGGCCGACCACACGCTCGATCCGGCCTGCAAGGTTGAACGAAGGGGCCGCCTTCCAGTCGAGCGCGGCAAAGCCCTTGGGCCGCCAGAAGGTGCGGGTCAGGCCCGCCGGTCCTGCCTGGCTGAGCCGTGAATACTCGCCCCCTGCCGACAGCTGCAATTGCAAGTTCTTTGCCAGCGCGCGGCTGAAGGTGAGACCGGCATCGATGCGGTCCTCGTCGACGCGGTCGCTCGCACCCGGCAAGGGGGCTGGTCGCAGCACGCCTGCCGCATCGCGCACTTCGAGCGCGGAGTTGATTTCGAGGAAGTTGCGCACGCCTTCCACCGCCGCGACGAGGTTTCCGCCGCCCGCGCCGAAGGTGTATTCGGAACGCAGGATCGTCTCGCCCTCGTCGGCATCCTGCACGAACAGCGAGCCTTGCGGCGCTGCGCCGCTGGTGAATTCCGCCACCACGGCATTGGTGAAGGGGCTGTCTTCATAGCGATGATAGGCGATCAGCTTGAGCTTTCCGGGGCCGAGCGCGAACTGGTAATCGGCGCCAAGTTCGAAATTGAATTCGTCCTCGGTGCGGCGCAGGGTGCGAAGGCGGTCTATCGCCGCACCGGGCGCGGACTGGGCCGAAATCTCGCGCTCGCGGAAGAAAAAGCCCTGTGTCTGGCCCGTCAGGTTCAGCACGTTGCCGTTATCGGCATTGCGGGTGAACGAGCCGGACAGGCTGATCCGGTCGGAATTGAAATTGGCCTGTTCGTCGCGCAGCGCCACCAGCGTGCCCGCGCCGTCGAAGACCTCTTCCAAGCCCTCGTTGCCGCGTCGGTTCGAATCGTTGCGCAGCGCCAGCGTCCATTCGCTTTTGGCCCCGCCGCCTGCCAGCGCGACCTGCCCGTTCAGCAGCCGCGCAGGCGTGCCGAAGCTGCGGAATTCGGGGGAATAACGGAACTGCCCTGTCACCCGCCCGCTCGACCTGGTGACGATATTGAGCACCTGACCGGTCAGCCCGCCGATTTCGAGACTGGCCCCGTCGACCAGTTCAAGCCGCACCACATCCTCGACCGATATGCGCCGCAGCGCTTCGACCGGGCCGTTGGACTTGCCCGAAATGCGCCGCCCGTTGATCAGCACATTGGTATCGGCCTGCCCCAGCCCGCGCGCGCCATCGCCTGCGCGGATGGCAAAGCCCGGCACCTGCCGCGCCATGTCGAGCGCGTTGCGCGGGGCGAAGCGGGCGAAATCCTCCGGTGCGAATGTGCTGCGGGTGGTTGATGCAGCCCCGCCCGCATTGGCATCCGGCGCAGGCTCGGTGGGGATATCCTGCGCGGCAGCCGGCAGGGCCGGCGCGAGGGCGCAGGCCGCTACGGACAGCATGAGAGAGAAGCGTCGGGGGCACAATGTCATCGGCCGCCCAGACCGCAATTGTTTCGCAATGTCGATAGGTTGCCGCCGCCGCGCTCGTCAAAGCGGTGTTGGCATTCGACGAACGTGAAGGCGGGCAGCCGGGCGGGCGGGCATGCCCCGCGTCTTTCCCATGGCCCGCGCGCCAACAGGTTGCTATGCAGGACGCATCTCAACAACGGGGACAGGCGCGGTGGCAATCGGCTTCACGGTAAACGGCAAGGACGTCAGCGTCGAGGCAGAGGGCGATACGCCGCTGCTGTGGGTGCTGCGCGATGACCTGGGGATGACGGGCACCAAGTTTGGCTGCGGCATCGCGGCCTGCGGGGCCTGTTCCGTGCATGTCGATGGCGCGATCACGCGGTCGTGCAGCATTCCGGTGAGCGAGATTGCGGGCAAGGCTGTGACCACCATCGAGGGGCTGAAGGCTGCTGACGGCACCCTCCACAAGGTGCAGCAGGCATGGATCGATGCGCAGGTGCCGCAATGCGGATATTGCCAGTCGGGCCAGATCATGGCCGCCGTGGCGCTGATCGATCAGGTCGGCGCGCCGTCTGACGAACAGATCGACGCCGCGATGACCAATATCTGCCGCTGCGGCACCTATCCGCGCATTCGCAAGGCAATCCTCGCGGCGACCGGCCGGGCCGCGGCGCAGGCACAGGGAGAGGCATGATGGCGGACAATCCTAATCCCGAACTCGATCTGCCCGAAGCCGATGCCCCGGCGGAAAAGCCGAAAAAGAAGGGCGTGAAGCGCCGCATCTTCCTCGCCGGTTCGGCGCTGCTGGTGGGCGGCGGCCTTTTCGGCGTGTGGTGGACCGATGGCAGCTACAAGAAGACCGCCAAGGCCCTGACCGCAGGCGAGGGCGAACACGCCTTCCTGACCTGGATGAAGATCGCCGAGGATGACACGGTGACGGTCTATTCCCCGCACATCGATTTCGGTCAGGGGTCGCACACCGCGCTCGCGCAGATGCTGGCAGACGAACTGGATGCCGATTGGGCGAAGGTGGCAATCGAACAGGCGCCCGCCGACCTTGCGTTTGCCAATGCGGCGCTGGCCAAGGGCTTTCTGCCGGAAATGGCGGGCGAGACAGTGGCCGGCCTGCTACCCGATGCGATCATCGGCATGATGGCCCGCGCCATGCCGCTCCAGATCACTGGCGGTTCTTCGGCAATCCGCTTCACCGGCGAAGTCGGGATGCGCAAGACCGGTGCGGCCGTGCGCGCCGCGCTGATCGCCGAAGCGGCTGACCGGCTGGGCGTGCCGGAGAGCGAACTTGCGACTGCCAACAGCACCGTCACGCACGCCGGATCGGGCAAGTCGCTGCGCTACGGCGAACTGGCAGCCGGTGCGGCAGAGCGTTCGCTCCCCGGCGATCCGGTGCTCAAGACCCGCGACCAGTGGAAGCTGATCGGCCAGCCGGTGCCGCGGCGCGATATTCCGGCCAAGGTCGATGGCAGCGCGGTCTACGGGATCGATTTCACGCTGCCCGATATGCGCGTGGCCACGATTGCGATGGCGCCGGTGCGCGGCGGCACGCTCGAATCGGTCGATGAAGCGCCGGCGCTGGCGGTGAAGGGTGTCGAGAAGGTGGTGAAGCTGCCGGATGCCGTGATCGTCGTCGCCAAGGGATACTGGCAGGCGCAAAAGGGCCTGCAGGCACTCTCGCCGAAGTTCAGCGACGGCGGCAATGCGGCGGTTTCGACCGCGTCGGTCTATGCCGCGCAGGAAAAGCTGCGCAAGGCGGGCGGGGAGCCTGACAACGAAGGCGGCGAGGGCGATGTCGATGCAGCCTTCGGCGCATCGGGCGCGACGCTGGTCGAGGCCGAATACCGCGTGCCGTTCCTCCACCATGCGATGATGGAGCCGTTCGCGCTCACCGGCCATTTCAGGGACGGCAAGTTGCACCTTTGGGGCGGACTGCAAGACCCGCTCAGCACCCGCACCAAGGCGGCCAAGGCGGCGGGGCTTGAACCTGGCGATGTGATCTTCAATCCCATGATCATGGGCGGCGGCTTCGGCCGGCGTTTCCCCGATCTGGTCGAGATCATCGATCAGGTGGCGGTGCTGGCCAAGCAGCTGCCCTATCCGGTCAAGCTGGTGTGGAGCCGCGAGGAAGAGGTGCGCCACGGCACCTACCGTCCGCAATCCTCTGCCGGGCTGAAAGCGGCGCTGAAAGGCGGGCAGATCACCGCGATGCGGATGGATTATGTCCAAAGCGGCAATGCCGAGGGCGAAGTGCCCTTCATCTACGCCATCCCCGCGACCTCGCGCCGCCACTTCGCCTATCAGTCGAACCAGATCGACGGGCCGTGGCGGTCGGTCAACGCGACCCAGATCGGGTTCTACACCGAAAGCTTCATGGACGAACTGGCGGCGGCTGCGGGAGAGGATCCCTACCAGTTCAGGCGCAAGCACCTGCCCGAAGGTTCGCGGCATCGCGCCGCACTCGATATGGTGGCCAAGCGCGCCGGCTGGGGCACACCGCTGCCCGAGGGCGTCGGACGCGGGATCGCGATTGTCGAAAGCTTCGGCACCATCGTTGCCGAGGTGGTCGAGGCCAGCGTCAATGCGGACGGCAGTCCGAAGGTGCTCAAGGCCTTCGCCGTGGTCGATTGCGGCACAACGGTGAACCCGCTTAACGCCGAGGCGCAGATCGCGGGCGGGCTGATCATGGGGCTGTCCTCCGCCATCGGCGAGCAGGTTACGCTCGACAAGGGTGCGGTGGTGGAAAGCAATTTCGCCGATTACCCCGTGCTCAAACTGGCCGAGGCACCGCCGGTGATCGACGTGCACTTTATCGAGAGCGGAGCCAAAACCGGCGGGATCGGCGAACCCGGCCTGCCGCCTGCATCCCCTGCACTGGCCAATGCGCTGGCGGCGGCATCGGGCAAGCGCATCCGCACCTTGCCATTGCTGACGCAGGCAAAGGCGTAAGTTGCACGGCTGGACGGCGCTGATCCTTGCCGGTGGGGCAGGGCGGCGCTTTGACAGTGGCTTCGGCGGGGGCGGGGACGGGACGAAGCTGCTCGCACCGCTGGCGGGTGCTCCGCTGATCCGCCGCGTTGCCGAACGGATCGCGGCCGCAGGCTTTGCCGAGGCGCTGGTGGTGACCGGCGCGAGCCACACCGGGGTGGTGGCCGCGCTGGAAGGTCTCCCGTGCCGCATTCTCCATGCTGCCGACTGGGCAGAGGGGATGGCTGCAACCCTGCGCTGCGGCATTGCCGCGATTGCGCCAGAATCGCCCGGCGTCTGCGTGTTCCTTGGCGATATGCCGCTGGTGCCGCTCCCGTTGACGGGAAAGCTGATCGAAGCTGCGGCAAGGGCCGGCTACGCTGCCCGTCCGCTTGTTGCAGGCAAGCCCGGCCACCCCGTCGCCTTCACCCGCACCGCCTTTGCCGATCTGCGCGGGCTCACCGGCGATCAGGGTGCCACCGCATTGCTGAAGCAGCGTGCCGGGGCGCTCGCCTATGTCGATACCGACGATGCCGGTGCATTGCTTGACATTGATACCGCCGCCGATCTTGCCGCAGCCGAGCACGCGTGGAACGCCTGCGCCACCTCCGCCACCAGCGAAAGCGCGACCGCACGCGGGGCCTTGCCGAAGCCGTAGAGCCCGATGGGTGCACGCAGGCGGGCAATGTCTGCCTCGCTCACCCCGTGCCCGCGCAACCGTGCGAGGCGGCCCTCCAGCCGCGCCCGCGCGCCGATGGCCCCGACATAGAAGGCCTCGCTGCCAAGCGCTGCTGCCAGCCCGCGCTCGTCATCCTCGCGGTCGTGCGAGAGCACGGCGATCGCGGTCCAGCGGTCGGGGCCGATGGTCGCCAGCGCGTCTGCCGGATCGCTGCGGTAACAGGAAAGGCCGGGCAGGGGCGGAGCGACCGGCCCGCCGGGAGTAACCAGCGCCACCTCCCAGCCCATTTCCAGCGCCAGTGCCGCAGCGGTCAAAGCCGCGCCATCCTCGCCGATCAGGACAAGCCGCAAGGGCGGCAGGAAGGTTCGGGCGTACCGGCTGCCATCCCAGCCAAACGCCGCCGAATCGCCTGCGGGCAGAGCATTCCGCTGTGTTCCATCGCTCGACCACAGCAACGGGCGGCGCGTGGTGAAGCTGTCGCACAGAGCGGCCAGCGCCGGATCGCGGGGCAACACGGGTTCGACCAGCACTGTAATCCCCGAGCCGCAGGCCAGTCTGATGTCGATCCACGGACTGCCATCGCCATAGCGCAGCAGGCGCGGCGCCGCTTCGTCCATCGCCTCGCGGGCGTGCCGGGCAACATCAGCCTCGATGCAACCGCCCGAGAGAAATCCCCAGAATGCGTCATCCGTGACCAGCATCTGCGCCCCTGGATCGCGCGGCGCAGAGCCATCGACCTCGACCAATGTGGCAATCGCCAGCCGTGCGGCGCGCTCACGCACAGCCAGCAGCGGCGCGCGGATATCGTCGATCGCAGCGGCAAGTCGCGAGGGGTTCATGGGTGCAATCAGGCTTTCGGCGAGAGGTGAGGGTTCAACCTATCCTCCGCCACCTGCCGGGGCAATTGCGCACGACGGACACTTGGCAAGTTGCTCGAAGCCAAGGGCTCCGGCCGAAGCCGGATCGCCTGCATGCGGGAAATGGGAGGTGGTGCCGCTTACGTGACTCGAACACGTGACCCCATCATTACGAATGATGTGCTCTACCGACTGAGCTAAAGCGGCGCGCCCTGTGGTTGGTTGCCTTGGGCAGGCGGGCGCTTTAGCCATAGGGCGGGCGCTAGGCAACGGTATTTGTGCAGCCCGGTTGTGGCACCGGTTCTGGTGCCGCCAAAAGCGCGCAGGATCATTGCCTGCGATCCGCCGTTCAGGGGTGTTGTTCGGATTTGAGGGGGAAACCACTGGTCGGGACGAGAGGATTCGAACCTCCGACCCCCACACCCCCAGTGTGATGCGCTACCAGGCTGCGCTACGTCCCGTTCCAGTGGAGCGGCGCCTATAGGGCGCGGTTTCGGGGCTGGCAAGCGTCCTTGTTGGCAATCGCGCTGTGGCGCGATTCAGGCCGCCCGCCCTGCATCCCTGCCCGGCCACCATAGCCTGATGGTATCGTTGGTGGCCGGGTGGAGAGGCGGGGCGGGCATAGAGGAGGGATGTCTGCGCCACCAAAGGTGGTCGATAGATTGCGACATCCTTGCATTGCTGCTAGGCGCGCCCACTTGAACGCAGGGGCGCTGGCCCTTCGCATCAATCACGGGATCCTGACGGGCTTTAACCTATGACATTCGACCTTCTCGCCGCCGCCGGAGCGGGTGCAGCTGCTGCACCGCCGGCATGGATCAGCTTCCTGCCGATTGTCGGCATGATCGCGATCTTCTGGTTCCTGATCATCCGCCCGCAGATGAAGCGGCAGAAGGAACACCAGCAGAAAGTCGCCGCGATGAAGAAGGGCGATCAGGTGGTCACCGCCGGCGGTCTGGTCGGCAAGGTGGTGAAGGTTGACGACGTCTATGTCGAACTCGACCTTGGCCCCAATGTCCGCGTGAAGGCGATCAAGGCCACCATCGGCGACATCATCCCGCCGGGCGGCACGCCTGCCAACGATTGATCCGGCGGGCCGCACAGCCCTGCCGAACCTGACCCTTTGCGCGCGGGATAGAGACGCACATGCTTGAATTTCCCCTCTGGAAAAAGCTCTGGCTGTGGGGCCTGACGCTGGCCGCATCGGCGCTGGCGCTGCCTTCGCTGTTCAATGTGTCGGGGCTGGACTGGCCGTCCGCGCTGCCGAATCCGCAGGTCAACCTCGGGCTTGACCTTGCCGGCGGCTCGCACCTGCTGCTTGAGGCGAAGTCGGATGACGTGCGCGCCCAGCGGCTCGAAAACATGGAAGAAACCGTCCGTCAGCTGATGCGCAACGCCACCCCGCGCATCCGCATCGGCGACGTTTCGACCGGCGACGGGAAGCTGTCGTTCATGCTCGACGACGCCGGCGATATCGATCGTGCGCGCGGGCTGATCGAGCCGGTGATGCAGGGCGCGAGCACCACCCGCGAGTGGGAGCTGGCGGTGGTCGATGGCCAGCGCATGGTGCTGACCCAGACCGATGCCGGCGTCGATCAGGCGATCGACGATGCCATGAACAGCGCGACCGAAGTGGTGCGCCGCCGGATCGACGAACTGGGCACCCGCGAGCCGACGATCATCCGTCAGGGCGACACCCGGATCGTGGTGCAGGTGCCGGGGCTGGAAGATCCCGATGCCCTCAAGAGCCTGCTGGGCCAGACCGCGCAGCTCGAATTCAAGCTGGTTGATCTCAATGCCCTGCCGGAAAACGTGCAGGCGGGAATCGCGCCTGCGGGCAGCGAGATTTTCCCCTATGCCCCCGGCACGCCTCAGGAAGGCAGTTTCGAGGCGGTGCGCCGTCTGGGCGGCATCCGCGGCGACAGCCTGACGGGCGCGCAGGCAGGGGTCGATCCCCAGACCAACCAGAACGTCGTCAACATCACCTTCGATGCACAGGGCGGGGCCAAGTTTGCCAAGCTGACGACCGAGAATACCGGCAAGCCCTTTGCCATCATCCTTGACGGGCAGGTGCTGTCGGCCCCCAATATCAACGAGCCGATCATCGGCGGGCGGGCGCAGATTTCGGGCAGCTTCACGCCCGAAAGCGCCAACCAGCTGGCGATCGCGCTGCGCTCTGGCGCGCTGCCGGTGCCGCTGGCGGTGGTCGAGGAACGCACCGTCGGGCCGGATCTCGGCGCGGATTCGATCCGCAAGGGCCTGCTGGCGATGATGATCGGCAGCTTCGCGGTGATCGCGCTGATGGTGGCGAGTTATGGCCGCTTCGGCGTTTATGCGACGGTAGCGCTGGTGTTCAACGTGCTGATGCTGCTCGGCATCATGGCGCTGGGCGGGTTCACGCTGACCTTGCCGGGGATCGCGGGCTTCGTGATCACCATCGGCGCGGCGGTGGACGCCAACGTGCTGATCAACGAGCGTATCCGCGAGGAACGCGCAAGGGGGCGCAAGGTCGTGGCTGCGGTCGAGACCGGATACAAGGAAGCCAGCCGCGCGATCTGGGACGCCAACCTCACCAACGTCATTTCCGGCGTGGCGCTGTTCGCGTTCGGATCGGGGCCGGTGAAGGGCTTTGCGGTGGTGCTGGTGATCGGCATCGCGACATCGGTGTTCACCGGCGTGACGCTGACGCGCCTGTTCGTCGCCAACTGGCTGCGCAAGACGCGCCCGACCGACATCAATATCTGAGGAGCAAGCGTCCATGAAACTCCTGAAGCTTGTCCCCGACAACACCAACATCAAGTTCCTGAAACTGCGCATCCCGTTCTTCGTGCTCAGCATTGTGCTGATTGTCGGAAGCTGGGCCGCGGTGCTGGTCAACGGCCTCAATTTCGGGGTCGATTTCGCCGGCGGCCAGGAAGTGCGCATGACCTTTGAAGAGCGCGAGACCGCGCCGATCGCCTCCTTGCGCGAACTGGTCGGCGGGCTCGGCTATGGCGAGCCGGTGGTGCAGGAATTCGGCGCCCCCAATCAGGTGTCGATCCGCGTGCCGCTGCCCGAAGGGGCCGAGGAAACGCCGGGCGCGGCCACCGCGATCGGGGCCAAGGTGATCGCATCGGTCGCCGCCGAATATCCCGATGCTCGCACCGACGGTAACGACACGGTTTCGGGCAAGGTCGCGGGCGAGTTCCGCGATCAGGCGATCCTCGCGCTGCTGGCGGCGATGGCGGCCGTGTCGATCTACATCTGGGTGCGGTTCGAATGGCAGTTCGGCGTCGGCGCGATGTTCGCGCTGGTGCACGACGTATCGGTGACAGTGGGCCTGTTCGCGCTGACGCAGATGGAATTCAGCCTCCAGATCGTCGCTGCGATCCTCGCCATCATCGGCTATTCGCTGAACGATACCATCGTGGTCTATGACCGTATCCGCGAGAACCTGAAGAAGTATCGCAAGATGCCGCTGGGGGAGCTGCTCGACCTGTCGGTCAACGAGACGCTGGCGCGCACGGTGATGACCTCGCTGACGCTGTTCGTCGCGCTGATCCCGCTGCTGATCTTCGGCCCGCCGAGCCTGTTCGGCATGGTCGCGGCGATCACTGCGGGCCTGTTCATCGGCACCTATTCGTCGATCTACATGGCCGGGCCGCTGCTGATCTGGATGGGGGTGACTTCGGACAGCTTCATCCCGCAGGAAAGCAAGATGGACCAGCAGGAAAAGGTCGCCCGCGGGGCGGGAGGTCTGCTCAGGCGTCAGCCTGACAACAACCCCTCGTAATGCGCCGCCAGCGCGGCGGCGTTGGCATCCCAGCTGAAGCTGTCGGTCAGCGCGGCCACCGCCTCGCGCGGGGGCGGGTTGTCGAGCACCGCCCTGATGCCTGCGACGACCCCTTCGACTGACCGTTCCACCAGCCGCCCGGCGGTATCGCAGGTGATCAACTCGCGCGCGCCGCCGACATCGGTGGTCACTACCGGGGTGCCGCAGGCCAGCGCCTCGACCCAGGCGTTGGCCAGCCCCTCGCTCACCGTGGGCAACACCATCACATCGGCGGCCGACAGGATCAGCGGCATCAGATCATGGTCGATCGATCCGGCGAAATGGACGCGGGCCTCCACGCCTTCGCTGGCCGCCAGAGCGCGCAGGCGCGCCTCGTCTTCGCCCTTGCCGATCAGGACCAGCCGGGCATCGGGAAAGGCTTTCAGCGCGGCGATGGCGATGCCCTGACCTTTGCGCTCGATCAGTGCGCCGACACAGGCGAACAGGGGGGCGTTATCGGGCATGGCAAAGCCCAGCTCGCGCGAAAGCTGGCTGCGCAGATGTTCGTGGCCGAAAGGGCGGAACCGGTCGCGGTCGAGGCCGGTGTAGTGGATCGTGATCTTGCCGGCATCCATGCCCATTGCGGCCATTTGCCCGGCCAGATCGCGGCTTACGGCGAGCAGGCCGGTGGCGGTGCGAGCCGCATCCAGCATCTGTTCGCGGGCAAAGCCGTACTCGCCCCAGAAGCTGATATCGCTCCCCCGCGCCTTGATCGACAGCGGCAGGCCGGTGGCCCTCGCAATCGCGGCGGCGGCGGGGCCATCGGGGAAGAAGAACTGCGCGTCGAGCATGTCGATCGGGGTCTCGGCGTGGATGCGGCGCACCAGCGGCAGCACTGCGCGGGCAATCGCGGCAGCGTTGCGGCGCGCCCCGATGCGCGGGATCAGGGTGAAATGCGGGCGGTGGACGGTGATGCCGCCTTCCACACTCACCGCCGGAAGATCGGCCAGCGGGCGGTAGCGGCCCAGGGCCAGCGGAGGCAGGCCGATCGGGTTGACCAGCGTCACCCGCCAGTCCCCGCGTTTCGCCAGTGCCTCCAGCGAGCGTGCGACAAAGGTGCCGAAGCGCGGATTGACCGCGTTGGGATAGAGCGTCGAGAGGGCAAGAACGTGCTTCACGGGCGGCACCTCTACCAGCGCGGGGTTAAAGCGGCCTGACCAGCATGAAGGCGACTGCGATCCACGCGGGATTTTCCACCACCACCTGTTTCTGCCCTGCGCCGGGCGGCAGCAGCCCGACCAGCGAGCCGCGCCGGTCGATCAGCCGCCCGAAGGCAAAGCGTCCGCCGGGGCGGGGGACAAGGCAATCGCGGTTCATCGCGCCCAGAATATTGTCGGATTGAAGCTGGCGCAGCCACACCAGATCGCCGGGGCGGTATTCCCCCACGCTGGCACTGACCGACAGCACCAGCGGGGCGGGGCCATCCTCGCCCGCAAGTTCGCTCGGCAAGACCGCCTCGCGCGGGGCGGTGAGCGCCTCGGCACCGCTTGCGGCGAGTTCTGCCACGATCATCGCCGAAGCGGCGGCTTCGGTGCGCATCAGGCTGGCAGGATCGACGCCGAGCGCTGCGGCGATGCGGTTCATCCATGTCAGCGAGAGGCTGCGCATGCCGGTTTCGAGCCTGCCGATGGTCTGCGCGGTGGTTGGCGGATCGCAGGCGGCGGCGAGATCGGCCAGCGTCAGCCCCTTGGCCTTGCGGATGTCGCGGATGCGGTTGGACATGACATTCCCTCAAGTGGCGAACCGGTAGGGGGACTAAAAACCCGCGGCTTTGAATTAACCGGATTGGTTTGTTCTTTCCTACAGATGTGCGCCCTTGGCAAGTCGCAATCCCACAGCAACCGGAAAGGACAGGGTATGAAGCGCGAACTGGTCGAACGGGAACTGACCGCCGAAGGCCCGCGCCGCAGGGTTGCGGGCCAGACTGCAGGGAAGCGTCCGGCGCGCACGGTGACGGTCAACCTTGCTGAAAGCCCGCTGGTTTGGCTCCACGCCCGCGGCCACCTGTCCGACCGGCTGCTTGACGCGGGCGAGCAATTGCGGGCCGATTACGAACGCAGCGCGCTGCCCGCCAGCATCACCATGCGCTGGGATCCGGTGCGGGTGAAATCCACTGGCGAGCGCGGCCTTTCCGCCAGCGAACGGCAGGTCGCCGCGCGCCAGCGGTTCGACGGGGCGATCAGGGCGGCGGGCAGGGGACTGGAGGATGTGCTGTGGCGGGTGGTATGCGCGGGCGAGACCTTGCCCGATGCCGAAAAGACCCTCGGCTGGCCGGCGCGCAGCGGCAAGCTGGTGCTGAAGATCGCGCTGGAACGGGTGGCGGAGTTTTACCGCATCACCTGACCGGTGCTGGTTACCCCTCGACCTGCTCTGCCAGCATCAGCCAGCGTTCTTCCGCCGCATCCTTTTCGGCGCGGGCGTTGGCGATGCCTTGCGAGATGGTCGCAAACCGCTGGGGGTCTTTGGTGTAGAGTTCGGGATCGGCCAGCAAGGCTTCGCCGCGGGCGATGATGGATTCGAGTTCCTCGATCCGGGCCGGCAGGATCTCGTAATCGCGCTGGTCCTTGTAGGAAAGTTTGGCGGGCGCGGCGGGTTTCGGGGCAGGGGCGGCTTGGGTGCCGCCAGACCGCGCTTGACCCCCTCCAGACCCCGCCTTGACCCCGGCTTGACCCCCGCCAGACCCCTGTTTGCGCTTCGCTTCCCAATCGGCATAGCCACCGGCGATAATGTCCACCTTGCCCGACCCGTCGAGGCCGAGCGTGACTGTGACAGTGCGATCGAGGAAGTCGCGATCGTGGCTGACGATCAGCACCGTGCCTTCGAAATCGGCGATTACTTCCTGAAGCAGATCAAGGGTTTCGAGGTCGAGATCATTGGTCGGCTCGTCCAGCACCAGCAAGTTGGCAGTGCGTGCAAACTCGCGGGCGAGCAACAGGCGCGAACGTTCTCCGCCCGACAGGATGCCGACCTTGGTATCGACCAGACCGGGGTCGAACAGAAAGTCCTTCAGATAGGCCTGAACATGCTTGCGCACCCCCCGGACATCGATCCAGTCCCCCCCCTGCGCAAGGATCTGGCGCACGGTCGCCTGCGGTTCGAGGATCTTGCGCTGCTGGTCGATCATCACCCCCGAAAGCGTGCGTGCATGGGTGACGCTGCCGGTGTCGGGATCAAGCTCTTTGGTGAGCAATTTCAACAGGGTGGTCTTGCCCGTACCATTCGCGCCGACAATCCCGATGCGGTCGCCGTTCTGGATCCGCAGGCTGAACGGCTTGATGATCGGCCGTTCGCCGTATGTCTTTGAAATCCCTTCCGCAACGATCACCGATTTTGACTTGAAATCATCATCGCTGGCCAGCTTCAGCTTGGCCGTCCCCGCGCCCGAAATCATCGCCGCCCTGACAGCGCGCATCTGGTAGAGCTTTTCCAGCCGCCCCTGATTGCGCTTGCGCCGGGCCGTGACCCCGCGTTCCAGCCAGTGCGCTTCGATTTTCAGTTTGGCATCAAGGCGTTCGGCGGCGCGGGCTTCTTCGGCATAGACCTGTTCTTCCCACGCTTCATAACCGCCGAAGCCGATCTCCTTGCGCCGCAAAGTGCCGCGATCGAGCCACAGCGTCGCGCGCGTCAGACGGGTGAGAAAGGTGCGGTCGTGGGAAATGGTGATGAATGCGCCGCGGTAACGGGTCAGCCAATCCTCCAGCCAGTCGATCGCGCCCAGATCAAGGTGGTTGGTGGGCTCGTCCAGCAGCAGCAGATCGGGCTCCTGCGCCAGTGCACGGGCGATGGCAGCGCGGCGGCGTTCGCCCCCGCTGGCGGTCGCGGCCTCGCGGCTCATATCGATGCCGAGCTGCCCGGCGATGGCTTCCACCTCGTGCGCGGCAGGGGCATCCTCGCCGCCGAGGGCGAAGTCCATCAGCGTTGCCGCGCCGGAGAAATCCGGCTCCTGCTCCAGAAACACGATCCGCGCGCCCGGCTTGACCCGGCGCGCTCCGCGATCGGCCTCGATCTTGCCGGTAATGATCTTGAGCAGCGTGGTCTTGCCCGCGCCATTGCGGCCAATCAGCGCCAGCCGGTCACCCGGCAGCACGTGAAGATCGATCGGCTCCGCACCGCTGGTCGGGGTAGGGCCACCGAACAGCCAGCGCCCGCCTTGTTGCAGGGCGATGCCTTCGAGCGAGAAGATGGGGGGCTGTGCCATGGGATGCGCCACCTAGGGGCTTGGCCGCCAAGCCACAAGAGCGCGGTTCAGTGCAGCGAAAGCTGGCGGAGCGCAAAGGCGCGGCATAACGGAGGAATATTGCCCATGCGCACCGCTCTTGTCCTGCTCGCCGCCGCCTCTGCCGCACTGCCCATGACCGCGCAGGCCGCCCCCGATGTGCGGATTGACGCCAGCGGCCCGGTGGTCGAGCTCAACATCTACGAAAGCGTCGATGCCGCGCCCGACATCGCCACCATCGGTGCAGGCGTGACCACCGAGGCCCCCACCGCGACCGAGGCGCTGCGGCGCAACTCGGCGGAAATGCAGAAGGTCATCGCCCGCATCAAGGCGCTGGGCGTGGCTGAAAAGGACATCCAGACCACCGGGATCAGCCTTAACGCCCAGTATGATTACAGTCAGGATGCGGGGCGACCGGTGTTTCGCGGCTATCAGGCAGCGAACCGCGTCAGCGTGATCTTGCGCAAGGTGGATGACACCGGGCGGGTTCTCGACGCGCTGGTTGAAGCCGGGGCGACCGATCTGGGCGGACCGAGCTTTGCCATCGATAACCAGGACGCTGCGAGGGATACCGCGCGCCAGCGGGCGATGGCGCGGGCCGGCGCGCAGGCCAGGGCCTATGCGGCGATGCTCGGCTATGATGATGCGCGGGTGCTTTCCATCACCGAGAACATGGAAGGGCGCGGCGCCATGCCGGAACTCGGGCTGGTCAAACTGGCCGCCTCTGCCGATGCTGTGCCGCCGGTGCAGCCGGGCATGGTTTCGACCGGGGTCAGCATTGCCGTGACCTATCAACTGGTGAAATCCGGCACCCCTGCCGCGCCGTGATCCTTATTCACGGCTTGTTCAATGGACGACCGCTAGGCATGGACGTGTCATGAAACCGCTTCGCTCTCTCTCGCTTGGCATTGTTGCCGCTTCGGCGCTCGCAGCGCTTGTCGCGCCCGCTTCTGCGCAGGAACAGTTGCGCGGCGATCAGGGTGAGGCACGGCGCGAGGCGCAGGCCGGAACGCAGCTTTCCCTGCGCGAGATCGAACGGCGCATCCTGCCGCAGATGCAGGGCAGCGAATATCTTGGCCCGGCTTACGATTCGACGGCGCGGGCATACCGTCTCAAGTTCATCCGCGAGGGTCGCGTGACCTATGTCGATGTCGATGCCCGCACGGGCCGCATCATCGGCCGATCGCGCTGACAGGGCCGGCGCAGCGCGCCAAGATCGGGGGCTAGTGCAGGGCGCTTGCTTGACGCCCTTGTCCCGAAAGAGCACGACCCACACAATCACAACACGGGAATCTGGTGGAATATGCGCATTCTGATCGTCGAAGACGAACCGACACTCGGCGCGCAGCTGAAGTCGACGCTGGAAGGGCAGGGCTATGCGGTCGACCTTTCGGCCGATGGCGAAGACGGGCATTTCATGGGCTCGACCGAGGATTATGACGCCGTGGTGCTCGATCTCGGTCTGCCCGAAATCGACGGGCTGACCGTGCTCGGCATGTGGCGGCGCGAAGGGCGGACCTTTCCGGTGCTCGTCCTCACCGCGCGTGACAGCTGGAGCGACAAGGTCGCCGGACTTGATGCCGGGGCCGACGATTACCTTGCCAAGCCGTTCCAGACCGAAGAGCTGATCGCCCGTCTGCGTGCGCTTATCCGGCGTGCATCGGGCAATACCTCGTCCGAACTCACCGCCGGTGATGTGCGGCTCGACACGCGCTCGGGCCGCGTCACGCTGGCGGGTGAGCCGGTGAAGCTGACCGCGCAGGAATACAAGCTGCTCAGCTACCTGATGCACCACAAGGGCAAGGTGGTAAGCCGCACCGAACTGATCGAGCATATCTACGATCAGGATTTCGATCGCGATTCGAACACCATCGAAGTCTTCGTCACCCGCATCCGAAAGAAGCTTGGCGCAGACGTGATTACGACCATCCGTGGCCTCGGTTACAGCCTCGACGACCCCGCCGATCAGCCGCGCGCCTGAGGCGTCGGCAAGCGGCGGCGATGTGCGCACGGCCTTGCCCGAGGGCGGGGCCGTTGCCGTGCCGGAGCCCTCCATTCCCGCCGCCCGCCAGCCACAACGCGCCAGCCTGGCGCGGCGCATGGGCTTTATCGCGGCGGCGTGGATTTTTGTGTTGCTGCTGGGCGGCGGAATCGCGCTCGAACGGACGCTGACCTCGCAGGTCGAGGCCAATTTCGACGAGCAGCTCGAATACATCCTCACTGCGATGATCGCCTCGGCCGAGATCGATCCGAGCGGCGAGGTCTATTTCTACCGCACACTGGGCGACCAGCGTTTCCTTGAGCCGGGCAGCGGGCTCTACTGGCAGATCAGCGGCGGGGATTACGATCCTTGGCCTTCACGCAGCCTGTGGGACCGCACGCTGAAGCTGCATGGCGTGATCGAGGAAAACGGGCATTTCGACAGCGAGGCGCACTTCTACAACTCGGCCCAGTTTGCAGGCGAACCCCTGCGGATTGCCGAGCGCACGGTGATCCTGCCCGGCAGCGACACCCGCTGGACCTTCGCTGTCGCCAGCGCGACCGAGCAGATGGATACCCAGATCGGGCGGGTGCGGCTGATCCTGATCTGGAGCTTCGCTGTGCTTGGCCTTGGCCTGCTGGTGATGGCCTTGCTCCAGATCCGCTACGGCCTTTCCCCGCTGCGGCGGGTGCGGGCGGCGATCCAGAACCTGCGGACAACTGGCGCAGGGCGGATTACCGAACCGCTGCCGCTGGAAGTGCAGCCGCTGGTTGACGAGCTCAACGCGCTGCTCGACCATTCGGAAAAGCAGGCGGAAGAAGCGCGCCGCCACGCGGGCAATCTCGCCCATGCCTTGAAGACGCCGCTGACGGTGCTCACCAATGCGGCGACAGCGCGCGCGCCCGATCTGGGTGAGGCGGTGATGCGCGAGACGCGCACGATGCAGCGCCATGTCGACCACCATCTCGCCCGTGCCCGCGCAGTCGGCCGCCGTGCTGTCGGCCATGCCCGCACCAATGTGCGCGATTCTGCCGAAGCGGTGCGCCGTGCGGTCGAACGGCTCTATCCGCAGGGGCGCCTCGACATCGCGGGCAGCAAGACCGCGGCGGTCGCGCTCGAACGGCAGGATCTTGACGAATTGCTCGGCAACCTGATCGAGAATGCGGCCAAGTATGGCGGGGGCTCGGTGTTCGTGACCATCGATCCCGATGATGACGCTGCACCGCATGATCCGAAAATGTGCCTGATCTGGGTCGAGGATGACGGCACCGGCATTCCCGAAGCCGAACGCACCCGCATCTTCGACCGCGGCGTGCGGCTGGATACCGACAAGCCGGGCACCGGCCTTGGCCTTGCGATCGTGCGCGATGTGGCGGAAATTTATGGCGGTTCCGTCACGCTCGGCACCAGCGAGGATCTCGGCGGGCTGCTGGTCGAATTGCGGCTGCCGCGTGCCGATTGACGGGCAAGGCGCGAAGGGTTTGGCCGCCAGCCGCGTTTTGAACCCGAACACACAGCGAAACGCACCAGCACACAGGGCCATTTGCGCGCAGACATGACCGCACGCCGCGAGCCATCGAACCACGCCTTTCCGGGCGCTGCTTCGCCAACGGATGCGATGCTGGCAGCGCGGCTGGCGGCGCGCGATGCCGAGGCCCTGCGCGAAGTCATTGCGCTGCATGGCGGGACGCTGCACCGCATCGCCTATCGCATGACCGGCGATACCCACGAGGCGGAGGATATCGTGCAGGATGCCATGCTCAGGCTTTGGGATCATGCCCCGGTGATGGCGGCCCGTCATCCGGCGGGGAGCCGCGCGGGTGAGACGCTCCGGCTCGGCGGGTGGCTCAACCGGGTGGTGACCAACCTCGCGATCGACCGGTTGCGGAGGGCCCGCCGGCTGTCGGGCGGGGAAGTACCGGATAGCGAGGATGAAGCCCCGCTCGCCGATGCCCTGATCGAAAGCGGGCAGCGCGACAGCAGCGCCCGTGCCCTGATTGCCGCCCTTCCGGAGCGCCAGCGCGCCGCGATCGTGCTGACCTATTACGAGGAACTGCCCAATGCTGCTGCTGCCGAGGCTCTCGACATGAACATCAAGGCGTTCGAATCGCTGCTGTTGCGGGCGCGCATTGCGCTGCGCAAGGCATTCGCGGCTGGCAGTGAAGGGGAAGCGGCATGAGCGTCGATCCCATTATGGCGGGCAGCCCGCTGGCGCGGACGCTGGATGATTATCCGGTGCCGCCGCTCAGCTCCGGTTTTGCCGACCGGGTGGTGGCCAATGCGCAGGCGCGTCCTGCATCGCTGCCACCGCTGCGCCGTGCTGGCGGCGGGCGCGGCTGGCGGCTGGGGCGCCGGATCGTGCTGGGCGCGGCATGTTTTGGCGCTCTGGCGAGTGCAGCTGCGGCGACCGGATTGCTCGAACGCTTCGACATCGCCGTTCCCTCGCCGCAGACAATGTTGGCGAGCATCAGCGGCAGCGCACCTGCCGCCGCAGCCTCCAAAGCTGCGGAAGCTCCCACCCCAGCCAAACCCACGCCCGAAGCCGTTGCCGCCGTCGAGATCGTCGGGCCAATCGACACACCGGAAGAGCTGGGCGAGGCGTTCCGCCGGATCGACGAGGTTCGCCAGGGAAGGGCCGAGGCCCGCCGCGAGCAGGCCGAACAGCGGATCGCACAGGCCATCGAGCGCCGCCGCGCTGCCGGTCAACCCCTGCCGACCCCTGAACAGGAAACCCGCCTGCGCCAGCGGATGGAAGAGGCGCAAGCCCGCCGCCAGCAGCAGATCGATGAAAAGCTGGCTGCACGGCGCGAGGAGCTTCAGCGCAAGATCGAATCCGGCGAGGCCGTGACCCGCGAAGACATCCTGCGCCCCATGCGCGAGGAGCAGAGCACCCGCCAGCGCGAGCGGATCGAGCGGCTGCGCGCCATGACACCCGAACGGCGCCGCGAGACCTTGCGCCAGCTCCCGCCGGAAGAGCGCCGCGCGCTGATCGAACAATTCCGCGCACGCCGTGAAGCCCGCAATCAGCCGGATGCCGCGCCCGATGCCCCGACCCAGCCGGTGGAGCCGGCAGAACCGGAATCCTGACCGGCTATCCCGCCTGTGCGCGCTCGTGGTGGCGGATCACTTCATCGATGATGAAGCGCAGGAACTTTTCCGAGAATTCCGGATCAAGGTCTGCCTCTTCCGAAAGCTTGCGCAGCCGTGCGATCTGCCGCGCCTCGCGATCGGGATCGGCTGGGGGCAAGGTGGCCCGGGCCTTGTATTCGCCCACCGCCTGCGTGATCCGGAACCGTTCGGCGAGCATGTGGATCAGCGCCGCATCGATATTGTCGATGCTTTTGCGAAATCCGGCAAGGACCGGATCGGGCTGGTGGGTGGGTTGCGCTTCGTGAGACATCGGGCGCGAAACTAGCAGCAATTCTGCGCTTGCCAAGCACGCTGGGGCCGCCCTAATGCCGCCAGAGCATGAGTGCCGATATTATTCCCCTGCCGCGCAAGGCACCGACACTCGATCCGATGCTGTCGCTGACAGCTGCGGGCATGAACTCCGTCAACGCCGTGATCCTTGACCGGATGCAAAGCGAAATCCCGCTGATCCCGCGCCTTGCCGGTCACCTGATTTCGGGCGGGGGCAAGCGGCTCAGGCCGATGCTGACACTCGCCGGGGCGGAGCTGGTGGGTTACAAGGGCACGCGCCATCACAAGCTCGCTGCGGCGGTCGAGTTCATCCACACTGCGACACTGCTGCACGACGACGTTGTCGATGGCAGCGAACTGCGGCGCGGGAAGGCTGCGGCCAATATCATCTTCGGCAATCCGGCGACCGTGCTGGTCGGCGATTTCCTGTTCAGCCGCGCCTTTGAACTGATGACCGAGGATGGCTCGCTTCGGGTGCTCTCGATCCTCAGCCGCGCCAGTGCGGTGATCGCGGAAGGGGAAGTCTCGCAGCTTTCCGCCCAGCGCCAGATCACCACCAGCGAGGAGCAGTATCTCCATATCATCGGCGCCAAGACCGCGGCCCTGTTTGCCGCCGCCAGCCAGATCAGCGCGGTGGTGGCCGAATGTTCGGAAGAGCAGGAACACGCCCTCGAAGCCTATGGCCGCAATCTCGGCGTGGCGTTCCAGCTGGTGGATGACGCGATCGATTACGATTCCGACGCCGCCGAAATGGGCAAGGATCAGGGCGACGATTTCCGCGAGGGCAAGATGACCTTGCCGGTGATCCTCGCCTATGCCCGCGGTAACGAGGAAGAGCGCAAGTTCTGGAAGGACGCGATCATCGGGCACCGCGCCTCGGACGATGATCTGGCCCATGCGATCGCGCTGATCGGCAAGCATAACGCGCTGGAAGACACCCGCGAACGCGCCCGCCACTTTGCGCATCGGGCGATAGACGCGATCTCGATCTTTCCCGATGGCAAGGCGCGGCAGGCGATGGCTGAAGCCGCGCAATTCGCGGTCGCCCGCGGGCATTGAGCAGGCTATCGGCCGGGGCGATGAACCCCGACCTTCCCATTACGGCGGTCCTCCCGCAAATCCGCTCTGTGCTCGCAGGGCAGGGTGCGGGCGTGCTGATCGCGCCGCCGGGTGCCGGGAAGACCACCGCAATCGCCCCTGCTCTGCTGGACGAGGCATGGTGCAGCGGCCAGATCATCATCACCTCGCCCCGCCGTGTCGCTGCCCGTGCTGCGGCCGAGCGCATGGCGGACATGCTGGGCGAAGCGCCGGGCGAGACAGTGGGCTACATCACCCGCCTCGACAGCAAGGTGTCCGCGAAGACCCGCATCCTTGTGGTGACCGAGGCGGTCCTCGTGAACCGGCTGGTTGACGATCCCGAACTGCCCGGCGTTTCCGCCCTGCTGTTCGACGAGGCGCATGAACGCGCGCTCGACAGCGACCTGGGGCTCGCGCTCGCGCTGGAGACCCGCGCCGTTTTGCGTGAGGACCTGCGGGTGCTGGTGATGTCGGCCACCATCGATGGCGCGCGCTTTGCCCGGCTGCTGGGCGAAGGTTCTCCCGTGATCGAAAGCGAGGGGCGCAGTTTTCCGCTGGCAATCAAGTGGCTTGGCGGCAATGCCGCAGACCCGGTCGAGGAGCGCATGGCAAGCGCTGTTCTCACCGCATGGCGAGACGAGGCGGGCGATATTCTCGCCTTCCTGCCCGGCGTGCGCGAGATCGAGCGGGTTCGCGAGCGGCTGGAGGCGCGCCTTGCCAATACCCCGATCCACGCGCTTCACGGCCAGATCGAACCTGCCGCACAGCGCGCCGCGATCCGCCGCGATCCTGAAGGCCGCCGCCGGATCGTGCTCGCGACCGCGATTGCCGAAACCTCGCTGACACTGGACGGGGTGAGCGTGGTGGTAGACAGCGGGCTGGCGCGCCTTGCCGAGTTCGACCGGGCAGCAGGCACCACGCACCTTGTCACCCGCCGCGCCTCGCAGGCTTCGGCGGCGCAGCGGGCCGGGCGTGCGGCGCGGCAGGGGCCGGGGGTCGCCTATCGCCTGTGGGAAGAGGCAGGCCACGCCGGTCGCCCCGAATTCACGCCGGCCGAAATCCTGCAGGCGGATCTCGCTCCGCTGCTGCTGCGGCTGGCCAGATGGGGCACCGTCGATCCGGCCGGCCTGCCATGGCTCGATCCGCCGCCCGAGGCATCGGTGAGTGCGGCACGCAAGGCGCTGACGGCACTGGGCGCGCTTGACGAAGCGGGGCGGATTACCTCGCTCGGACAGGCGATTGGAGCGCTGCCGATGGCCCCCGATCAGGCGGCAGCCGTGCTTCACGGGGCTGCCGGCGGCTGCGGCGAGGATGCGGCGCGGATCGTTATGCTGTTGCAGGAGCGCGGGCTGGGCGGGCGCGGGGAAGACCTGATGCAGCGCCTGTCCCGCTGGCGAGGCGACCGATCGTCCCGCGCTATCGCAGCGCAGCGCATTGCGCAGGGTTGGGCGGGGCAGGCGGCAAAGCTCTCAGGGGTAATCGGAGACAGCCCGGCCACCGATGCTGCCGAGGCGCTGGCGCTAGCCCGCCGCGATTTCGTGGCGCGGCGCCGCGATCCGTCGGGCGAACAATGGCTGAGCGCGGGCGGGCGCGGCTATCAGCTCGATCCCGCCTCGCCGCTGGCACGGGCCGAATGGATCGTGATTGGCGATGCACAGGGGCAGGCCAGGGGCGCGCGGATCACTGCTGGGGCGGAAATCGCGCCCGAACGCATCGCCTCGCTGTTTGCCGAAGAACTGCAAGAGCGCGTCACAACCCGCTGGAATGCCGACAAGGATCGCGTCGAGGCGCGGCGCGAGCGGCGGCTCGGCGCGATTGTGTTGGCGAGCGTGCCCGAAAGCGCGCCCGACCCTGCGCTGTGTCTCGAATTGCTGCTGGCCAAGGCCTGCGAACGGCTGGAGGCGATCCTGCCCGAAGGCTTTCTGGCACGGGCACGTTTTGCGGGAATAGTGCCGCTGTCCCCGGAAGAACTGAAAAGCCGCGCAAGCGAATGGCTCGCGCCTTTGCTGTCCGGTCGCCGCGATCTCGGCCTTCCACCCCACCGCTTTGCCGAGGCCGCGCTCGGCCTGCTCGACTGGAGCACTCGGCAACAACTCGACCGCGCAGCGCCCACCCATTTCACCTCGCCCGCCGATACCCGCCACGCGATCGACTATGCAGGCGATGATGCGCCAAGCGTCGAGGTGCGGGTGCAGGGGCTGTTCGGGCTGGATACGCAGCCGATGATCGGCACCACTCCGCTGCTGCTCAAACTGACCAGCCCCGGCGGGCGTCCGGTCCAGTCGACCCGCGACCTTCCCGGCTTCTGGCGCGGCAGCTGGCGCGATGTGGTGAAGGACATGAAGGGGCGCTATCCCAAGCACCGCTGGCCCGACCAGCCATGGCTGGAAAAGCCGAGCATGAAGACCAAAAACGCGTTTAACCGCGAATAGGAATCAGCTATCGGCGTGGCGCAATTCGGGACGCGAATGCGGCCCGCAGGGCTGACCGGCCGCCCGCAGCGATGCGGCCGCCAGGCCGCGTGAGCGAGGATCGAAACAGAAATGAGCGCGAGAATTTACCAGAAGACCAAGCACGCCATGCAGTCGGGCAAGGCTCACACCGATGACTGGGTGCTGGAGTTCGAACAGTCGCAGGCCCGCTTTGCCGATCCGCTGATGGGCTGGACCGGCACTGGCGACACGCAGACGCAGGTGCGCCTGACCTTCCCTTCGAAGGACGCGGCCAAGGCCTATGCCGAAAAGTATGGCATTCCGGCCCGCATCCATGCGACCCCGCCCAAGCGGCTCAAGCTGCAAGCTTACGCGGATAATTTTCGGTGAGTTGATTTTTGCTCCGGCACGCGCCATATGCCCACCCGGGAGTCGGGTGGACGTTTGCGTCTGCTCACCGGGTCAGGGCCGGAAGGCAGCAGCCCAGGTGGATTGCGACGGGTCGCCCGGCTCCTTTTCTCCCACAATCGCCGCCATCCGCACCATGACAAAAGGGGCGCGAGCGCCTAGTTTGTCGGCATGAGCGATTCCGATCCCGATCTGCCCGAAGACGACACCGGCCCGACGGCTGCCGAACTGGAGGCAGCTGGCCAGAATGCGCTGTTCGGCGATCCGGCACCGATTGCCGCTCCGCCGGTCAAGCCGGCACCGGCGCCTGCCGCCGTGAACCAGCCCTATCGCGTGCTGGCCCGCAAGTATCGTCCGCAGACCTTCTCGGAACTGATCGGGCAGGAGGCGATGGTGCGCACCCTTGCCAATGCCATTGCTCGTGACCGGCTGGCGCACGCCTTCCTGATGACCGGGGTGCGCGGGGTTGGCAAAACATCGACCGCGCGCCTGATCGCCAAGGCATTGAACTGCATCGGGCCGGACGGGCAGGGCGGGCCGACCATCGACCCTTGCGGCCAATGCGAACCCTGCACCGCTATCGCCGAAGGCCGCCATATCGACGTGATCGAGATGGACGCGGCATCGAACACCGGCGTGGACGACGTGCGCGAGATTATCGAGCAGGTGCGCTATGCCGCCGTCTCGGCGCGCTACAAGATCTATATCATCGACGAAGTCCACATGCTGTCGCGCAATGCGTTCAACGCGCTGCTCAAGACGCTGGAAGAACCGCCGCCGCATGTGAAGTTCCTGTTCGCCACTACCGAGGTCGACAAGCTGCCGGTGACAGTGCTCAGCCGCACCCAGCGCTTTGATCTGCGCCGGATACCGGCCGGGATGCTGGCCGAACATTTCGCCAAGGTCTGCCGCCTCGAAGGCGTGGATGCCGAGCCTGAAGGCCTCGCCATCATTGCCAATGCCGCTGAAGGTTCGGTGCGTGACGGGCTCTCGATCCTCGACCAGGCGATTGCCCATGCCGATCTCGACGGCGAGGGCAGGGTTGCCGCGAGCCGCGTGCGCGACATGCTGGGACTGGCCGACAAGTCCGCGCAGCGCCGCGTGCTGGGCTACCTGCTCGAAGGCGATGCCAAGGCGCTGCTGGCTGCGGTGGACGAGCAATATGCGCTCGGGGTCGAGCCGCTCGCGCTGATGCGGGCGCTGATGGATCTGACGCACCGGATCACGCTGGCGCAGGTTTCGGGCGGAGAGCCGGAAGCGCCTTCCGAGGATGAACGCGCCGCGCTTGCAGATTTTGCCGCGCGGCTGGCTCCGTCGGAACTTCACCGCCTGTGGCAATTGCTGCTCAAAGGGCACGACGAGGTGCGCACCGGCCCCGATCCGCTGGTCTCGCTCCAGATGGCGCTGCTGCGGATTTTGCACGCCAGTCAGATGCCCGACCCCGGCAAGCTGGCGAAGCGGATCGAGGAACTCGCCGCCAGCGGGTTCGCATCCGCTCCGGCTGCGCAGGGCCATGCGGCCGCGACTGCCGCGCCGGTGGCGGCAGCGCCCGCGATGGACTGGGCGGCGCTGGTGGATCAGGTCGATGCTGCGGGCCAGTTGCGGGTCGCCCAGATCATGCGTGATCGTGTGCGGGTGATCGAACTCGCCCCCGAACGGCTGGTGTTCCAGCAGGCCGACAATTTCCCCGATGATCCCGCGCCCGATATCCGTGAGGCGCTGTTCAAGGTGACGGGCAAGCGCTGGCTGGTCGAACGCGGCGCCGGAGAAGCACAGCCATCCTTGCGCGAGATCGCCGAAGCCGCTGCCGCTGCCGAGGATGCCCGCATCCGCTCGGATCCCTTGGTCAAGGCGGCCTTCGAAGCTTTCCCCGATGCCGAACTGATCGACACCCCCGGCAAGCGCGCTGCCGCTGCCGGAAGCCCCCCCTGGAATTGATGGAGACCCCGCGATGAAGTCGATGGAAGAAATGATGGCCGCCGCCCAGAAGGCTGCCGAGACCATCCAGAAGCAGATGAACGAGATGCAGGTGAAGCTCGACTCGATCGAGGTCGAGGGCACTGCTGGCGGTGGGCTGGTCAAGGTTCGTGCCAGCGCCAAGGGCCGCATTCTCGGCGTGCATATCGATGACAGCCTGATGAAGCCGGAAGACAAGCAGATCGTCGAAGACCTCGTCGCCGCGGCCTTCAACGATGCGCGCGACCGCGCCGATCGCGTCTCTAACGAGCAGATGCAGGAAATGCAGTCCTCGATGGGGCTTCCTCCGGGCTTCAACCTGCCCGGTCTGGGGTGAGGCAGGCGCGTCCACAGCTTAGCCCTGTTCCGCCATTGCGGGAGCGGCACGGCCTTCCCATATCTGGTGCATGAACCAGACTTACCCTCTTCTCCCCCTGCGCGACATTGTCGTGTTTCCCGGCATGGTCGTGCCCCTGTTTGTCGGGCGCGACAAATCCGTTGCCGCTCTCGAAGCGGCGATGGAAGCCTCCAAGGACATTGTCCTGATCGCCCAGCTCGATCCGGGCTGCGACGATCCGGAAGGCGATGATCTTTACGATGTCGGCGTGATCGCGCAGGTCCTCCAGCTGCTCAAGCTGCCCGATGGCACGGTACGCGTGCTGGTCGAAGGCAAGACCCGCGCACGGCTTTCCGCGCTGGAGGATGTCGGCACCCACCTGCTCGCCGAAGTGCAGGCGATAGCACCCGAAACCGTCTCGGGCAGCGAAGTCACCGCGCTGATGCGGCAGGTGACCCAGCAATTCGGCGAATATGTGAAGCTGAACAAGAAGCTGGGCGAGGATGCCGCGATTGACCTTTCCGAGGTCGATGATGCCGGACAGCTGGCCGACACCATTGCCGCCGCGATCAGCGCCAAGGTCTCCGACAAGCAGGGCCTGCTGACCGAAACCAGCCCGCTGAAACGCCTCGAACTCGTGATGGCCTTCATGGAAGGCGAGCTTTCGGTGCTTCAGGTCGAACGCCGCATCCGCGGGCGGGTGAAGCGCCAGATGGAGAAGACCCAGCGCGAATATTACCTCAACGAACAGTTGAAGGCGATCCAGTCGGAACTGGGCGGCGGCGATGACGGAGAGGGCAATGAAATCGCCGAACTCACCGAAAAGATCGAAAAGACCAAGCTGTCCAAGGAAGCCCGCGCCAAGGCACAGGCCGAGTTGAAGAAGCTGAAGTCGATGCAGCCGATGAGCGCCGAGGCGACGGTGATCCGCAATTACCTCGACGTGCTGCTCGGCCTGCCGTGGGGCAAGAAATCGAAGCTGAAGAAGGACATCGGCAAGGCGCAGGAGATCCTTGATGCGGATCACTACGCCCTTGAAAAGGTCAAGGACCGGATCGTCGAATATCTCGCGGTGCAGGCGCGCACCAACAAGTTGAAAGGTCCGATCCTGTGTCTCGTCGGCCCGCCGGGTGTGGGCAAGACCTCGCTGGGCAAATCGATCGCCAAGGCGACGGGGCGCGAATTTGTGCGCCAGTCGCTGGGCGGGGTGCGCGATGAAGCGGAAATCCGCGGCCACCGGCGCACCTATATCGGCTCGATGCCGGGCAAGATCGTGGCCAATCTCAAGAAGGCCGGCACCAGCAATCCGCTGTTCCTGCTCGACGAGATCGACAAGCTCGGTCAGGACTTCCGCGGCGATCCGGCCTCTGCGCTGCTGGAAGTGCTCGATCCCGAACAGAACGCCAAGTTCCAGGATCACTATCTGGAGCTCGATCTCGATCTTTCCGACATCATGTTTGTGTGCACCGCGAACAGCCTCAACCTACCGCAGCCGCTGCTCGACCGGATGGAGATCATCCGGCTGGAAGGCTACACCGAAGACGAGAAGGTCGAGATTGCCCAGCGTCACCTGATTGAAAAGCAGGTGAAGGCTCACGGGCTCAAGAAGGGCGAATTCACCCTCACCGAGGAAGCCCTGCGCGATCTGATCCGCTACTACACCCGCGAGGCCGGGGTGCGCACGCTGGAACGCGAGATTGCCAAGCTGGCACGCAAGAGCCTGCGGCAAATCCTCGAAAAGAAGGCCGACAGCGTCACTATCACCCCCGAAAACCTCGGCGATTTCTCCGGCGTGCGCAAGTTCAAGCACGGCGTTTCGGAGGAAGAGCCGCAGGTTGGCGCGGTGACAGGGCTGGCGTGGACCTCGGTCGGCGGCGAGCTGCTGACCATCGAAAGCGTCACCACGCCGGGCAAGGGCGAGATCAAGACCACCGGCAAGCTCGGTCAGGTGATGAACGAAAGCGTCCAGGCGGCCTTCAGCTTCGTCAAGGCGCGTGCGCCCGCTTACGGGATCAAGCCTTCGGTCTTCAACCGCAAGAACATCCACATTCACCTGCCCGAAGGCGCCGTGCCCAAGGACGGGCCGAGCGCGGGGATCGGGATGGTCACTTCGATCGTCTCGACCCTCACCGGCATCGCGGTGCGCCCCGATGTGGCGATGACCGGCGAGGTCACGCTGCGCGGCCGGGTGCTGGCGATCGGCGGGCTGAAGGAGAAACTGCTGGCCGCCCTGCGCGGCGGGATCAAGACTGTCCTCATCCCCGAAGAGAACGTCAAGGACCTCGCCGAAATCCCGGCCAATGCCAAGGAAGGGCTGGAGATCATTCCGGTCGCCCATGTCGACGAAGTGCTGGCCCGCGCGCTGGTCCAGCCGCTCGAAGCGATCGAGTGGACAGAAGCCGATGATCTGGCGAGCCAGCCCGGCGGTACGACACCTGCGGCCAGCCCGACGACAGAGGTGCCAACCGCGCATTGAGTCACTACAAGGCGCGCACTTGCCGTGATTCGCGGCAGGGTCGCTCGCTTTTCGCAGGATGACGGTTGTTCGGCATTGCGCGGGAGACACCCGTTTCCCGCGGAAACACCATGGTTTTGCACGAGGCTGTCTGCTGCGGCTGATTGCCTTTGACAGCCTGTGCAAAAACGTCTCAACCTGCATCCTTTGACAAGCGCGATTCCTACCTATCCGACGCTATCCTGAATTGAGGGGTCCACGCATGAACAAGAACGACCTGATCAGCGCCGTTGCCGAAACCAGCGGCCTGTCCAAGAATGATGCTGCCAACGCGGTCGAGAGCGTTTTCGACGCGATTACCAAGGCACTTTCCGGCGGCGATGAAGTCCGCCTCGTCGGCTTCGGCACCTTTTCGGTGGCCAAGCGCAAGGCGTCGACCGGCCGCAATCCGCGCACCGGCGAACCGATGAAGATCAAGGCTTCGAACCAGCCCAAGTTCAAGGCCGGCAAGGGTCTCAAGGACGCTGTGAACTGAGCTTGCACACCGCCCGCGGACGGGCAGCAAAAACCCCGCCAGCCATACCGGCCGGCGGGGTTTTTTGTTGTCCGCAGCGCGGGCTGCCTATCGTCCCGCCGCAACCAGCGCGGTCGGGGCCTGCGTGGTCCGCGGGCTGATCTTCCACAACAGCACTTCGCCTCCGTCGGCCCCGGCCTCGGGGCCTTCGTCGGTGTTGTTGGCGAGGATCCGCATCCCCGGCGCGGCGCGCACGGTGAAGGTGCCTTCCATGACCGGAACACCGGGCACCTGCTCCCCGTTGGCGCCTTCCGAACCGCCCATCGCGGCAAGCCCGGCGAGCGACCCCATGCCCATCATCGCGCCCATCGCGCCGGTATCGCTGTTCTGGGTGGCAAAGGCAGGTGCGTTGATCCTCACCTGACCGCCCTTGCGCAGGAACATCTGCACGAAGGGATTGGTCGGCGGAAAGCCTTCGATCGAGGGGAACATGAAGTCATGGCCGAAGCTGCCGGCGGTGCGGTAGCTCACATCGAACACCCCGTCGCCCTTGTGCACGACGCGCTCCCACCCTTTCTGGCGCGAGAGCAGCTTGACCAGTTCGTCCGCTGCCTTGGGGTCGGACGGGTCGATCCCGCCCATCATCGCAGCCATCTGTTCGGCCTTGCGCTTGGCCTCGGCCGCCCGGTCCGCCGCGCCCGCTTCCCAGTCGGCGCGCTGCTGGTCGAGTTCGTCCTTGGTGCAATCGCGCGTTTCATAGGTCTCGTCGTCATAGCATTCCGACGGCGTGAACGCCTGTTCGGCTGCCGCATCCATCTGCGCCAGCTTGCTCAGGCCGAGGAAGAAAATCTCCCCGTCATAACTGAAGGTGAAGCTGTCCGGCCCGGTGATCTGCAATTCGCTGGTGAACTTGCCCGGCGACATGAAGCAGCCCGATAGTGTCAGCGCGCAGGCGCCCAGCACCGCAGCGGCCCGCAGGCGGATGGTTGAAAGCATCGTCATCGTCATTCCCCTCGTCACGCGCCGCGCGCGTCCCCTTTTCGCGTTTACCCGCGAGTGGCCGCCGCATAAAGCGCAATCGCAGCCGCGTTCGAGACGTTGAGGCTTTCGATCGCCGAGGAGATCGGCAGCTTCGCCAGCACATCGCAATGGGCTGCGATATTGTGCCGCATCCCTTCACCCTCCGCGCCGAGCACGATGGCAACGGGGCCGGTCGGCAGGATATCGGCGAGCACGGCTTCGGCCTCTCCGGCAAGGCCGATGCGCCAGTATCCGGCCTCGGCCAGCTCCTCCAGCGCGCGGGCGAGGTTGACGACGCGCACCCACGGCACCGTCTCCAGCGCGCCTGACGCCGCCTTGGCCAGCACGCCGCCTTCGGGCGGGGCGTGGCGATCCTGCGTCACGATGGCCGCCGCGCCGAAGGCCGCTGCCGAGCGCATGATCGCGCCCACGTTATGCGGATCGGTCACCTGGTCGAGCACCACGATCGGGCGATCCGCCTCGGCCAGCGCGACTTCATCGAGGAACACATCTTCCAGCGGGGCGCATTCCAGCACCAGCCCCTGATGCGGGGCATCCTTGGCGACGAGTCGCGCAAGGTCGGCGGCCTGTGCATGTTCGACCGGGAAATCGGCGGGCAGCTCGCCATCGAGGCTCTCCAGCCCTTCGGGCGTGGCCCACAGCTTGCGGTGCTGGCGTTCGGGGTTCTTGAGCGCCGCCTCGACCGCGTGGCGGCCCCACAGTCGCACCTGTCCGCTGCTGGCACGGCCCGATCCGCGCCCGCCTTTCATCCGGCCTGCCCGCCCGCGCAGGGCCCGTTTGCGTTCACCTTTGGCCATGTTCTTTCCTTGCTGGCGCTATCCAAGCGCGCCCCCTGCCAGCAGGGGCATTGACAGGCAAGCAGTGCTTCGCCAAAGGGGCGCCTCTCGGCAGCGGGACCGGCAACGGACTCGCGCAATTTCAGAGCATCCGATGCTCGGGAACGCCCCCCTCGAAGCAGGGGACTGTGTGGACAGGTGGCCGAGTGGTTAAAGGCAGCAGACTGTAAATCTGCCCGCGCAAGCGTACGCTGGTTCGAATCCAGCCCTGTCCACCACTTCCCCCAATGTTTCACGTGAAACATCGCTCTGCGACAGGCTAAAACGGGTCTAGAGGGGGTCTAGAGCGACCTAGAGGGGGTCTGGAACGGGTCAGGCAACACGCCCGGGCCACTGCCATTCGCGATCAGCGCAGCGAGGCTTCGGACGCTGTCAGCATTCCGTCGAGATAGGCGAGTGTCTCGCGGGCGCGCTCCAGCGACTGGCGCGTGTGGCTTTCCGAATTGGCCCTGCGCACCGACCGGTTCAGCATTTCGACATAGCCGCGATAGGCGCGTGCCGCTTCGGCGTTCTGTTGCCTGAGGCGATAGCCGCTCTCCTCTGCCGCGGCGGCGTTGCGGCCGGTGCCCCGATGGTTGCGCTGCCGGCGTCATCCGCTGTCCTTTCCACGATCGCGGCATCGCCTGTCTCGCCGCGCGATTGCGTGGCGGGCAGGGTGGCGGGCGTGCGGAGCGGTTCGCCTGCCTGCTGGACGATTGCAGCAGGCGCAGGCGCCGGGTCGCCGGTGAGGTAAAGCGCACCGCCTGCAAGCAGCGCAATCGCGGCCGCAAGTCCCGCGGGGAGCAGCCGCGCCAACCGCTCCGGACCGGTCGCGGCGTCAGCGGCAGGCTGTGTCGCCATCGCCGCGCCCGATGATGACAGCCATGGCAGATCCTCAAGCGGCGGGAGCGTTGCTGTCCCCGCCAGCCAGGCAGGCCTGCGCGGCGAATCCGGACAATCCGCCGGTGTCACCAGATCGAAATTGGCCCTGATAGCGGCGAGGCGGTTGGACATCGGACACTCATCCATTCACGACAAGAGGGGTTCTTCCTGCCCGAACGGATCAGCGCCGCGCCTTATTCCCGGCCCGCGATTTTTTCCTTGTCGCACCGTGCGGTTCAGGCGGCTTCGGCCCGTGCCTCGAGGCGGGCGTCGGCAAAGGCGAGGCCGGGCTGATAGCGCGCATCCACCTTGCCGCCCTTCAGCGTGAACAGGTGCAGCCAGCCATTGTCGAACAGGGCGCGCACGGCGGGGTGCCGTTCGAGCACCTTGAGGATTTCCTCCCTCGGCGCCTCGATCATCACCGACAGGCGCAGCGGCTCGTGCACCAGCGCCGCGCCGTCATGCACCGCCTGCCAGGGCAATCCGGCGCGCATCCTTCCGCCATTGCCCTCGATCACGCCAAACCCGCCGACGACATTGTGGATCAGCTTGTTGCCGCCGCCGAAGATATCGGGCGCGACGCTCGATCCGTAATATTGCAGCGCAATCCAGCTGGCCACCACCACCGGCGCGGTGATGATCAGCTCCAGCGTGGCAAAGCCGCTATCGGCCTGCCAGTCGTAGGAATGGAGGAACGCGCGTCCGCCCAGATCGCGGCCCGCCGTGGCGCTGCGCGGGGCCGCGATGAAGGCGGCGCATCCGGCCAGACCCCATTCGGGCCGCACCTCGGCCCAGTTGGCGGCGCGCGCCTCAAGCGTGTTCCAGCGTGCCCCCGGCAGACGTTCGGCCCGTTCGGCCCGCGCTGCCTGCGCCGCCTGATCGAGCCATGCGCGCACCCGTGTCAGATCGCCGCTGCGGCTGGCCGGCAGGCCATCGTCATAGATCGTCACCCGGTCGGTGGTGGTATCGTGCAGCCCTGCCACGAACAGCGTGTCTTCGGGCACGGCCACCCCGCGCTGCGCCAGCCCGTCGCGGGTTTCGGGATCGTTGAGCAGGATCGCCAGCAGCCGCGCCGAAACCTCGCCCGTGTATCCCCCGCAGGCGCCGCAGTGATAGGCGCTTTCGTGCGGGTTGTTGGTGACATTGCCGCCATGGCCAAGCAGCAGCACCACTTCGCCGTGGCCGTGGGTGAGGCTCATCGCTTTCAGCACCGCTGCGCCGGTATCGGCCTTGGCATCGGCGCTCATCCCGCCGATCACTTCGGGCGCGGGTTCTGCCCTCGTCTTGCCCCCAAGGCCCAGCGCCGCCTGCACCAGCTTGGCGGCGTAGACCGGACCCATCGCCTCGACAAAGGCGAAGGAAGATACCGCCGCCTGCCGGAACCGGCCCCATGCGCGGGTGGTGCGCGCCGCGATGCGGGTGGCCTGATCCTGCGCCGGATCGCCCGCGCCGGTGGTGTGGAGCGCGGGATTGAGCAGCACCGGCAGGCGCGCTTCGGGAATGTCCGATCCGTGGGCGCAGTGTTCCAGCGGCAGACCGAAAAAGCCAGCAAACCCGATGGTTGCAATCGAATCGTCGAGCGATTCGAGGGCGCGGCGGAACACTTCGGAACGCACGTCGATGCAGAAGGCGGCTTGCAGGGCGGGGCGCTGCACGGTTGCGGGAACATCGCCTTCGAGCATCGCGGCAAGCCGGCGCTGGTGTCCGCGATCGGCGGCGTCCTGCAGGATGGCGAGCGCGACATCGTCTGCCGTGGCGGCGACCGGCGCGGCGTGGGCGGCGACGGTTTCGGCCCAGCGGGCGGCAATCTGCGGGGTCTGCACCAGCAGCGCCTCGTCCCAGATCAGGCGGATCGCGATCAGATCGGTGAGGGTGCGGTCTGTGCCGCCAACCAGTTCCGCCTGCCACAGCAGCCAGCGGGCGTGCTGCGCCCAGCCGCCAAGGCTGATAGCGAGGCGATGGAAAGCGGTCGGCGCGGCGGCTTCATGGATGCCGAGCGTTTCGGCAGCAGACAGGATGGCGCGTTCGGCGGTGTCGGGGGCGCAGGCAACATGGGCGCAGAAGCCTTTTAGCCCTGCGATTTCGGGGGTGAGATCGTGCAGCGCCCAGGCCCGCCATGCGGCAAAGGCATCGTTGCCGGGCGCGGGGCTCCACAAGGCCTGCCCGCGATCGAAATGGCCTGCCGCCCACAGCCCGATGCACTTGTCGATCAGCGCGGGCCAATCGACGCCGGTGGCCTCGGCGGCGAGATCGGCGACTGTCGGCAGGGCGCGCGGGGAAGGGCCATCGCCCAGCCGCGTGGCGATCTCGCGCAGGGCCAGCGTGCTCGACGGTTTGAGCGGCGAGGGCGAGGCAGCAAGCGCCTCCGCCAGATCATCGGGGCTGATCCGGCCTGCGGTGATCGCGGCGGCATAGTCGCCGCCTGAACGGGTGGCGCGCACCCCGGCCACGCGGGCAAGGCGGGCGGCAGCCGTGGCCAGATCCTCGCCCGTCTGGCCGAGGAACGGATTGACCGCCACGGTCGCATCCAGCGGGAAGGCCGGCGGAATGGCGCGGGCGGCGGCCTCTGCCGCTTCGAGCAGCGCGGAAAAACGGGCAGGCGTGATGGCGGCGTGGTTCATCAGCATGGCAGGCTCCTTCGGCAGGGACGCGGGCGGATCAGCGGGTGCGGGTGGTGCGGAAACCGCCGATGGCGCGGTCGAGCAGGGCGTTGAGGTAAAGGCCGTTGGCAAGATGCACGCGCAGGCCTGCCATGGCGGGATGGTGCGCCCACAGCGGGAACAGCGCCTGGGCAAAGGCGACCATGCCGAAGCTGGCGACCGCGATCGCGATCATCGCCCATTCGAGCTCGCCCGGCATCGGGGCAGCGGGCAACAGCGGGCCGAACACGGTCTGCGCAATCGCCTGAAAGCTGAAATAGCCGATCGCAGCGGCCAGCGCGGCGGCGGCGGTGCGCTTGGTCAGGGCCACGGGCGCCCGGTCTGCGAGGCCCTGCGCGACCAGATAGGCCACCCCGAAGATCAGGATCGCGCCCAGCGCCAGCGCCTGCGGCGATTTCGGCCCGATCAGCGCGGTGAACCCGGCGGCAATCGCAGCGAAGATGGCAAGCGCAAGGGCGAAGCTTTTCAGCACCGCAGCCACGCTCGGCACGGCGACGGGGCCGGGGCGGCGGATGCTGGCGACATCCTTCACCGCTCCACCCGAGGACAAGAAGGCGTGCGCCTTGTAAAGCGAATGCGCGATGATGTGCAGTAGCGCGAGGCTCCACAGGCCCAGCCCGCATTGCAGCAGCATGAAGCCCATCTGCGACACGGTCGACCAGGCCAGCGCGGTCTTGATCGCGCTCTGGGTCAGCATCACGGCGGCACCGAACAGCGCTGTGAGCCCGCCAAGCGCGACCAGCGCGGCCATCGCGCCGCTGCTCGCCTGCACCAGCGGCGCGGCGGTGATCAGCAGCACCCCGCCCGAATTGATGATCCCGGCGTGAAGCAGGGCGGAAACGGGGGTGGGGGCCTCCATCACCTCGGTCAGCCAGCCATGCAGCGGGAAGGCGGCGGTCTTGAGCGCGGCGGCGGCGACCAGCGCGATGATGCCGAGCGTTCCGGTGATGCCGGGGGTGGTCGTTGCGGCGGTCGCCAGCCCGGCAAGGTCGAGCGTGCCGAACTGCGCGAACAGCAGCGCGGCGGCGGCCACCAGCATCGCATCGCCCGCGTGCCACACGATGGCAAACTTGGTCGCGGCGCGCTGTGCCTCGGGCCGGTCGGGGTAGAACAGCAGCAGCCGCCTGAGCGCGAGGCCGACTGCGAAAGTCGCCGCGATCATGGTGACAAGGCCCTGTGCCTGCACGAACACCAGCACCGCCGCCAGCGCCGCCAGCATCAGCCCGTGGAACGCGCCCTCGCGGGCTTCCCCGTCAAGATAGGTGCGGCTGTAGCGCATCACGATCCAGCCGATGAAGCCGACCAGACTGGCGAGCGCGGTGCTCACAAGATCGGCGCGCAGGCCGAAGGCGGGCGGGGCGGGGGCCATTGCGGTCTGCACCAGTCCGCCAAGTGCCAGCGCAAAGGCTGCGAAAGCCGCCGTTTCCGACCAGCGCGGCAGGCTGCCGGGCCGCTTGCCGGGACGGGCGATGGCCAGCGCGATCACGGGCAGCAGTGCGGCAGGGGCAAGCAGCGAAAGGGCAATCGGCATGGCGAGGCTCCGGACAGGGAGGGATTGGCTATGCCGGGCCAGATAGGGACTGGACGAAATTAAAGAAAATACATATTTTGCAGCGAAACATTCACTAAATTGGAACGTTTAAGCCGTGGCGAGCCTCAATCTGCACCATCTGCGCCTGTTCCGCGCCACCGCCCGCGAAGGCACGCTGACCGCTGCGGCACGCGCGCTCAACATCTCGCAAAGCGCGGTCTCCACCCAGATCAAGGCGCTGGAGGCCGATCTCGGCCATGATCTGTTCGAACGGCGCGGGCGCAATCTGGTGCTGACCGAGGCGGGGCGGATCGCGCTCGATTATGCCGAACAGATCTTCCGCGCCTCCGAACAGCTCACCGCCACCTTCCGCGCCGTGGGCGGGCAGCGCAAGGTACTGCGGATCGGCGCCCTCGCCACCTTGTCGCGCAATTTCCAGATGCGCTTTCTCGAACCGCTGATCGGGCGCGACGATGTGGAAGTGGTGCTGCGTTCGGGCACGCAGGGCGCGCTGCTGCGGGCGCTGGAGGCGCTGACAGTGGATGTGGTGCTGACCAATCTCGTCCCTGCCCGCGATGCGGCCAGCCCCTATCTGGTGCGGCGGCTGGACGAGACGCCGGTCAGCCTTGTCGGCACCCGCGCGCGGCTGGCGATGGCGGCGCAGGGCCTGCAAAAGCTGCTCACCACCGCGCCGCTGATCCTGCCCACGCCCGAAACCGCCCTGCGCGCCGGGTTCGATGCGATGATTGAGCGGATGGGGATCGTCCCGCGGGTCGCGGCCGAGGCAGACGACATGGCGATGCTGCGCCTGCTGGCCCGCAACGACGCCGGAATTGCGGTGATCCCGCCAATCGTGGTGCGCGACGAGCTGGCCTCGGGCACGCTTTACGAGTTGTTCCAGCTGCCCGAAATCACCGAGGAATTCTACGCCGTCACCATCGCGCGCACCTTCCCCAACCCGCTGCTGAAGGATGTGCTCGATCTCGAACCGCAGGCGGCAGGGCTTGCGGGCGGGCAGGGCGGGCAGTAAGGCCCGCGTCCCATGCAAGAGAGTCCCATGCAGGAAACGCAATCCAGCCCCGCGCTCACCGGTCGCCCGGTCATTTCCGCCACCGGCCTGTTCACCCCGGCCGAGACGATCACCAACGCCGAACTGGTCGCCAGCTTCAACACCTTCGTCGATCGTTACAACGCGGCCCATCCCGATGCCGAGCCGCTGGCCTATTCCTCGGTCGAGTTCATCGAGAAGGCGAGCGGGATCAAGGCGCGGCACGTGATGAGCAAGGCGCCGATCCTCGATCCCGATATCATGTGCCCGCGCCTGCCCGAACGCGGCAATGACGAGTTGTCGGTGATGGCCGAAATCGGTGTCGCCGCCGCAAGGCAGGCGCTGGAGCGCGCTGGCCGCAAGCCGGAAGATGTCGATGCGGTGCTGTGCGCGGCATCGAACATGCAGCGTCCCTATCCGGCGATGGCGATCGAGATCCAGCAGGCGCTTGGGATCGAAGGCTTCGGCTTCGACATGAACGTGGCGTGTTCGTCTGCCACCTTCGGCATCCAAACCGCCGCCGACTATATCCGCGCCGGCAACGCGAAAAGCGTGCTGGTGGTCAGCCCCGAAATCACCTCGGGCCATTTGAACTGGCGCGACCGCGACAGCCACTTCATCTTCGGCGATGTCGCCACCGCGGTGCTGGTGGAAGATGCCGCGATTGCCCCCGCGAGCCACTGGGACATCATCGGCACGAAGCTGAAGACGGTGTTCTCCAACAACATCCGCAACAATTTCGGCTTCCTCAATCGCGCCGCGCCCGAGGGCGAGGGCAAGGCCGACAAGCTGTTCGTGCAGGAAGGGCGCAAGGTCTTCAAGGAAGTGGTGCCGATGGTGGCACAGATGATCCTCGATGAAGCCGCGCGGCTCGGCATCGCGCCCGAAAGCTTGCGCCGCTTGTGGCTGCATCAGGCCAACACCGGCATGAACCGCCTGATTGCACACAAGGTTCTGGGCCACGAGGCGAGCGAGGATGAAAGCCCGACCGTGCTCGACACCTATGGCAACACGTCGAGCGCCGGGTCGATCATCGCCTTCCACCAGCATAGCGATGATCTGAAGGCGGGCGACACCGGCCTGATCTGTTCGTTTGGCGCGGGCTATTCGGCCGGCACGGTGTTTGTGCGCAAGGCCGGCTGACGGTTGCGGCTTCGCGCCGCGCCCCCTAGAAGCTGACCGATGGCAGGCGAAATCCTCGATAACAAAGGCCGGGGGGAGGCGGGCTGGAACTGGCCCGCGATCCATCCGGAAGGTCGCAAGTTCGGACTGATCGCGGTGGCGGCCAGTCTGTTCTTCCTGCTCGCGCTCGATTGGGAGATCATCGGCTGGCCGCTGATGCTGCTCAGCATCGGGGTGTTCGCCTTCTTCCGCGATCCCGAACGCGTGGTGCCGCAGGGCGATCACGCGATCATTGCTCCCGCAGACGGGCTGGTGACGCAGATCGAGGAGGTCGAACCGCCGCTTGAACTGCAGATCGATGATGGCTCCGGATATCCCGGTCTGCCCGCCGGACCGGTGACGCGCGTTTCGATCTTCATGTCGGTGTTCGATGTCCACATCAACCGCACGCCGGTGGGCGGCACGGTGCGGCGCGTGGTCTATATCCCCGGCAAGTTCATGAACGCCGATCTCGACAAGGCGAGCGACGAGAACGAGCGCCAGCATGTCCTGATCGAGCGGACGGACGGGCTGAAAGTCGGCTTCACCCAGATTGCCGGGCTGGTGGCGCGGCGGATCGTGCCTTTCGTGAAGCCCGGCGATATTGTCGCCAAGGGGCAGCGGGTCGGGCTGATCCGGTTCGGCAGCCGCGTGGATGTCTATCTGCCTGCCGGAACGGACGCGAAGGTGATGATCGGCCAGACCACGATTGCGGGTGAGACAGTGATTGCCGAAGTCGGCCAGCGCGGGCTGATCGAAGGGATTGCCCAGTGACGAGGCCCCCTGCCAAACGTCCGCGCCAGGTGGTGCGCAAGATGGCGCGGATGCCGTTCTTCCCCGCCCGTCTCGGCCCCAAGGCGGCCGAGGACGAGAGCGATGACGGCATGGCCGGGCGGCGCGATGCCAGCGCGGGCGGGCTGACATTGCGGGCGATGCTGCCCAACGCGATCACCGCTGCGGCGCTGTGTTCGGGCCTTACCGGCATCCGTTTTGCGACCGAGGGGCAGTGGGCCTTTGCCATCGGGCTGGTGGTGCTGGCCGGCGTGCTCGACGGGATCGACGGGCGGGTGGCGCGGCTGCTCAACGCCCAGTCGCGCTTCGGCGCGGAGCTCGACAGTCTGGCGGATTCGCTGTCCTTCGGGGTGGCGCCCGCGTTGATCCTGTTCATGTGGTCGCTTGAGGCCTTGCCGAGCTTCGGCTGGTTTGCCGCGCTGGCCTTTGCGATCTGCTGCGCGCTGCGGCTTGCGCGGTTCAACGCCCGCATCGATACCGAGGACCAGCCGCACAAGTCGGCAGGGTTCCTTACCGGCGTGCCCGCGCCGGTCGGGGCGGGGCTGGCCTTCACCCCATTCTACCTGTGGACCGAGACGGGGCTGGCGTTTTTCCGCGATCCGGTGGTGATGGCGATCTGGCTGGCGGTAATCGCGGTGCTGATGATTTCCAACATGGCGACCCTCAGCTGGGCCTCGCTGCGACCGCGCCGTTCGATCCGCCTGCCGCTGATCGCCTTCACCGGCCTCGCCTTTGCCGCGCTGCTGCTGGAGCCGTGGTGGACGCTGTCAGCGATCAGCATCGTCTATCTGGCGCTGATGCCCTACGGCCTTGTCAAATACGGACGGATCAAGCGGCGGCGGCAGCAGGAAGCGCTTGCAGCCGCAGCCCCGGCGAACGGCGCGGCATAGAACGCACCATCGCAGGGCGAACCCGCATCTCGCGCGCTTCCACCTGCACCGCAAACCCTGCGCGCATCAACGCCGCTTCGCGCATCAGCTGGGCATAGGCGTTGCGCGCCTTGATCGCACAATCGGCCAGCACCAGCACCGAGACGATACCGGTCAGCGTGAACAGCATGGTGATGGCGAGTGCGAGCATGGCGGTATCCCCTTCGTGATTCGGCGTTCGTTCTTTGTTCCAACGCGCTTGTTCCCTACATGTTCCATACTGTCAAGCGTATTTGTTTTGTTCCCGCTTCTCCGTGAGCATGAGGCGTCCCCGTGAGGGGATGGATCTTTTGCCGGCGGGGCCGATTCAGGGCTGGATTTTCTCCGCCCGTCCGACTAAGGGCGCGCTCGCACCTGCCGGGCCGCCTGGTCTGACGGGGGCGTAACGTCACATGGAAGGCGCACATACCGGTGCCGTTTGCGGGACACTCCGCACACGCGGTTCCAGCCTTCCAGAGGAACAACCGGAAAGGAAATACCTATGGCGGCACCTGTCGTCACGATGCAGCAATTGATCGAGGCCGGCGCTCACTTCGGCCACCAGACCCACCGCTGGAACCCGCGCATGAAGCCGTACATCTTCGGCGCGCGCAACGGTGTCCACATCATCGACCTGTCGCAGACCGTGCCGCTGTTCGCGCGCGCGCTCGATTTCGTCGAGCAGACCGTGCGGTCGGGCGGCAAGGTGCTGTTCGTCGGCACCAAGCGTCAGGCGCAGGAGCCGATCGCCGAGGCTGCGCGCATGTCGGGCCAGCACTTCGTCAACCACCGCTGGCTGGGCGGCATGCTCACCAACTGGAAGACCATCTCGGGTTCGATCCGCCGCCTGAAGTCGCTTGAGGAAATGCTTTCGGGCGACACCTCGGGCCTCACCAAGAAGGAAGTGCTCAACCTCACCCGTGAGCGCGAGAAGCTGGAAATGTCGCTGGGCGGCATCCGCGACATGGGCGGCATTCCGGACGTGATGTTCGTGATCGACGCCAACAAGGAAGATCTGGCGATCAAGGAAGCCAACGTGCTCGGCATTCCGGTGATCGGCATTCTCGACACCAACGTCGATCCCAACGGCATCGCCTTCCCGGTTCCGGGTAACGACGATGCGAGCCGCGCGGTGCGTCTGTACTGCCAGGCGATCGGTGAAGCGGCGCTGGCCGGCAAGGGCAAGTTCCAGGCCGACGTGTCGAGCGATTTCGGCGCGATGGCCGAACCCCCGGCCGAAGCGATCGCCGCGGAAGACGCCGAAGCCTGATCTTTTGCACGGGTGCCTGGCGTGATCCGTCAAGCACCCGTCACATTCCCCCTCTAGCGCGCCCGGCATTGCCCCCCTTTCAAGGACGGCAGGGCCGGGCGCCTGACAACACACGAAAAGGATATTCCCATGGCCGATATTTCTGTCGCCGATGTGAAGAAGCTGCGCGAGCGCACCGGCGCTGGCATGATGGACGCCAAGAAGGCGCTGACCGAAGCCAATGGCGACATTGAAGCCGCGGTTGACGCGCTGCGCGCCAAGGGCCTCGCCACCGCCCAGAAGAAGTCGAGCCGCACCGCGGCTGAAGGCCTCGTCGGCGTGCTCGTTCAGGGCACCCGCGGCGTTGCGGTCGAGATCAACTCGGAAACCGACTTCGTCGCCAAGAACGACCAGTTCCAGAGCTTTGTGCGCAACGCCACCGCGGTCGCGCTCGAAACCGGCACCAGCGATGTCGAAGCCCTCAAGGCGGCGGCCTATCCGGGCGGCGGCACCGTGGGCGACAAGCTGACCGAGAACGTCGCCACCATCGGTGAAAACCAGCAGATCCGTCGCATCAAGCAGGTCGCTGTGACGCAGGGCGCGGTCGTGCCCTACATTCACAACGCCGCTGCTGACGGTCTCGGCAAGATCGGCGTGCTGGTCGCGCTGGAATCGGATGCTGATGCCGACACGCTGAACGCGCTGGGCAAGGACATCGCGCAGCACGCTGCCGCGATGTTCCCGCAGGCGCTGGATGCCGACGGCCTCGACGCCGAAGTGATCGAGCGCGAGCGCAAGATCGCTGCCGAAAAGGCTGCCGAAAGCGGCAAGCCCGAAGACGTGCAGGCCAAGATGGTCGAAGGCGCGGTGAAGAAGTTCGCCAAGGAAAACGCGCTGCTCAGCCAGATCTTCGTCAAGGACGGCAAGGCGACCGTGGAAGAATACATCGCCAAGGCCGCCAAGGACGCGGGCAAGTCGATCAAGCTGGTCGACTACGTGCGCTTCCAGCTGGGCGAAGGCATCGAGAAGGAAGAAGTCGATTTCGCCGCCGAAGTGGCCGCGACCCTCAAGGGCTGATCGACCTCTTTCGAGAGAGCCAGTGAAAACACGGCCGTCGCAGCTCAGCGCTGCGGCGGCCGTATTTCTATCAGCCAGATTTCCGGGTGGGTGAACAGCCGCACCGGCAACAGGCTGGTGCCAAGCCCCGCGCTGGTGACCAGCACCTTGCCATGCTGGCGGGTGACGCCGCAGGCATAGAGATTGCCGTAGTCCGACATTGTCGCAGGCGCGCCTCCCCACGGCCAGGCAATCTGCCCGCAATGCGTGTGTCCGGCCAGCACCGCATCGACATCGACCGGCACCTGCGGAAAAATGTCGGGGCTGTGGGTCAGCACGATACGCGGCCCCGCGCCGCGCGGCATGGCAGCAAATGTTGCCGCCAGATCGGCGCGGCCGGTGAAATCATCGTCCACCCCGCCAATCACCAGCGGCCCGCGCACCATCGCCTGATTGCGCAGCACAGTAATCTGCCGATAGCGCGCCAGCTGCGCCGCCAGCGCATCCCAGTCGAACCAGTGATCGTGATTGCCGGGAACCACAACCACACCCAGCGGCGCGGCAAGATCGCCCAGCGGGGCTATCACTGCTTCGGCGGCATAGACCCGCGTTGCCGTGCGCTTTTCGCTGACGAGATCGCCCGCGACGGCGACCAGATCGGGCTTCAGCGCGTTGACCTGCGCCACGATCCTTTCCAGCCGTTCGGGCGGCATGTCCGGCCCTGCGACATGGATATCGGCCAGCAGCGCAATGGTTACCGGTCTTGCGCCTTGCGGCAGGGCCTCGCTTTCCACCACCAGCCGTTCCACCACAGGATCGCGCATGGTGTCATACCACGCCTTGCCGGCAAAGCCGCCGGCGATGGCAAGGGCCAGAACCGCTGCCCTGCGGACGATTGTCTTGCCCATTATCCCCGCTATCCTCTTGGCAGTTAGGTGACACCCCGATAAAGGCCGCCTCGCAGCCGAATTCCGCCAGAGAGCCATCTTCCTATGTCCATCCCCGAAATCAAGCGCGTCCTCCTGAAACTCTCAGGCGAAGTGCTGATGGGGGACCAGCAGTTCGGGATCGATCCGGCCTTCGTTGCCGATCTCGCCAAAGAGGTTAAGGCGGCCAAGGAAACGGGCCTCGAAATCTGCCTCGTGATCGGCGGCGGCAACATCTTCCGCGGGATGGCGGGCGCGGCGCAGGGGATGGACCGTGCGCAGGCCGATTACATGGGGATGCTGGCGACGGTGATGAACGCGCTCGCCATGCAGAACGCGCTCGAACAGCTCGGCGTGCAGACCCGCGTGCAATCCGCGATCGAGATGGACAAGGTGTGCGAGCCGGTGATCCGCCGCCGCGCCGAACGCCATCTGGAAAAGGGCCGCGTGGTCATCTTTGCCGCAGGCGTCGGCGCGCCCTATTTCACCACCGACAGCGGGGCGGCGCTGCGGGCTGCGGAAATGAAGTGCGATGCGCTGCTCAAGGGCACCAGCGTTGACGGGGTCTATGACAGCGACCCCAAGAAAAACCCCGATGCAAAGCGTTTCGATACCGTCACTTACGACCGCGTGCTGGCAGATAATCTCAAGGTGATGGACGCCTCTGCCGTGGCGCTGTGCCGTGACAACAAGATCCCGATCATGGTCTTCTCGATCCGCGAGAAGGGCAACCTTGCCCGCGTGCTGGCGGGCGAAGGCGTGCAGACCATCGTGCAAGACAGCTAAGAAAGAGGAACCTCAGCCATGCCGCAATATGACAAGGCCGATGTCGAGCGCCGGATGAAGGGCGCGGTGGAATCGCTCAAGAGCGACCTTCAGGGCCTGCGCACCGGCCGCGCCAACACTTCGCTCCTCGATCCGGTGGTGGTCGAGGTCTATGGCTCGATGATGCCGCTGTCGCAGGTCGCGACCGTCTCGGCGCCCGAACCGCGGATGCTGAGCGTGCAGGTGTGGGACCGGTCGAACATGACCGCGGTGGAGAAGGGCATTGCCCATGCCAACCTCGGCCTCAACCCGATCATCGATGGCCAGACGCTGCGCCTGCCGATCCCTGACCTGACCCAGGAACGCCGCAAGGAACTGGCCAAGCTCGCCGGGCAATATGCCGAAAAGGCCAAAATCGCGATCCGCAACGTGCGCCGCGACGCGATGGAAAGCCTCAAGGCTGACGAGAAGAAGAAGGAAATCTCCGAAGACGACCGCAAGCGGTCGGAGGAGCAGGTCCAGAAGCTGACCGACCAATACGTCAAGGAAACCGACGAGGCAGCCGCCAAGAAGGAACAGGAAATCCTGACGCAGTAAGGCGATCGAGAGGCATCCCTTTCCCGTTCGTGTCGAGCGCAGTCGAGACACTTGGGGCAGGGCAGGCCTCTCGACTTCGCTCGAGGCGAACGGATATTTGGGGATGGTATTGGACCAGTCGCGCGCCAGACATGTCGCCATCATCATGGATGGCAATGGCCGCTGGGCCAAGAAGCGTGCGCTGCCGCGTGCGGTGGGCCACCAGCGCGGCGTGGAGGCGGTGCGGCGGCTGGTGCGCAGCCTTGAGCCGACCGGGCTTGAGTGCCTGACGCTCTACGCCTTCTCGTCGGAAAACTGGAAACGCTCGGAGGACGAGGTCGATGACCTCATGAACCTGATGCGCCGGTTCATCAAATCCGATCTGCCCGAATTCGTCGCCAACAATGTGAAGCTCAAGATCATCGGCGACTGGCAGAGCCTCGCGCCCGATATCGTTGCGATGCTGGAAGATGCGCTGGCGCAGACCGCGAATGGCAGGCAGACGCTCGCGGTGGCACTCAATTACGGCGGGCAGCATGAAATTGCGCGGGCTGCGGCCAAGGCTGCGGCTGAAGGCGCGGTGACGGTGGAGAGCATCGCCGCGCATCTCGACACGCATGATCTGCCGCCGCTCGATCTGCTGATCCGCACCAGCGGCGAAATCCGCCTGTCGAATTTCCTGCTGTGGCAGTCGGCCTATGCCGAGATGCTGTTTGTCGACACGCTGTGGCCCGATTTCGAGCCTGCGCATCTGGCGCAGGCGCTCGATGATTTTGCGCGGAGGGAACGCCGGTATGGCGGACGGTAAAGTGCGGGTGCGCGACCCAAAGGCAGGGGCGTCCGATCTGCCGGTGCGGCTGGCTTCGGCGATTGTCATGCTGGTGGTGGCCGGCGGCGCGCTGTGGCTGGGCGGTTGGTTCTGGACCGCTTTCGTCGTGCTGCTGGCGGGCGGCGTGCTGTGGGAGTGGAACCGGCTGGTGAGCCGTTTCGGCGCATCGACCGTGGCCGAAACCCTGTGGTTCTTCGGCGGGGTGCTCTACATCGGCGGGGCGGGGATCGCGATGCTGGTGGTGCGCAACGGGCGGCAGGTGCTCCCGCTCGATCCGTTTGCTGCAGGATACGGCCCGGTCGAGGTGCTGGTCGCCTTTATCCTGCCGGTCGTGGCAGTGGATGTCGGGGCCTATTTCGCCGGACGCACCATCGGGGGTCCGAAGATCGCGCCGAAGATCAGCCCGTCCAAGACCTGGGCAGGGCTGGGCGGCGGCGCTCTGCTGGCAGCGCTGGTGGGCGTGCTGGTCGAGATCACCGATTTCGGCCCGGCGGCGATGCCCGGCTATACCCCCGCAGCGCTCGGCATGGCGGCGCTGGGCGGGGTGCTGATCGCGGTGCTCGCGCAGGCGGGCGATTTCTTCGAAAGCTGGATGAAACGGCGCGCCGGGGTCAAGGATTCGGGCGCGCTTATTCCGGGGCATGGCGGGCTGTTCGACCGGCTCGACGGGTTCCTCGCCGTGTTCTTTGTGCTGTTTGTGATTGCCACACTGCCCGTTTTGCTGGGATGATGGGGTGATGACACGCACGCTCACCCTGCTCGGTGCCACCGGATCGATTGGCGCATCGACCCTCGATCTGGTGCGGCGCAATCGCGATTCCTGGCAGGTCGAGGTGGTGACCGCCCATTGCAGCGCAGGCGAACTGGCGGCGCTCGCGATCGAATTCGGCGCAAAGCTGGCGGTGGTCAGTGACGAGGCGTGCCTGCCCGAATTGCGCGAGGCGCTCGGCAATAGCGGGATCGCAGCCGCTGGCGGGCGCGCGGCGCTGGTCGAGGCGGCGGCGCGTCCGGTCGACATGACCGTGGCGGCGATTGTCGGCTGCGCTGGCCTTGCGCCGGTCATGGCGGCGGTGGAGCGCGGCGGCACCATCGCGCTCGCCAACAAGGAAGCGCTGGTTTCCGCGGGCGAGGTGCTGATGCAGGCCGTTGCCCGCCACGGCGCGACGCTGCTGCCGACGGACAGCGAACACAACGCGATCTTCCAGTGCCTTGCCGGAAACCGCCTGTCGGATGTAGCGAAAATCACGCTGACCGCGAGCGGCGGGCCGCTGCGCACCTGGTCGCAGGCGCAGCTTGATGCGGCAACGCCCGCCGAGGCCGTGGCGCACCCCAACTGGTCGATGGGCGCCAAGATCAGCGTCGATAGCGCGACGATGATGAACAAGGGGCTCGAATATATCGAGGCCTATCACCTCTTTCCCGTGGGGCTGGAGAAGCTGGGGATCGTGGTGCATCCGCAAAGCGTGATCCACTCGATGGTCGAATTCCGCGACCGTTCGACACTGGCGCAGCTTGGCCCTTCGGATATGCGCGTGCCGATTGCTTCGTGCCTTGCATGGCCGCAGCGGATGGATACGCCGCTCGCTCCGCTGGATCTCGCCGCGATTGGCGAGCTTACGTTTCATGCGCCCGACGAAATCCGCTTCCCCGCCACCCGGCTGGCGCGCGAGGCGATTGCCGCAGGCGGCAGCGCGCCCGCGATCCTCAACGCCGCAAACGAGGTGGCGGTCGCCGCTTTCCTCGCCGGTCAGATCAGGTTCACCCGCATTGCGGCAGTGGTGGAAGAGACGCTTCAGCGCAGCAATGATGCGCCGCGCCCGGCCAGCCTTGATGAAGTGCTGGCTGTCGATCAATCAGCTCGCAGGCAAGCCCTGAGCCTGCTGGAGACCAACGCCCTTGTTTGATAGCCCCCCGTTCTGGATGTATGTCGCAGGTTTCCTGCTGCTGCTCGGCCCGCTGGTGACGCTGCACGAACTGGGCCACCTGCTGGTGGGCCGGTTGTTCGGGGTCAAGGCGGATGCCTTTTCGGTCGGGTTCGGCCGGGAAATCGCCGGTTATACCGACAGGCAGGGCACCCGCTGGAAGCTGTCGCTGCTGCCGCTGGGCGGCTATGTGCAGTTCCGGGGCGACATGAACCCGGCGAGCGTGCCCGATCCTTCCGCACCGAAGGAAGAAGGCAGCTTCCAGCACGCCGCCTTGTGGAAACGCGCGCTGATTGTGGCTGCGGGGCCGGTCACCAACCTGCTGGTCGCGATTGCCATCTTTGCCGCCTTCTTTGCCATTTTCGGCAAGCCGGTGATCACCGGTGTCGAGGATTCGCGCACAGTCGGCGGGTTTGCCGAAGGCAGCGTCGCCGAAGCTGCCGGGTTCGAGGTGGGCGATGTCGTCGTCGCGATCGATGGCCGCCCGATTGCCGATTTCACCGAACTGCGCACCCAGGTCGCGCTGCATCCGGCCAAGCGCATGGTCTTCACCCTCGAACGCGAGGGCGAGACCATCGAAGTGCCGCTCGTCACGGCGCGGGTGACCGATGTCGACAGCTTCGGCAACCGCAGCGCCATCGGCCAGATCGGTGTCGCAGCGGCGGGCGGTTCCTATGAATTGCAGGAGGTCGGCGCGCTGGAGGCGATCCCGCTGGCGGTCGGCCAGACCTGGGATCTTACCGCGATGATGGTCACCGGCATCCGCCAGATCGTCACCGGCGAGCGTTCGTTCGACGAGCTTGGCGGGCCGCTCAAGATCGCGAAGTACTCGGGCGAACAGATGAGCCTCGGGCTGGTGGCCTTCATCAATTTCGCCGCGCTGATCTCGCTTAATTTGGCATTCATCAACTTCTTGCCAATCCCCGCGCTCGATGGCGGGCATCTGATGTTCTATCTGGCCGAGGCGATCCGCCGCAAGCCGGTGGGGCCGCAGGTGACCGAATGGGCCTATCGCACCGGCATCGCGCTGGTGCTGATGCTGATGGTGGTGGTGACGGTGAATGATCTCTTTTCGCTACCCCTGTTCGGCTCCTGAGCCTGTATCTGCAAAAAGCTGCGGTTTGCCGTGGAAAGCATGCGCTGCGGCGCATCGCACCGGCGCTCGCGGCTTGACCCGTGCAGGGCAGTTCGGGCAGAGGCGTTGGCCGATGGCGCAGGCTGGCGGCAGGGGCCGGGGATGGGCCGCACCGCGCAGGGGCGAAAAGATTGCTGGCGGGCCGGTCGCAAACCGGTGCACCCGCGCAGGGCACTGACGGTTGGAACGGGATTTTAGCTGCATGAACCGATTGAGCGAGACAGGCGCAGGGCCGGTCGTTTGCAACACTGCCGCGCCGCGTCCGGGTTCTCACGGGGCTTCGGGCCGCAAGCGCATGGCCGCCATGCTGGCCTGCGGTTCGGTGCTGGCAGGAATGCCGGCGGCCGCTTTTGCCCAAACCCAGCCTGCGACCCAGCCGCAAGCTGCCCCGGCACAGGCACCCGCACCGCGCAGCAACGTGATCCAGACGATCAATGTCGTCGGGGCCGAGCGGCTCGAGCCGACCACCATCCTCAGCTACATCCGCCTGCGCGTCGGGCAGGAATATACCGCGGTTGCCGCTGACGAGGCGATCAAGGATCTCGGCGCGACCGAGCTGTTCGCCAATTCCTCGATCCGCAACGACAATGGCAATGTGGTGATCACCGTCACCGAAAACCCGGTGATCAACCGCATCGTGCTGGAAGGCAATGAACGGCTCAAGCCCGACAAGATCCTGCCCGAAATCAAACTGTCGCCGCGCCAGATCTTCACCCGTTCCAAGGTGCGCGCCGATGTCGCCCGCATCATCGAGCTCTACAAGCGGCAGGGTCGTTTTGCCGCCAAGGTCGAACCCAAGTTGGTGCAGCTGCCCCAGAACCGCGTCGATATCGTGTTCGAGATTTCGGAAGGCCCGAAGTCCAAGGTCCGCCAGATCAACATTCTCGGCAACGAGAAGTTCAAGGACGGCGAACTGCGCGGCGAAATGGTGACCAAGCAGGCGCGCCTCACCAGCTTCTTCAGCTCGAACACCAGCTATGACCCCGATCGTCTGGCCTTCGACCAGCAGAAGCTGCGCCAGTTTTACCTGACCGAAGGCTATGCCGATTTCCGCGTGGTGTCTGCCGTGGCCGAGCTTACGCCCGACCAGCGCGACTTCATCATCACCTATGTGGTCGAGGAGGGCGAGCGCTACACCTTCGGCGACGTCAAGGTCGACAGCCAGCTGCGCGACTTCGACAGCGACGTGATGAGCACGCAGCTGCCGATGAAGGATGGCGATTTCTACAACGCCAAGATGGTCGAGGATACGGTCGAACAGCTGACCGAGCTGGCCGGCCAGTTCGGCTATGCCTTTGCCGATGTGCAGCCGCGCTTCAACCGCGATCCCGACAATCGCAAGATGAACGTCACCTTCGTCCTGCGCGAGGCACCGCGCGTCTATGTCGAGCGGGTGGACATCAACGGCAACACGCTGACGCAGGACAAGGTCGTGCGCCGCGAGTTCCGTCTGGCCGAAGGCGATGCCTTCAACAGCCTCGGCGTGCAGCGCACCACCGCGCGCATCAACTCGCTGGCCTACTTCCAGGAAAACTTCGAAGTCACCCAGACCGAAGGCAGCGCGCCCGACCGGATCATCCTCGAAGCCAATGTCGAGGAACGCCCGACCGGCGAATTGCAGTTCTCGGCCGGTTTCTCGTCGATCGAACAGTTCATTCTGGCAGGCTCGATCCGTCAGCGGAACTTCCGCGGGCGCGGGCAGACCATCGGCCTCAGCGTCAATTATTCGCAGTTCTCGCGCTCGGCGCAGGTGAGCTTCTCCGATCCCTACATCTTCGATCGCAATATCTCCGGCGGGATCGACATCTACCGCCGCGATTTCAACAGCTTCAACTTCACCAACAACGATCGCAACACGACCTTCAAGCAGGCCACCACCGGCTTTTCGCTGCGCGCCGGTGTGCCGCTGACGGAATATATGTCGCTGGTCGGCAGCTACATCCTCAATTACGACGATGTGACGCTGGACGAGAACCTGTTCTTCTCCGACACAGATGGCGATGGCACCCGCGAATGCGATCCGCTGCTGGCGGGCCGGTTCCTGTGCGACACCATCGGCCAGCGCCTCAGCTCGATCGTCGGGTTGAGCCTCAACTACAACTCGCTGAACTCGCGCATCCGGCCGACCCGCGGCAAGACCGTGTCGCTGAGCGGCGAATTTGCCGGGCTTGGCGGGGATGTGCGTTACGCACGCTTCCGCGGCCGTGCGCAGCAATTCTGGAACATCGGCAATTCCGGTTTCATCTTCTCGCTGCTGGCCGAAGGCGGCACGATCATCCCGCTCAGGGAACGTGCCGGGCCGGGCGTGGATGACATCTTCCTCAACGACCGCTTCTTCCTCGGCGAACCGCAGATCCGCGGCTTTGCGATCCGCGGCGTCGGCCCGCGTATCCTGACCCAGCAGTACACGGTCGATGCCAACAACAACCCGGTGCTGATCACGGCCCGCAACCAGACCCGCGACGACGCAATCGGCGGGCGCAACTACTACATGGGCCGTGCCGAGATCGAAATCCCGCTCGGTTCGGGCGCACGCGAGCTGGGCCTGCGTCCTTCGATCTGGGCCGATGTGGGCGCGCTGTGGGGCGTGGAAACCCCGATCCTGCAGGACAACCCCACCGGCGTGCAGCAGCGCGATGCGCAGGGCAACCTGCTGTTCCTGACCCGCCGGCTCGACGAAAACGGCCAGCCGGTGCTGATCAACGGCCAGTTCATTTTCGACCCCACCACCGCCGCGGTTGCGCCCGATGGCACCGCCAACGAACGCTTTGTGCGTCAGGGCAGCGCGATCAAGGAAACCTTCCTCGGCAATTCCCCCAGCCCGCGCATCACCGCCGGGATCGGGGTCAACTGGAATTCACCTTTCGGACCTTTCCGCATCGACTTCGCCCAGACCATCCGCAAGGTCCCCGGCGATGACGAGCGGCGCTTTACCTTCAACGTAGGAACCCAATTCTGATGAAGACTTTCACCAAATTTCTCGCTCCGGCCGGCCTTGCGCTGACGATGCTGGCGGCGCTTCCGGCGCAGGCCCAGGTCGAAGGCAAGCTGGCGACGGTCGATGTGTCGCGCACGATCATCGGCACCAACGCGTTCCAGAACGCCTACGAGCAGATCAACACCACCTATTCGCAGCAGAACGAACTGCGCCGCACCAAGGCGCAGGAGCGCCAGACCCTGCTCGCCACCTTCGACAAGAACGGCGACAAGCAGGTTGACGATGCCGAACTCCAGGCCAAGCAGAAGACCCCGGATTTCACCAAGCTGCAGACACTGGAGCAGGAAATCCAGGCGCTGAACAACCAGATCGACGGCGCCCGCATCTACGCAATCGAGCAGATCATCGTGCAATATGCCTCGGCGCTGCAGGATGTGACCACCCGCGACCAGATCAAGATGGTGATCGATCCCGGTTCGCTGCTGTTTGCAGGCCCCGAAGCTGACATCACCCAGAAGGTGACCACCGTGCTCAATGCCAAGGTGCCGCAGGTGCTGGTGGTGCCGCCGCAGGGCTGGCAGCCGAGCCGCGAAGGCGCTGCGCTCTATCAGGAAATCCAGCAGCGTCTGATCGCCGCGCAGATCGCGCAGCAGCAGCAGCAGGCGCAGCAGGCCAACCCCGCCGCGCCGGTGGGCCGCTGATCCGGACAGGACCGACACGATGAGCGACACGGGTAGCGCACCGGCAGAGGTGCTGGATTACGATATCGTCAAGATCCTCAAGGCCTTGCCGCACCGCTACCCGCTGTTGCTGGTTGACCGGGTGCGGTCGATCACGCTGGGTGAGCGGATCCACGCGGTCAAGGCCGTGAGCATGAACGAGCAGTTCTTCCAGGGCCACTTCCCGGGCGCACCGATCATGCCCGGCGTGCTCCAGATCGAGGCGCTGGCGCAGGCCGCCGGCATCCTCGGGATCGAGACGATGGAGCTGGCCGGCACCGGCAAGCTGGTGATCTTCATGGGGATCGAGAACGCCAAGTTCCGCGCCCCCGTGACGCCGGGCTGCCTGCTCGATCTGCATGTCGAGTTCACCCAGAAGCGCGCCCGCGTCTACAAGTTCAAGGGCGTGGCGAGCGTCGAGGGCAAGACCACCTGCGAGGTCGAGTTCACCGCGATGATGGTCGACGCCCTTTGAGTTGCGCGGGCCCCTCCGGGCCCGCGTCCTCGGTGCTGTTCCCTTCGCTTCGCTACGGGGCACCTGCGGGCGGGCGGTCGCCCTAGCGGTCGCTTCGCAACCGGGGCGCACGCCGGGTTGTCGGGTAACGCTGGAACGACGCCGCAGGCGTCTCAAGGCCGACCGGCCGCCCGCAGGCCCGCAGGGCCGAGGATTTCGCAGCCCGGAGAGGCTGCGGAAAACAAAGACTCACCAGCCGGGGTTGCCTTTCAATAGAAACCCCACTAAGCGCGCCGCTTCCCATTCATAGCTGTGCCGGTCGGAACCGGCGCCATGCTGCAAAGGATACCCGTCATGAAGACCGAAGGTCACCCCGATTACCACATGATCACGGTCAAGATGACCGATGGCACCGAATTCCAGACCCGCTCGACCTGGGGCAAGGAAGGCGATGTGCTCGCGCTCGATATCGATCCGCTGAGCCACCCTGCCTGGACCGGCGGCAAGCAGCAGGTTTCCGAAGGTGGCCGCGTGGCCCAGTTCAACAAGCGTTTCGGCGGCCTTACTCTCAAGAAGTAAGCGGCTCCCAAAGCTGTGCAGCCTTCGGGCTGCTACGAGGAAGGCGGCCCGACGGGGTCGCCTTTTTCGTTTGCGGGTGGAAAGGCGGGGCGGTCTGCCAGCCTTTCAAGGCCTCAACGCGAAGGCTACGCCGCGCACTTGATGCAGCGGGTCGCTACCGGCTGCGCTTCAAGCCGCGCCCGCGCAATTTCATCGCCGCAGTTCGAGCAGGTGCCGTAGGTGCCGTTATCGATCCGGGCGAGGGCGAGCTGCACCTGCCGCGCTTCGGCGCGCAGCACATCGTCGACCCCTTCGAGCATCTCGTCATCGGCCAGATCGACCGCCTGCTCGGAAAAATCCGCATCCAGCGGCTGGCGCAGGTCTTCCCCGATCTCCGCCGAACGCTCGGCCAGTTCTGCAAGCCGCGCCCGCAGTCTGGCCGCGATATCCGAATAATTGGCCATCATCCCCTCCATTCGTTTTCGCGATACCACTTGGTGATCACGTATTTGACACCCTTCCTCACCTTCATCCCGTGATGCAGCGTCGCATGGTTGACGCCGCCATCGGGCAGCCGGTTGTTCCAGCACAGCAATTTGCCCAGCTCAGGTTGAAAGGTCTTGTCGAGCACCTTGAAACGGGTAGCCCCGCCTGCGGCAACGTCATTGAGATAGATCATGAAGGTCCAGGTCCGCTGGCCCGAAAGCGCGCAGAATTGCTGGTAATCGCGGCCACCGGGGGTGAAGAAATCGGTGTGGGCCTTGAACTCCTGCCCGACATCGTAACGTTGCCCTTGCAGCGGTTCGCCATAGGCTGGGTCGATCCCCGAAAGCGCGGTCAGCATCGCCTCGATCTGCTGCACGGCGGGAAGGTCGGCGGGGAGATCGCAGGTCTCGCTGGTGCGGAACACCGGATCGCCATTGTCATCGGCAATGGTGGAGGGGCGCCGGTCGCGCTCGATCAGGGCGATCAGATCGGCGCACAGACTGGGCGGCGCGAATCGCCTGTGCTGGAAAATTTCGGCCTTGGGCGTGGGCAGGCGCTGGATTGCGGCCTGCGCTGCCAGTCGCTGTGCTACGGATTCGTTCGCTGCGGACATGGTTCGCGAGGATAGAACCGCGTCGCGGCTTGGCAACGCTTTCGGTGGCCGCGTAATAATCTTGCGCGAAGCAGGGCGCAAAGCAGTTTTCGCTTCCCTTGGATAAGGCTTTGTGCAAGAGGCGCGAGCCCTGCTGCAACCGGGCTTGACCGGGCGCTGGCCTTGCGTAAACCGCGCAACCTCAGCGTGGGCTTGGCAAGCACCGTGATGGTGGTATGCGGGCAGGGGTGTGTGGCGATCATAGCTCAGTTGGTTAGAGCGCCGGTTTGTGGTACCGGAGGTCACGGGTTCGAACCCCGTTGGTCGCCCCATCATCTCCCCCTTTCTCGTGCCAGCATGTCCGCGCCGGACAGGGGACTGACATGACCGCTTTCTGGGCCGAACCCGATTTCGACGAGCACGAACTCGTGCAGCTGGTGCACGACCGGGCGAGCGGCCTGACAGCGATTATCGCGGTCCATTCCACCCACCTCGGCCCGTCTGCGGGCGGGACCCGTTTCTGGCATTACAATGATCCCGCAGGCGCGATGCGCGATGCGCTGCGTCTGTCGCGCGGGATGAGCTACAAGAACGCCATGGCCGGCCTGCCGATGGGCGGCGGCAAGGCAGTGATTCTGGCTGATGAACAGCGAATCAAGACCCCCGCCATGCTCGCCGCTTTCGGCGATGCGGTCGAGGCGCTCGGTGGCCGCTATGTCACGGCCGAGGATGTCGGCATTACCGAAGCCGACATGGTCGCCGTGTCGCAGCGCACCGCCCATGTCTCGGGCCTTCCCGTGGCGGGCGAGGGCAGCGCGGGCGGCGATCCCGGCCCGTTCACTGCCTATGGCATCTATCTCGGCATCAAGGCTGCCGTGCGTCACAAGCTTGGCAAGGATAGCCTTGCGGGCGTGCATGTGGCGGTGCAGGGCACCGGAAGCGTCGGCGGCGGGGTGGCCCGTCTGCTGGCGAAGGACGGCGCGAAGCTGACGCTGGCCGATATCAACGAAGCCCGGGCCGCGGCGCTCGCGGCGGAGCTGGGTGCGGCTACAGCAGCGACCGATGCGATCATGGCAACGCCGTGCGACGTGTTCAGCCCCAATGCACTCGGCGCGATCCTTGACGATGCGGGCATCGCCGCGCTCGATTGCGCGATTGTCGCGGGCGGGGCGAACAACCAGCTGGCCCGCGCCGGACATGGCGCGGTGCTGGCGGCACGCGGCATCCTTTATGCGCCCGATTATGTGATCAACGCCGGCGGCATCATTTCGGTGGCGACCGAATACCTCGCCCGCCGCGAAGGACGCCAGGGCGATCTGGCCGAGGTCAATGCGCTGGTCGCGCAGATTCCCGGGCGGCTGGAATCGATCTGGCAGGAAAGCGAAAGCACCGGCGTGTCGTCGGATGTGGTGGCCGACCGCATGGCCCAGAAGCTGATCGGGCGCGGGTGATCGGCTGCGGGTGAAGCGGCGCGCGGCGGGAACTATTCCGCCGCCACGCCATTTGCTCTCTTGTCCGGAACGGGTGTAAGGCTACAAGCCCGCCAGACGCGAACACCCATGCACATTTACGCCAACCCGACCCGATTCCTTGCTCTGGCAAAGTGGCTGATGCCGCTCCTGTTCTGGGGCGGGCTGGTGCTGTCGCTGGGCGCGGTGGCGTGGGGCCTTGTCATGGTGCCGCCCGACCGGCTGATGGGCGAGACCGTGCGCATCCTGTTCATCCACGTGCCCGCCGCCTGGCTGGGCATGGGCGGGTGGACCGGGATCGCGATTTCCTCGGCGATGCTGCTGATCTGGAAGCACCCGCTGGCGGCCATCGCAGCGCGGGCGATTGCCGTGCCGGGGATGGTGTTCTGCGCGATCTGCCTTGCCACCGGATCGATCTGGGGCCGCCCGACATGGGGCACATGGTGGGAATGGGACGGGCGGCTGACCAGCATGCTGGTGCTCTTGTTCCTCTACGCCGGTTACATCGCCCTGTCGCAGGCCGCGACGCGCGAGGGTGGCTCTTCCAGGATCGCCGCGATTTTCGGCCTTGTCGGTGCGATCAACGTGCCGATCATCAACCGCTCCGTGGTGTGGTGGAACTCGCTCCACCAGCCGCCCAGCATCACCGCTGGCAAGAGCGCGATCGAGGCGACGTTCCTTGTGCCGCTGCTGGTGGCGGTGGTCGGCTTCTCGCTGCTGTTCGGCGCCATTGTGCTGATGCGGATGCGTGCGCTGATTGCCGAAGGTCAGGTCGAGGCGCGCCTGCGCCGCCGGGCGCTGGATGATGATGCGCCCGCGCCTGTCGCGGTGATGGAGCAGGCCTGATGCGCGAGCAACTGAACCAGTGGGATTTCGTCTGGCTCGCCTATGGCGTGGGCGGCATCGCGCTGGCGATGCTGATCGTCTGGGCATGGCGGGCAATGCGCGCTGCCGAGGCGCGGCGCGATGCAACCAGACGGCGCTGACCAGAGGAACACGATGAAAGCCAAGCACCAACGCCTGATCCTTGTCATCGCTGCGCTGCTGGCGATTGTCGGCGCGGGGCTGATCGCCGCGTGGTCCTTGCGCAATCAGGCCAATTACTTCTACCTGCCCGAACAGATGGCCGCAGAGCCGCCGGCAGTCGGTCAGGCGGTGCGGCTCGGCGGGATGGTCAAGGCCGGTTCGATCAAGACCGCAGCTGATGGCGTGACGGTCGATTTCCTCGTCACCGGCAACACCGCCGATGAAATCCCGGTGCGTTACAGCGGCATCCTGCCCGATCTGTTCGTCGAGAATTCGGGCGTGGTCGCCGAAGGCAGCCTTGGCCCCGACGGCGTGTTCATGGCGACCAACCTGCTCGCCAAGCATGACGAGAATTACGTGCCCAAGGAGCTGGAAGGCATGGGCACGCAGGAGGCCGCCAAGATGGCGTCCGAGACAACGGTGGGCCTCAAGCCATGATTGCTGAAATCGGCCTTGCCGCCCTGTGGCTCGCTGCGGCGCTGGCGGTGTTGCAGATGGTCTCGGGCGCCTTTGCGCTCAAGGCGGCGGAGGGCGAGGTCAATCCGCTGGCGGTCTATGCCCGCCCTGCGGCCGTGGTGCAGGCGCTGCTGGCGGTGCTGGCCTTCATCATGCTGCTGTGGGCCTTTGCCGTCACCGACCTGTCGATCAAGCTGGTCGCGAGCAATTCCCACTCGATGAAGCCGCTGGTCTACAAGCTGACCGGCACCTGGGGGAACCACGAAGGCTCGATGCTGCTGTGGGTCGGCGTGCTGGCGCTGTCCGGCGGCCTGCTCGCCGCCTTCGAGCGCCGCCTGCCCGAACGCACCATGGGCGCGACGCTGGCGGTGCAGGGGTTTGTGGCGCTGGGCTTCTATGCCTTCCTGCTGCTGTCTTCCAACCCGTTCGAGCGGCTGCCCGTTCCGGCGATGGAGGGCACCGGCCTCAACCCGCTGTTGCAGGACGTGGGGCTCGCGATCCACCCGCCCACGCTTTATGCCGGCTATGTCGGGCTGTCGGTGGCCTTCAGCCTTGCGATGGGCGCGCTGCTGACGCGCGAGGTCAATCCCGCCTTTGCCCGTGTGATGCGTCCGTGGGTGCTGGGCGCGTGGGTGCTGCTGACCTTCGGGATCACCGCAGGGTCTTACTGGGCCTATTACGAGCTCGGCTGGGGCGGCTGGTGGTTCTGGGACCCGGTCGAAAATGCCTCGCTGATGCCCTGGCTCGCCGCCACTGCGCTGATGCATTCGGTCAGCGTGCTGGCGGCGCGCGATGCCCTGCGCACCTGGACGATCATGCTCGGCGTGCTGGCGTTCTCGATGTCGATGCTGGGCACCTTCCTCGTGCGTTCGGGTGTGCTGACGAGCGTGCACGCTTTCGCCGTCGATCCGGAGCGCGGGGCCTTCATCCTCGGCCTGCTGGGGCTCTATATCGGCGGGGCCTTCACCATTTTCGCCCTGCGCGCAGGCGCCGTGGCCGAGGGCAAGCGCTTTTCCGCCACCAGCCGCGAAGGGGCACTGGTGTTCAACAATGTGATGCTCTCGGCGATCCTTGCGATCGTGTTGCTCGGCACGCTCTATCCGCTGGTGACCGAGGCGTTCGATGTGCGGGTCTCGGTCGGTCCGCCCTATTTCAACCCGGCCTCCGCGATTTTTGCCGTGCCGATGTTTCTGGTGATGGCGGTCGGCCCGCTGCTGCGGTGGAAGGATGACAATCCGGCGCGCATCCAGTTCGAGCTGCTGCTGGTCGCAGCGCTGCTGATCGGCGTGATCGCGGCGGTGAGCTTCTTCGGGCAGTTCCCGTTCCTGCCGCTGCTGGGGCTGGGGCTTGCCGCAGCCCTTGGCGTGGCGGCCTTCCTGCCGCTGAAGGGCCGCAAGCTGACCCGCGTTCCGCTGGCGACGTGGGGCATGGTGCTCGCCCATTTCGGCGTCGCCGTATCGCTGTTCGGCATGGCCTGCGAAGGCGCTTTCACGAAGGAACGGCTGGCCGCTGTTGCCGTGGGCGGGACGGAGCAGGTCGGCGATTTCGCCTTCACCCTGCAAAGCGTGACCCCGGTTGCCGGCCCCAACTGGACCGCGATCGAAGCGCGTATTGCGGTCAGCCGCGATGGCGGGGCGCCGGTGATCCTTGCTCCGCAGGCGCGCAATTTCTGGTCGCCGCCGCAGTCCACCAGCGAAAGCGCGCTGTTGACCCGCTGGGACGGGCAGCTTTACGCGGTGATCGGCAATCAGGCCGAAGACGGGCGCTGGCAGATCCGCATGTGGTGGAAGCCGTTTGTCACCTTCATCTGGTATGGCGGCCTGCTGATCGCGCTGGGCGGCGTGCTGGCGATTATCGGACGCGTGCAGGTCGAGGCGCGGCGTCGCCATGCGAGCGCCGTGGGCGAGGAACGCCGCGCCGAACTCGAAGCGCTGGCCGCTGCCGATCCGGTTCCGGCGGAGTAACCCCCATGAAAAGCCGCTTGTTCCTGTGGGTGCCGCTCGCGCTGTTTGCCTTTTTCGCGGGGCTGGCGGGCTATATGCTCACGCAGGAGAAAGACCAGTTCGTCGAAAGCACGATGATCGGCCAGCCCTTGCCCGAATTCGCGCTGAAACCGGCCTTTGAAGGCCTGCCGGGGGCCGCCAAGGCCGATTTCACCGGCGGCAAGCCCCGTCTGCTCAACATCTGGGCGAGCTGGTGCCTGCCCTGCATCGCCGAAGCCCCGCAGCTTGAGGCCTTGAAGGCGCAAGGCGTGGAGATCGTCGGCATCGCCATTCGTGACCGGCCCGCCGATGTCGCGAACTTCCTCGCCCGCCATGGCAACCCCTATACCCGCATCGGGGCGGACGACATTTCCGAGGTGCAGCTGGCGATCGGATCGTCGGGCGTGCCGGAAACCTTCGTGATCGATGCGAGCGGCGTGATCCGTTACCAGCACATCGGCGATATCCGCGAAGAACACGTGCCGCTGCTGCTGGCCGAACTGGAGAAGGCGCAATGATCCGCGCTCTGCTGGCCTTGGCCGCGATGCTGTGCGCCCTGCCGCTTGCCGCGCAGGACACCATGCCGCCCGCGCCCTATGCCTATAACCAGCTCGAAGATCCGCGGTTGGAGGCCGAGGCGACCGCGCTGATGCACACGCTGCGCTGCCTCAAGTGCCAGTCGCAGAGCATCGCCGATTCCGATGCGCCGATGGCAGGCGACATGCGTCATCAGGTGCGCAGCCGCATTCTGGCGGGAGAAAGCCCCGAACAGATCCGCGCATGGCTGATCGCCCGCTATGGCGATTACGTCAGCTACAACCCCACGGTCAGCGCCACCACCTGGCCGCTCTTCGCGATTCCGGTGCTGCTGCTGCTGATCGTGGGCGGAGTGCTGTTGCGGCGGCTGGGCAAGCGCCGTTCTGACGCTGGCGAAGGGGATGCGGCATGATCGGCGGCTGGATGGCAGTGGGCGCGCTGGCGCTGGCGGCCTTCGCTTTTGCGGTGCTGGCGCTGCGCCTGCCGCGCGATGGCTTTACGCTGTTCGGCGCGGTGCTGGTGTTCGGGTTGGCGGGCTATGCATGGCAGGGCGTGCCCGGTCAGCCTGCCGCGCCCAAGGCGGCGAGTGCGACGGCGGGCGAGCAGGGCGAGGCGATGGTCGAAGGCCGCGCGGCGCTGTTCAGCCGTGCGCAGCCGCCGCCGTCCTATCTGCTGACCTCCGATGCCTATGCCCGGCGCGGCAAGTTCGCCGATGCCGCGGCGATGCTGCAAAAGGGCCTTGCCGAAAATCCGCAGGATCAGGAAAGCTGGCTGGCACTGGGCATGGCGCTGGTCGGCCATGCCGACGGGTTTGTGACGCCCGCTGCCGTGCAGGCCTTCGGCCGTGCCAAGGCGATCAATCCGGCCCATCCGGGGGCGGATTACTTCCTCGGCTTTGCCTATCGCCAAAGCGGCGAGATCAGGGCGGCGCGCAATGTCTGGGCAGGGCTGGTCGAAAGCTCGCCGCCCGATGCGCCCTGGCGGCCCGGCCTCGAAGCGGAAATCGCCCGGATGGACGACATGATTGCCCGCGCCCCGATGCTGCAGGGCCAATGACCGCGATGCGTCGCTGACAGCGGGCGTGTTGCAGGTGCGAAAGGACGGTGCTAGGCGCGCCGCCTTGCTTGCCTGAGTCGTTCGGGCACATGGGCAGTACCGCGGGATACGGGAAATCCGATTGATATGAGCAGCACAGCAGCCTCCCCCTCATCGCCGCCGGATGCCGGAACGCACACCGGAACGCACGGCGGATCGACCGCTGCGCTGGCCATCGGTGCCGTAGGCGTGGTGTTCGGCGACATCGGCACCAGCCCGCTTTACGCCTTCCGCGAAACCTTTGCCTCGCACCACGGCGTGCCCGGCATCACACCCGATGCCGCGCATATTCACGGGGTGCTGAGCCTCGTCTTCTGGTCGATGATGATGGTGGTGACGGTCAAATACGTCCTCACCATCACCCGCGCCGACAACAAGGGCGAAGGCGGCAGCCTTGCACTGCTGGCGCTGATCCGCCGCGCCTCCGACAGTGCAGGGTGGACCGCGCCGCTGGTGCTGCTGGGGGTGTTCGCGACTGCGCTGTTCTATGGCGACAGCATGATCACCCCGGCGATCTCGGTGCTGTCCGCGACCGAAGGCCTGCAATACATCGTCCCCGGTTTCGATCCGTGGATCGTGCCCACCGCCATCGCCATTCTGGTGTGCCTGTTTGGATTGCAATCGCGCGGCACCGAGAAGGTGGGCAAGCTGTTCGGCCCCGTGATGCTCTGCTATTTCGCGATGCTGGCCACCTTGGGCGTGATGCACCTTACCGCCAACCCCGCGATCATCCTTGAAACGGTCAACCCGCTCAACGCGCTCAATTTTTTCATCACCGACGGGTTTACCGCCTTCATCGCGCTCGGCAGCGTGGTGCTGGCGGTGACCGGGGCTGAGGCGCTCTATGCCGACATGGGCCATTTCGGGCGCAAGCCGATCGGGATTTCGTGGCTGACCTTCGTGTTCCCGGCGCTGATGCTCAATTACATGGGGCAGGGCGCGCTGGTGCTCTCGCAGACCTCCCCCGAAGCGACCGCGGCGCTGATCAAGGACCCGTTCTTCCTGATGATCCCCGATGTGGTGCGCGTGCCGGTGATCATCCTTGCGCTGCTGGCGACGATCATCGCCAGTCAGGCGGTGATCTCGGGCGCGTTCAGTCTGACCCAGCAGGCGATCCAGCTGGGCTTTATCCCGCGCATGGACATCCACCACACCAGCGCCTCGGCCGCGGGGCAGATTTATATCCCGGCGATCAACTGGGGCCTGATGGTGATGGTGATTCTGCTGGTGCTGTTCTTCCAGTCTTCGAGCAACCTTGCCGCAGCCTATGGCATCGCGGTGACCGGCGCGATGTTCATCGATACGCTGCTGCTGGCCGCCGTGCTGACAGCGCTGTGGCGCTGGCCGCTGTGGAAGGCTCTGCCGCTGATCGCGGTGTTCCTGATCGTCGATGTCGCCTATTTCGGCGCGAACCTGATCAAGGTGCCGCAAGGCGGCTGGGTGCCGCTGGTGATCGGCTTTGTGATCTTCACCCTGCTCACCACCTGGGCGCGTGGGCGCAAGCTGATGCGCGAACGGATGAGCGAAAGCGCGCTGCCGCTGGAAATCTTCGCCAAATCGGCCAAGAATTCCGCCATGCGCGTGCCCGGCACGGCGATCTTCATGGCATCGAGCACGGCCGGCGTGCCCTCGGCGCTGCTGCACAATATCAAGCACAACAAGGTGCTGCACGAACGCGTGGTGATCCTGACCATCGCGATTGCCGACGTGCCGTTTGTCGGCCCGCACAAGCGCTGCGAACTGACCGACCTTGGCGACGGGTTCTATCGCGCAGTGCTGCATTACGGTTTCATGGAGGAAACCGACGTGCCACAGGGGCTGAAGTCGATGGAGCGGTGCGGCGGCGCGTTCGACATGATGCAGACCAGCTTCTTCCTCTCGCGCCAGACCCTGATCCCGAGCGAGCATCCCGGCATGCCGATCTGGCGTGAAAAGGTGTTTGCATGGATGCTGCGCAACGCGGCGAGCGCGATGGACTTCTTCAAGCTGCCCACCAACCGCGTGGTCGAGCTGGGCAGCCAGGTGGAGATCTGAGCACCGCGCCGAAGAGTGGGAACCGGTTTTTGGCTCTTCGCGATGCGACAGCGGGGTGGCTCTAGCTGCCCGTCGGCGGTTCGTCCTTCAGCACCTCGTCCTTGTCCTCGAAGCTGAGGCCATGCTTCAGCAGCATCGGGATCTGGCTGAAGGTGAACAGGAAGGTCAGCGGCAGGAACACCCAGATCTTGGCCCACAGCCAGCTTTCGAAGGAAAGCTGGGCGCGCAAGCCTTCGTTGAGTGCTGCGAGGAACAGGAAGAACACCCCCCAGTTGCGCGACAGCTTGAGCCAGCCCTCGTCGGTAAGCCCTTCGAAGGCGGCTTCGAGCAGCACTTTCAGCAGCGCCTTGCCCGCGAAATAGCCGCCCAGCAGCACCACGCCGAAGCTGGCGTAGATGATGGTCGGTTTCAGCTGCACAAAGGTCGGGTCGCCGAAAAAGATGGTGAGGCTGCCGAAGCCCACGATCAGCGCGGTCGAAAACCACAGCATCGGCGAAACCTTGCCCAGCCGCCATTTGGACACCAGCAGCGCGACGACTGCGGCGACCATGAAAGCCCCTGTGCCCGCGATGATCGCGGCCAGTTCGCCGGCGGGGTTGGGGTTGTCCGGCGCGTTCATGCGATAGACGCCAAGAAACACCAGCAGCGGGCCGTAATCGACCGCGACGTTGAGCCAGCTTGAAGCGGCCTTCTTGCCTTCCGTCTCGCTCATCACGCCACCCCGGCAATCACCCGCGCCACCAGATCGGGGTCGAACGGGCGCAGGTCTTCCATCTTCTCGCCGACGCCGATGGCGTGGATCGGCAGGCCATATTGCTCGGCCGCCGCGACCAGCACGCCGCCCCGCGCGGTGCCATCGAGCTTGGTCATGATCAGGCCGGTGACGCCCGCCACCTCCTTGAACACGTCGATCTGGGCGAGCGCGTTCTGCCCGTTGGTGGCATCGAGCACCAGCACCACATCATGCGGCGCTTCGGGATTGAGCCGGCCGAGGACGCGGCGGATTTTCGCCAGTTCCTCCATCAGCTCCTTCTTGTTCTGAAGACGCCCCGCAGTGTCGACGATCAGCGCATCGATCCCGGTGTCAGTCGCCTGCTTGACCGCATCGAACACGATCGCCGCCGGATCGCCGCCTTCGGGGCCGCGCACGATGTCAACGCCGATGCGGCCCGCCCATGTCGCCAGCTGTCCGATCGCGGCAGCGCGGAAGGTGTCGCCCGCGGCCAGCAGCACGCCGTAATCGTCTTCCATGAACAGGTGCGCGAGCTTGGCGATGGTGGTGGTCTTGCCGCTGCCGTTGACCCCGATCACGAGGATCACCTGCGGGCGCGGGAAGGCGGTGATTTCGAGCGGCTTGGCGACCGGGCGCAGGATCGCGGCGATTTCCTCGGCCACGGCCTCTTTCAGTTCGCGGGTGGTGACTTCCAGCCCGAAGCGCTTTTCCGCCAGCCGCGCGCGGATGCGGCCCGCCGCGGCGGGGCCAAGGTCGGACATGATCAGGGCATCCTCGACCTCGTCGAGCGTTGCATCGTCGAGCTTTGCTGTCCCGCCACTGCTGCCCGGCAGGTTGGCAGCAAGGCGCTCCGAGGTTTTGGCAAAGCCGCCGAACAGGCGCTGGGTCCAGCTGGTTTCACTCATCGGAGCAGGCCCTCCCAGACCTCGCGCACGGTCACATCGATAATGCTGCCCGCCGCTGTCCCTTCGGGAAGGGCGACGCGGGCGTAATGGGGGGCATAGCCGGTGCCGTCGCGTTCGGCGAGCACGGGCAGGGTTTCGCCCACAAGCGCGGCGAGCCAGGCGGCGCGGCGGCTGGCGGCCCGTTCGCGCAAGGCGGCGGCGCGGGCCTTCACCACCTCGCGGGGCCATTGCGGCATCCGCGCAGCCGGCGTGCCGGGGCGGGGCGAGAAGGGGAAGATGTGGGCGTGCACGATGTCCAGTTCATCGATGATCGACAGGTTTTCGGCGTGGTGGCTGTCAGCCTCGGTCGGGAAGCCCGCGATCAGGTCCGCGCCCACGGCGATTTCGGGCCGCAGCGCCTTGAGCCGCGCCACCAGTTCCACCGCATCGCCGCGCAGGTGGCGGCGCTTCATCCGCTTGAGGATCAGATCGGCCCCGTGCTGGAGCGACAGGTGCAGGTGCGGCATGACCCGCGCCTCGTGCGCCAGCAGTTCGAACAGCAGCGGATCGATCTCCACCCCGTCCACCGAGGACAGGCGCAGGCGGGGCAGGGCGGGAAAGGCATCGAGGATCGCGGCCACCAGCACGCCGAGGCCGGGGCTGTCTGGCAGATCATCCCCCCACGAGGTCAGATCGACACCGGTCAGCACCACTTCCTGCGCGCCCGCCGCCAGATGGGTTTCGACCTCTCGCAGCACCTGCGGAACGGGCAGCGAGCGGCTGACCCCGCGCCCTTGCGGGATGACACAGAACGTGCAGGCATGATCGCAGCCGTTCTGCACCGCGATGAAGGCGCGGGTGCGCGCCGGCGCGACCGGTGCGGCATCGCCCGCGACATTCCAGCTGCGCGGATCGAGCTTGGCGGTGTTGGCCACCAGCCCGTCCACCTCGTCCATCGCGCCGATCGCCGCCCGGTCGATCTCTGCCGCACAGCCGGTGACGACCAGCCGCGCTGCGGGATGATCGCGGCGCGCGCGGCGGATCGCCTGCCGCGTCTGGCGCAGCGCCTCTCCGGTGACAGCGCAGGAATTGACCACAACGAGATCGCGCTCCCCCGCCAGCATGGCGCGCATCCGCTCTGCCTCGGCGATGTTCATGCGGCAGCCGAGGCTGATGATGGTGGGAGCGTTCAAGAAAAGGTGTCCCGGTCGAATGTGCCGCGGAAACTTTCCGCCGCAGGGCCGCTCATGAGGATCGTGCCGCCCGGCTCCCACGCGATCACCAGATCCCCGCCGGGCAGCGTCACGCGCACCGGGCTTGCCACCAGCTTGCGCCGGATGGCCGCGACCGCCGTGGCGCAGGCGCCCGTGCCGCAGGCCCGCGTCAGCCCCGCGCCGCGTTCCCAGACGCGCAGCTTCAGATGGTCCGGTCCGGCAAGGCTCGCCACATTGACATTGATCCGCTCGGGGAACAGCGGGTCATGCTCGATCACCGGGCCGAGCGCCTCCAGCGGCACCGCATCGGCATCTTCGACGAAGAAGATCACGTGCGGATTGCCGACATTGACCGCCATCGGTGTTGTCAGCTCGTCCCACCCCACGGGCATGGCGGCAGTGTCCATCGGGTAGGCGAGCGGGATAGCGTCCCAATCGAAGCGCGGGGTGCCCATGTCTACCCGCGCCCCGCCGTCCATCGGTTCAAGCGTGATCGGTCCGCCGCCGGTTTCGATGGTGACAGGCGCGCCATGCAGCAGCGCCACGGCCCGGCTGGCATTGCCGCAGGCTTCCACCTCGCCACCATCGCTGTTGAAGATCCGCATCCGGAAGGCGTGGATCGTGCCGGGCTCAAGCACGATCACCTGATCGCAGCCGATGCCGGTGCGCCGGTCGGCGATGGCGCGGGCGAGGTTGGCGGTCATCGGCGGCAGTGCCACCTCGCGTCCGTCGAGCACGACAAAGTCGTTGCCGAGGCCGTGCATCTTGATGAAGGCGATTGGTTGCGTCACGCCAGCGCATCTATGCACCGGCGGGGCCTGCGTCCAGTCCTGCGTCCAGTCCTGCGGGGCGGCTTGCGACCGGCGGGTCAGGAACGGGCGCTGCGGAACACCGGTTGGGCTGCGCTTTCCGTCGGGGTTTGGCGGGCCTGCGGCTGACGGGCGAGCTTGCCCGCAGCCCGCAGCCGTTCGCGCACCCCTTCGGCATCTTCGGGCGTGCCATAGAGATAGCCCTGCGCCTTCAGCCGGCCCATGCCCTTCAGCGCTTCGAGGATGCTGGCGTCCTCGACGCCTTCAGCCGTCAGCGGCAGATCAAGCCCGCGACCCATCGAGACAATCGCCTCGACAATCCGCGAACGCTGGCCCGGATTGCGCAATTCGCCGACAAAGCTGCGGTCGATCTTGATCCGGTCGAACGGCAGGTGGCGCAGCTGTTCGAGGCTGGAATAGCCGGTGCCGAAATCATCGAGGCTGATCTTCACGCCCTGGTTGCGCAGGGAAATGATCATCGAACGCACCAGCCCGATATTGTCGTGCAGGCAGCTTTCGGTGACCTCGATTTCAAGCCGTTGCGGCGGGAAGTTGGCTTCCACCAGCATCTTCAGCAGGCGCTGGGCAAACCACGGATCGCGCAGCTGCACCGGCGAGATATTGACCGAAAGCGTGATCGAATCGTCCCATTCGCGGGCATCGGCGAAGGCCTGCTGCATCAGGCTTTCCGACAGGGCGGTGATCAGGCCGATCTCCTCGGCAATCGGCACGAAGATTTCGGGGCTGATCAGGCCGAGCTGCGGCGAATTCCAGCGGGCGAGCATTTCGAAGCCCACCAGCTCGCCGGTCTGCACATCGACCTGCTGTTCGTAGAACGGGATGAACTCGCCCTGCGCCAGCCCGCGCCGGATGCCGGTTTCGAGCTGGTTGCGGAAGCGCAGCTCGTGTTCCATGCTCGCCTCGAACCAGAAGTAACGGTTGCGGCCTTGCTTCTTGGCGTGGAACAGCGCCATGTCGGCGCGGTGCATCAGGGTGGCCGCGTCGATCACCGGGCCGATGCCGCCATCGGGTTCGTGATCGGCCGCAAGCCCGATCGACGCCGTGGTCTCGATCGTCGCAGCGGGCAGGGTAAAGGGCAGGGAAAGCTGTTCGAACAGGCGGATCACCAGGTCATCCACCCGTTCGCGCTGGGCCGGCGGGTAGGCCATGACGAAGGCGAATTCATCGCCGCCCAGCCGCGCCAGAGCGGTCTCGCGCGGCAGCACCTCGCGCAGCCGCTGGCACAGCATCACCAGCACCGCATCGCCGCCGGTGTGGCCGTTCATGTCGTTGATCTGCTTGAAATTGTCGACGTCGATCATGCAATAGGCGATGGCATCGCCGCGCTGTTCGGCGCGTTGCCGCAGCGCTTCGGTGGCGTCCAGCATGCTGCGGCGGTTGAGGCAGCCGGTGAGCGGATCGGTTGCCGCGAGCACGCGGGCGCGTTCTTCCGCGCGGCGGCGTTCGGAGATTTCGCGGGTCAGTTCGCGGTAACGGCGCCAGCCGAAGATGATCAGCGCGATGTTGAGCAGCAGCGCATTCACCAACAGCACATCGGGCGCGCTGCCGGTGCTGAACACGGCGGTCAGCGCCCTTGGCAGAACCGATCCGCCGGTGCCCACCAGCAGGATGACGGCGGCTGCGGCAATGCCCATGGCGATGATGTCGCGCTCTGCGGCATCCAGCGGATTGTTCGGCTCGTGATTTGTCAAAATCCTGTGCCCCGTGCGAATTGAGCGGATGGAGCTTTGCCATCTGCGACCTGAAAAGGATTTCGCACAACACGCTGAAGATCGGGTTAATTCGGGCAATGCCCCTGCCAGAGGTCTTGGCGGGCGGGTGTTGCCCGCGCTATCGGGGCGGCCTTGTTGATCACGGAGCGAGTTTGCGCATGGCCTATTGGCTGATGAAATCCGAGCCCTTCAAATACAGCTGGGACGATCTGGTGGCCGAGGGTGAAGGCACCTGGGACGGGGTGCGCAACTACCTTGCCCGCAACAACCTGATGGCGATGCAGCCGGGGGACGAGGCGTTCTTCTACCACAGCCGCGAAGGGCTGGAGATCGTCGGCATTGCCGAAATCACCGTGTCCGGAATCGGCGATCCCACCGACGATACCGGCAAGTGGGCAGCGGTGAAGCTGAAGGCGAAAGACAAGTTCGCCAAGCCCGTTACGCTCGCCGCGATCAAGGCCGAACCGCGGCTGGCCGAGATGCAGCTGATCCGCCTGTCGCGCCTTTCGGTGTGCAGCGTCACGCCGCAGGAATGGGCCGTGATCTGCGAGATGGCCGCCGGCTGAGCCACAGCGAATGTTTCACGTGAAACATCGCCAGAACAGCACGGAAAAGGGGCCTAGAAGGGGTCTAGAGGGGGTCTAGACGGGTCTAGGAGGGGTCTGGCAGCGCCCGCTCAACCCGCTCCTTTGGCCCTTGCGCGCAGCCCGCTGATGGTGGCGCCGCTGGCCGCAATCCGTTCCAGATCGGTCAGCGCGTGGATCAGGCGGATGCCGCCGCGTGCCCTGGCTTCATTCAGCGCGGCGAGGAATTCGCCGGTTGTCCGAACCTTGGCACTCCACGCGCCGTAGGCTGCGCCCAGCATCGCGAAATCGGGGTTGGCGAGGGTCGTGGCCGAAACGCGGCCGGGATATTCGCGCTCCTGATGCATCCGGATCGTGCCGTAGGCGCCGTTATCCACCACCACCACGATCAGGTTCGCCCCGTATTGCGCAGCGGTGGCAAGTTCCTGTCCGTTCATCAGGAAATCCCCGTCGCCCGCCACGGCCACCACGGTGCGTTCGGGGAAGCGCAGTGCGGCAGCGACAGCGGCAGGCACGCCATAGCCCATCGCCCCGCAGGTGGGCGCAAGCTGGCCGGGATAGGCCGCGTAACGCCAGTAACGGTGCCACCATCCGGCAAAATTGCCCGCGCCGTTGCAGATGATCGTATCGGCGGGCAGGCTGGCGCGCATCGCCTGCACGCACTGGCCAAGGTCGATTCCCGCGTCCGAGGCCTGCGGCGTTGCCCATTCCAGCCATTCGCGGTGCGCCTCGCCGCCCGCATCGAAGGGGATCACCCCGTCATCTTCCCACAAGGCGGCGCATTCGGCGAATTCATCGACCCCGCAACACAGCGCCAGATCGGTGCGATAGACGCGGCCTAGCTCCTCCGGATCGGGGTGGATGTGGATCAGCGTCTGGCCGGGGTGCTCCAGCGTCGGCACAGTGTAGCCATCGGTGGTCGCCTCACCCAGCCGCGCACCCACCGCGATGACGAGATCGGCGTTCTTTACCCGCTCGACCAGCCTGGGGTTGGGCCCATAGCCGAGGTTTCCGGCATAGACCGGGCTATCGGGCGCAATTGCATCCTGCCGCCGGAAGGCGGTGGCCACCGGCAGGCCGATGCGTTCGGCAAATTGCTGGAAATAGGCCCGCGCCTTGGTGTTCCAGCCCGCGCCGCCGATGATCGCCACCGGGCTTGCGGCATCGGCAATCAGATCGAACACCGCCTGCATCGCATCCGGGCAGGCAGCCTGCGCCGTGCGGGTGACGAAGGGGCGGGGGGCAAGACTGGCGGGCACCTGTTCCACCAGCATGTCTTCGGGCAGGGCCAGCACCACCGGCCCCGGCCTGCCATTGATCGCCACCGCATAGGCGCGGGCGATGTATTCCGGGATCCGCGCCGGATCGTCGATGCGGGCGGCCCATTTGCAGATGGGGCCGAAGAAGGCGGCGAAATCGACCTCCTGAAAGCCCTCGCGCCCCTGCATCCCGCGCGCGACATCGCCCACGAACAGGATCATCGGCTGGCTATCCTGATGGGCGACATGCACCCCGATGCTGGCATTGGTCGCGCCGGGGCCGCGCGTGACAAAGGCAATGCCGGGGCGACCATCGCCTGCCGCACCCATTGCGCCATCCGCGCAGGCCATGAAGGCTGCGCCCCCTTCCTGACGGCAGGTGATCACATCGATTTCCGGCCGGTCGGGCAGGGCATCGAGCACGGCGAGGAAGCTTTCCCCCGGCACAGTGAAAATCCGCGTCGCACCCTGCACCGCAAGGCAATCGACCAGCAGAGCGGCAGCGCTGCGGGTGGAATCGGTCATGAAAGGCGTCTCCCGTCGTCCTTGGCGGGCTCTAGCGCCGGGGCGGGCGCGGCGCAAACGCGGTGGCGGGGTTAACCACGCCGGGTCCCTGTCCCGTCCTGCGACACCTTGCGGCAGCGGCGTTCACAAAGGTTAAGAAAGTCTTAAAGTGGCCCTCACAAGAGGGAGAATCGCGCAATGCGCCGCAGCCTGGTCCTTACTGACGAAAGCGCCCGCCACTGGTTCCGGGCGAGCCTGCCGCCGCACGTGAAGCGCGATCTGATCCCGATTCCGGCGGAGACGCTGTGGCGGTTGACGATGTCGGACGTGCGCGGCTTTGCCAGCACCTATGTCGCGGCGACGGCGGCGATCCTCGCCTTTATCATCTAGAGCGTTTCCGGCCCGCGCAGCGCCTCGGTGGCGTGCAGCTTGGTCGCCAGCCGGGCGGACAGCAGGCACAGGACAAGGCTGATAAGCAGCTGTTCCTGCAAGGGAATGCCGAACAGCCCCAGCGCGCCTGCCACGCCCGCGCCAATCACCATGTAGATCGACGAGATGAAGTTGTTCGCCGCGACCGAGCGCGAGGCTTCGGACTTGTCGACGCGGGTGGTGAGGAAGGCATAAAGCGGCACGACGAACATGCCGCCCGCCACCGCGATCAGCAGCAGGTTGACCAGCAGCACCAGCGCCAGCGGCTGCACGAGGAATTCGCCCACGGTGAACAGGTCGCCCGCAGGCTGCAAATCCCACATCCGGCACAGGCCATAAAAGGCGATCAGCAGCACGCCCAGCGCCAGCACAGAGCGTGCCGAATAGCGCGCCGAGATATCGCCCTTGAGCAGCGCGTTGATCGAAACCGAGCCGATCGCGATCCCGGCCGAAAAGGCCACCAGCAGCACGGCGGCAACCTGTTTGTCGGCCAGCAGCACGTTCTTGGCGAGCGGGATGAACTGCACCGAAAGGATCGCGGCAATCGTCCAGAAGTAACTGATCGCCAGGACAGAATAGCGCAGCTCGGGATTGCCCATGGTAAAGGCGATCAGCGATTTCGAGGCGCGGACAGGGTTCCAGTCGACCGCGATTTCCTCGGTCTGGGCAGGGGCAGGCGGCACCCACCGGCACACGATGTAGCCAACCAGCGCAACCGCGATCACCGCGATGATGCTCGCGATGATCGGCATCGCCCCGCCCAGCATCATGCCGACCAGGATCGCCACGTAAGTGCCCGCCTCGACAAGGCCCGTGCCGGCCAGCACTTCATCCTTGTGCAGGTGCTGCGGCAGGATCGCGTATTTGATCGGGCCGAAGAAGGTCGAATGCACCCCCATCGCAAACAGCGCCACGAACATCAGCGGGATGGCAAGGCTTTCGATCGACATGCCCTTTGCCGCCAGCAGCAGGCCGGTGGCACCGACCGACATGATGATGATTTCGGCAAACTTGATCCAGCGGATGATCTTGGTCTTGTCGCGCATGTCGGCCAGCTGGCCTGCGGTGGCGGAAAACAGCACGAAAGGCAGCACGAACAGCGCGGTGGCGACGCCGCTGATCAGCGTCTCCATCTCGGGCGAATCGTAGACCTGATAGACCACGAACAGCACCATCGCGTTCTTGTACAGATTGTCGTTCAGCGCATTGAGCAACTGGGTCAGGAACAGCGGCAGAAACCGCCGCTGGCGCATGAGGTGCGTCGAAGTGGTCATCTGCGATATGCGCCAGTGCTGCTACGTTACCTGTGGGGCGGACATAGCGCGCACGGGCGCTTTCACAAGAGCGCTTGGCCGCAGGGGAAGGCGAGGGTGGGGGGCTTTTGCGCGAAGCCAAGCCGCGCTAAGCGGGGTGTAGCCATGTCGAGCCTGCCCAATATCCTCACCCTGTCGCGCATTTTTGCCGTGCCGCTGCTGGCCTTCTTCCTGTGGTGGCCGGAATGGCGGCTGGGTTATCTGGTCGGCTTCGTGCTCTACACCATCATCGCGATCACCGATTACATCGACGGCTATCTGGCGCGCGCTTACGGCACGGTGTCGAAGCTGGGGACGTTCCTTGATCCCATCGCCGACAAGATCATGGTGGCGGCGGTGATTCTGGTGCTGACCGCGCAAGGATACCTGCGCGGGCCCTATGCGGGCGATGTCCATGTGATTGCGGGCCTTGTGATCCTGATCCGCGAGATTGCGGTGTCGGGCCTGCGCGAATTTCTGGGCGGCATCCAGGTGTCGGTGCCGGTATCGAAGCTCGCCAAGTGGAAGACGACCTTCCAGCTCGTGGCGCTGGGCGCGCTGATTCTGGGCGGGGCGGTGCATGGCAAGCCGTGCCAGTCGGTGCTTGAGGCCTGCGGCACCATCGCCGACAGCTGGGTGCATCTGGTCGGGCTGGTCAGCCTGTGGGCCGCCGCCGTGCTGACCTGCATCACCGGCTGGGATTATCTCAGGGTGGGGATGAAGCACCTCGACTGAGAGGCGCGGTTGAAGGGCGGGCAGGTCAACCCGCCCGCAGTTCTTCCGCCAGCAGCTGGAAATCGGCCTCGCGCGGGGAATTGCGGCGCCATGCCAGCACGATCTCGCGCCTCGCGGTGGGGCTGTCCACGGGGCGGGCGACCACATCGGTGCCGGCCAGAATGCCCGCCTTCAGCGCCATTTCGGGCAGCATGGTCAGGCCAAGGTCATTGTCCACCAGCTGCACCAGCGTGTGGAGCGAGGTGCCGATCATCGCCGCGCTGGCGCGCAGTTCCGAACGCGAACAAGCCGCCAGCGCGTGATCGCGCAGGCAGTGCCCATCCTCCAGCAGCATCAACCGGCCCTGATCGATCATCTCCGGCTTGACGCTGGCGGGCGGATCGCGGGGATCGTCCTTGGGAAAGGCGATGAACAGCCGGTCGTCGGCAATATGCGCGATGGCCGCATCGCCGGTGTCGAACGGCAGCGCCAGCAGCACGCAATCGACCCGCCCGTGGCTGAGCGATTCGAGCGCATCGTGGCTGGTTTCCTCACGCAGCAGCAGCTTCAGTTCCGGCCGCTCGCGGCGCAGGCGCGGCAGCACGCGGGGGAGCATGAAGGGGGCGATGGTCGGGATCACGCTCATCCGCAACTCGCCCACCAGCGGCTTGCCCGAAGCCTGCACCAGATCGACCAGCTCCTCCGCCTCGCGCAGCAGCCGGTTGGCCTTGGCCACCACCTGTTCGCCCAGCGCGGTAAAGCGCACCACCCGGCGCGAGCGTTCCACCAGCGTCACCCCCAGCAGCGATTCCAGCTCGCGGATGCCCGCCGACAGCGTCGATTGCGATACGAAGCTGGCATCGGCGGCCTTGCCGAAATGGCCATGTTCGTGGAGCGCGACGAGGTATTGCAGCTGCTTGATGGTGGGGAGGTAGGTGGACATGGCCTTCGCCTACTCCGCCGCCAGCGTATCGGGCGCGTCGTTTCCGGCCTCTGCTTCGGCCGGGGGCGGCACCGCCACATCGTCGATATGGGTCATCTTCAGCCGGCCTTTCTCGACCGCGAAGGCGAGCTTGCCTTCGACCAGATCGAGCGCATCCTTGCCGAACACCTCGAACCGCCAGCCTTGCAGCACCGGCAGATCGCGCATGCCCGCCGCGAGCGATTCCATCTCGTCGGCGCGGGTTAGCAGGCGCGGGGCGACGTCGATCTCGCGGGCGCGGATTTTCAGCAGCAGCTTGAGCAGATCCGCCACCAGCGCGCCTTCCTTGCCCAGCGGCGCACCGTGCTTGATCTTCTCGGGCATTTCATCCTTGGGCAGCGGCTCGGCATCGGCCAGCACCTTCATCAGCCGCTTGCCGATGTCGTTATCCTTCCATGCCGGGCTGAGACCGCGCACCTTGGCAAGATCGGCCTGCGATTTGGGCGGGCTGGAGGCGATGTCGGCCAGCGTTTCATCGCGCATGATCCGCCCGCGCGGGATGTTCTTGTGCTGCGCCTCGCTCTCGCGCCAGGCGGCCAGCGCCTTCATCCGGCCGAGCACCTGCGGATTGCGGCCCGGCTGGCGGATGCGCTTCCATGCCACGCCAGGATCGGTGAGGTAGTTCGACGGATCGGCAAGCTTTTCCATCTCGGCATCCAGCCAGATGCCGCGCCCGGTCTTGATCAGTTTCTTCAGGATGCGCGGGAAGATCACCGCCAGATGCGTTACATCGCCGATCGCATATTCAATCTGCCGGTCGGTCAGCGGACGGCGGCTCCAGTCGGTAAAGCGCGCCCCCTTGTCGATGGTGAGGCCCATCCATGTCTCGACCAGATTGGCATAGCCGATCTGTTCGGACTGGCTGATCGCCATCATCGCGATCTGCGTGTCGAAGATCGGGTGCGGGGTCTTGCCCGTCAGGTTGACGATGATTTCAACGTCCTGCCCGCCGGCGTGGAAGACCTTGAGCACGTCTTCATTGTCGCACATCAGATCGAGCAGAGGCTTCAAGTCGATCCCCGGCGCCATCGGATCGATCGCGGCGGCTTCTTCGGTGTTGGCGATCTGCACCAGGCACAGTTCGGGCCAATAGGTGTTCTCGCGCATGAATTCGGTATCGACCGCGACGAATTCGGAACTTGCGAGGCGGGTGCAGAGGTCTTCGAGCGCCTCTGTCGTGGTAATCAGCGGATGGATCTTCATGTCTACTTTTCACTTTGCGGGCGGAGTGCCGCCCTCGGGATCGAACCCAGTTTGCGCCCGCCCAAATGCCAAGCTTGGCTTGACAAAGTGCAAGGCTTGCCCTGTTAGCGCGCCGGTGACGGAGCAAGGCTCCACAGGCGCCCGCGCGCCCTAGCGTCATAGCCGCGAACAGGACAAGAGTTTAGATGCACCCCTACCGCACGCATACTTGCGCACAGCTTTCTGCAAGCCACGTCGGCGAGACGGTCCGCCTGTCGGGCTGGATCCATCGCAAGCGCGACCACGGCGGCGTGCTGTTTGTCGACCTGCGCGATCATTACGGCATCACCCAGATCGTGGCGGACAGCGACAGTCCGGCGCTGCCGGTGCTTGAAGGCCTGCGGGTCGAAAGCGTCATCACCATCGAAGGCGAGGTGAAGGCGCGGGTGGCCGAGACGGTCAATGCGAACCTCGCGACAGGCAGCATCGAGGTGTTTGCCCGCGGCGTGACGGTGCAGAGCGCGGCGGAAGAGCTGCCGATGCCGGTCGCCGACGAACAGCCTTACCCTGAGGACATTCGCCTCAAGTACCGCTTCCTCGATCTGCGGCGCGAGACCCTGCACAGGAACATCATGACCCGCGTGGCGGTGATCGCCGACATGCGTGCACGGATGAACGCAGCCGGATTCAACGAGTTCTCGACGCCCATTCTCACCGCCTCTTCGCCCGAAGGCGCGCGCGACTTCCTCGTGCCGAGCCGTATCCACGCGGGCAAGTTCTACGCGCTCCCGCAGGCGCCGCAGCAGTACAAGCAGCTGCTGATGGTGGCGGGCTTCGACCGCTATTTCCAGATCGCCCCCTGCTTCCGCGACGAAGACCCGCGTGCCGACCGCCTGCCGGGCGAATTCTACCAGCTCGATCTCGAAATGAGCTTCGTCACGCAGGAAGAAGTGTGGGAGACGATGGAGCCCGTGATCCAGGGCACCTTCGCCGCCTTTGCGGGCGACAAGAAGGTCACTCCCGCCGGTGAATTCCCGCGCATCCCCTATGACGAGGCGATGCTGAAGTATGGCAGCGACAAGCCCGATCTGCGCAACCCGCTGATCATCAGCGATGTCTCTGCGCACTTCACGCAGTCGGGCTTCGGCCTGTTCGAGAAGATCGTCGGCGGCGGCGGTGTCGTGCGGGCCATCCCCGCGCCTGCGACCCACGAGAAGAGCCGCAAGTTCTTCGACGACATGAACGACTGGGCGCGCAAGGAAGGCTATGCGGGCCTCGGCTATGTCACCCGCAAGGGCGGGGAATTCGGCGGGCCGATCGCCAAGAACCACGGGCCCGAGCGCATGGCCGAGCTTTACGCCGAGCTTGGTCTTGGCGAGAATGACGGCCTCTTCTTCGCTGCGGGCAAGGAAGCCGATGCCGCCAAGCTGGCGGGCGCGGCGCGTATCCGTGTGGGCGAGGAGCTGGGCCTGATCGACGAAAACGCCTTCGAACTGTGTTGGATCGTCGATTTCCCGTTCTACGAGTGGAACGAGGACGAGAAGAAGGTCGACTTTTCACACAACCCCTTCTCGATGCCGCAGGGCGGGATCGAGGCGCTGAACGGGCAGGATCCGCTGACGATCAAGGCGTTCCAGTACGATCTGGTCTGCAACGGCTATGAAATCGCCTCCGGTTCGATCCGCAACCACAAGCCGGAAACGATGGTCAAGGCCTTCGAGATCACCGGCCTCACGCAGGCGGATGTCGAGGAACGCTTCGGCGGGATGTACCGTGCGTTCCAGTACGGCGCACCGCCGCACGGGGGCATGGCTGCAGGCGTCGACCGGATCATCATGCTGCTGTGCGGTGCGAAGAACCTGCGCGAAATCTCGCTCTTCCCGATGAACCAGCGCGCCGAGGATCTGCTGATGGGCGCGCCGTCTCCGGCCGAACCGCGCGCCCTTCGCGAATTGCACCTGCGCGTGGTCGAGCCGCCGAAGAACACCGGCGGCGCGGCCTGACCGACTCTCGTCGGGCGTGCGGGGCGCTCTGCCGCTGTGGGCAGCGCTCCTCATGCCCACTTGCGCTTGTCCGCGCCCTTCATTAGGGCGGGGGCGAGATTTACTAACCCCAGTTCAAGAGGGAATATCATGAGCGATACTGCCGATCGGGTGGCCAAGATTGTCGTCGAACATCTGGGCGTGGAAGCCGACAAGGTGACCCAGGATGCCAGCTTCATCGACGATCTGGGCGCTGACAGCCTCGACATCGTCGAACTGGTGATGGCTTTCGAAGAGGAATTCGGCGTCGAAATCCCCGACGATGCGGCCGAGAAGATCACCACCGTTGGTGACGCGACCAAGTACATCGAAGAACATAAGGGCTAACGCCCGCAAGGACGCCCCGGTGTCCGCAGTGCCCTGCGCTTTTCCCCTGACGGAAAAGACAGGGCATTTGTTCGGTGGCAGATTTGCTGACGCGCGGATCAGGGCTTAGACAGGCTCAGCCCCTTCACGGGTTGGGCCTGTTGCTTTTTCGGAGAAGTTGAATGCGCCGTGTGGTTGTTACCGGGCTTGGTCTTGTCACCCCGCTGGGGGGCGATGTCGAAACGACATGGGCCAACCTGATCGCAGGTGAAAGCGGGGCAGGGCAGATCACCCGCTTCGATGCCTCGAACCAGAAATGCACCATCGCCTGCGAGGTGAAGGGCAAGGATCACCCGTGGGGCTTCGATCCGGACAAGCGGGTCGATCACAAGGTCCAGCGCCAGGTCGATCCCTTCATCGTCTATGGCATCGACGCGGCCGGACAGGCGCTGGAAGATGCAGGCCTCACCGACATGACCGATGCCGAGAAGGAGCGCACCGGCTGCTCGATCGGATCGGGCATCGGCGGCCTTCCGGGGATCGAGATCGAGAGCGTCAACCTCCACGAACGCGGCCCCTCGCGGGTGTCGCCGCACTTCGTCCACGGGCGGCTGATCAACCTCATCACCGGACAGGTGCAGATCAAGTACGGCTTCATGGGCCCGAACCATGCGGTGGTGACGGCGTGCTCCACCGGCGCGCATTCGATCGGCGATGCTGCCCGCATGATCGCGATGGACGATGCCGACATCATGCTGGCGGGCGGGGCGGAAAGCACCATCAACCCGCTCGGCATCGCCGGTTTCGCGCAGGCGCGCGCGCTCAACATGAGCATGAACGACCGCCCGACCGAGGCGAGCCGTCCCTATGACCGCAACCGCGATGGCTTCGTCATGGGCGAGGGCGCAGGCGTGGTCGTGCTCGAAGAATACGAACGCGCCAAGGCGCGCGGCGCGAAAATCTATGCCGAAGTCACCGGCTACGGCCTGTCGGGCGATGCCTATCACGTCACTGCCCCGCACCCCGAAGGGCGCGGCGCGGAGCTGGCGATGCGCATGGCGCTGAAGAAGGCGGGCCTCGGGCCGGGCGATATCGACTACATCAACGCCCACGGCACCTCGACCATGGCCGACACCATCGAACTCGCCGCGATCAAGCGCGTGCTGGGCGATGATCTGGGCGGTGCGTCGATGTCGTCCACCAAGTCCGCAATCGGCCACCTGCTGGGCGGCGCGGGCGCGGTGGAGGCGATCTTCTGCATTCTCGCGATGCGTGACGGGATCGTGCCGCCGACGCTGAACCTGCAAGACCCCGACGATGGCACCGAAGGCATCGACCTTGTGCCGCTCAAGGCGAAGAAGCGCGAAGTGCGCGCCGTGCTGAACAATTCCTTCGGCTTCGGCGGCACCAACGCCTCGCTCATCATGCAGAAGGTCGACTGACACCGTGATGCGCTTGCGGGGAGTGGTGCTGGGGCTGATCGTGCTGGTCGCGGCCGCACTGGTGTTCGCCTGGACGTTTCTGGGTTCGGCCACCATCGGCAAGGACACCAGCTTCACAATCCCCGCCGGGGCCTCGGTGTCGTCCGTGGCGCAAAAGCTGGAGGACGAGGGGCTGATCTCCTCGGCATCGGGATTTGTGCTGCAGGCGCGCATCTTTGGCAGCGACGCGCCGATCCAGGCGGGCGAATTCATGCTCACCCCCGACATGAGCCAGGGCGATATCCTCGCCGCGTTCCAGTCGGGCGACGTGATCCGCCGCTTCGTCACCATCCCCGAAGGCATGCCCTCGATCCTCGTGTGGGAACGGCTGATGGCCGAGGACCTGCTGACGGGCGAAGTCGATGTGCCGCCAGAAGGTTCGATCCTGCCCGATACCTACGCCTTCGAGCGGGGGCAGTCGCGCCAGAGCATCGTCGAACAGATGCAGGCTGCGATGGACAAGGCGCTGGCCGAGGAATGGGCCAAACGCAGCCCGCGCATCGCGGTCGATACCATGCGCGACGCGCTGATCCTTGCCTCGATCGTCGAGAAGGAAACCGGCAAGCCCGAAGAACGCCGCATGGTCGCCGGGCTCTATTCCAACCGCGTGCGCACCGGCATGAAGTTGCAGGCCGACCCGACGATCATCTACCCGATCACCAAGGGCAAGCCGCTGGGCCGCCGGATCAAGCAATCGGAAATCAGCGCGGTCAACGGTTACAACACCTACACCCGCACCGGCCTGCCCGAAGGCCCGATCACCAATCCGGGGCGCGACAGTATCGCGGCGGTGATGAACCCCGAGGCTACCGATGCGCTGTTCATGGTCGCCGACGGCACCGGCGGGCACTGGTTCGCCGCGACGCTGGCCGACCACAACGCCAACGTCGCCAAGTGGTATGCGATCCGCCGTGAGCGGGGCGAGATGTAGAGGACCGGGCGCGGCGTTCGGCCGCGCGGTCATAAAACAACGTCGTCCCGGACTTGATCCGGGACCGCTTGTCTCCCACAATCGGCGTCAGTGCCCCAACCCTTCATCCTCACCGCCGCATTGCCGCCCGATCTGGCAGGCTTTGCCGAAGGCCTGCGCCGCGCCCATTACCCGCCGGAGCGCAATCACCTTCACGCCCACGTCACGCTGTTCCACGCCTTCGCGCCTTCGCTGCTGGAGGAGCTGCGCGATTTCCTCCCCCGCATCGCCGCCGGATTTGCCGCGCCGGACGGGGCCGTGAGCGGGGTGATGGATCTGGGCAAGGGCACGGCCATCGCGCTGGAGGCACCGCAGCTGCTCGCCCTGCGCGCGCTGATCGCGGATCATTTCCACGGCAGCCTGACCGCGCAGGACCTCTACGAGCCGCGCCCGCACATCACCATCCAGAACAAGGTGACCAAGGAAGAGGCAAGGGCGCTGCAAGCCAGCCTTGCGCCGCTGCTGGCCCCGTGGATCGCGAAGGGGCGCTTTGTCTTCCCCGCTCTGGAACTGTGGCACTATCGCGGCGGCCCGTGGGAACGGGTGAAGGCCTGCGCGTTCCGCGGGCGCGAAAGGCTGTAAGATCGGTGTGCAACAGGGCTTGACCCCGCGCCCCGCCCGCCCTAATTGCGCGCCTCGCCCGGGCCGACACCCGGAGCCGAATCCGGCTGTGAACATCACGCCGGATGCCCATGGGGCGGAGTAGCTCAGCCGGTTAGAGCAGCGGAATCATAATCCGCGTGTCGGGGGTTCGAGTCCCTCCTCCGCTACCATAGGCCTTTTCGGAAGCTTCCGAACGCTTCCGCATTTTTCCAAAAATCCAACAGAAAGCAGAGGGTTGCGGGTGAGTCGCGTCCGCATGCGTCCATGGCCTTCCACATGCAGCCAAATTTGGTGTGGGGGTATTTTGGGGGTATTTTCGCGGAGTATCGGAAAGGAGCGATACCCCCATGCCTCTCACAGAGAACCAAGCGAAGAACGCCAAGCCGCTGGAGCGCGCTTACAAGCTAGCCGACAGCGAAGGCCTGTTTCTGCTCGTACAGCCGAATGGCGCGAAGCTCTGGCGGATGAAGTACCGCTTTGCAGGCAAGGAGAAGCTGCTCTCCTTCGGAGCCTACCCGGCATTGGGGATCGCAGCTGCCAGAGAAAAGCGTCGGGCGGCTAAAGCCGTCCTCGCGGAAGGCAAGGACCCGATGTTGGCCAAGGGCCAATTAACATCGGAGGGCGGGGACACCTTCTTCGCCGTCGCGAACCGCTGGCATGAGAACCGAAAGTCTGCACTGGATCCGGCGCATGCCGATCGTGTCTGGTCCCGGATGAAGCGGGATGTGTTCCCCTACATTGGCCAAAGACCGATTCAGGAGATCACCGCGCCAGAGGTTTTGGAGATGATACGCCGGATAGAGTCACGCGGCGCGCTCGATATCAGCCGGCGTGCTAAGCAGGGGGTGGGTCAGGTATTTCAGTTTGCCATTGCTTGCGGGTTGGCCTCCAGTGATCCGACGGCAAATCTTCGCGGCGCCCTGAAGCCACGGCCAAGGGTAAAGCACATGAGCCGCTTGCCACTTGTTGAATTGCCCGCGTTTATTGAGAAGGTCCGAGACTACCAGGAAGAAGGTGACCGACGCTCGGCAATCACGAGGGACGCAGTCATGTTCGCCTTGCTGACTTGGGTTCGGACCAAGGAGCTTCGCCTCGCTGTCAAATCAGAGTTCGAGGACCTCCACGGCAAAAATCCGCTGTGGCGCATCCCGGCTGCGCGGATGAAGATGGGGCGAGAGCACCTTGTCCCTCTGTCCGCTCAGGCTGCCCAGATAGCTAGGACGATGATATCGCGCGCGACAGGCGAATTCTTGTTCCCTGGGGTGAGCGCAGACAAGCCGCTGTCTGAAAACACCATGATCTACGCCCTATACCGGCTTGGTTATCATAGTCGGCAGACGGTCCATGGGTTCCGGGGGCTCGCCAGTACCTGGGCGAACGAGCAACTGGTCGAGTTTGGCAAGCCTGCGATTTGGATCCGGAAGTACCATGAGGATTGGGTCGAGATGCAGCTTGCCCATTCCGAGAAGAACGACGTCCGAGGTGCTTACAACGCTGCCGAGTATCTCGTCCCTCGGCGACGCATGATGCAGGATTGGGCCGACTTCCTCGATGGCAACAAGGTGGTCCAGCTCAAAAAAAGAGGGAAGAGTGCCGCCTAATTTCCTGCTTTCTGCGCTGTTGGAGGTGGTTCTGGGGGGGTGTGCCCTGAACCGTGCCATCAACGATTGATCGATTTCGCAGTGGCTAGATCTGGCCGATCCAGTCAGCTTGAATGCGGTCGGCGGCCGTCGGAATGCCATCAACAATGACGTTTTTGCCGACGAGTGACTGGTCAACATCCAGCGTCTCTACGATCCAGATATGCTCGTCAGAGGTCGTGAGAAGGAGGCTTCGAGCCCCCTTCGTCAATCGACCTGATAAGCGTTTCCGCTGGTTACTCACTCCAGATCATCCCCTGTTATAGCTTCCACCGGCGAAGCACATTCCGCACATAGGCCGGCGTTTCGCCATTCCGCGGAATGCCGCCAGCCTTCCTAACGGCTCCGGGCCCGGCGTTGTAGGCTGCCAAGGCGAGGTGCACCACTCCGAAACGATCTAGCATCTGCCGAAGATAGCGGGCGGCACCGTCGATATTAGCAACAGGATCGAAGCGATTGGCCACGCCGAGCTCTCTGGCGGTGGCCGGCATCAGTTGTCCGAGGCCCGCTGCTCCGACACGGCTGACAGCCAAAGGATTGTATCTGGACTCTGTCCAGACGAGCGCGTCGAGCAAGCCTGGGGGCAGGGCGTACCTTGCCTCGGCTGCATAGACGTGGGGCAAAAAACTCGCTCTCCGAAAGCTCGATGTGCTCGTTCCGGCGGCATGCTGGTAGCGGAGCGAAAGGTCGTCACGTGGTGCGACGCCGGTGTCGAAGTTGGCGGGCGTAGCCTCATCATGAGTGCGCCATAGTCCATGCTCGACCAGCTGGAATCCGTCGGAAGCCTCCGCGATGCGCACGCCGCTGATGGAATGTCCGGATACTTCCTGATCAGGTGCTCGCTTCACTTCTTGCGCGCTGACCGGGAAGCCGAGCGCTGTTGTGATGCAGGCGCTGGCGAAGAACAGGATTTTTGGGGTCATTGCTCGATCCTCGATGGCCGACTCGTCTAAGAACATATATAGAACATAGCGCGGAGGGAAATCGGTTGGCGCGCATGCAGAGCGGAGGCTGCGCGGGAGGGGCACATCAAACGGAGTGGGTCGATGCCCCAACAAACTAATGCTCATCACCTTGATCGCCGCGCTCGCGCGATTGTCGAAAGCCTCAACGGAACATGGCATCAGAACAAGGGCATGTGCTGCTGCCCAGCGCATGACGACCGAACTCCCTCGCTGAGCGTGACACTGGGTCGGATAGCGATCCTGTTTCATTGCTTTGCGGGATGCTCGAGCGAGGAGGTGATTGCCGCACTCGACCGCCAGGGTGTTCGCAGCCGTGACCTGTTCGATGGCTCTGGTGCCGTGGCCGCTGATCGACCGGAAAAAAGAGCCTTCAATTCCAACGCGCGGCGTTTGTGGCAATTGGCGACGGCGATCTCCGACAGCCCTGCCGAAGGATACCTCGCGCAGCGCGGGATCCTGCGTGCCTCTGATCAGCTTCGCTATCTCGAGCGCACGCCGCTCGGACCACGTGGTGCAGTCCAGTTCCTCCCTGCAATGTTGGCGGCAGTCACAACTGACATCGGCATAGTCGCGGTGCACAGGACGTTTCTCGAGACTGCGAGCGGCAAGTTGGCAGGTTTCGAGCGTCCCAAGCGTGCACTGGGAAGCCTCGGCTGTGGTGCTGTCAGACTTGCCCCGCCAGCAGCGGGCCGGTTGGGCCTTGCCGAAGGTATCGAAAGCGCCCTGTCAGCGATGCAGCTGTTTGGCGTCCCTTGCTGGGCAACGCTCGGTAACGAGCGGTTCGGCCTCGTCACGATTCCAGAGAGTGTGCGCGAACTTCACCTGTTCATCGACAATGATGCAGGAGGCGAGCTCGCTGAGAGGCGCGCCCAAAAGGCATATTCTGCGCCGGGCCGTGTCATTCAGTCGCGAGCATCGTCGTCCGCCGGTTTCGACTGGAACGATGAACTCAAGGCGAGGCTCGCTCGGGAAACCTGATCAGCGAGCCAGAGGGGAGGGGGCCTTCGGCTGATTGAGGCCTGCGAGACGCAGGACCTCTTCAGGAGGTTTCCCATGTCCAACTCTTCCCTCGCTTTCGCATTCGATCCACCATCTCCGCCGCTTGTCGTGACAGTCGCCAAAGCAATGGCGTCGCAGTTTGCAGCAGGCCGCCCGATTTCGCGCAGCGACATCAACCGCATCATGACGGACCACTTCGGCGGAACCGATGCACTCGGGGCATGGTCAGTCCGTGATGCTCACGCTGCGCTAGAGTTGGCGCAGGTTCAACACCTGCAAGCATCAGATCAGATCCAGCTCACGAGCCCGATCGACGAGGCGGATCAGTTCTTCTGCGGCCTCGATGCCCGAGTTCCGACCCAGACCAATCGCAGCGACGAGCAGATCGAATGGCAGCAGTATGCAACGCCGCCGCGGCTTGCTTGGCTTGCCGCACGGGCCTGTGGACTGATGCCCAACGAGCTCGTGCTCGAACCCTCGGCCGGAACGGGGATGCTTGCGGTCTGGGCCGCCAAAGCCGTCACGCGCCTTTCCTTGAACGAAATCTCGCCGCTACGACGCGACTGCCTGACTGTGGCGTTCCCGGCTGCCCGCGTGACCGGACATGATGCCGAGCTGATCGACGAATTGCTCGATCCGGCCGTCGTCCCAAGCGCCGTGCTCATGAACCCGCCCTATTCTCACGGGATCGAGCGGGGCCACGATGGCCGCACCGGGGCGAGGCATCTCCGCTCCGCTTGGACTCGGCTTGCCCCCGGTGGTCGACTTGTCGCGATCATGCCTGAATGGTTCGAATGCGGCAGGTTCCTTGCGGGGCTGAAGGGGCCAATCTCGCTGCGACTCAATGCTGCGGTCCAACGTGCGTTCGTCAAGCATGGCACCGGGATCACCACGCGGCTGCTGGTACTCGATAAGGTGGAATGCTCCGACGAGCCTGTCGCGATCCGCACAAACGACTTTCGCCAGCTGACCGATCTTGTCGATGCTTTCCCGCCTCGCGCCAGCCTGGAGGCTGTTCCCGAGCAATCGCGCCTCCCGGTTCGTGCGCCGTTCCGCCTGGTGGCCGCGCCGCGCAGGCCACTGCCGACACCAGCAAGGATCACTCCTGCAGCCTCCGCCATCAAGCCGCTCACCTACCAGTCGCTTGAAACCCCTGCGCCGGTCGCCCCTCAGGTCGGCCACTATCTGCCCTATCGCCCGAGCAGGATCGTCATCGATGGCGCAACCGGGCATCCCACGCCGCTCGTCGAGTCCGTCGCCATGGCGTCGATCTCGGCACCCAAGCCCGACACAGTGCCGCAGCTGCCTGACGGGCTTATCGCCAAGGGACTGCTGTCGGCCGCCCAAGCAGAGACCTTGATCTATGCTGCAAGCGCCCATGCGCGCGATTTACCCGGCCGGTTCGAGCCAGACGACAAGGGCTGTTCACTCAAGGCATCCGCGGAAGGCCAGACCTACCGACTGGGCTATTTTCTTGGAGACGGAACAGGTGCCGGGAAGGGCCGTCAGGTTGCGAGCGTCATTCTTGATCGATGGGTGCGCGGGGAACGCCGCCATATCTGGATATCGAAGAACGAGGCGCTGCTGGAAGACGCCCGCCGCGACTGGGCCGCCCTTGGCGGCCTCTCGATCGACATCCAGCCGCTGGCATCCTGGAAGCTGGGCTCCGCCATCGCCATGCGCGACGGGATCCTTTTCGTCACCTATCCGACTCTGCGTTCGGGTCGAAACGACGCAACGCGCCTTGACCAGATACTCGCCTGGGCAGGCGAAGATTTCGAAGGCGTGATCGTGTTCGACGAAGCGCACGCCATGGCTAACGCTGCTGGTGGCGAAGGCGCGCGCGGCAAGGTCAAGGGATCGGAGCAGGGCATCGCCGGGGTGTGCCTACAGAACCTCCTACCCCGGGCAAGGGTGCTCTACGCCTCGGCAACCGGAGCGTCCGACGTCAACAACCTCGCCTATGCGACGCGCCTCGGGCTCTGGGGGCCGGAGACTGCCTTCGCCAATCGCGAAGCCTTCGTTGCCGACATTCGCGACGGCGGCATCGCCGCGATGGAGTTGGTGGCGCGGGACCTCAAGTCGCTCGGCCTCTATACCGCCCGCGCTCTCTCCTTCGCTGGTGTCGAATATGAAGTCCTCGAGCATTGCCTGAGCGAGGATCAGATAGCGGTCTACGACGCCTACGCTGAGGCTTGGGCCATCATCCACGCCAACCTGCGCGAAGCGCTGGAAGCCACGCGGATCGTCGACAGCGAAACCGGAGGGACGCTCAACTCCGGTGCCAAGTCCGCAGCCCTGTCGATTTTCGAGGGGACCAAGCAGCGCTTCTTCGCGCAGCTCCTTCTGTCGATGAAGCTCCCCAGCCTGCTGCCTGCGATCGATACGGCTATTGCCGATGGTTACGCTGTGGTCGTCCAGCTGGTCTCGACGGCAGAAGCCATGCTCAACCGTCGGCTTGCCGACCTGTCTGACCAGGAGCGCGAAGCGCTAGAGATTGATCTGTCCCCGCGGGAATACGTGATCGACTATCTCGCCAAGAGCTTTCCTGTCCGCCTAATGGCGGTGTTCACCGACGAAAACGGCAATCCGCGCTCCGAGCCGATGAGCGACGAGCTCGGGGCGCCAGTACTGTGCCGATCGGCACTCGCCGCGCGCGACCGGATGATCGAGCAGCTCTGCGCCTTGCCGCCGATCGCCACGGCGCTTGATGCCATCATCGAACGCTTCGGCGTCGAACAGGTTGCGGAAGTGACCGGCCGGACGCGGCGCCTTATCGTCGACCGCGATGGCCGCCAGAAGCTCCAGTCCCGTTCGCCGCGCGCCAATGTCGCTGAAACTCAGGCGTTCATGGACGGCTCCAAGCGCATCCTCGTGTTCTCCGATGCCGGAGGAACGGGGCGCAGCTACCATGCCGATCTCGCATCCAAGAACCAGGCCCGCCGCGTCCACTTCCTGCTTGAGCCGGGCTGGCGGGCTGACGCCGCAATCCAAGGGCTTGGCCGGACTAATCGCACCAATCAGGCGTCGGCGCCGCTGTTCAGACCGGTGACCACCGATGTGCGCGGTGAGCGCCGCTTCATCTCGACGATCGCGCGGCGCCTCGACAGCCTCGGTGCCTTGACGCGCGGGCAGCGCCAGACCGGAGGGCAGAACCTGTTCGATCCGGCTGATAATTTGGAGAGCATCTACGCCAAAGAAGCGCTCCATCGGTGGCTCGGCCTGTTGTTCAGCGGCAAGCTCGAGGCGGTCAGCCTTGGGCGCTTTCAGGAGCTGACGGGCCTCCTGATCGAAGCGCCCGATGGATCAATGGTCGATGACCTGCCCTCGATCCAGCGCTGGCTCAATCGCATCCTCGCGCTGCCTATCGCCCTACAGAACGCGATCTTCGACGAGTTCATGGGGCTGGTTGAGGCGCGCATCGATGCCGCCCGGCAGGCCGGGACACTTGATCTTGGCCTCGAGACGATCGCGGTCGAGGACTTCACTGTCCTGTCGGACACGCTGCTGCGCACCGATCCGGCCTCGGGGGCGACCACCCATCTGCTCGAACTGGAAATCGCCAGAGCGTTGAAGCCACTCACGCTGAAGCGGCTCGAGGAGCTACATGGCCTCACTTGCCAGCGACAGCGGCCGGTTCGAAACGCCCGCTCTGGTCGGGTCGCCCTGATTGTGCCCGCCCGCAGTATTCTTGCGGATGACGGAACGCGCGTCACCCGCTTCGAATTGCTGCGTCCGCTGGGGCGCAGTCACATCACCGAAGATCAGTTTGCTGAGAGTAGCTGGGAGGACATTGCCATCGGCAATTTCCGCGAGGCCTGGGCCGCCGAGGTGGAAGAGGCGAGGACGAGCCATAAGCGCGAGCGTTTGTATCTTGCGACGGGCCTCCTGCTTCCGGTCTGGGACAAGCTGCCATCGGACTTCGTGAGGGTGAGCCGTATCTCGGCGGCGGATGGTCGCTCGTTGCTAGGCCGTGAGGTTCCCGTCCGTTGCGTGCCCGAACTGTGCCGGGCGCTGGGTCTCGAACGGGAACAGACGCTTTCTGCTGATGATGTTGTCCAGTCCGTCCTCGCTACGGGCCGGGCCATGGAATTCGCTGGCCGTGAGAAGCTCATGGTCAAACGCAGCCTGGTCAACGGCTCACAGCGAGTTGAGCTGACCGGTTGGAGCGTAGCCCGACTCGACTGGTACAAGGCCCAAGGCTGCTTCACCGAGATCATCCGCTACCAGACCCGGCTATTTGTCCCGATCGATGGCGCAGCGAGCGTAATTGCCAGACTGACATCCCCTACATAGCCAATTGCCAAATGGCATTATTGAGCGTACATACTGCCATATGGAGAAATGCCATGCTGGCTCTGCAACCTGTTGATACTACCATTACCGCCTTCCGACCCGATCCGATTACGCAGGACGAGGCAGCTGCCATGTTCCGGGCAGTCCTCAATCTGTTCGGCAAATGGGAGCTGACCGACGAGCAGGCGGCAACCCTGCTCGACATGCCGGTTCGATCCTATCGGCGCTGGAAGGCGGAAGGTCCGGGGCGTATCTCGCGCGATGGGCGTGCGCGTCTGTCCAACCTCATGGGCATTCACAAGGCACTTCGGATCATCTTCTCGGAGGCGAACCGCGGCTATGCCTGGATCGAGGCCGCCAACGATGCGTTCGGCGGACACAGTGCGCTCGACGTGATGCTGGGAGGCGAGCTTACCGACATCATGCGGGTGCGTCGCTATCTCGACGCGACACGCGGTGGCTGGTGAGCGAAGCGGCAGATATCCCGGTTTCCCGAGTTGAGTGGAAGGGCGCTGTACGGATCATCCGCAGTGCCTTTCCGCCGATTGATCTGTTCGAGGACATCGCCGATCCAGCCGACTGGCCGCTGCTGATTTCGGCAGAGCAGAAGACCAATCCCCGCATCATGGCGACGATTGGCAATCTTGACCTCGTTCCAGCAGGCCGGCGCGTCGGCGGCAATGGCGCCTCCTACCTCATGGCGCCGTTCACCCATGTCAGCACCGACCGGCCAAGCCGGTTCACCGACGGCAGTTACGGCGTGCTCTATGTCGCGGACCGGTTCGAAACCGCACTGTTCGAGACGATCCATCACCATGCCCGCTTCATGGTGCGAACCCGGGAAGCGCCCGGCTGGATGTCGCAGTTTCGCGAAATCATCATGTCGGTCGAGGCCGATCTGCATGATCTGCGATCCCTGCCGGTGACAACGGCGCCGGCGCTTGATCCTGACAGCTACGCGGCATCGCAGGCTCTCGCGGCGAACCTCAGGAGCGCCGGATCGAACGGGATCGCCTATCCGAGCATCCGGCATCCCGGTGGAGAATGCGTCGCGCTTTTCTACCCAGACTGCGCGTTAAACCCCCTCCAGGGTCGACACCTAGACTACCATTGGGACGGCGCGCGCGTTGATCTCGTGCGTGATGCCGGATCAGGGGCCGTTTTCCGAGTTGTCGATTTGCCCAGCATTGGCTGAGTGGCGATTGCCTGCTGAACATTGGCAGCTCTCGACCCAGAGTCGGTCGGCACTGTGCCACCTCATGAATGTCTGAATACGCCGAAAACGGTCATGAGTCTGCCAATCGACGGAACGGTTGCAGAAACTGCTTATTTGCAGCCGACAGTTCGATGCCAGGCCACGCGAGCCGTCACGCGGAACTCGCATTCCGAAGCAAATCGTCGTAGCTAAGGCCCGTAAGGGTAACCATGGCAACGACAGTATCACAGATCGCGCCGCCGGATATGCGCCACAGCTTCACAGGCCGGGTGAGGAACTTTAACCTCCCTCCGACCGCGAGCAATGGGATGATGCCGGTGTTTGAAGCGGTCACTAACGCGTTATATGCGGTGCAGGAGCAGTACCCAGAAACATGGGCCGATGACGGTGTCATCACGATTGAGGTCCTCCGCGATAAGCCGACCGCCAGCCCCGATAGCCAGCCCGAGCATCAACAAGTCGCCGGGTTCGTTGTCACCGACAACGGGATTGGGCTCAACGACGCGCTATTCGGACATTTCAGGGAACTCGACACCGAGTATCGCGCTGACAAAAAGGGCAGAGGTATTGGCCGACTGTCTTGGCTGAAGGTCTTCGCTAAAGCAGAAATCGTGTCGATTTTCGACCGGGGTGGGCAACCGCACGAGCGGTCCTTCACTTTTAAACTCTCTAACGAGCGACCTTTCGATGCTTATTCCGAAACGTCACAGCCCGCTACGACGGCGACGGGCACGATTGTTACCTTAGCTGATTACCGCGACGTCTATCGGGCTAAAGCTCATGTCGATCCAGAGGCGATACGGAACAGCCTACTCGCTCACTTCATTGCGCTTTTCGCACAGCCCAAGCGACTGAAGATCGATCTCATTGACGAGGGGGTTACCACCAATCTTTCAGACTTGTTCTTCGACTCGATCATAGGTGACAAGACGCCGCTATCGATCCCGATCGACGAGCATCACGTCGCCTCGATGTTGCACATCCTGTTGCCCAAGAAACTCGCGCCCATCGGCAATTCGCTGATCTACTGCGCAGCGGACCGCTCGGTTGTCACCAAGTCGATTTCTGAGGTCATCGGTCTCAAGGTGTTGCCTAATGAGGAACACGGCCCGCTTATCTACATCGGATTGATTTCGGGTTCACTATTCGACGACGCACTCAACCACGAGCGTACCGGCTTTGATTTCGGCGACATCGACTTCGAAGTCGTCAATAAGGCACTCGTCGAGGCAGCTAAAGTATTTCTTGAGCCGTATCTCGCGGAACCTCGTAAGCGAAATCGCGAGATGCTCGATAAACTACTCGCCGCTAATCCGCTGTATGCATCCGCGATTGACGACATCGACGCCTACGCGGCGAACATGCCACTTAATTGGGACGAGACGCGGCTGGTGCAAGACGTCGCGTTGAAGCGCCACCGCTCGACAAAAGCGCTATTCAAGCAAATTGAGAAACTCGAAGCAAATTCGGCGAGTATGTCGAACTTGGATTTCGCAAAGCATGTCAACAAGCTGGCTGCGGCGCTTGGCGACACCGAGAAGAGCGCACTAGCCCAATACGTGGTCGAACGACGCTGGGTGATCGAACTACTCAAAGAACGCCGTAAGATCGATCTCAAGGATATCAAACACCAACCCGAGAACATCGTTCACGAGATATTCTGTCCCCTTGGGGTAACCAGCGACACGCTGGACTATGACGACCACAATCTTTGGCTGATCGACGACCGGTTAGCGTACTACACTTACGTCACGTCAGACCGGTCGATCCGCTCGTTTGCGCAGGATAATGGGGAAGTCGATGACGCCGAACTCGCCCGTCGAGAGTCGTTGCGAGCGATCGGTGGATACAGCGAGGGCGGTGAACCCGACCTAGCGATCTTCAAGCGACCGATGCTTTTCCGTCGTCCCAACACTCTCGACCCAACGGTGATCGTGGAATTCAAAAGCCCCGGGAAGACGACGTATTCGGGCGCACCCGGGGACAACCCGGTGATACAAATTCGAAAATACATCGAGTCTCTGCTTAACAAGACTTGTTATACCTATGAGGGTGAACGGATCACCGACATAAGGTCCGGCAGCCCATTCTTGTGCTTCTTGATCGCGGAGCCGTCTCAGCAACTCTATGATTTGCTGCGGCAGCATCAGATACACAAACCCACTCCCGATGGAGACGGCCGGTTCGCTTATTTGGACGATCTGAATGCCTATTTCGAGTTCATTCCATACGATCAGGTACTTCGGAACGCTACATTGCGGAACGAGGCTTTCTTCCGTCGGCTCAAGGTCGAGAAATTATCCTCACAGCCGGACTCAGATAGTCAGACCACAGATCATACAAGCGAAACAACCAAGTAAATAACGACGCGGGAGTATCGTTCCGTGATAGATACGTCTGCAGGCAGGAGGCCGCCGAACGTCGGCGCTCGTCAGGACCGGACGGTCGCAGTGTAGTTTAGGAATGGCAGTTTCGTCTCAAGAATCGTCATTTCTCGTTGACTACCGGGCTGTGAAACTCGCAGCGATCGGCCAAGAGGGGAGTGGGCTTTGCCCTGATTGAGCCATTTGGGCGTCGATAGTCGGCGTGCCGGGCTCACAATCAGGAGTGTGTCCCATGATCAAGTCGATCCCGCTGAACAAGCTCGTTCAGTCGCCTCGCAATGTCCGCCGCCACGGTGATCCGGCAGCAGATGCTGAGCTCAAGGCCAGCATCGGAGCCCACGGTCTGCTGCAGAACCTCATCGTCAGACCTGCTGCCAAAGGCAAGTTCGAGGTCGAGGCCGGGGAGCGTCGTCGCCGCGCGATGCTCGCGCTGGCTGAAGAAAAGCTGCTCGCCCGCAATTATGAAGTCACGTGCCTCGTTCTCGAGGACAGCGCTGAAGCGGCCGTGGAGACCAGCCTCGCGGAGAACTTCCACCGCCTCGCTATGAACCCCGCTGACGAAGCCCAGGCCTTCGCCGCGCTCGTGTCTGGGGGTGCGATTGTTGAAGATGTTGCCCGCCGCTTCGGTCTGACTGTCCGCTTCGTCGAGGGCCGGCTGCGTCTTGCGACGCTTGCGCCGGTCGTGTTCGAGGCGCTCGCATCCGGTGAGATCACCCTCGACATTGCCAAAGCTTTCGGCGCCACCTCGGATCAGGACATCCAGACTCGCGTCTTCGAGCAGGTGTCCTCGGGCTATTATGCGCCCAACCCCGATAGTATCCGGCGCATGGTCCTGTCGGGGACCGTCCGGGGCAGCGATCCGCGTGCTCGCCTCGTTGGCCGCGATGCTTACATCGCAGCCGGCGGCCGGATCGAGCGTGAGCTGTTCGATAACGACGACAGCGAATCCTGGGTCGATGTCGCGCTGCTCGAAAGCCTCGCGGCGGCAAAGATGGAAAAGCAGGCCAAAGCTCTCGCCGCCGAGCAGGGGCTCGCTTGGGTCAAGCCCACGCTCGATCCCTATGCCAGCCACGATCTGGTCGAAGGGCTGGTCCGTCTTCCCGCCGAACCGGCGCCTTTGTCCGAAGCCGAGGTGGCTAGGCTCGACGAACTCGATGCGTCCTATGACGAGCATGCGGCGATCCTTGAAGACGAGGATAGCGCCGAGGATGTCGTGGCCGCGGCTGAAGCCGCAATCGTGGCGATCGAACGCGAATGCCAGGAAATCCGGGCCCGACCGCCCGTCATTGCACCCGAACTCAAGGCCGAGGCAGGCATGGTGCTGGTGCTCTCGCGTGATGGCACGCCGGTCCTCCAGCCGGTGTTCTACGGCGAGCGTCAGGCCGATCCCGCCGGAGCTGAAAGCGGGATCGAAGTCGTTCCCGGCGGTGAAGGTTCCGACAAGCGCCGGACCACCTTGTCCAAGCGTCTGGTCGACGAGCTCGCGATGCAGCGTCGCGATGTTCTGGCATTGCACGTTGCATCCGACCCCGGGCTCGCGCTCGACATCATGGTATTCACGCTTGCCGATGCCGATACCCACGACTGGCGGGCGCGCCCTTCGACCACGTTGCGCGCGCCCGTCCCAACAGGCCCGATCATCGGCTTCGAAGCCAAGGATGCACCGGCGTGCAGCGCGCTTGCCGAGCTCAGGTCCGGTCTCGATGAAAGCTGGCGCGCCGGTGACGATGCCATGTCCCGCTTCGACCTGTTTCGGGCGCTGCCCGATGACAGCCGCGCCGCCTGGCTGGGTTACGTCGTGGCCCGGTCGCTCGAGGCGAGCCTCAACATGTCCGGTGACCGCCAACTCCCGTTCCAGGATCATCTCGGCAGCCTGATCGGTATCGACATGGCGCAGTGGTGGCGGCCGACAGCGGCCAACTACTTTGACCGGGTGTCGAAGCAGGTGGTCCTCGACGCCCTGACCGATGTCGGCGGCCTCGAGCTCTCCTCCCGCTTTGCCGCGGTCAAAAAGGGCGACCTCGCGATGAGCGCCGAGCGCGTCTTCGCCGGCTCCTACATTACCGAGGTCGAGGTCCGCGAAAAGGCCCTGGCCTGGGTGCCCGAGGTCATGCGCTTCGGTTGCCCTGCGCCGGAGGCTGGTGAAGCTGAGATCGACTCCGCTGGAGCGGAGCAGGGCGGTGATGACGAACATCAGTCTCCCCGCGAGCTGGCCGCCTGACCTCCTCCTGACAGGCAAGGTCACTCGCAACTCGAGAAGCGGTCCCTCGGCTTATGCCGGAGGGCCGCTTCTCTTTTGGAAGCAGAGAAGAGGGGGCTCGGGAACCTGTGGCACTGACCGGCGAGCCCGTCGCCGACTGTCCAGATGCCGCAATCAGGAGAACCATCATGGCCTATCGCAAGGGGCAGGGCAGCGGCTTGTCGCCCGCCACCCGCATCACCCAGGAAATCATCGCCCGTCTGGAAGCCGGCACGAAGCCGTGGATCAAGCCATGGCGGGGTGTCCCGGTCTCCCGGCCCTTGCGGGCTTGCGGGATTCCGTACCGGGGCATGAACGTCTTCTGGCTCTGGATGATCGCCGACATGTGCGGCTACGCCTCGCCGTTCTGGATGACCTACAACCAGGCAAAATCGCTCGGCGCCCAGGTCCGCAAGGGCGAGAAGTCGACCATCGCGATCTTCTACAAGAGCTACACCAAGGAGGTGAAAGCGCCCGACACCGGCGAAAAGACCGACGAAGCTCGCCGGGTGCTCAAGGCCTACCCAGTCTTCAACGCCGATCAGGTCGAAGGACTGCCCGAGCGTTTCCATCCAGCTGCAACGCTCGAACTGGTCGAGCCTGAAGGGCGCGAGGCCGAGCTGGACGCCTTCTTTGCTGCCATCCCCGTTAATCTGCGTCACCAGGGCTGCGAAGCCTATTACGAACCTACCGCCGATCGCGTTACGATGCCGCCGACGAGCCTGTTTTCCGGCTTCGACCACTACTATGCCACACTTGCCCATGAACTATCGCACTGGACAGGCCATGCCAGCCGATTGGGACGCGATCTCAAGAACCGCTTCGGCACGGCTGCCTATGCCGCCGAGGAGCTGGTCGCCGAACTTTCGAGCGCCATGCTCGGCGCTGAGCTGGGGCTGCCGGTCACACATCTCGACAGCCACGCTAGCTACATCGAGCATTGGCTCAGGCTGCTGAAGGACGATGACCGCGCGATCCTGACCGCTGCGGCCAAGGCCGAAGAGGCGTCGGCGTTGCTGCTGAAGCTCGGCGGTAGGATCATCCCTGAGCAGTTTGACGATGCGTCAGGCGACGCTGCACTCGCGGCCTGAGGGAGGGTGTCATGGGCCGATCTGTCAGCTATCCCAGCGGCGCAATCGTCGCATTCACAGTCCTCCACGTCGAAGCCGAAGACGACTGGGAATTCGAGTACGAATGGCTGCGGGAGGACTTGCGCGAGCGGGCTGCCAAAGACTTCCCTTCACTGATCCCGCATGACGGATGGCGTGACCGGGAAGACCGGATCCTCATGCGTAATGCCTATGCGGATTTCGGCGTATCGGTCTACGGCGGGCTGGTGGCCGTCTGGATCGCCGAACGCGATGACGCGGCCTATTGGGACGCCGATTGGCGCACGGCCCGGTCGCCACGGGCGCGGCGCTGGCTGTCCCAGATCGCATCCCGCTTCGATGCCGTGTTCGGCGACTACGATTGCCTCGGGCACATGTCGAACGGCGAGGGGGTCTACACCAAGCGGGCAGCTTGAGGTCTGCGAGTTGGCCAGAAGCAGCGCTTTGGGTTGCCATCCCTGACTCAGCTTTGCCGGCCGCTCATGGTCTGGCGCCATGCGAAAGAGGCCCTGGGCCAGCCGCCAGCTTTGCGCAACCCGGCTTGGACGGGCCCGTGTTGGCCTTTGCCCTTCAGGCTGAAGGCCTGCCCGCGCCAGCCCGCCAAGCCGGGTTCCCCCTGACGGGTGCGCAATCCTGCCTGAAGCTGGCCCTGACGGGTTCTCGCTGGCGCAGCCATGAACGGGTGCGTCGGTGTCATGCCAGTCAGGAGGATATCCCCATGCACACGTCATTCGCCGATCAACTCGCCGGGCTCGATCTCGCCGGCTTCTCCATCGGTCCCGCTCCGCTATCGACCAGCGATTTCCCGGTCCGCGAAGCGGTCGTCCAAACCCTCGAGGCGGTCTGGTCCGATCTTTTCGCCATGGTGTCCGGGACCGCTCTTGAAGCTGACGCCGAGGATCTTGGCTGGGCCTTCGTCAACATCTTTCACCGCTCTGCGACCCGCAAATCGACGGCTCTCGACCGGGCGACCGACGAGGTCCGCGCGCTGATCGCCACAGCCGACGGATCCGAGGTTCACACCCATGACCTTGAGACCCAGGTCGAGCGGGCGCAATGCGCCGAAAGCGCGATGCTGGCGCTCGAAGAGATGCGCGAAGTTGCAGCCGCCATGTACCTCAACGAGTTCGGTTCCTCATGGAAGCCGGTCTCCAGTTCGCGTTTCAATCACAGCGCCATGATGACTTCTGCGCTCGTCGAAGGTCGCGATTTCCTTCGTGCCCGTGCCGAGGCCAAACGCCGTGCGGCGGTGCCCGAAGGAACGCCGGTCGTCTTCGCTGGCGGGCGCACCCGACATGCGACCGAAGATGATGCACTGACCTTCGGCAACAACGTCTGGGCCACGCTCGACAAGGTCCGCGACCGTGTGCCGGACATGGTCCTTATCCATGGCGGCGACACCAAGGGCGTCGACCGCCTGGCATCGAGCTGGGCCGAACGCCGCGGCATCCCGCAGGTCACGTTCTCGCTCGACATGCGTCTGGGTGCCCGTGCCGGCTTCAAGCGCAACGAGCGGATGCTCTCGCTTGATCCGCGCTACGTCGTCGCCTTCCCGGGTAACGGCGTCCTTGAACGTCTGGTGATCGAAGCCAAGGCGCGGCGGATCACGGTTGTCGATCGCCGTGGCCCGCTGGGTACGTCGCCCAAGGCACCGCCGGGGTGAGCGGCTGCCTTGATCAGCCTTCTTTGAGGAAACTGCGAAGGCCGCGCCGATTGCGATGCGTTGCGTTTATTTCGAATATTTCCCAGATAGCAGGTCGGCATGCCGGAGAGACCAATGACATCGCCAGAAAGCGCCTCGCCGTTGGGCAACAGACTGCCATCCGCTGAAGACCGCCAGATCGCCAATCAGCTTCGTCAGATCCTGGCGGCATACAAGGCGCGGGAAGCGCATCTGCAGGTGTTCGATCCGGCGACCAAGAAGCCGGTCGATATCACCCTGACACTGACAATGTCCGACCTGTTCATCCAGCTACTGCGCTACATCGGCAGCGGTGACGCCGTTACCTTGCTACCGATCCGGAAGATGCTGACCACGCAGCGGGCGGCAGATCTGCTGAATGTATCGCGCCCATACCTCATCAAGCTCATCGAGAAGGGTGACATTGCCCATTCCATGGTGGGGCGGCACCGCCGTGTTAAGGCCGAGGACGTGCTTGCCTACAAATCTGCACGCGACAAGACTCGTGCCGAAGCTTTGGATGAGCTCATATCTGACAGCAAAGATCTATACTGATCGACGCCTCGGATGGAGCCACAGTCCATCACCGGGCGATGTAGTTTAATCTTTGTCTTTGGCCCTTGATCCCTGTGTCAGGCGACAACGCGCGGCATCTAAGCTGGCCGCAGTGCGATTGCTTCTGGCGGGCTAGCAGTGTCCCGGTGTCTGCCATCTTCAGGCAGTCGCATTCTGCCAGCTATCAAACGAAGGCTGCACAGGGCGAGGGCAGGGGGCCGCTCCAGTTGGCCGGAGAAAACGGCAGCTATCGGAAGCCTGCCCAAGGCATCCAGCTCCACCCGGCTTCGATGCAAACCTGTCCCTGAATCACCCCCCGTCGAGACGCGCAACCCCGATCAGGTCCGGCCGAGTTGCCGGGCTGTGCCCGGCTGCCCGCACCACCCGAACCAGATCGGGGTTTCCCTTCGGTGCGCTTCGCCGCGGGGCGCTTCTGCTCGGGTTTTGCAGCCGGGATGGACCCGGAATGCTCGATCAGGAGAATACCCATGACCAATCTCGTTATCCTCGTTGGCCGCATCGCTCGCGACCCCGAAACCCGCACCACCCAAGGTGGAACCAGCATCACCTCGGTCTCGGTTGTGACCGATCGTCCCGCCCGCAAGGAAGGCAAAACCTACAAGGACGAGAACGGCTACACCGCCAAGGACAGCGAATTCCACCGAGTGACCTGCTTCAACGGCCTCGGCGAAAACGTCGCCAAGTACTGCACCAAGGGCCAGATGGTCTCGGTCGAAGGTCGTATCCACTACACCCAGTGGGAAGACGAAAGCGGCACCAAGCGTTACGGCTGCGAGATCATCGCCGACAAGGTCGATTTCCTCACCAAGGGGCGCTCTGGCACCAACGAGGACGCGCCCGACATCGACGAGGACTGAGTGTCCTTGCCTCACGAAAAGGCCCCGGTGGCACATGCCATCGGGGCCATTTCTTTTGTTGCCTTGCGATGCGGCGGCACAGGGGATCCAACCCC
>NZ_JBREHG010000013.1:0-98899 GCF_056848235.1 Erythrobacter sp. RANMB8
GCCCGAACGAGGCGCGAGCAGGCTTCACGCGAAGGTCCAGCCCCTGGGCGCATCGAAGGCATGGAGCACCGGAATGCCGAGATCCTCGACCGGCTGAAGGTTGACCTGCCCTGCAACCTTGCGGCCCGCCGCCAGCCGGGTGACCTGCCGCAGCACCAGACCGGTGACGATCCGGCCATCTTCGGCGAGCTGTGCGGCAAGGCCATCGGGCAGCTGCTCGATCGCGCCGTCGACCACGATCAGCGTATAATTGCCCGCAGCAGCCGTGGTTGCGGCTTCGGCTGCGGAGATCGTGGCAAGACCGGCCACCAGCGGGCGCAGCAGTTCGGCGAGGTAGCCGGTGCCGCCTTCCACCACCAGCACGCGGTCGTCAGGCAGCGGCGCGGCTTCGAGCAGCAGCTTGCCGTAGAACAGCGGTGCGGCGAGGTGGCCCGCGTCTCCCAGCGCCACGGCGCGGTCGATATAGGCGAAGGGCGCCTTGTCGGCGGGCAGGAAATCCTCGCGCGGGACAGCGATCATGCGTGCCAGCACATATTCCTCGTTCACGCCGCTGGTGCGCAGCTGGCTGTCGATCATGGCGCGGCGGGCGGTGGCCGAGGGGGAATCTTGCAGGGTCGTGGTCATGTCGTTCACATCTACTCCGGGGAACTGTATTGGTATCGCAATACAGTCCGTCAAGTCTTGCTGCGGTGCGGCCTTAGACCTGCGGCGCGCGCGTTCCAAGGCCTTATGACCGCTGCCGGCACTCGCGATTTCGGGCTTTGACCTCGCTTGCGGGGAGTGCTTAGGGGGGCGCGTGATCCTGCGGGATTCTATTCGATTGAGTGAGGGATGGCTTCGATGAGTGACATGACAGCAACCGGGCAGGAAATGCGGATCGAAACGGATTCGCTCGGCGAAGTGGCGGTGCCCGCCCACGTCCACTGGGGCGCGCAGACGCAGCGTTCGATCGTCAACTTCCCGATCGGCGGCGAGAAGATGCCGCCCGCCCTGGTGCGTGCATTGGGCATCCAGAAGCTGTCGGCGGCCAAGGCCAACATGAAGCTCGGCGTGCTCGATGCGAGGCTCGGCGAGGCGATTGTCGCCGCCGCGCGCGAGGTGATCGACGGCACGCTGGCCGACCAGTTCCCGCTGGTGGTGTGGCAGACGGGATCGGGCACCCAGTCGAACATGAACGCCAACGAGGTGATCGCCAGCCGCGCCAACGAAATCCTCACCGGCAACCGGGGCGGCAAGAGCCCGGTGCACCCCAACGACCACTGCAACATGGGCCAGTCGTCGAACGACACTTTCCCCACCGCGATGCATATCGCCGCTGCGGTCGAGGCGCTGGATCACCTGCTGCCCGCCCTCAAGAAGCTGCATCGCGCGCTCGATGCCAAGGCGAAGGAGTTTGCCGACATCGTCAAGATCGGCCGCACCCATCTGCAGGATGCGACCCCGATGACGCTGGGGCAGGAATTTTCGGGCTATGCCAAGCAGGTCGAATACGGCATCGCCCGCGTCGAAGCGGCGCTGCCCCGTGTGCTGGAACTGGCGCAGGGCGGCACGGCCGTGGGCACGGGGATCAACGCCAAGGTCGGCTTTGACATCGCCTTCGCCGCCGAAGTCGCCGCCGCCACCGGCCATGATTTCGTCACCGCGCCCAACAAGTTCGAAGCGCTCGCCGCGCATGATGCGATGGTCGAGATTTCGGGCGCGCTGAATGTGCTCGCCGTGAGCCTGATGAAGATCGCCAACGACATCCGCCTGCTGGGCTCCGGCCCGCGCTCGGGCCTTGGCGAGCTTTCGCTTCCTGCCAACGAGCCGGGCTCATCGATCATGCCGGGCAAGGTCAACCCGACCCAGTGCGAGGCGATGACGATGGTCTGTGCGCAGGTGATGGGCAACCACATGGCGGTGACGGTCGCCGGATCGCACGGCCACCTCGAACTCAACGTGTTCAAGCCGGTGATCATCTACAACGTGCTGCAATCGATGAAGCTGATCGGCGACGCCAGCCACGCCTTCACCGACAACTGCGTGGTCGGGATCGAGGCGAACACCACCCGCATCACCCAGCTTCTGAACGAAAGCCTGATGCTGGTGACCGCGCTCAATCCGCACATCGGCTATGACAACGCCGCCAAGATTGCCAAGAAGGCTCACGCCGAAGGCACGACTCTCAAGGCAGCCGCGCTGGAGCTGGGTCTGCTGACCGAAGAGCAGTTCGCGCAGTGGGTGGTGCCGTCCGACATGATCCGCCCGCGGGATTGATCGACCCCTGAATACCGGTTCAGCTTTCGACCAAGGTCCGATGCTGGCCGACGATGTGCGCCCTCGCCAGTGGCATTAGCCCGGCGGGGGCGTTATCGCTTTCGGACATAATGACGACCAACCGATCTGCCGAAACCGTCCCCGCCGGGACCGCCGCGACCGTGCCGTTCCGCATGGTGCTGATCTCCATGCTGGTGCTGTGGGCGACCTATTTCCTGCTCACCACCTTCCGCGCGCTGGTGATGGATTTCGGCTTCCAGTTCGAACTCGGCTGGCGGCGCCTGCTGGTCACGGGGGTGGGCGTGGGGCTGACCATGGTGCTGTGGCTGCTGCTGCGGCTGGTCGATCACAAGGCGCTGTGGATCAAGATTTCCGCCGCGCTGGTGCTGGCAATGCCGGTCGCGATGGCGATCGGGCAGGTCAATTACATCGTTTTCAAGGACATGGAGGCCGCGCAGGAGCAGGCCTACGCCAGAAAATACAACCTCAACCTGCGCCGTGACGAATCCGGCAATCTGCTGGTCGATGTGCCGGTTCGGCGGGTCAGCCCGGCAGCTGGCGATGCGCCGGACGAAGGAGGGCAGACCGCTAGTGCCCCGCCCGAAGAAGACGTGGTCGCGCCGGAATCGGTGATCATCGCGCCGGCGGAAACCTATGCCGATTTCTGGCGCAAGCTGCTGGATGTGGCGCTGGGACGCTATTTCCTGCTGCTGGCCTGGGCCTCGACCTATTTCGCGCTGCTGGCGGGCGTGCAGGCGCAGGCGTCGCAGCGGCGCGAGGAACAGTTCCGTTCCGCTGCCAAGGCCGCCGAGCTGCGATCCTTGCGCTATCAGGTCAACCCGCACTTCCTGTTCAACACCCTGAATTCCCTCTCGGCGCTGGTGATGACGGGCAAGGCCGACCGCGCCGAGCGCATGATCCAGACGATCAGCCGCTTCTACCGCCACTCCCTCGCCAACGAGCCGACCGCCGACGTTGCGCTGAAGGACGAATTCGATCTGCAGAAGCTCTATCTCGATATCGAGGCGGTGCGCTTTCCCACGCGGCTGGTGACGGTGTTCGATCTGCCGGACGATCTGGCCGAGGCCCGCGTGCCGGGGATGATCCTGCAACCGCTGGTCGAAAACTCGGTCAAATATGCCGTGTCGCCCGTGTCGCGTCCGGTCACCATCACGCTCGCTGCGCGCGAGGAGTTTGACCGGCTGGTGATCACCGTCAGCGATGATGGCCCCGGCGTTCCGGCGGGCGAAAGCCACGGATTCGGCATCGGCCTTGCCAATGTGGGCGACCGGCTGGAGGCGCGCTTCGGCCCCGATATCGGCTTTGCCTCGGCCCCGGTTGCGGGCGGCTATCGCACCGAAATCCGTATTCCCCTGTCCAAACCCGCAAACCGTCCGGTGAATCACGATGCCTGACAGCAACGCCGAACAGACCGCCCTGCGAACCCTCATCGTCGATGACGAGCCGCTGGCGGTGGAACGGGTGCAGGTGATCTGCGCCGAAATCCCCGCTGTGCGCGTGGTCGGCACCGCCAGCGATGGCGCTGCCGCGCTGCGGCTGGCTGAAAAGCTCGCCCCCGATCTGGTGCTGCTCGACATGACCATGCCCGAGCTTGACGGGCTGGGGGTCGCCCAGCATTTCGCCGCGCAGGAACAGGCGCCGGTGGTGATCTTCGTCACCGCGCATGATCATTTCGCCGTCGAGGCCTTCGATCTGGAAGCGGTGGATTATGTCCTCAAGCCCGTATCGGCCGACCGGCTGGAGCGGGCCATCGAACGCGCCGTCGCCCGCCGCGGACAGCGCCGCCAGCGCGCCAGCCGCTATCTCGACGAGCTGTGGGTGCCGCACCGTTCCGAACTGCTGCGCATCGCGGTGAGCGAAGTCCACCAGATCGATGCCGAGCGCGATTACGTGCGCCTGCATGTCGGCGGGCCGGATGCGCAGCGGTCCTACCTGCTGCTCCAGACCATCGCGGGGCTGGAAGAACGGCTCGATCCCGAACAGTTCATCCGCATCCACCGTTCCACCATCCTGCGCCGCGACCATATCCGCGGGCTTCGGCACGACGGGCTTGGCGTATGGTCGGCAGAGCTGGTCAACGGCGAGGCGCTGCGGATCGGCCGCACCTACCTCGCCCGCGTCAAGGCGATGGCGGGAAGGTGAGGCGGGTGGCCTGCACCACCAAAGGTGGCTCACACAAAAACGGCCCGAACCCTAGGGACTGGAAGGGTTCGGGCCGCATCATCTGCGCGTTGAGGTAGGCGCAGAGTGAGTTTCGCGGTTCAGCCGCCGCGTTGTTCCTTGCCGGTGTAGAGCGCGGCGACCTGCCGCTTCACATCGGCGCGGGCCTTGGCGAGGCAGGCCTTGGCTTCCTGCGTCAGGATCCGCGATCCGGTGGAAAGGCTGCTGGTGCGGCATACGGTGCGCACCGCCTTTTCCAGCCGCTGGTCGAGCGTGCGCTGACCGGCAGCGGTGCCAAGGTTGAGGTCGTTGGTGGGCACTGCGATCGTCATCAGCTCGGCCTCGCCTGCGAAAGCGGGGCTGATCGCGGTGCCGGCAAGGCCGATCGCCACAAGGGCAGAGGCCATTGTTTTTGCAAGGGGTTTCATAAGGTCATCCTCCGTATGCAGGGTGCCTGTGACGGGGCGGGGGCCCGGTCCGGGGGGTGCCAGTCATCCTGCTGGAACCTGTATTACGCCCATCACACACCGGCCGCATCCGCGCCTCGACAAACCCGCGTCAACCGTCCGACCGATGAGACTGCGCAATGACCAATGGTGCGAAACGGGGGACAAATGGCGGTTTCCAATCGACCGGCGCATCGCCATACTGGCCCCATGAACTGGGCGACCATCACCATCTTCATCATGGGAATCGCCAATTTCGCGCTGAACCGGGCGGTGTTCGAAAGCGGGCACCCGATGCTGGCGCGGCTCCCGCAGGTCAGCCGCACCTTCGGCCGCCGTGCCGCGCTGGGCAGCGAGTTTGCGGTGCTGTTCTTTGCGCTGCTGCTGTCGGTCGAAGGCTGGCCTGCCTTCGCCTTTGCCTATGCGGGCTATACCGCCTTCAACGGGGTTGCGGCCTGGCTGATCCTGACAGGGCGGATATAAGGCCCGCCCGATGACCACGCGGCTGTTCCATATCAGCGATGTCCATTTCGGGGTGGAGGATGCCGCCGCGCTCGATGCCGTGGCCCGCGCCGTGGCTGAAGAGCAGCCCGATGCGGTGGTGTGCACCGGCGATCTCACCCAGCGCGCCAAGCATTCTGAATATGCCGCCGCGCAGCGATGGTTCGCCGCGCTCGGGGTGCCGGTGGTGCTGGAGCCGGGCAACCACGACATGCCCTATTACAACCCGTGGGAGCGCTTCACCGATCCGTTCCGGCGGTACGAGCGGCTGAAGGCGGCGGTGGGGAGCGCGTTCGTTTCGCCCGATGTGGTGCTGGTGCCGCTGCGCACGACGGTGGCGGCGCAGACCCGGTTTCCGTGGTCGGACGGGGTGGTGAAGCCTGCCGCGCTCGCCGCGACGCTCGATGCCCTTGCCGCGCTGAAAGGTGACCCGCGCACCATCATCGTCATCGCGCACCATCCGTTGCTGGGGCCGGAAGGGGCGCGCAAGAACCCGACCATCGGCGGGGACGAGGCCTTTGCGCGGATTGCCGCTGCCGGGGCGCATGCGATGATTTCTGGCCATGTGCATGTGCCGTTCGACCAGATCCGCACCAGCGGCGGGCAAAGCATGCGGATCATCGGCACCGGCACGCTGTCCACCCGCCTGCGTCACGGCGCGCCGGCATCGTGGCGGGTGATCACCTGCGAGCCGGGCGGGGTGATCGACACGCACCTGCGGTTCGGGCAGGCAGAGCGCGCTACGGCGTTTGACGGGAAACCGCTTTAACCTTTTCCCTAGTATTGGCGTTAAGGTTTTGTTGGTGAAATCGCTGCTGCCGGCGTCCTTCGGGCGCGGCCATGTTCTTGAAGGGGCAAGGCAGATGGATCTCGTCAAGGCACTGACATTCGGAGCGATCCTGTCCGCGGCTATCGCTTTGGTGATCGGATCGCAGGGCACCAGCGCGGGGCCGCTGGCGATCCACCTGCTGCCGGTGGCCGAGGCACGGGTCTACTGGTCGTGGCCGGTGTTCTTCGGCGGCAGCGGGCTCGCTTTCGGGATATTGCTGCTGCAACGCTGAGCTTTTGCGGGCGGCGCAAACAAAAAGGGCGGCTCCCTTGCGGGGCCGCCCTTTGTTGTATCCGTTGCCGGAAGCGCGATTAACGCTTCGAGAACTGGAAGCTGCGGCGGGCCTTGGCCTTGCCGTACTTCTTGCGCTCGACCACGCGGCTGTCGCGGGTGAGGAAGCCTTCGGCCTTCACCGCGCTGCGCAGCTCGGGCTCGTACTTGCTCAGCGCCTGGGCGATGCCGTGCTTCACGGCGCCCGCCTGACCCGACAGACCGCCGCCGCGCACGGTGGCAACCACGTCATACTGGCCGGTGCGGTCGGTGACGGTGAAGGGCTGGTTGATCACCAGACGCAGGGTCGGACGGGCGAAATAGGTTTCCTGATCGCGGCCGTTGATGGTGATCTTGCCGGTGCCCGGCTTGACCCACACGCGGGCCACGGCGTCCTTGCGGCGGCCGGTGGCGTAGGCGCGGCCCTGCGCATCGACTTCGCGCTGACGCAGCGGAGCGGTGACGCGGGCGATTTCGGCAGCGTCGCCCTGCGGAGCGTTGCCGGCGATGTCCTTCAGATCGGCGAGATCCGAGACGGTGGTGGTTTCGTCAGCCATTATGCAGCGACCTTGTTCTTGCGGTTCATGGAGGCAACGTCGAGCACCTGCGGCTTCTGGCCGTCATGCGGGTGTTCGGTGCCGGCATAGAGGTGCAGCGCCTTCATCTGCTGGCGACCCAGGGGCCCGCGCGGAATCATGCGTTCGACAGCCTTTTCGAGCACACGCTCGGGGAAACGGCCGCCCAGCACCTTGGCGGGGGTGGTTTCCTTGATGCCGCCGGGGTGGCCGGTGTGCTTGTAATAGACCTTGTCGCCCATCTTGTTGCCGGTGAACTTCACCTTCTCGACGTTGATGACGATCACGTGATCGCCGCAATCGACGTGCGGGGTGTAGCTCGGCTTGGTCTTGCCGCGCAGGATGTTGGCGATGATCGCGGCGAGACGGCCGACAACGAGGCCGTCGGCATCGATTATATGCCAGTTCTTTTCGACCTCGGCCGGTTTCACTGACCGGGTCTGCTTGGTGAGCGCCTTCATGGCATGTGTCCTTGATTCGAAACTGTCTGTCGGAGACTATCCGTGAGAATCGCCCCCCGATCAGCCGATCGGGCGGAGAAGTCGGGCGCAAATGTCGTCCGACCCCGCGAAAGTCAAGCAAAAGCGGGGTTTCGGGGTGCGGTAAAATAATACCACATGACCGGAATGGCCCTAGGCCGGGCCCAGAGTCCAGCTTTCCAGCGCCTGCCGTTCCAACCCTTCGATGCGGGTCACGATGTGGCGTTCGGCCAGCTTCAGCCAGGGCGCATCGGCCTGCGCGGTGCAGGTGTAGCGCATCGCGAAGCTGCCAGTCAGCCCGCCGGGCAGGCTCACCAATTCCTCGCGTTCGACCGGAATGCCGGCCGGGAACAGCAGATCGGGCGGGAGCGTGTCGAGCAAGGTCGCGCCGGCATCGTGAACCTGCGCAAGATAGAGCCGGTATGTCTCGCGCTCGTCCCGCGGCACCGGCTGGCGCGCGATCAGCGCCTCGGCAGCGCGCAACGCCTGGGTGATGGCATCGCTTTCGGGCGGGGTTCCCGCCTCGCTGAGGATTTCGCCGTTGGCAGCCAGCATGATCGGAAACATCGCGCTGTCGCTGCGCCCGCTCTCGATCCGCGCCAGTTCGGCGAGGTGCGGCGGGGCGCTGACCTCGGCATAGGCCTGCGCTCCGGTAACGATGATACCGCGCGCCTGCCGGTCGAACCGCACGTCCCAGCCGCGCCGCACGGTGATCGCGGCATCAGCGCCAAGTCCGCGCCGCAGCGTTCTGGCGAGGCGCAAGGGAGTGTCAGGCAGGCGCAAGGGCAGGGCAGGCGCGGCCCGAAGCGCGGCGACCGGCATTCCGGAAAGGCCAGCGAAGCCCGCCCCCAGCAGCGCAGCCAGCATCGTTCGCCGGGTCGTCGCGATCATTGCCTTCCCCCCTTATCGGACCATGACTCTGCCCGAGGCAGAGTCCGCCCGATCAACCTGCCGCGCCGTTTTCGGCCACCCCGGCGCCCTGTGTCGTTGCGGCCAGCCATGCCATGGTTGCCGGAAGCGCCGCATCGCAGCGCCAGCCGGTCACGGCAGGTGTATCATAGGGATGCAGCACCCCCAAACGCGCAACGCATTGTTCGAGCCGGTCGGTCGTGGTCTTGAACAGCGCCGCGATCTCCGCTGCGCTGCCGCGCTCCCCCTCCCAGACAAAATGGGCTTCCACCGGCCCGAGGATATTGGCGCAGGCGATCAGGCGTTCATCGAGCAGCGTCGCGGCGATCGCGCGGGCGCTGTCGATATCGGGAAAGGGGCACCAGACCAGCGCGGCTGCCGGACTGTCGCCAGCCATCAGCCCGCGATCCCGACCTGCGATTGGCGGGCAAGGCCATCGCTGTGCATCGCCCGTACTGTGGCTGCCACCGTCAGCGCGCCGACCAGCTGGTGCGCGGCGGCAATCCACAGCGACACCCCGCTCATCACCGTGGCAATACCGAGCAGCACCATGGTGCCGAAGGCGGTGTGCACCGCGACCGAAGCAAAGCGATCGGCCTTGCGCACCCGGCGGGCAAGCCACACCAGCGCCGCCACCGCCACCCACGCCCACCAGCGGTGCAGGAATTGCAGCAGGAAGGGATCGTGGGTCAGCGCCCACAGCACGCCTTGCGACCAGTCGGCTTCAGGGAAGAAGCGCCCGTTCATCAGCGGCCAGTCATAGGCGGCATGGCCCGCATTCAGCCCCGCCACCCATGCACCGAGCAGCAGCTGGATGAACAGCACCACCGCCACCAGCGCCGCAGCGCCGGTCAGCCTGGCCGGACGTGCCGACGGATCGCGTGCGAGCACCCGCAAGTCGCGGGCGGTCCACACCAGTCCGGCCAGCAGGAACAGCGCAGTCAGCAGATGGGCCGAAAGGCGAAAGTGGCTCACATCGGTCAGATCGGTCTCGCCCACGCCGGACGACACCATGTACCAGCCCAGTGCGCCCTGCCCGCAGATCAGCGCGAACATCGCAGCGAGCCGCCAGCCATAGCCCGCCGGAATGGCGCGGCGCACCGCGAACAGGATCAGCGGCAGCAGGAATGCAAGGCCGATCACCCGGCCAAGGATGCGGTGGAACCACTCCCAGAAGAAGATGAACTTGAACGCGGCCAGATCCATCCCCGCCGGGCCGCTTTCCAGCTGGTATTCGGCGGTCAGCCGGTATTTGGCGAATTCGGCCTGCCAGGCGGCCTCGGTCAGGGGCGGAAGGATGCCGCTGACCACGTTCCATTCGGTGATCGACAGCCCGCTTTCGGTGAGGCGCGTGATTCCGCCCACCATCACGATCAGCACCACCAGCGCGGCCACAGCCTCAAGCCAGCGGGCAATCGCCAGCGGGCGGACGCGGCTTTCGGGGGCGGAGCGGAACAGGTCCGAGACAGAGGCAGACGTAGCCATGACGGCTCGTTCCATGTCGCCCATCACGCGCTTGCGCAAGCCCGTTCGGCGCAAGCAGCGGTGCGGACAGCGCAAACGAGGCCATACGGGTCTGCACGAAAAGAACAGGTGCCGCGGATGCATCCGCGCTTGAACAATGTAACAACATTACATATGTGCGGTCACAACATGCCCCACAATACCATGCCTCCTCCGAGTCGGACGTCGTTCCGTCGCCGGCTCGACCATATCGGGATCGGGCTCGCGGGGCTGTGTGCGGTGCATTGCCTTGCCACGCTGATCATCGTTTCGGCGCTGGGGCTGGGCGGGGCGATGGGCGGGCACTTCCTGCTGGACGAGAACATCCACCGCGTTGGCCTGTTGCTGGCGCTTGGCGTTGCGGGCGTGGCGATCGGCTGGGGCCTGCTACGCCACCGCCGCCCCATGCCCTTTGTTGTGGCGATGATCGGGCTGGCGCTGATGGGCTGGGCGCTGCTGATCCCGCATGGCACCAACGAATTGCTGCTGACCATGGTCGGGGTGGGGCTGGTGTCCTTCGCCCACCTGCTCAACATCCGCGCTGCCCGCTGAACCTTGGCGAAACTCGTGGTTGCAGCCTTGGCGCGAGCGCCTATGTCCGCAGCCATGACCAAGAGCATCACCCTGAACGGTGCCCCCCACCGCACCGCCGCCGATACGATTGCCGCGCTGGTGCGCGAACTGGAACTTGTGCCTGAAAAGGTCGCGGTTGAACGCAACGGCGAAATCGTCCCGCGCTCGACGCTGGGCGAGGCGCCGCTGGCCGAGGGTGACACGCTGGAGATCGTGCATTTCGTCGGCGGGGGCGATCACGCGGCGGATACGTGGACGGTCGCGGGCCGCACGTTCCGCAGCCGGCTGATCGTCGGCACGGGCAAGTACAAGAGCTTCGAACAGAATGCGGCTGCGGTCGAGGCTTCGGGCGCGGAGATCGTCACCGTCGCGGTGCGGCGGGTGAACGTCAGCGATCCCAAGGCGCCGATGCTGACCGATTTCATCGACCCCAAGCGCATCACCTATCTCCCCAACACCGCCGGCTGCTTCACCGGCGAGGAGGCCGTGCGCACGCTGCGGCTGGCGCGTGAGGCAGGGGGCTGGGATCTGGTGAAGCTGGAGGTGCTGGGCGAGGCGCGCACGCTCTACCCTGACATGCGCGAAACGCTGAAGGCGACCGAGGTGCTGGCCAAGGAGGGCTTCTTGCCCATGGTCTATTGCGCCGATGATCCGATTGCCGCGAAGCAGCTGGAAGATGCGGGCGCGGTGGCGATCATGCCGCTGGGCGCGCCGATCGGATCGGGCCTCGGCATCCAGAACCGCGTGACCATCCGCCTGATCGTCGAGGGCGCGAAGGTGCCGGTGCTGGTCGATGCGGGGGTCGGCACGGCCTCGGATGCGGCGGTCGGCATGGAGCTGGGCTGCGACGGCATCCTGATGAACACCGCCATTGCGGAAGCGAAAGACCCGATCCGCATGGCCCGCGCGATGAAGCTGGCCGTGGAGGCCGGGCGCGAGGCCTATCTCGCGGGCCGCATGGCGCGGCGGATGTATGCCGATCCCTCGTCACCGCTGGCGGGATTGATCTGATTCGGTTCACGCGAAGACGCGAAGATGTCGGTGCTCAAGGCCCGGAAGGGCCTTCATATTCCTGATCTGCGCTGATTTGGGAGTGCGGCTGCGCCGCAAGGGCTAACCTCTTCGCGTCTTCGCGTCTTCGCGTGACAAACCACCTAACCTTAAATTAACCAAGTTCGGCGACGTTCTCCCTGTCCGAAGGAGACGCGCCATGATAATGCCGATTGCCGAGATGCGGGAATTCGCCGGGTTCGCCCCATGTGAACAGCGCTACATCAAGCGCAGCCTCGACATCGGCCTCGCCCGCACCGACGCCTTCCGCCGCTGGGGCCGCTCCGAGGCGGAGAATATCGCGATCCGCCGGCAATATGTCGCCTATCAGGATTTGAAGGCATTGAGGGCGCTGGTGCCGGATGAAGGCACGGCTTACGAGGTCGAGCAGTTTCTCGGCAAGCTGGTGCGCCTTGCCGCTTTCGATCTGGAGCAGGAGCGCCTGGCGAGCTTTTCGGCCTTCCGCTTCCTCTACGAACGCCTGCTGGGTGCACGGGTGCGGCCCTATCTGCCGGCCGCCTTCTGCGCCGCCAGCGCCCTGCCGGTGATCCGCCCGGAACGCCGCAAGCTGCTGTTGCAGAGCCTTTCCGAAGCCGCCGCCACCGCCGAGGGCTGGTCCCTGCGCGAGCCGGTGTTCCTGCCCGAATATGTGGACGACTTCGAAGCGGCCTAATACTTGAGGGGAATGGAGACACCCTCCCCCTATCACCCGCCGGTCAAACGCTCGCTTTCCATCGCGGGCCACCAGACCTCGATCAGCCTCGAACCGCTGTTCTGGGAGATGCTGAAAGCTGCCGCCCTGCGAGAGGGGGTGGCGGTCGCCGCGCTGGTCGCCCGCATCGATGCCGAACGGATCAAATCACCCACCCCGCCGGGTCTGGCGAGCGCAATCCGCGTCTGGCTGGTGGTGAACGCCGCCTAGCCAACGTTTCACGTGAAACATTGCCGTAAATCAGGGCAAGACGGGGTCTAGGCGGGTCTAGCGGGGGTCAAGAGAGGCCTGGCGCACGCACTTTGACCCGCCAAACCTTCGTCATTGCGAGGCCGAAGGCCGTAGCAATCCATGGACCGACCGCTTGCTGCAAGTTCAGGCCGTGGATTGCTTCGCTGCGCTCGCAATGACGAGGAAGGTCAGTCGTCCACCCGCTCGATATCCGCGCCGACCAGCTGCAACTTCTCCTCCAGCCGCTCATAACCGCGGTCGAGGTGATAGAGGCGGCGCACGGTGGTTTCGCCCTCGGCGGCCAGCGCGGCGATGACGAGGCTCATCGAGGCGCGCAGGTCGGTCGCCATCACTTCCGCGCCGGTCAGCCGCTCGACGCCCTTGACGATCGCGGTGCGGCCTTCGGTGGTGATGTCCGCGCCCATCCGCGCCAGTTCCGGCACGTGCATGAAGCGGTTTTCGAAGATCGTCTCCTTCAGCACGCTCGCGCCTTCGGCCTTGCACAGCAGCGCCATCAGCTGGGCCTGCATGTCGGTGGCAAGGCCGGGATAGGGCGCGGTGGTGAGGTTGGTGGCCTTGAGCTTGCCGCTCGCCTTGACGTTGATGCCCTTGGCATCCCACGTCACTTCGACCCCGATCGCCTGAAGCGCGTGGATCGTCGCCATCATCTCGTCAGCGCGGGCGCCTTCAAGCCGCACCTCGCCGCCGGTGATCGCTGCGGCGCAGGCGTAGGAGCCGGCCTCGATCCGGTCGGGCATGACGCGGTAGGTGGCGCCGTGGAGGCGCTTCACCCCGTGGATGGTGAGGTTGGAGGTGCCGATCCCCTCGATCTCCGCCCCCATCGCCACCAGCATGTTGCACAGATCGACGATTTCCGGCTCGCGCGCGGCATTGAAGAGCCGGCTGGTGCCGTTCGCCAGCACCGCGGCCATCAGCGCGTTCTCGGTCGCGCCGACAGACACCACCGGGAAATCGAAATCGCCGCCCGGCATCCCGCCATCGGGCTGGGTGGCGCGGACATAGCCCGCCGCCAGCTCGATCCTCGCGCCGAAGGCTTCCAGTGCCTTCAGGTGCAGGTCGATCGGGCGGTTGCCGATGGCGCAGCCGCCGGGCATCGAAACCGTCGCCTCACCGCTGCGCGCCAGCATCGGGCCAAGCACGAGGATGCTCGCGCGCATCTTGCGCACCAGATCATAGGGCGCGACCGTGGAGGTGATCCGCGTTGCCTCCATGCTCATCACCCGGCCGAAATCCTCGGGCCGCGTGCCCTGGATCACGGTGGTGACGCCGAACTGGTTCATCAGGTGCTGGAACCCGTCGATATCCGCCAGCCGCGGCAGGTTGCGCAGTGTCAGCGGCTCCTCGGTCAGCAGCGCGCAGGGAATCAGCGTCAGGGCTGCATTCTTCGCGCCGGAAATCGGGATGGTGCCGGAAAGGCGGTTGCCGCCACGGATGATCAGTTTGTCCATTCCGCCAGCCTTAACGAAAAGTGCTTATGGCGCAACATGGCGCGGCGTGCTGCCAACAGTGATTGACCTTCGCGCAAGGGCGCGGCACGGGGCAGAAAACGGGCGCACGACTTTGCCGAAATTCCAGCAGCAGGTGCCAGATGTCTCCCAAGCCGATCCGTAAAGCCGTTTTTCCCGTTGCGGGGCTGGGAACGCGTTTCCTGCCCGCGACCAAGGTGGTGCCCAAGGAACTGCTGCCGGTGGTTGATCGCCCGCTGATCCAGTACGCCGTGGACGAAGCGCGCGAGGCGGGGATCGAGCAGATGATCTTCGTCACCGGGCGCGGCAAGACCGGGATCGTCGAGCATTTCGACATCGCCTTCGAACTGGAAAAGACCATGTCCGAACGCGGGCGCGATCTTTCGGTGCTGGAATGCACCCGCGCCACGCCCGGCGATGTCATCGCGGTGCGCCAGCAGGTGCCTTTGGGCCTCGGCCATGCGATCTGGTGCGCCCGCGCCATCGTCGGTGACGAGCCCTTCGCGATCTTCCTGCCCGACGAGCTGATGGTCGCCCGCGAAGGCGGCAGCGGCTGCATGAAGCAGATGGTCGAGGCCTACGCGCAAGTCGGCGGCAACCTCGTTTCGGTGCTGGAAGTCCCGCAGGAACAGGTTTCCAGCTACGGCGTGATCGATCCCGGCGTGCAGAAGGGTGCGCTGACCGAGGTGCGCGGGCTGGTGGAAAAGCCGCCGGTGGCCAAGGCGCCCTCGAACAAGATCGTATCGGGCCGCTACATCCTCCAGCCCGAAGTGATGCGGGTGCTTGAACGTCAGGAAAAGGGCGCGGGCGGCGAAATCCAGCTGACCGACGCGATGGCCAAGATGATCGGCACCCAGCCGTTCCACGCCGTCACCTTCGACGGGGCGCGTTACGATTGCGGCAGCAAGACCGGCTTTGTCGAAGCGACGCTGGCCATCGCCCTGTCGCGGCCCGACATGGGCGCGGATGTGCGGGCGATTGCGCAGCGGTTGCTGGGATAGGCTCCGCCCCTCCCTGCGGGGAGGGGGGCTTCGCTTACTCCGCCGCTTCACCGCCCGGCAGCGGGGCCGGGCTGCTGTCCTGCGGCTTGGCGGTTTTTGCCAGCTTGGGCTTGGCCTCTGCCGGCTGTGCAGGCGCAGATGCAGGCTTCTCCGCCTCTGCATCGGCAGCGCCCTTGACCATACCCGAGAGCGAGGAGCCATCCAGCCCCAGCTCCTTCATCAGCCCGTCGAGCACCGGCGCCTGGGCGCGATAGGCGAGCGCTGCGGCCACGGCATCGGACGCAAGATTGCCCGAACCGCCGCCCGCTCCGCCGCCTGACGCACCGCCGTCGCCCGCACCGCGCCCGCCATTGGTGAGGCCATCGACCTGCACGATCTTGATCGAATCGATCGCTTCCATCGGCTTGGCGCTTTCGCGGATAACCTCGGGCAGCACCTTGAGCAGCGCCATCTTCGTCTGGAGCGAGATCTGCTCCATCGAGAGGATATTGGCAGCCTCGTTGATGGCGCGCTGACCCGCGGCCTCCACCTCGAAGCGCACGCGGGCAGCTTCGGCGCGGAGCTTTTCGGCCTCGGCCTCGCCCTGGGCTTCGAACTTGAGGGCCTGGGCGCGGTTGGTCGCGGCGTCCTTTTCCGCTTCGGCCTGCACCTTGACGCCGATGGCGTCGCGTTCGGCCTGCTTGGCCGCTTCGATCAGCTCGATGGTCTTCTGACGTTCGGCGATTTCGCGTTCACGTGCGGTGGCGACGCGTTCCTCGGCCTCGACCGCCTTGGCGCGGGCCTCGTCGGCGATGGCCTTGGCCTGGCTTTCCTCGCGGGACTTGTTCTGCACCGCGATCTGCTGTTCCTGCCGGGCGATTTCGAGCGCGCGCTGCTGGTCGATGCGGGCTTCCTCGACGAGGCGGTCTGCTTCGATCTGCTGGGCATCGACCTGCTTCTTGGCCTCGATCCGGGCGGCCTCGGCCTCGCGGTTGCGCTCGGCCTGTTCGCGGGCGATTTCCGCCGCCTGCGCCGCGCGCCGCACTTCGACCTCGCGCTCCTGTTCCAGCCGCGCATATTCCTGATCGCGGGCAATCTCGAAGCTCTTCTTGTCGGCTTCGAGGTTCTTGCTTTCCATCTGGACGCGGGTGTCTTGCTCGATATCGTTGCGCAGCTTCTTGCGCGCCTCGATCTGCTCGGTCAGCTTGGTCAGACCCTCGGCGTCGAAGGCGTTGTTGGCGTTGAAGTGTTCGATGCTGGTCTGGTCGAGGCCCGTCAGCGAGACCGACTCCAGCTCCAGACCGTTCATCGCGAGGTCGTTCGAGGAAACCTGCTGCACCTTCTGCACGAAATCGGCGCGCTGTTCGTGCAGTTCGTTCATCGTCATCCCCGCCGCGACCGAACGCAGCGCGTCGACGAACTTGCCTTCGACGAGGTCCTTGAGCAGATCGGGCTGCATCGTGCGCTGGCCCAGCGTCTGCGCGGCCATGGCGATGGCCTGCGCATCGGGGCGGACTCGGACGTAGAATTCCGCCTTCACGTCGATCCGCAACCGGTCGAGCGTGATCAGCGCCTCGTTATCGCGCCGCACCACGGGCAGCACCAGCGTGTTCATGTTGACCGGCATGGCTTCGTGGAACACCGGGAAGACCAGCGCGCCGCCGTTCATCACCACCTTCTCGCCGCCGAGACCTGTGCGCACGAAGGCGGTTTCCTTGGTTGCCCGGCGGTAGAGCCGGACGAGGAAGGCGAAGAAGATGATGACGAAGAGCAGGCCGCCCACGCCGACAACGCCGTAAGTGATCAGGTCTCCGGTGGTGGAGGCCAGTTCACCCGACGTGGCCAATTCTCCGGACGTGGTCAGAGCCATCTGCGTTTCCCCTTTCAGCTATCAAGCCCGAGCAACGGGCTTTCATAATGCACGCCGTAGAAGGTTTCCCCCTCGCGGCGGACGAGCAGGACAGTATCGCCTGCGTTCAGTTCGAGTGCCGGATCGTGCGGTTCGACCATCACGAAATGGGCCTGCCCGTGCATGTCGATCACCTTGGCCCGCGCCGGCGAGCCGCTGCGGGCGGTGCCGATCTGGATTTCGGCATCGCGGCGCACCAGATCATCGAGGCTGATCGCGGTGGTTTCGTCCCTCGGCAGCACCGCGGCGAGCGGGCGCATCGCCAGGCTGTTGAGCGGCAGCGCCGCCCCGCCTGCGGCCAGCATCGCCCATCCGGCAGACAGCGGCGCGCCGAACGTGCCTTCAATCACCGATTGCCCGATCAGCCCTGCGGCGCCGAAGGTGAACAGCAGGCTGGCGAGCCAGATCAGGAACGGCACCCGGCCCAGCCCCAGCAGCGTCGTCAGCGCCTCGCCGAGGCCGCCAGCTTCCAGCCCGTCAGCCCCGTCAAATTCGCCCGCACCCTCGATCACCTCGGAAATCCCGGTGAGTTGCAAGAGGGCAATCACCGCGAGCGCCCCGAAAGCGATCAGGAACGGCAGGTTGTGGGCCGCCAGCAGGCTCATGCCGCCTGCTCCGCCATGTCACGGCAAAACATCAATCCCATGCCCCGAAAGCTAGGGCAAAGACTGTTGAAGACAAAGCGGAATCGGACGCTGTCTGTCCGATTCTTGCGGCCCCGATCAGGCCGGCGCCACCTTCAGCGGCAAGGTCTTCAATCCGCCGACAAAAGTGCTGCTCGCGCGCTTGGCCTCGCCCGCCGGTTCGACGCTCGCCACGCGGTCGAGCAGGGCTTCGAACAGGATCCGCATTTCCAGCCGGGCCAGATGCAGGCCAAGGCACTGGTGCGCGCCCGCACCGAAGGCGAGGTGGCGGTTGGGCGAGCGGGCGGCATCGAATTTGCGCGGGTCGGGGAACTGCGCGGGATCGTGATTGGCCGCGACATAGTTGATCATCAGCCAGTCGCCCTTCTTGATCGCCTGCCCGCCGATCTCGCAATCCTCCGCCGCAGTGCGCATGAAGTGCTGCACCGGGCTGGTCCAGCGGATCGCTTCCTCGACGATGCCGGGCAGCAGGCTGCGATCGGCCTTGACCCGCGCCCATTGCTCCGGATCATTCGCCAGCGCCTGCATCGCGCCTGCGGTGCTTGCCGATGTGGTGTCATGCCCGGCGGTGGCGACGATGATGTAATAGCCCGCCATGTCGCGCGGCGGCAGCGGCTGGCCATCGACAGTGGCATTGGCGATCACGCTTGCCACATCGTCGGTCGGGTTGCGGCGGCGATCCTCGGCCAGCGCGGCGAAGTAATCCTCGAAGGTCTTCACCGCACCCGCGACGATCTGCACCACCTGTTCGGGCGTCATCTGGTCCATGCCGCTGCCTGACAGGTCCTTGTCCTGCCCGCCGAACAGCTGCTGGGTGAGCATCTGCATCCGGAATTCATCCTCGGGCGGCACACCGAGGATCTGCATGACGACCCGCAAGGGATAGGGGCCGGAGACTTCCTTGACGAAATCGACCTCGCCGCCGTGCGCCTGTGCAAGTTCCAGCATCCGGTCGACCGTGCGCGCCGCCAGCGCCCGCAATTCGCCTTCCAGCTGCGCAAGGTTCCTCGGCATGAACCATTCCTGCGTCAGCTTGCGGTATTTGGGGTGGATGGGCGCGTCGAACACCACCAGCGAATCGACCAGCATGTTCGATCCCGTCGCCGCGCGGCTGAATTCGATCGCCTGGTTGAAGCTGAACACCACCGGACGCGGGTTGTTGAGGAAGGTCGCGTTATCCTTCGAAATCCGCATCACATCGTCATAGCGGGTGACGAGCCAGAACGGCTCGAACAGGCCCGGCGTGTCCGGCTGCACCTTTGCCACCGGGGTTTCGGCGCGGATGGCATCGAAGGTGTCGAGCAGCCCGCTCCACTGCGCATAGGCGTGCGGGTCGATTACCCGCCGGGCGATGTCGCCGGGCAGCACCGCCTCGCCGCTCATGCCGCCGCAGCCTTGGCCGCGTATTCATCCCGCAGCTCGCGCTTGTAGAGCTTGCCATTGGCCTCGCGGGGCAGTTCGGGGCGGAAGTCAAACAGCTTGGGCATCTTGATCTTGCTGAGACTGGGCGCGAGGAAATCGCGCAGCTCCGCCTCCAGATCGGGGCCGGCGTGGGCCATGTCCTTCGGCTGCACCACCGCCACCACCTTTTCGCCCAGATCGGGGCAGGGCGCGCCGATCACCGCGGCGTCCATCACCTTGGGATGGGTGACGAGCAGGTTCTCGATCTCCTGCGGGTAGATGTTCACCCCGCCGCTGATGATCATGTGGCTCTTGCGGTCGGTCAGGAACAGGAAGCCGTCCTTGTCGAGATGGCCGATGTCGCCCAGCGTCATCCAGCCCTTGGGATGCATCGCCTCGGCGGTTTTGGCCGGATCGTTGTGATAGGTCGGCAGGTTTTCGTTCTCGAAGAAGATCAGGCCATCCTGATCCGGCCCCAGCTCCTCGCCCTCCGGCCCGCACACATGCACCTTGCCGTGCACCGCGATGCCGACCGTGCCGGGCTTCATCAGCCAGTGTTCGGACTTCACCAGCGTCATCCCGATCATTTCGCTGCCGGCGTAGTATTCATTCACGATCGGGCCCCACCATTCGATCATCTCGCGCTTGATCGGCACGGGGCAGGGCGCAGCCGCGTGGAGCGCACGCTTGTGGCTGGACAGGTCATACCGGCTGCGCACTGCGGGATCGAGCTTGAGGAAGCGCACGAAATGGGTCGGCACCCACTGGCTGTCGGTGACCTTGTAGCGCTCGATCGCCTTCAGCGCCTCTTCGGGATCGAACTTCTCCATCATCACCACCGTCCCGCCGAGCCGGTGCACGATCGAACACCAGCCGATCGGCGCAGCGTGATAGAGCGGGGCGGGGGAGAGATAGACCATCGAGCCATCGGCCGGCATGCCTGCACCCATGGTGGCAAGGCCGAGCAGCGGGACGGGCGCCATCGGATCGGGGTCCTCCGGCGGAGCGGGGCGGATGCCCTTGGGGCGGCCCGTGGTGCCGGAAGAATAGAGCATCACCATCCCGGCGCGCTGGTCGGGGATCGCGGTTGCCGGCTGGGCGGCCAGCGCGGCGGCGAAATCCTCCGCATCGCCTGAATCCATCACCAGCACCGCAAGGCCGGGGCATTCGGCGCGGATATCGCCGAGGAGGCCGCTGAAATAGCCGCTGGTGATCAGCAGCTTCGCCTGCGCGTCGCGGATGATGTAGGCGGCCTCGGGCGCGGTCAGGCGTGACGAGATCGGCACCAGCATCGTGCCGGCGCGCTGCGATCCCCAGATCAGGGTGAAATATTCGATGCGGTTTTCCAGCAGCACCGCAAAGGCATCCCCCTGTCCGATCCCGTGGGCGCGGAGCAGGTGGGCAAAGCGGTTCGATTCCGCCTCCATTTCGCCATAGGTGATCTGCTTGCCCGATCCGGTCATGATGACAGCGGGGTGATCGGGGCGGGCCGCGGCGTGCGCGGTCGGATGCATCGACATGTTTTCTCTCTCCCTTGCCGCTGACACGGCCTGGAGAGGAAATTACGCGAGGCGTGCTACCCCGCAAGCAAAAACGGTATGGGAAATGCTACCGAAAACGCGGTTGCGGCGGGTCGGGAGCGGGCAAGAAAAAAGGCGGCGGGTAAACCCGCCGCCATGTTCGGACACCCTCTCCAATGTCCGGCCCGTTTACACGGGCAATCTCGTGAGGCTTGCTCGCCCGAGACTTTGCACAAGGGGGCTTATTCGCCGCCCTGGCCGGTCAGACGAGCATCGCGGGCGTAAGCCAGCTGTGCTTCGCTCTCTACCATATACGGAATCGGATTGACTGCAAGCCCTTCGACGCGGACTTCGTAATGCAGGTGCGGACCGGTGGAACGGCCGGTCGAACCGACGTAACCGATCAGGTCGCCCTTTTTCACATTGTCACCCGCAGCAACCGCAAGGCGCGACAGGTGGGCGTAGCGGGTTTCCATCGAAGCGCCGTGGTTGATGCTGATGAACAGCCCGTAGCTCGAATACCAGTCGGCGCGGCCCACGATCCCGTCGGCGGTCGCATAGACCGGGGTGCCGGTCGGCGCGGCGAGATCAATGCCCTGATGCTGGCGGCGGCCGCCGAGCACAGGGTGGGTGCGCATCCCGAAACCGCTGGTCAGCGCCGCACCTTCGAGCGGCATGCGCGACGGCACCGAAATGCCGCGCTGCGGGATCGGCGAGGAATAGGCCGGAACATCGAGGCCGGTGCCCAGCGTCGGGCTGGTGCGTTCCAGCGCGGTCCAGCTGGTGAACAGCGACTTGAAGCGCATGTCGTTATTGGCAGCCACATCGCCCTGCGCATCGCGCACCGGCTCGACAATGTCGGCGCTGGTGGTGGCAGTGGCGGAATTGGCGGTGTTGGCGAAGGCCGGCGAAGCGGCGGAAACCAGAAATGCGGCGCAGGCTGATGCTGCAAGCTTCATGACATGGCGCACGGCAAATTTCATAACTGACCCGGTTCCCGATAGCGGCGTTTCGCCGTTGGAATTTTCCGGCACGTCGATCGCGCGCCTTTGCTGGAGTGTGGTTATCCGGGTGAGTCGTTAATGTGCAATCGCCGCGTAAAATTCACGCGACAAACCGGCTGCAAGACGCGCCGAGTCGTTGAACGGTGGCTTAACGACCCCGCGAAAGTGCCGTTTTACGAGGTTCTGCCAAAGGGATTCGGGATTCGCCTGCGCCATTTCGGCACAGCGCAAAAAGTGCTTTGTCCCGAAAGCGACGTGGCGGATTTCGTCGTCAAGTATCCGTGCGAGAATTTTCGCGCCGCCCGCGTCACCGGCTGCGCGCACCCGTTCCAGCGTCGCGGGCGTCACGTCCAGACCGCGGGCCTCCAGCACCATCGGCACCACCGCGAGGCGCGCGGCGACATCGTGGCGGGTCGCGTGGGCAGCCTCCCACAATCCGGCGTGGGCAGGCAGCGCGCCATAGTGGCTGCCGAGCTGTTCGAGCTTTCGTGCCAGCAGCGCGAAATGCATCGCCTCGTCGGCGGCGACATCGAGAAAATCGCTGACAAATTCGCGCCCCATGCTCGCCCCGAATCGCCCCGCCATATCGAGCGCGAGGTCGATGGCGACGAATTCGATATGGGCAAGGCTGTGCCACAGGGCGATTCGCCCGCGCTGCGATCCGCCCTTGCCGCGCTTGGGCATCTGATTCGGCGGGAGCAGTTCGGGGGCATCGGGCCAGGCGGGCTGATCCGGCATCGCCACATCGAATTCCCACGCCAGCGCGCCGCGCCGCCAGCCCCGCGCCAGCTCGCGGGTGGCGAAACACTTGGCACGCGGATCGGCAGTCAGCAGCGCGGCGCGGATGGCGCGGGCAATCGTGGTCATGCAGTGATCAAAGCGGCGCTGTCAGAGGGCTTGGGCCGCCGCCAGCACCTCTTCGGCGTGCCCGGCGACCTTCACCTTGTCCCAGATGCGCGCGATTTTCCCGTCGGCATCGACCAGATAGGTGGCACGGACCATGCCCATGTAGGTCTTGCCGTACATCTGCTTTTCCGCCCACACGCCCAGCGCGTCGCTGAGGCCGCCTTCCTCCGCGTCGGTGGCGAGCGGCGCGGTGAGGCCGTGCTTGGCGATGAACTTCGCGTGCTTTTTCGCCGGGTCCTTGCTGACCCCGAGCAGCTTCGTTCCCGCCGCTTCGAACTGGTCCTTCAGCGCGGAGAAATCCTTGTTCTCGGTGGTGCAGCCGGGGGTGTCGTCCTTGGGATAGAAGAAGATCACCAGCTTCGATCCGGCAAAGTCCGAAGGCTTCACACTTCCGCCTTCGGGGGTTTCCATGGCGATATCGGGGATGGCGTCGCCAAGGGTGGGGAATTTGCTCATGCGGGGTTCTCCTGTTCGCTTGCGAGAATGTCTGTCCCGAGGATTTGTTTCCACGCCTGCGCCACCTCGCCGCGGGCCGCAGCGAAGGCTGCGAGCAGCGCGTCGTAGCTTTCATGCCCGCACGCCCGCGCCAGTGTCTTCGCGCCCGAAGGCGGCGGTTCGCGCCCGTCAGGGGCAAGCAGGCGTCCGGCGACGAGCATCCGGCTCATCAGCGCATGGGGTCCGGCGAGGCTGGCGGGGAGCAGCCCTGCCTCGGCAAGGCCTGCCAGCGCGACAGTCAGATCGGGATCGAGCGCGCGGGGTGCAGCGGCCGCGAGCGGCGCGCCATCGGCTGCCTCGCCCTTCAGTTGCAGGTAGTGGACGAGGAATTCGATATCGACCAGCCCGCCGCGTGCCAGCTTGGCATCGACCGGCCCGGCCTGCGGCTTGTGCCGCGCCATCTCCGCCCGCATCCCCAGCACCGCCTCGCGCAGGGCTGCCTTGTTACGGGGCGCGTGGAGCACTTCGGCCAGCACCGCCTCCAGCTGCGCCCGCGCCGGCGGGGAGCCATAGAGCACCCGCGCCCGCGCCAGCGCCATATGCTCCCACGTCCACGCCGCCTCGCGCTGGTATTTGCCGAAAGCCTCGCAGCTGACCGCCAGCGGGCCCTGATTGCCCTGCGGCCGCAGCCGCGTATCGACCTCGTAGAGCGCGCCCTGCGCGGTCGGCACCGACAGCGCGGCGCTGACCCGGCTGGCGAGGCGGTTGTAATAGACCGTCCCGCCTAGCGGCCTTGGCCCGTCCGATTGCGCGGAAAAATCGCCGGTGAAGAGGTAGACGATATCGAGATCGCTGGCATGGGTCAGCGCCCCGCCGCCCAGCCGCCCGAGGCCGAGGATCAGCAGCTCGCTCTCTGCAATCCGCCCGTGCTTGGTGGCAAATTCCGCGACGGTTGCTTCCGCCGCCAGCGTCAGCGCGGCTTCGGCGGTGCGCGACAGGGCGCGGGCGATGGCGAGCGGATCGGCCAGCCCTTCGATCAGCTGGATGCCCAGCGCGAAGCGGATTTCGCCGGTGATCACGCGGATCGCATCGAGCAGCGCCTCGTAATCGTCCCGCGCCGCCGCCCCGCGCATCCGCGCCATGATCGCAGGCACATCCCCCGGCAGTTCGAGCGCGTCGCGATCGATCAGGGTGTCGAGCCGTTCGGGCTTGCGCGCCAACTCGTCGGCCAGCACCGGGGTGAGGGTCAGCGCGGCCACCAGCCGGCGGATCAGATCGGGCCGCGCATCGAGCAGGCGGAAGGTGGTGATCAGGCTCGGCACGCTTTCAATGATGCGTTCCCAGCGGGTGATGGCGCGCATCGGATCGTCGCTCTGCGCGATCGCCTGAAGCAGTGCGGGCGCCAGCCGGTCCCACGCCGCCACCGCCTGCGGGGAGCGGATCGCCGCGTGCCGCCCGTCGCGCCAGGTCTCGATCCGCTCGGCAAGGGTATCGGGCTCGGCAAAGCCCCATTGGGCAAGGCTGTGCGCCAGCGCGCTGACCGGCATGGCCACCGGCACCTGCGCCGTGCGTCTTGCGCCGATCAGTTCCTCGTAGATGGTCCCGGTCCGGTCGGTGAGCGCGGTCAGCTCCGCCACCAGCGCCGCGCCATCGGCCAGCCCGTCAAGCTGCGCGACATTATCGAGCGCCGCGGCATCGGGCAGGGCATGGGTCTGGCGGTCGTGGACCATCTGGAGGCGGTGTTCCACCTGCCGCAGCCGGTCGTAGCCTTCACCGAGGACCTGCGCATTTTCGGCGGCGATCCAGCCGGCCGCCGCCAGCGCATCGAGCGCCGCCCGCGTGCCGCGCACCCGCAGCGATGCATCGCGCCCGCCGTGGATCAGCTGATGGGTCTGGGCGTAGAATTCGATCTCGCGGATGCCGCCGCGCCCGCGCTTCACGTCGAAACCGGGGCCGGGCTGCGGCGGGCCTTCATGGCTGTCACGAATGCGCTGGGTGAGAGCGCGGATTTCCTCGATCGCGCCGAAATCGAGCTGCCCGCGCCACACAAAGGGGCGGATCTGGGCGAGGAAATCCTCCCCTGCCGCGATGTCGCCTGCTGCCGCACGGGCGCGGGTGAAGGCGGCGCGCTCCCACGCCAGCGCTGCGCCCTGATAATGCGCCAGCGCCGCGCCGACCGGCACGGCCAGCGGGCTGACCTCGCTGGCCGGGCGCAGCCTGAGATCGACCCGCAGCGCATAGCCATCCGCCGTGCTCGACGAAAGCAGCGCGACCACACGGCGGGCATAGCGTTGCGCGGCATCGCCCGGATCGTCGCTGGCGCGGCGGGGCAGGCGGTCGCGGTCGAACAGCAGGATCGGGTCGATGTCGGATGAATAGTTGAGCTCGCCCGCCCCCTGCTTGCCCAGCGCCAGCGCGATGAAGCCGGCAGCGGATTCCTCGCCGCAGCGTTCGGCAATCGCGGTGCGGATCGCCCGGTCGAGGGCGCGGTCGGCAAAGGCGGTGAGTTCGCCCACCACCTGCGTCAGCGCAAATGCGCCTGCCAGATCGCCCACTGCCAGCGCTGCGGCGAGCGCCAGCCGCTCGCGCCGCAGGGCCACTTCGGGATCGGGGTGCGCCGCCTGCGCCCGCGCCCACACCAGCGCTCCCTCGCCGTCACCCGCTGCCAGCAGCGCGGCAAGATCGGGCTGACGCTCCAGCGCCCGCGCCAGAAACGGCGCATGGGTGCGTGCGCGGTGCAGCGCGCTGTTCCAGTCGGCTGTCAGGTTCTCTCCCATCGACTGCCTCTGTGGCGCTGGTGCGCCTGCGCCGCAAGGGGCCGCTTGGCTTGCGCCTGCCGCGCTGCTCTGCAAGGGAAGCGCACGGCTTTGCGATTTTCGGGGAGAGATACCGCCATGGCATTCCAACATTCCGCACTCGGCGCGCTGGTCGCCGCCGCGCTGGCACTGGCCGCGTGTGACAGCCTGCCGGGCATGGGCGGCACGGGCGACGCGCTCGACATTCCCGAAGTCGCGGCGGGGGACATCTCCGACGCCACGATCAAGGATGTCACCCGTCTGCTCGCCAGCGACGAATTCGAAGGCCGGATGCCGGGCAGCATCGGCGAGGAAAAGACCATCGCCCTGATGGTGGAACGCTTCAAGGCGGCGGGCCTCAAGCCCGGCAATGGCGACAGCTGGGTGCAGGAAGTGCCGCTGGTGGAGATCACCGGCAAGGATTACGCCCCGCTCACGATCAGCGGCGAAGGCACCAGCCTGTCGCTCGATTTCGCCAAGGACTGGGTCGGCGTCACCTATCGCGAGGATGCCGCCACCACCATCGCCGGCAGCGATCTGGTGTTCGTCGGCTATGGCATCAACGCCCCCGAACGCGGCTGGAACGATTATGCCGGGGTCGATGTGAAGGGCAAGACGGTGGTGATCCTCGTCAATGATCCCGACTGGCAGACCGACGGGCTTGAAGGCACCTTCGGCGGCAAGGCGATGACCTATTACGGGCGCTGGACCTACAAGTATGAAGAGGCCGCCCGTCAGGGTGCGGCAGCGGCGCTGATCGTTCACCAGACCGAACCTGCCGCCTATGGCTGGAACGTGGTCGAAAGCTCGTGGACCGGCCCGCAGGCCTATGCCCAGCGCGGGGAGAACGCTCCGCCGCTGACGCAGATGAACGGCTGGGTGACCGAGGACGCGGCGAGGCGGCTGCTCAAGGCGGCCGGACAGGATCTGGACGCGCTGACCAAGGCGGCGCAGATGAAGGGCTTCAAGCCGGTGCCGCTGCCGCTCAAGGCATCGACCCGCTTTGCCAGCACCTTCCGCAGCTTCACCTCGCACAACATCATCGGCATCCTGCCGGGCAGCGAGGCACCGGACGAATATGTGCTGCACACCGCGCACTGGGATCACCTTGGCCGCTGCACCCCCGCGCCCGATGGTGACGACATCTGCAACGGCGCGATCGACAATGCCACCGGCACCGCCGCGCTGGTCGCGCTGGCCGAAGCCCACGCCAAGGCCGGCCCGCCGCGCCGCAGCCTGGTGTTTCTGGCGGTGACGGCGGAGGAATCGGGCCTGCTCGGTGCAAAGTATTATGCCGAAAACCCGGTCTATCCGCTGGCGCAGACCGTGGGCGGGGTGAACATGGATGCGCTGCAACTGGCAGGCCCGGCCAGGGATGTGACCGCAGTCGGCTTCGGCAAGTCGGCGCTCGACCGGTTTCTGGACGCCGCGCTCCAGGCCGATGGCCGCACGGTGACGCCCGATCCCAAGCCCGAAGCGGGCTATTACTACCGTTCCGATCACTTCGCGCTCGCCAAGCTCGGCGTGCCGATGCTCTACATCGATGGCGGGCAGGACCTGATCGAAGGCGGCCGCGCCGCGGGCGAGGCGGTGGCGAAGGATTACACCGACAACCGCTATCACGGCCCCAAGGACGAATATGACGAGAGCTGGGACTGGTCGGGCGTGATGGCCGACCTGCAACTCTATTTCCGCCTCGGCCGGATGATGGCGATGAGCACCAGCTGGCCCAACTGGAACGACGGTGACGAATTCCGCGCCGTGCGGGACGAGGCCTGCAAGGCCAGCGACAAGGGCTGCTGAGGCGCATCATGGCAATGATCATGCCGCCCGAATGGGCGCCTCAGGACTGGCTGTGGATCGGTTTTCCGCATCTGGCGGAAGAATGGCCCGGCTGGCTCGAACCGGCGCAGGAGCAGATGGCGGCCTTCGCCTCTGCCGTCGCCGAAAGCGGGCAACAGGTGCGCCTGCTGGTGCGTGACGAGGCCAACGAAGCCCGCGCGCGGTCGCTCGTCAGCAGCAAGGTGGTGCTGGAACGCCGCGTCTATGGCGATGTGTGGCTGCGCGATACCGGCCCGCTGGTGGTGTCGGGCGATGGCACCCGCGTGGCGCGGCGGTTCGGCTTCAATGGCTGGGGCGGGAAGTATCTGATGCCCGGCGATCAGGAGATCGGGGAGGCTATCGCACGCGATGCGGGCCTCGCGGTGACGCACACGCCGATGATCCTCGAAGGCGGGGCGGTGGATGGTGACGGGACCGGGCTGGTTGCGACGACCGAACAATGCCTGCTCAATCCCAACCGCAACCCGCACATGACCCGCGTCGGGATCGAGGCGGAACTGGCCGCCCAGCTCGGTTTCACCCGCGTGCTGTGGCTCGGCGACGGGTTGATCAACGATCACACCGATGGCCATGTCGATAACCTTGCGCGCTTTGTCGGCCCGAACCGGCTGGTGGTGCCAGAGGCGACCGGCAAGGATGACCCCAACGCCGCGATCTATGCCGATGCCACGGCGCGGGCCGAGGCCGCCGGGGTCGAGGTGGTGCGCATCCCCTCGCCCGGGCTGATCATGCGTGACGGGGTGATCGAACCGGCGAGCTATGTGAATTTCGCGATCACCTCGCACCTTGTGGTGGTGCCGACCTTTGGCTCCCCCCACGATGCCGACGGCGTCGCGGCCATCGCCGCGCTGTTCCCCGACCGCGAGTGCCTCGGCCTTCCTGGAGAGGCAGTGCTGGCGGGCGGCGGCGGCTTCCACTGCGCCAGCCAGCAGATGCCCTCGCTCGCCTGAGCAAGTTAACGCTTCGTTAGGGAATTGGGGCGAGAGTGGCGGCTATGGACCGCGCTCTCGCTCTCGCCCTGCCGCTTGCCTCTGCAACCCGCATCGATTCGCTCGACCTCGCGCGGCGCATGATCGTGCTTGGCTGCGCGGCTGCGCTGATCCTTGCCGGGCAGGCGCTGCCGTTCTGAACTAGATCAGCCGCGCCACAGCCGCCGCTGCCGCGCCGCCCAGCACCAGCCCCACAAACCCGCGCCACACCGGATCGCTCACCCGTCCCGATACGCGTGCGCCGAGCCGGTTGCCGGCGATGATCATCGGCAGCATCACCAGCGCGAAGGCGATGAGCTCCCAGCGCAGAATGCCGAGCCATGTCGCGCTCGCCAGCCCCGCGCTCGCGGCAATCGTGAAGATCAGCTGCATCGAGGCCTTGATCGTCGTGCGCGGCAAGGTGCGTCCGGCGTAGAACGGCACCACCGGCGGCCCCGGCATCCCGGCATAGCCGGTCATCAGCCCGCTCAGCACCCCGACGCCGCCGGTCGCCAGCCGCCCCGGCGCGCCCTCGCCGCGCTTCGGCAGCAGGATCGCGACAAAGGCCGAGAGCGCGATCAGCGCAATCACCAGCCGCGCCACGTCCTTGCCCGTCAGCGACAGCGCGTAGAGGCCCAGCGGGGTTGTCACCACCACCAGCGCCCCGATGGCCCAGGCGCTCTTTTCCGCATCGCGCACGAGGCTGCGGATCTCGGTCGCGCCGATCATCAGCGACAGCGCATTGGTCAGCACCACCGCCTCGACCGGGGGCAGCGCCAGCGCCAGCACCGGCACCAGCAGGATCGCCATGCCAAAGCCGGTCAGCCCGCGCACAAAGGCCGAGCCTAGCGCGGCCGCGAGCGCAAAGGCGATTTGCGCAGCCGTGAAACTGTCGAACACGTTCATTCTCCGTTCGCATCGAGCGAAGTCGAGATGCCGCGCACCCGTGTCTCGACTTCGCTCGACACGAACGGACGAGTGTCGTTACGCCAGATCGGGCGGCGTGCCCTCGCTCTTCAGCATGGCGATGGCCTCGGCCAGCGGCATCACCTTCTGGTGCTCCGCGCCCAGCGTGCGGACCGCGACGGTGCCTTCCTCGGCCTCGCGCTTGCCGACCACCAGCAGGTGCGGAACCTTGGCGAGCGAGTGTTCGCGCACCTTGTAGTTGATCTTCTCGTTGCGGGTGTCGGTCTCCACGCGAATGCCCGCCGCGGTCAGCTGCGACGCGACATCGCGGGCGTAATCGTCCGCGTCAGAAACGATGGTCGCCACCACCGCCTGCACCGGGGCGAGCCATGCGGGCAGGCGTCCGGCGAAGTGTTCGATCAGGATGCCGATGAAGCGTTCATAGCTCCCGAAGATCGCGCGGTGCAGCATCACCGGGCGGTGCTTGTCGCCATCCTCGCCGATGTAGTGCGCATCGAGCCGCTCGGGCAGCACCCGGTCCGACTGGATCGTGCCGACCTGCCAGGTGCGCCCGATCGCGTCGGTGAGGTGCCATTCGAGCTTGGGGGCATAGAAGGCGCCTTCGCCGGGGAGTTCTTCCCATTCGAGGCCGTTGGCGGTCAGTGCATCGCGCAGTTCCTGCTCGGCCTTGTCCCAATCCGCCTCGCTGCCGAAGCGCTTTTCGGGGCGCAGCGCGAGCTTGATGTCATAGGTGAAGCCGAAGTCGCGATAGACCGAATCTGCCAGCGCGATGAAGGCCTGCACTTCGCTGACGACCTGCCCTTCGGTGCAGAAGATATGCGCATCGTCCTGCGTGAACTGGCGCACGCGCATCAGGCCATGCAATGCGCCGTGGGGTTCGTTGCGGTGGCAGCAGCCCATTTCGCCCAGCCGGATGGGGAGATCGCGGTAAGAGGTGATGCCCTGCTTGAAGACCATCACATGCGCGGGGCAGTTCATCGGCTTGATCGCCATCCACGCGGCGTCATCCGCGACCTTGGGGGAGGCGACGCCTGATTCCTCGTCCACATCGGGCACGATGTCGGGGACGGCGAACATGTTCTGCGCGTACTTGCCCCAGTGGCCCGACTGGGTCCACTGGCGCACGTCCATCAGCTGCGGGGTCTTGATCTCGCGGTAGCCGCCGCCGTCCATCTTGCGGCGCATATAGGCCTCAAGCTCGCGCCAGATGCGGTAGCCCTTGGGGTGCCAGAAGACAGAGCCGTGGGCCTCTTCCTGCAAGTGGAACAGGTCCATCTCGCGGCCCAGCTTGCGGTGATCGCGCTTGGCGGCTTCCTCAAGGCGCGTGAGATGCGCCTGGAGCTGCTTCTTGTTGAGCCAGCCGGTGCCGTAGATGCGCGTCAGCTGGGCATTGTTCTGGTCCCCGCGCCAATAGGCCCCGGCGACGCGCATGAGCTTGAAAGCATCGGGATCAAGCTTGCCGGTGCTCGGCAGGTGCGGGCCGCGGCACATGTCGAGCCAGTCGTTGCCCGACCAATAGACCGTCAGCTCCTCGCCCTCGGGCAGTTCCTTGGCCCATTCGGCCTTGAAGACCTCACCCTCGGACGACCACTTGGCGATCAGCGCCTCGCGGCTCCAGACTTCGCGGCGCAGCGGCTTGTCGGCGCGGATGATGCGGCGCATTTCCTCCTCGATGGCGGGAAGATCGTCCATCGAGAACGGCTCGCGCGTGTCGGGGGCCTTCACGTCGTAATAGAAGCCGTCGTCGGTCGCCGGGCCGAAGGTGATCTGCGTGCCGGGGAACAGCGATTGCACCGCTTCGGCGAGCACGTGGGCATAATCGTGCCGGGCGAGTTCGAGCGCATCGGCCTCGTCGCGGGCGGTGACCAGCGCGAGTTCGGCATCGCCCTCGAAGGGTCGGCCAAGGTCGCGCAGTTCGCCGTTGACGCGGGCTGCCAGCGCCGCCTTGGCAAGGCCGGGGCCGATCGCGGCGGCGATATCGGCAGGGGTGCTCCCGGCGGGCACTTCGCGCACCGAGCCATCGGGAAGGCTGATCTTGAGCAGTTCGGTCATCGTCGCAAATCCGTGTGGTTTGGCGCGCCTTAGGCCAAGCTGGAGCGCACCGGAAGAGCGGTGTTGCGAGTTACCGGTTCGGGGAGAACACCGCGCCGCCCCGATCCGGGCGGCGGGCTGCGTGCCTAACGCACAGCCCCCCGCCCCCGGATAGTCCGGGTGGTGGTAGTGGCGGTCGTGGTCAGCAGCATGGCCATGGGGCGCCTTTTAAACGGCGATGCTTGCCGAGTCACGCGCAACCTGTGTCGGGGTTAATGGAAAGCGAACTTGACACATCGGACGACGACGATGTAAAGCATCCTTGCCATTATGAAAAAGGAGCTTTCCATGACCGACACCCGCTACGCCCTGCTGATCGGCGCGGCTGCCATTGCCGTCGCCTTGCTGGCGGTGTTCGACATCATCCCCGAAAGCGTGGCGCAGATGGTGCCGCTGGCGGTGGTGCCGCTTGTCATCCTGCGCCGTCGCAACGACTGCGCCGGGCGGGGGTGCTGAGCGATGACCAAAGCCGAAACGTCTCCCGGACGCGGCCCGTGGTTCTGGGCGGGGCTCTATTTCGCTTCGTCCGCCATCATCGCCGCGCTCAAGCTGACCGATGCGGTTACGGGGACCGTCGCCCTGATCCTGTTTTTCGGAGCGATGGGCCTGCTGGTCCCATTGGTGCGAGCGGGTGAGCGGGTTCACTGCGCCAGCCCTGTCATGGTCCGTTATAACCGGCGCTTCCTCGCCGCGTCCTTCGGCTATGTGCTTGGCCTTGGCATCGCGATCGCGCTGTGGAACGCCTACGAGCTGTCAGGTCCGGTGGTCTTCGCCATCGCTCTGCTGCCAACCATCCCGACCTTCGCGATGATCTGGGCGATGGGCCGCTATCTGGTCGAGGAGCAGGATGAATACCTGCGTTATCGCACGGTGCGCGCGGCGCTTATGAGCCTTGGCGCGGTGCTCGCCATCGGCATCTTCTGGGGCTTTCTGGAGATGTTCGAACTCGTTCCGCACATCTGGGCATGGTGGGTGCTGCCGGTATGGGCGGCGGGACTCGGTGTCGCCCAGCTCTGGATGAAGGTGCGCGGCGAATGAACAACCGCCTCAAGGTGCTGCGCGCCGAGCGCAACTGGTCGCAGCAGGATCTCGCCGAGCGGCTGGGCGTCTCGCGCCAGAGCGTCAACGCGATCGAGACCGGCCGCTACGACCCATCGCTCCCGCTCGCCTTCACCATCGCCGAGGTGTTCGGCCTGCCGATCGAGGCGATTTTCAGCCGGGACTAAACCTCGAGTTTGCCCGAACCCTTCGCGGTCGTGATCCGCTTTGTCCCCGCGAGCCTCGCCGAACGCTGCTTCACCCCGCCGGTGAAGCGGTATTCGGTTACCGCCTGCGTCGGGGTGAGTTCGACCACCATGTAGCCGCGCTGCGCGGTATCGGCCCATTTGAGCTGGGCGTTGGCGCCCACCAGCGCATCGGCAAGGTTGGCGGGCGGGATGAAGGACAGATAGGCCTCGAACCCCGGCGAGCTGACCGAACATACGCCCAGCTCCACGCCGACCTTCGCCCCCTGATGACCCAGTTCGAACGCCCAGCCATTGTGGGTGTCGCCCGCCAGCACCAGCAGATTGGCATTGGCATTCAGCGCCGAGGCGAACAGCCGCTCGCGCGCGGCGGGATAGCCGTCCCACGCATCCATGTTGGATGGCAGACCGACCTCGCTTGCCATCACCGCGGCGGTCAGGCGCTGGCGGACAAAATCGGACAATTGGCTGCCCAGCTGGTCGGCAAGGCTCGCCGGGGTCCTGAGATTGCCGATCAGCACCTGCTGCACCAGCACCTGCCAGGCCGTGCCGCTGGCGGTGGAGGCGGCGAGGCCCTGTGCCAGCCAGTCTTCCTGCGCCGCGCCCAGCATCTGGCGCGCAGGATCGGCCCATGCGCCGTCCTTGAACTTCGCCAGTGCCTCCATCGCGCCCTGCGGATTGGTCTGGCCCTTGAGAACCGCGCCCAGATCAAGCTGCTGGTCGCGCCCTTCCAGCCGGGTGTCGAGCCGGAACAGCGTCGCCAGATCGCCGACCTGATAGGCGGCATAGGGCGCGTCCGACACCGGCATCCATTCGCGGTAGGCCTGCTTGGCGGCAGCCTTGCGCACCGACCATTCGCCTTCGGTTTCGCTCTGGTGGTTCTGCGCGCCGTCCTTCCAGCTGTCATTCGCGCTTTCGTGATCGTCCCACACCGCGATCATCGGCAGCACCTGATGCAGCCGCTGGCAATCGGGATCGGCGCGGTAGGTGGCATAGCGCAGGCGGTAATCGGTCAGCGCGACGATTTCGGTCTGCGGCGCAAGCACGCGCTCGGCCACGCCCTGCCCCGGATTGGGGTAATTGTCGGCGCCATATTCGTAGATGTAATCGCCCAGATGCACCGCGAGATCGGCGTCATTGGCCTCTGCCGCGTGGCCATAGGCGTTGAACCAGCCGAAGCCGTAGTTCGAGCAGGAGAACACCGCCATGCGGAAGCGGGCGGTCGGCCCCTGCGGCAGGGTGCGGGTGCGGCCTATGGGTGAGGTGGTGCCGTTGGGGGCGGTGAAATAGTAATAATACCAGCGATCGGGGACGAGACCCGTGGCCAACGCCTTTGCGCACCAGTCACGCTCGGCGGAGGCCTTCACATTACCCTGCGCGACAGGCTTGGCGAGAAGATCCGGAGTTTCGGAGACGGTCCAAACCAGCGTGGTGTCCTGATCCGCGACAAAGCGCGTCCACAGCAGAACCGAGGTGGCCGAAGGCTCTCCGCTGGCGACATTGTGGGTGAAGCCGCTGCCGAAACTGCGCGCGGCCAGCGGTGTCGCGGCGAGCGCGGCGGAGGCTCCGGCAAGGGTGAAGACATTGCGGCGGGTCAGCGCGGCGGGCGATGCGGCGGGCTGGGGAATGCTGTCGGTTTTGATCATGGCGGCGCTGCTAAACCTCTCCCGTTGCGCTGCTGTGACAGTCGCGGGGCGGACAATGGTTGCCTTTGAGGCCTCGCGCAAGGCATGGAAGCGGCATGAGCGATATTCTGCACCACACCCTTTACGATGGCCGCCGCATCGCCTTCCGCTACACCCACGGCACGGGGCCGACCCTTGTGTTCCTGCCCGGCTACATGTCCGACATGAGCGGCAGCAAGGCGACCGCACTGTTTGACGAAGCGCAGGCACAGGGCCGCGCCTGCCTGCTGCTGGACTATTCGGGCTGCGGCCAGAGCGCGGGCGATTTTGCCGACGGGATGCTGTCGAAATGGCGCGACGAGGTGCTGGCGCTGGTCGCATCCTATGTCAGCGGGCCGGTGCTGCTGGCGGGTTCATCGATGGGCGGCTGGCTGATGCTGCTGGTGGCCGAACATCTCCGCCACCGGCTCGCGGGCCTGATCGGCATTGCCCCCGCGCCCGATTTCACCCGCTGGGGCTATTCCGAGGAACAGCGCGCCCGGCTGCGCGCGGGCGAGACGATCTTCGAGCCCAACCCCTACGGCCCCGAACCCACGCCGACCCATGCGAAATTCTTTGCCGATGCCGAATGCCACCTGCGGCTGGAAGGGCCGATCGACCTTGTCTGTCCGGTGCGGCTGATCCACGGCAAAGAGGACGCCGATGTGCCGTGGGAGATTTCGTTGCGGCTGAAAGCGGCGCTCCGGTCGGACGATGTTCAGGTAACGCTGGTAGAGGACGGCGATCACCGCCTGTCGCGGGATAGCGACATCGCCGCTCTCAAGGCCATCGTGGCCGGATTTTACGGATAGGACACAAGTGTCGGTCATTCTCGCGCTGCTGCTTCAGGTTGGCCCCAATCCGCTGGGCGGGGGCATGGCGGGGGATGATCTGGTGCGTGACCGGCCAACCCGTGAACAACTGGCGCGTGAACAGGCAGCGAAAGGCGAACTCAACGCCACCAGCGCATGGCTGGAAAGCTGCTTCGACCTGATCGACGAAGACCCGGCCCGCGCCCACACCATGGCGCAGATCCGCCGCAGCGAGACTTCGGGCACAGACCGCGTGCTCGCCAACCATTGCCTCGGCACGGCCGCGAGTGCGCTGGAGCTGTGGGACGATGCCCGCGCCGCCTTTGCCGCCGCCCGCGCCGAAACGCCCGAAGACGAAGCGCGCACCCGCGCCCGCTTTGCCGCGCTGGCCGGCAATGCCGCGCTGGCGGGCGGGGATGCGGCTGGGGCCGAGGGCCTGCTCGCGCTGGCCGAAAGCGATGCCCGCGCCGGACAGTCGCCGCTGCTCGAAGCGCTTGCCGCGATCGATCGCGCCCGCGCTCTGGTGACACTGGGGCGGGGCGAAGAGGCTCTGGCCGGGCTGGAGAGCGCCACCACGCTCGCGCCCGAACGCAGCGAGGGCTGGCTGCTCAAGGCCACGCTGCTGCGGCGGATGGAGCGGCTGGCCGAAGCGCAGACCGCGATCGAGGCTGCGGTGACCCTTGCGCCCGCAAACCCCGATGTCGGGCTGGAGGCCGGCGTGATCGCCGTGCTTGGCGGGCGCGACGATGCGGCGCGGGCGAGCTGGCAATCGGTGATCGACCTCGCCCCGCAAAGCCCGGCGGCGGCGACCGCGAAAGACTATCTTGCGCAACTGGGCGAGGCGGCAGAGACTATGCCGCCGCAGGAGGAACCGCAGCCATGACCCGCTTTTCCGTGCTCGATCTGGTGCCGGTGCGCGAAGGCGGCACCCTGACCGAGGCTTTCGCTGCCACCACCGGTCTCGCCCGCGCGGCAGAGGCGCTGGGGTGCGACCGGTTCTGGGTGGCCGAACATCACGCGATGGACGGGATCGCGGGCGGAGCGACCTCGGTGGTGCTGGCCCACATCGGCAACGCCACCAACCGCATCCGCATCGGATCGGGCGGGATCATGCTGCCCAACCACACGCCGTTCCAGATCGCCGAACAGTTCGGCACGCTGGACGCGCTGTTTCCGGGGCGGATCGACCTCGGGCTGGGCCGCGCGCCGGGGGCGGGGCCGGAATTGCAGCGCGCCCTGCGCAAGAACCTCCATCAGGCGGCGGAGTATTTCCCGCAGGATGTGGTCGAGCTGCGGGCACTGCTGACCGGCGATCTCGATCTGCCGATTGCCGCCACCCCCGGCCTTGGGGCCAGGTGCGAATTGTGGATGCTCGGATCGAGCCTGTTCGGCGCGCAATTGGCCGCAAAACTCGGCCTGCCCTATGCCTTTGCGGCGCATTTCGCGCCCGATCATCTCGACGCCGCTCTGGCGGTCTACCGGCGCGATTTCCAGCCGTCCGAAGCGCTGGGCCGGCCGCATGTGATGGTGGCGATGAATGTCTTCGCCGCCGAAACCGAAAGCGAGGCGCAGCTGATCGCGTCGAGCCAGCAGCAAAGCTTTGTGCGCTTGCGCTCCGGCACTCCCGGCAAGCTGCCGCCGCCGGTGGCCGGTTACACCGATACCCTGCCGCCCCATGCCCAGGCGATGCTGGCGCATCTGGGGCAGGCTGCCGCGGTCGGCACACCGGCGCAGGTGCGCGAACAGATCGCGGCTTTCGTGGCCCGCACCGGCGCGGACGAGATCATGCTGTGCGGCGCGACCTTCGATCCGCAGGCGAGGATCCGCAGCCTCGAGATGACGCTGGACGCCTGCCAGACCATTCCCGCCCAAGGGTGAAACCTTAGGCGGGCCATCATCACGCTTGCACAGGACGGGTGTAAAGGCGTATCGCAGCCAGACACAATTACAACAATCCGGCATAATATAATTACAGAGTCGTGAGCCGGAAACGCAGGATGCCGGGAGCCGATTATGGGGTCAAAGACTGCCGCCGGAGCGCCGAACAGTGCGCTGACCAAAGCCCTTCGCCTTCAACTCGAAGCCTCGTTGCTGCCGGGCGATGCCCCGCCCGGAAAATCCGCGCTCGACGAAGCGGCCGCCTGGCTGCTGGCCGCCGCGCAGACCCGTGCACCGGGGCAGGCGCTGGTGCAGATCGAATCCGCCAGCGATGGCCGCCGTCACCTGCGCATCGCGATCGTCAATGACGACAAGCCGTTTCTGGTCGATTCGGTCGCGGCGACGATCGCTGCACAAGGGGTTGCGATTGACCGGCTGCTGCACCCGGTTGTCGCGGTGGAACGCGATGCGGCGGGCGCGATCACCGCGCTGGGCAAGCAGGGCCGCCGCGAATCGCTGATCTATTGCGAAACCGCGCGCATCGACGCCCGCCAGCGACGCGAACTGGCCGAGGCGCTTGAGGCGACGCTTGGCGACGTTCACGCTGCGGTGAATGACTGGCCGGCGATGCAGGCCGCGATGGCCGCCGATGCGGCACTGGCGGAGCAGGTCGATCCCGAAGCTGCCGCGCTGCTCGCCTGGCTTGGCGGCGGGATGCTGACCCAGCTGGGCCATACGACCCGCCACCGCGACGGGAAAACCGGCGACGCGCTGGGCATCTGCACCGCATCATCGCCCGAACTGCTGGCCGACGTTTCGATCGAGCGCGCTTTTGCGTGGTTCGATCGCAATCCGCAGGCCGCGCTGCTGGCGATCAAATCCAACGTCCATGCCCGTGTGCACCGCGCCAGCCCGCTCGATCTGTTCATCGTGCCGCAGCGCGATGGCAAGGGCGCGGTTACTGCGCTGTCGATCCATGCCGGGCTGTGGACCAGCGCCGCGCTGGCCTCGCGCCCGCATGAAGTGCCGGTGCTTCGCAAGGTGCTGAGCAGCATGACGCAAACGCTCGGCTTCGATCCGGCGGGGCACAACGGCAAGGCGCTGGTGCACGCCTTCACCTCGCTGCCCAATGACCTGCTGACGGCCTTCGACCCCGCCCGGGTGGCCGATCTCGCCACCGCCAAGATGGCGCTGATCGACCGCCCGCGTCCGCGCATCATCATGGTGCGTTCGACGCTGGAGCGGCACGTCTTCGCCTTTGTCTGGCTGCCGCGCGACCAGATGTCGACCGATGTGCGGATGCAGATCCAGTCGATGCTGCTTGCAACCCCGGGTGCAGCGCTGCTCGACTGGAGCCTCGAGGTCGAATCCAGCACGCTCGCGCTGCTGCGCTTCCTGATCGATGTGCGCGCCTGCGACACGCTGCCCGATGATGCCGCGATCGAGGCGCAGCTGGTCGATCTGCTGCGCGGCTGGAACGAGGCTGTGGCCGAACATCTGGCCGGTGACGGCGACGAAGGCCGCGCCGCTGCACTGGCGGCCCGTTATGCCCCGGCCTTCCCGACCGGATACCGCCTGACCTATGGCCCGCAAGAGGCGGCGCGCGATATTGCCCGCTTGCGCCCGCTGGTGCCGGCCGATGCTGCGGTGATGCAGGATCGCGGGGTGCGGCTCTATCGCATGACGGGCGACGGGGCGGATACGCTGCGGCTCAAGGTCTATGTCCGGCAGGGCAAGCTCGCGCTGTCGGACGCGGTGCCCGCGCTGGAGAATTTCGGGTTCCGCGTGCTCGCCGAAATCCCCACCTTCCTGACCGATCCCGAACTCGGCTCGATCCATGACTTCATCCTGACCGTGCCCGCCGGGCTTGAAGCGGGCGCGCTGCTGGAGCGGGCTGCGCTGATCGAAGGCGCACTCGCCGATGTGCTCAACGGGGCGGCGGAGGATGATCCCTTCAACCGCCTCACCGCCGCCACCGGGCTTGCTCCGGCAGAGGCGAACTGGATGCGGGCGATCTACCGCTATCTGCGCCAGACGGGGGTGAGCTACACCATCTACACCGTGGTCGATGCGCTGGTCGCCGCGCCGCAGGTAACGCGGGCGATGGTGGCGCTGTTCGCCGCCCGCCACGATCCGGCCTTTGCGGGCGACCGCGATGAAGCCGTGACCGCCGCCGTCTCCGCCTTCACGCGGGGGCTGGCGAAAGTCACCGCGATCAATGACGACCGCCTGCTGCGGCTCTATCGTGCGGTGATCGACGCGGTGCTGCGCACCAACGCCTTTGCCCCGGCTTCCACCGAGGCGCTGGCGTTCAAGATCGATTCCGCGCTGGTGCCGAACCTGCCCAAACCGGTGCCCTGGCGCGAGATCTTCGTCTATTCGCCGCGGGTCGAGGGCATTCACCTGCGCTCCGGCGCGGTGGCGCGCGGCGGCCTCAGGTGGTCCGACCGGCGCGACGACTTCCGCACCGAAATCCTCGGGCTGATGAAGGCGCAGCGGGTCAAGAACGCGGTGATCGTGCCGACAGGGGCCAAGGGCGGGTTCTATCCCAAGCAGCTGCCCTCGCCCGCGCTCGACCGTGAAGGCTGGGCGGCGGAAGGGCGGGCGTCCTACGAATTGTTCATCCGCACGCTGCTGTCGGTCACCGACAACATCGTCGGCGGCCGGGTGGTTCACCCCGAAGCGGTGCAGGTGCTCGACGGGGAAGACCCCTATTTCGTGGTTGCCGCCGACAAGGGCACCGCGACCTTCTCCGACATCGCCAACGGCATCGCGCAGGGCCGCGATTTCTGGCTCGACGATGCCTTCGCCAGCGGCGGCTCGAACGGCTATGACCACAAGGCGATGGGCATCACCGCCCGCGGCGCATGGGTGAGCGTGCAGCGCCACTTCCGCGAGATGGGGATCGACGTGCAGTCGGATCCGGTCACGGTCGCGGGCTGCGGCGACATGTCGGGCGATGTGTTCGGCAACGGGATGCTGCTGTCGAAGGCGATCAGGTTGGTCGCCGCCTTCGATCACCGCCACATCTTCATCGATCCCTCGCCCGATCCGCTGGCCAGCTGGAAAGAGCGCAAGCGGATGTTCGAACTCCCGCGGTCGAGCTGGGAGGATTATGACGCGGCGCTGATTTCCAAGGGCGGCGGCGTGTTCCCGCGCAGCGCCAAGGTGATCAAGCTGTCGAAGCAGGCGCGCGAGGTGCTGGGGATCGAGGCGAAAGAGATCGAGCCCGAAGCGCTGATTTCCGCGATCCTGCGCAGCCCCGTCGACCTGCTGTGGTTCGGCGGGATCGGCACCTACATCAAGGCGCCGCAGCAGAACCACATCGAAGTCGGCGATCCGGCCAATGATGCCTTGCGCGTCGATGCCACCGAGGTGCGCGCCAAGGTGATCGGCGAAGGTGCCAATCTCGGCGTGACCCAGGCCGGACGCATCGCGTTTTCGCTGGCTGGCGGGCGCATCAACACCGACTTCATCGACAATTCCGCCGGCGTCGATTGTTCCGACAACGAGGTCAACATCAAGATCGCGCTGGCGGCGGCCACCGCTTCGGGCAAGCTCAGCGCGAAAAAGCGCAACACGCTGCTCGCGGCGATGACCGACGAGGTCGGGCAGATCGTGCTGGAGGATAACCGCCTGCAGGCGCTGGCGCTGTCGGTCGCCGAAACCGGCGGGGCGGGGGCGACGTCCGCCTATGTCCGCTTGATCGAGCGGCTGGAGGAAGTCAGCGATTTCGACCGCCGCACCGAAGGGCTGGCCGATGGCGAGACCTTCCTGCGCCGCGCCGCCGATGGCCATGGCCTGACCCGCCCCGAACTGGCGGTGCTGCTGTCCTCGGCCAAGCTCGCCTTGCAGGACGCGATCGAACACAGCGCCCTGCCCGATGATCCGGTGCTGGAGCCGGTGCTGATCGCCCGCTTCCCCACCGCCATGCGCAAGACCTATGCCGCCGAGATCCGCGGCCACCGGCTGCGGCGCGAGATGATCGCCACCAGCCTGTCGAACCGCATCGTCAACCGGCTCGGCATGGTGCACCCCTTCGAACTCGCCGAGGAGGAGGGCGTCGGGCTGGCCGAGGTCGCAGCAGCCTTCGTGGTGGCCGAAAACCTGTTCGGGCTCGATGCGCTGTGGCGCGATCTGGACGAGGCGGACATCCCCGAAGCGGCGCGTCTTGCGCTGCTCGACCGGCTCGCCGCCGCCGTCGGCAACCTGATGAGCGATGTGCTGCGCACCGCCGCGGGCAAGGTGTCCGCAGGGGCGATGATCGCCGCGCTTTCGCAAGGGGTCGCCGTGCTGGTGGCAGGCCGCGAGGAATTGCTCACCGCCGAGCCGCGTGCCCGATCAATGGAGCTGCGGCAGGGCTTCATCGCGACCGGTGCCCCGCAAGGTCTGGCGGCGCGGGTCGCCAACCTGTTCGATTTCGATGGCGCGGTGGGCCTTGCACAGGCCTCGCTCGACAGCGGGATCGATGCCAAGCTGCTGACCCATGCCTTCACCGATACCGGCACCCGGCTGGGGCTGGACTGGGCGCAGGGGATCGCCGCGCATATGTCGCCTTCGGATGTGTGGGAGCGCCTGCTGGTCTCCGGCCTCGCGCGGGATTTCCAGCAGATGCGGATCGATTTCCTGCGGCGGCTGATGCGCACCAAGGCGGGGAAAGCCGATCCGCTGGCTGCGGTGGGCGACTGGGCCGGACGCAATGCCGGAGCCGTAACGCAGTTCCGCGCCATGGTCGCCCGCGCACAGGCCCGCCCGCCGGTCGGCCCCGCAATGCTCGCCCAGATCGCCGCACAGGCGCGGAATCTGCTGGAGCGCTAAGGCGCTCGCAGACCACCCGCCCGCCTCCCCGCCCGGCCACCAATAGTACCACTATGTCATGGTGGCCGGGCGGGGAGGCGGAGCGGGCGCTCTGCAACAGAAACACCAGCTTGACCCCTCCGGCTTTTGCGGCAAGTCAAAGCCCGCAAGCAGCCGGAGGGGCACAGGCACGCCATGACAGTATCCAATATCGACCACGCCGATGTCGTGATCGTCGGCACCGGCCATGGCGGCGCGCAGGTCGCCATCGCCTTGCGCCAGCAGGGCTTTGAAGGCTCGATCATGATGATCGGGCGCGACAATGCGCCGCCTTACGAACGCCCGCCGCTGTCGAAGGAATATCTCGCGGGCGACAAGGGCTTCGAGCGGATCATGATCCGGCCCGAAAAGTTCTGGGCGGAGAAGGATATCGCCCTGCGCCTCGGCGCGGCGGTGACCGCGATCGACCCGCAGGCCCACCGCCTGACCCTGAGCGATGGCGGCAGCGTGACCTATACCAAGCTGATCTGGTCGGGCGGCGGCGATCCGCGCCGCCTGCCGGTGCCGGGCGCGGTGCTGCCGCAGGTGTTCTATGTCCGCGACAAGGCCGATGCCGACGCGATGATGCAGGCGCTCGCCGACGGGGCGAAGCGCGCCGTGGTGATCGGCGGCGGCTATATCGGGCTGGAGGCGGCTGCCGTGCTGAGGAAGCTCGGCTGCGAGGTGGTGCTGGTCGAGATGCTGCCCCGCCTGCTGGCGCGGGTGGCGGGCGAGGAATTGTCCGCCTTCTATGCCGAAGAGCATCGCCGGCAGGGCGTCGATGTGCGGCTGGAAACCGGCGTTCACGCGGTGCTTGGCGAGGAGCAGGGCAAGGTCACCGGCGTGCGCCTCGACAATGGCGAGGAGGTCGCCTGCGACATGGTGGTGGTCGGCATCGGCATCGTGCCCGCCGTCGCTCCGCTGATCGCGGCCGGTGCGGCGGGATCGAACGGGGTGGATGTGGACTTCTGCTGCCGCACCACGCTCGATGATGTCTATGCCATCGGCGATTGCGCGGCCCACGCCAATCCCTTTGCCGACAATGCCGTGATCCGGCTCGAATCCGTCCAGAATGCCCATGACATGGCCAACACCGTGGCGAAGGCGATCATGGGCGAGAAGGAGCCCTATCACGCGCTGCCGTGGTTCTGGTCGAACCAGTATGATCTCAAGCTCCAGACGGCAGGCCTCAGCCTGGGCTTCGATCAGACCGTGCTGCGCGGCGATCCCGAAAGCCGGAAGTTCACTGTGGTCTATCTCAAGGCGGGCAAGCCGATCGCCTTCGACTGCGTGGGCACGATGAAGGACTATGTGCAGGCGCGAAAGCTGCTGGAAAGCGGCGTCGGCCGGATCGATCCGGCGCTGCTGGCCGATCCCGAAGTGGCGCTGAAGGATCTGATCTGAAAGCCCCTTCCCCCATCCCCTAACCCCCTCCCCGAGGGGAGGGGGACTACAGCGCTCGCAACCGTTCTAAAGCCCACGCCGCCGCTTCCGCGACCACCGGATCGGGATCGGCAGTCAGCGCCTCGACCTGCGCGATCAGCGCCGCGTTCCCGCTGTTGCCTGCCGCATAGAGGCAGTTGCGCACAAACCGGTCACGCCCGATGCGCTTGATCGGCGAGCCGGAGAACAGCGCCCGGAACCCCGCATCGTCGAGCGCCAGCAACTCCGCCAGTCGCGGGGCGACCAGTTCGGCGCGGGGGAGGAATTCCTTGATCGCCTGCGCGCTACTGGCAAACTTGTTCCACGGACACACCGCCAGACAATCGTCGCAGCCATAGATGCGGTTGCCCATCGCGGCGCGGAATTCCTCGGCTACCTGCCCCTTGTGTTCGATGGTGAGGTAGGAAATGCAGCGCCGCGCATCCAGCTGGTAAGGCGCGGGGAAGGCGTTTGTCGGACAGGCGTCCATGCAGGCGCGGCAGCTGCCGCACTGGTCGCGGTGCGACTCTGCGGGGGTAAGGTCCAGCGTCGTGTAGATCGCCCCGAGAAACAGCCAGCTGCCGTGCGTGGGGCTGACCATGTTGGTGTGCTTGCCCTGCCAGCCGATCCCCGCGGCCTCGCCCAGCGGCTTTTCCATCACCGGAGCGGTATCGACGAACACTTTTACCCCTGCCTCCGGCACCTCGGCCACCAGCCAGCGGGCGAGCGCTTTCAGCCGCTTCTTCACGACATCGTGATAATCCCGCCCCTGCGCGTAAACCGAGATGCGGGCGTGCGTGTCCGAACCTTCCAGCGCCAGCGGATCATGTGCGGGGGCATAGGACATGCCGAGCGCGATCACGCTGCGCGCCTCGGGCCACAGCCCTTGCGGGGAGCGGCGGTGGTCGAGCCGCGCCGCCATCCACTCCATCGAGCCATGATGCCCCTCGCCCAGCCACTGTTCGAGCCGTGCGCTGCGCAGCGGGTCTTCCCCCGCCCCGGCAAAGCCGCAGGCCGCAAAGCCGAGACGCTGCGCCTCTGCCGCAATGCGCGCCGCAAGGTCCTTGCCTGCCGGAGCGTTAACCATATCTGGAGAGGCTCCCGTTTAATCTCGCCGCCTAACCACGCGGGCATGGACATGGCGGTAAGCGATCACACTCTGGCGGGCAATGGTGCAGCAGGCTTCAGCGCGGGCCCGGTGGATGCGCGCCCGCTGGCGATCGAGGCGCGCGGGCTGGTCAAGAGCTTTGATGGCACACGCGCGGTCGACGGGGTCGACATTTCCGTGCCCGAAGGCGCGATCTACGGCATTCTCGGCCCCAACGGCGCTGGCAAGACCACCACGCTCAGGATGCTGCTTGGCATCATCGATCCGGACGAAGGCGTGCGCCGCGTGTTCGGGCATGATCGCCCGCATGATATCGGGCGGCTGATCGGTTACCTGCCCGAAGAACGCGGGCTCTACCCCTCGATGAAGGCGGTCGAGGCGATTGCCTTCATGGGCGCGCTGCGCGGGCTTTCGCTTAAGGAAGGGCGCAGGCGCGGGGCCGAACTGCTCGAACGCCACGGGCTCGGCCATGCGGCGGACCGCCAGATCCGCCAGCTTTCCAAGGGCATGGCCCAGACCGTCCAGCTCCTCGGCACGCTGGTGCACCAGCCCCGTCTGGTGGTGCTGGACGAGCCGTTTTCGGGGCTCGACGCGATCAATCAGGGCAAGCTGGAACTGATGATCCGCGCGCTGGCCGATGATGGCGTCACGGTGATCTTCTCCACCCACGTGATCCACCATGCCGAACGCCTGTGCGAAGGCGTGGCGATCATTGCCGGGGGCAAGGTGCCCTATGCCGGTTCGGTCGAGGCTGCGCGGGACCGGATTCCGGCGCAGGTGCGGCTGGAAACCCGCGCCCGCGAAGGGGCGTGGCTTTCGTTCCTGCCGCCCGAAACCCGCCGCAACGGCGATTTCTTCCATTTCCCCCTGCCCGAAAGCGGGATCGAGCCGCTGCTCAAAGGTCTGATCGAAGGCGAGGCGGGCATTCTCTCGCTGTCGATCGAGCGGGCGGGGCTGCACGATGCCTTCGTCGCCATCGCGGGCGAAGCCGCTGCGCGCCAGCTGGAAGCCGATAGTGAAGGGAACCGCGCATGAGCGAGATCAACGCCAGCCTGCGCCCGCGCCTTAGCGCGCTGGAGGCCGCATGGGTGATCGCCCGGCGCGATTTCGTCGCCGTGCTGTTTTCCCGCGCTTTCCTGTTCTTCCTGCTCGGTCCGCTGTTTCCGGTGATCGTCGGCGGGCTGGCGGGCAGCATCGGCGGGCAGGTGCAGCGCGAGGCGGTGAGCATCGAGGTGGGTCTGGCGATGAGCGCCGCCGACAACGCCGCCATGATCGCCGCGCACGAACGGCTGGCGCCGCAGCTGGGCGGCGCGCTGCCGCTGCTGCGCGAAGTGCCCGAGGCAGCGGGCGATCCCGCCTTCGATGCGCGGACCTTCATGGAAGCGCGGCGCGGCAATTACGCGGCGATCCTCACCGGCACGCCCGCGTCCCCCGCGCTGGTCGGCACCGAAGGGCAGATCCGGCGCTGGCAGGGCCCGATCGGACTGGTCGCGGCCAGCGCCTTGTCGGCTGAACCGGCCGATTTCCCGCAGGTGAGCGCCGAGGTGGTCGCCACCAGCGCCGCCTCCGAACGGTCAACCCGGATCCAGACCGCGCAGATCGCGCAGATGCTGCTGTTCCTGCTGACAATGCTGCTGGCGGGCATGGTGCTGTCCAATCTGGTCGAGGAAAAGGCCAACAAGATCATCGAAATCCTCGCCGCGGCGATCCCGATGGACGCGGTGTTCATGGGCAAGCTGTTCGCGATGCTCGGCGTGTCCTTTGTCGGGATTGCGGTGTGGGGCACGGCGGCCTGTGGCCTGTGGGCTGCGGGCGGCGGTGCGATCACGCAGGTGACGGGGTTCGATATCGCCAATCTCCCCGCGCCCGCGGTGGGCTGGCCGCTGTTCATCGCGCTGGGCGTCATCTATTTCGCGATGGCCTATCTGCTGCTGGGCGCGCTGTTCCTGACCATCGGCGCGATGGCCAACACCGTGCGCGAGGTGCAGACCCTGTCGATGCCGGTCACCATGCTGCAGCTGATGGTGTTCTTCCTTGCGGCCTACACCATCAACCACCCCGGATCGGGGATGGAGATGGCGGCGATTGCCTTCCCGCTATCCTCCCCCTTCGCGATGCTGGCGCGTGCGGCGATGGAGCCGCAGCTGTGGACCCATGCGCTGGCGCTGGCGTGGCAGGGTCTGGCGGTGGTCGCCATCGTCAAGGGCGGATCGCTGCTGTTCCGCAAGCGGGTGATGAAATCGGGCGGAGCAGGGCGCGACAAGTCCCGCAAGGGCCACCGTCTGCCCGCCTGATCAGTCCCAGATTGAAACCCACTATTGACAAGCCTGTAAGTTAAGGCAGGATGCGACTCGGATCGAGACAGCCCGCGCGAGAGGCTGCCCGATGGGAGACAGACATGGCCACGATTGCCCCGACCCCGCCCGGAATCCAGCGCCCGCAAGTGCGCCGCGAGCCGACGTCCTACGATGCGCTGAAAGCCCATTTCGAAAGCCACCCGGAAGAACGCCTGAACCATACCCATCCGTGGGATGTCAGCCGTTCGGACATCTATTTCGAGGACAAGTGGCAGCCGATCTTCGCCGAAATGCGCAAGGCCGGCCAGCTCCACTACATCCCTGAAAGCCCGTTCGGCCCTTACTGGGCGGTGGTCGGCCACAAGGCGATCCAGCATATCGAGGCGCTGCCCGAAACCTTCTCGTCAAGCTGGGAGCATGGCGGCATCACCATCCTCGACCGTCTGTCGGAGGAAGAGGCCGCTGCCGCCGGGATCGACGCGCCGCGCGAATTGCCGATGTTCATCGCGATGGACCGGCCGCAGCACACCGGCCAGCGCCGCACCGTCGCACCCAAGTTCACCCCCACCGCGATCACCGACATGGAAGCGGAAATCCGGGCACGCACCGGCGAATTGCTCGATTCGCTGCCGCGCGGGGAAGTGTTCGACTGGGTCGATACGGTCTCGATCGAACTGACCACCGGGATGCTGGCGATCCTTTTCGGCTTTCCCTGGGAAGACCGCCGCCTGCTGACGTTCTGGTCGGACTGGTCGGGCGATACCGAGCTGGCCACGGTGCGCGAACTCGACGCGATGCGCTGGGGCATCCTTCAGGAAATGGCGGCCTATTTCCAGTCGCTGTGGGTCGAGCGGACGATGGACAAGGAGCCGGGCAACGACCTGATCTCGATGATGATCCATTCGCCCGCGATGAACCAGATGCGCCCCGAGGAATTCATGGGCAATCTGGTGCTGCTGATCGTCGGCGGCAACGATACCACCCGCAACACCATGAGCGGGATCATCCACGCGCTCGACAAGTTCCCCGACCAGCGCAAGCTCTACGAGGAAAACCCGGACCTGATCCCCAACGCGGTGCAGGAAATCCTGCGCATGCAGGTGCCGCTCGCCCATATGCGGCGCACCTGCACCGAGGATACCGAGGTGTTCGGCCAGACCATCAAGAAGGGCGACAAGGTGGTGTTGTGGTACATCAGCGCCAACCGTGACGAGGAGGTGTTCGAGAACCCCGACAAGCTCGACATCACCCGCGAAAACGCCCGTCGCCATCTGGCCTTCGGCTACGGCATCCACCGCTGCGTCGGCGCGCGTCTGGCGGAGCTGCAATTGCGGGTGCTGCTGGAAGAAATGCACAAGCGCCGGATGCGGGTGCATGTTGCGGGTGATGTGGAACGGGTGCGGGCGAACTTCGTCCATGGCTTCCGCAAGCTGGAAGTCGAGATCACCACCTTCTGAGCCGCATGAAACTTCGGCGGGGTTTCGGGCGTATATGGCATGTTGCCAACGTCCGCCCCGGCCGAGGAGACTTGCCCATGCCCAGCCCCGCCTTGCTGCCCCGTCGCACCCTGCTTGCCTCCGCTTGCGCAGGGTTAGCCCTGCCCTTGCTGGGTGCTTGCGGCGCTGCGCCTGCCCAAGCGAAGACTTTTCCCAAGGGCCGCAGCGAAGCCGAATGGCGCAAGGTGCTGACCAGGGATCAATACTACATCCTGCGCGAAGCGGGCACCGAACGCGCCTTCACCCACCCGCTCAACAAGGAAAAGCGCAAGGGCACCTTTACCTGCGCAGGCTGCGGCAACGCGCTCTATTCCTCGGCGCACAAGTATGACAGCGGCACCGGTTGGCCGAGTTTCTGGCAGGCGATCGACAAGGGCGCGGTCGGCACCGGCACCGATTACCTCCTCGGCTATGCCCGCACCGAAGTGCACTGCGCCGATTGCGGCGGGCATCTCGGCCATATCTTCGGCGACGGCCCGAAGCCGACCGGAAAGCGCCACTGCATCAACGGTTTGGCGCTGAAATTCGTGCCCGCGTAAACTACTCGCCGAGCAGTGCGGGGGCCTGAAGCCGGGCGGCAAACCGGGCGAAATCGCCAAGCGTGAAGGTATCGTCGAACACCAGCCCGTATTGCTGTCCGCGCCGCCAGCGCACCTTGGCGCGCACCTCGCGCATCTCTCCGCCGAGCGCCGGGGCCTCGATCCGCACGGCCTGATCGATCGCCAGCACGCCTTCGCAGACGATCCGCGCTCCCTGCTGCGACATGTTCTCCACGACGCCTTCAAAGCGGCCTGAAATCGCCCTGACCGTCACCGGAAAGCACAGGCCAAGACGCAATCCGCGCTTCGGATAGTCGCCCGATTCGTTGATCAGTTGCGGCACCTCGACCGGTTCGTCGAAGCGGAAGCCGGCTTCGTTGTCACGTTGCCAGACATTGGTGATTTCATAGACCGACCCGCCCGGCATATGCAGCGCGAACTGCTTGCAGGCGGGCAGGGCGTGGAACAGGCGCACGCTGACCCCGGTTTCGGATACATCGCGGATAACGCAGACAAATTCACCCTGGGCCGAAACCAGCTTGGCGGCGCGGATCAGCAAGGTGAAGCGCGGCGCGGCGCGCAGTTCGGCGCCCGCCTCCGGCGGTTCGGGTTGCAGCTGTGCTGTGCCTGCCACTGTGTCCATACCGACTTGATCCCAACCCGCTGCACGCCCTTGCCGGGTGTGCAGGGGACGCGGTTGCCCCAGAATTCGGTCAAGGGTTAGGTGCAAGGCGTTAAAGCCGGGATAACGGTGCTCTATGGTGCGGGCGGCGGGACTCGAACCCGCACGAGCAAAGCTCAGGGGATTTTAAGTCCCCGGCGTCTACCATTCCGCCACGCCCGCAACGCACCGGCCCATGGCACATTTACCCCGCGCAAGGCCATAGCCGGCCGGGAATTGCTGCCTTGCGGGAAAGCGTGGCCGCGCCGCAGCGCGGCCCGCCGGATCAATCGTTCAGCCGCTCGCGGATTTCCTTGCCGGCCTTGAAATAGGGCACGCGCTTTCCGGGCACGTCCACCGTTTCGCCGGTGCGCGGATTGCGTCCGCTGCGGGCCTCGCGCTCGCGGGTCGAAAATGCGCCAAAACCGCGCAATTCCACCCGTCCGCCTTCGGCCAGCCGCTGGGCGATTTCATCGAAGAAGATATCCACCACCTGCTCGATCTCGTCGGCGCGAAGTTCGGGATTGTCTTTGTGCAGTTCCTGCAACAACTCGGATCTGATCATGGCGATCTCCCGGTGCCCATGGACGGTCGCGCCGCCATATCACACCGTTATGCGGGTTACCCCGTCGTTTCCTCAACTCGCCTCCGACCCGTGAGGCGCCCCCATTAATCGCGGTGCAGGGCAAGATGCAATGCTGTCATGCACCAACATGAACAGATTGTCATGAAACGCGAAAGCGCGCAACCTTCACAAGTGTCAGTAGGGGTGGAAATCAGGAGGTTGCGGCAAGATCGGCGGGGCTGAGGCCGAGCCGTTCGATCCGCTGGCGGATTTCGGGCCATTCCTCGCGCAGGAATACCTCGCGTTCGGCAGTGCGCAGGCGTTCGGCGGCGCCGCGCACGACATACATGCCGACTCCGCGCTGGACTTCGACCAGGCCATCGTTCTGGAACTGCTGATAGGCCTTGGCCACGGTCAGCGGATTGGCCCCCTGCTCTGCCGCCAGCGCCCGCACCGAAGGCAGCATCGCGCCTTCGCGATAGACCCCGTCGATGATCGCGGCAGCGATCTGGTCGCGCAGCTTGAGATAGACGGGGCGGTTGGGGTTGGCGTTCATCGGGTGCATCAGTGCCATAATACAGCCATGCGGTCAATTTGTTTCAGGCCATCTTCCAGTGGCGCAGACGTTCCCGATCTCTGGCCTCCCCGCACGGCCACCAAACCGTAATGGTGCTATTGGTGGTCGGGCGGGGAGGCGGGCGGTCTGCATCGTGCGCAGCACGATCGAACCCAAGCACGCAACAAAAGCTTCACACAGGCAAATGAGGCGCTAGGTTGCGCCGCCATGGGATCGCGCCGGAGAGAGGCGCGAATTAGGGATATCCGTTCACATGGCCACACAAGAGCTTCCGCACGGGGATAGCGCCGGGACTTTCCTCGGCCACCCCAAGGGTCTGTTCGTCCTGTTCTTCGCCGAGATGTGGGAGCGTTTCTCCTACTACGGCATGCGGGCGCTGCTGATCTTCTACCTCACCAAGCACTGGCTGTTCTCCGACAGTCAGGCGGGCGTGATCTATGGCGCCTATACCGCGCTGGTTTACATCACCCCGGTGCTGGGCGGCTATCTGGCCGACAAGTATCTGGGGCAGCGCAAGGCCGTGACCTATGGCGCGGTGCTGCTGACCTTCGGCCACTTCCTCATGGGCTTCGAAGGCAGCGGCGGGCAGGATGCGTCCGCGCTCAATATCTTCTGGCTCGCACTGGCCTTCATCATCGTCGGTTCGGGCTTCCTCAAGGCGAACATCTCGGTGATCGTCGGCCAGCTCTATCCGCGCACCGACGTGCGGCGCGACGGGGCCTACACGATCTTCTACATGGGGATTAACCTCGGCGCGGCGATCGGTTCGCTGCTGTGCGGCTATCTCGGCGAGACCTATGGCTGGGCCTACGGCTTCGGCGCTGCGGGCTTCGGGATGCTGCTCGGCCTGATCGTGTTCGTCGGGTTCAAGCCGCTGCTGCTGGGCCGCGGCGAGCCGCCCAAGGCGCTGGGCAAGGGGCTGGAATGGGGCCTCTACGCAATCGGCATCGCGGCGGTCGGCGCGTGCTGGTGGATGGTGCAGAACCAGTCGGTGGTCGGCACGCTGCTCGGCCTCGCGGGGGTGACTCTGGTGGCCTATGTCCTGTTCACCGCAGTGGTGAAGCTGGAGCCGCATGACCGCGACCGGATTTTCGCCGCGATGTTCCTGATCATCGGCTCGATCCTGTTCTGGGCGCTGTTCGAACAGGCGGGTTCCTCGCTGAACCTCTACACCGATCGCTATGTCGATCGCGGCGGGGTGCCGGCTTCGGTGTTCCAGTCGATCAACGCGATCTACATCGTGCTGCTGGCGCCGCTGTTCGCGACGCTGTGGACCTGGCTGGGCCGCAAGGGGCTGGAGCCTTCGGCCCCGGCCAAGTTCGGTCTGGCGCTTATGCAGCTGGGTGCGGGCTTCCTCGTGCTGGTGGCAGGCGCGGCGACCGGTGACATGACTCCGGTGCTGTTCATCTTCCTGATCTACCTGCTGCACACCACCGGCGAGCTGTGCCTCAGCCCTGTGGGCCTTTCGGCGATGAACCGGCTGGCTCCGGCGCATATGGCTTCGCTGATCATGGGTTCGTGGTTCTTCGCTTCGGCCACCGGCAATTTCGTCGCCGGCCTGATCGCGGCGGCAACGGGTTCGGAAGCGGCATCGGGCGAAGGTGCGGGCAAGGAGACCGTGCTTGGCGTCTACAGCCAGATCGGCTGGATCGCGATCGCGGTCGGCGTCGGCGTGCTGGTGATCAGCCCGCTGATCAAGAAGCTGATGCACCTCGACACGCTCAAGGACGACACTGCGCCCGCCGCTGACGGCACCGACGAGGCCTACCCCGTCGCCGCCCGTCCGGCGGAATAGACCAAGCGGCAACGCCGGTCGTTCAAACGCATAGACACCCTTCGGTTTTCGGGTCACAGATTGTGACAGGGAAATCGAAGGGGCTATCGATGCTTTCACACGCCAAACAGCGCGTCCGCAGCGGCGCGCTTGTCACACTTGCCAGCGCCATCGCGCTGACACTCTGCGCGACCGCAGTCGGCGCGCGCGAGAAAGACAAGAAAAAGGACAAGGACGAAGACGCGGCCCCCGCGTTCGTCGCCAAGAAAGAGAGCGAGGGCGTGTTCCCCTCGACCTACAAGCCCTATCCCAATGTCGCCACCGCGATCCGCGGCGCGACCATCTATGACGGCAAGGGCGGCAAAATCGAAAACGGCGTGGTGTTCATGTCGGGCGGCAAGATCGTGTCGGTCGGCGGCCCTGACACCCCGATCCCGGCCGATATCGCGGTGTTCGACGGCACCGGCAAGTTCGTCACCCCCGGCATTATCGACATCCACTCGCACCTCGGCGATTACCCCTCGCCCGGCGTGCAGGCGCATTCGGACGGGAACGAGGCGACCAGCCCGACCACGCCCGAAGTGTGGGCCGAACATTCGGTCTGGCCGCAGGACCCCGGCTTCACCCGCGCGCTCGCCAATGGCGGGATCACCGCGTTGCAGATCCTGCCCGGCTCGGCCAACCTCATGGGCGGGCGCTCGGTCACGCTCAAGAACGTGCCCGGCCGCACCGTGCAGCAGATGAAGTTCCCCGGCGCGCCCTACGGCTTCAAGATGGCCTGCGGCGAAAACCCCAAGCGCGTCTATGGCGGTCGCGGACGGATGCCTTCGACCCGCATGGGCAACTTCGCGGTCAACCGTGACACCTGGCTCGACGCGATCGAATACGCCAATGACCCCAAGGCGAAGCGCGATCTCGGCAAGGAAACGCTGGCGGGCGTGCTGAAGGGCGAAATCCTCGTCCACAACCACTGCTACCGCGCCGATGAAATGGCGCTCGTCATGGATATGGCCAAGGAGATGGGCTACAAGGTTTCGACCTTCCATCACGCGGTCGAAGCCTACAAGATCGGCGATCTGCTGCGCGAAAACGGCGTGTGCAGCGCGATCTGGGCCGACTGGTACGGCTTCAAGATGGAATCCTACGACGGCATCATGGAAAACGCCGCCTTCCTGCAACGCGAAGGCGCCTGCGTGGTGATCCATTCCGACGATGCCAATGATATCCAGCGCCTCAACCAGGAAGCGCGCAAGGCGCAGAAGGCCGGCCTCAGGCTCGGCATCGAGATTTCCGATGCCACCGCGATCCAGTGGATCACGCTGAACCCCGCCAAGGCGATGGGGATCGACCACCTGACCGGCAGCCTCGATGCCGGCAAGATGGCCGATGTGGTGCTGTGGAACGGCGATCCGCTGAGTGTCTATTCGCGGCCCGAAAAGGTCTGGATCGACGGCGCGCTGATGTTCGATGCGATGAACCCCAAGACCCGTCCGGTGAGCGACTTCGAGCTTGGCCAGCCCGGTGAAGGAGATGTGAAATGAAGCGGCTCCTTGCACTTGCGGCGAGCGCTCTCGCCCTTTCGGCCCCCGCGCTGGCGCAGGATGTGACCATCACCAACGCCAAGCTGGTGCTGGGCGATGGCGGTGCCCCGATCGAAGGCGGCACCGTGGTGGTGAAGGGCGGCAGCGTGGTCTATGCCGGTGCTGCCAGCGGCGCGCCTGCGGCTGTCGGCACGACCGTCAATGCCGGCGGCGCGTGGGTGACCCCCGGCCTGTTCGCGACCGTGACGACGCTTGGCCTTGCCGATGTGTCGGCGGTGGGCGAATCGAACGATATCACCGCAAACGGCTCGCCGTTCAGCGCGGCGCTCGATGCCTCGTCGAGCATCAACCCGACCTCGCAGCACATCCTCGTCCACCGCGCCGCCGGGATTACCCGTGCGGCGACCACGACGATGCCCTCCGGCTCGATCTTTGCGGGGCAGGGCGCGATCATCGATCTGGATAGCGACAGCCGCCCGGTGATGCAGGCCCGCGCCTTCCAGATGATCACCCTTGGCGAAGGCGGGGCGGATCTGGCCGGCGGCAGCCGCGTTGCCGCACATGTGCTGCTGCGCGCTGCCCTGCGCGAGGCGCAGGCGCTGGTCGGCAAGCCGGGCATTCCCCAGACCACCGAAATCGCCAAGGGCGACGAGGTGATGCTGAGCCGCTTCGATGCCGAGGCGCTGGTGCCGGTGGTGACAGGGCAGCAGAAGCTCTATGTCGCCGCCGACCGGATGGCCGATATCCGCGCCGTGCTGGCGCTCAAGGGCGAATATCCCAAGCTCGATCTGGTGCTGGTGGGTGCCACCGAAGGCTGGCTGGTGGCGGATGATATCGCCGCTGCGGGCGTGCCGGTGATTGCCAACGGGCTGATCGACCTGCCCGAAACCTTCGAACAGCTGGGCGCGACCCAGTCGAACGCGGGCCGCCTCGCCAAGGCGGGCGTGAAGGTCGCGATCAATGCCTCGACCCTGCAGGACCCGCGCCGGTTGCAGCAGGTGGCGGGCAACCTCGTCGCACTGACCCGGGTGCCCGGTGCTTCGGGCATGGAGTGGGGCAAGGCCTTCGCCGCGATCAGCTCTGTCCCCGCCGAAATCAGCGGTATGGGCGGCAAGGCGGGCGTGCTCAAGCCCGGTGCGCTGGGCGATGTGGTGCTGTGGGATGGCGACCCGCTGGAAGCCGGCTCGGTCCCGACGCGGGTCTATATCGGCGGGGTCCAGCAGGATCTCACCAATCACCAGACCCGCCTGCGCGATCGCTACAAGACGCTTGATGAAAGCGCCCGGCCCAAGGCGTACGACTGGTAATGCGACTGGCGAACAGGGCGGTTGCGGCCGCGCTCGCGGCTGCGATCATGTGCGCCGCCCACCCCGTTCTCGCGCAGGACGGGGCGGGCGGTGATGCGGCTGCGGGCAACGCGCAAGACCCGGCATGGCACGCGCAGCAGCAGATCTATCTGCTGGGACTGACGCCAGAGGATGGCTGGCATTTCGTGGAAGGCGGGGTGCGCTGGCGCTGGATCACATACCGTGCATCCGATCGCAAACCGACTGTCGCGGACCGCATCACCGTCCATTACGAGGGCAAACTGCTCGACGGGACGGTGTTCGACAGTTCCTATGCCCGCGGAACCCCGGCCACCTTCCCGCTCGGGCGGCTGGTCAGGGGCTGGCAGCTTGCCATCCCGAACATGGGTGTGGGTGAGACGATCGAGATCGCCATCCCCGCAGACATGGCTTACGGCCCGGTCGGGCGCGGGCCGATCCCGCCCAACGCAACGCTGGTTTTCAAGGTGGAACTGATCGCGATCGAAGGCTAGATTCAGCCCCGGTATCGGGGACGGATCGACCATGGACACTGCAATCTGGAACCTTGTCGCGGCCAATGTCGCCTTTGTCGGCACGCATTTCGCGATGTCGCACCCGCTCCGTGCAGCCATGGTCAAGGCCTTGGGCGCAGGCGGGTTTCAGGTGGCCTACAGCGTGGTCAGCTTCGCGACGCTCGGCTGGGTCTACTTCGCCTTTGTCGCTGCACCCCCTGCCGACCTTGGCGGTTCGGGCGAGATCGGCTGGATCATCGCCACGGCACTGACCCTGCCCGCCATGATCCTGCTCGCAGGCTCCTTCATGGGCAATCCCGCGCTGCCGACCCCGATGGCCGAAGCTCAGGCGCGCGCCGAGCCCAAGGGTGTGTTCCGCGTCACCCGGCACCCGATGATGTGGGCGATCGGGCTGTGGGCGGCCTCGCACCTCGTGCTGTTCTGGAGCACGCGGACGATGATCACCGCGCTCGCCATGGGCATCCTCGCGCTGGTGGGCGCGAAGATGCAGGACGCCAAGAAAGAAGTGCTGATGGGCGATGCCTGGGCCGAGTGGTCCGCCAAGACCTCCTACTGGCCGCGCTGGGGCAAGCTTGCAGCGGTGGGCGCCCTGCCGCTGCTGGCGGGCACCGCGCTGTGGCTGGCGGGAAGCTGGGTGCACCTGTGGCGGGCGGGGATCCCGGCGGGGGTGTTCCGGTGGATCGGGTAACTACTCCCCAGTAAACACCGCAGCGCGCTTTTCGATCAGGGCCATCACGCCTTCCGCATGATCGGCGGTGGTGTGCATCATCGCCTGCGTGTTGGCGGCGAGTTCCAGTGCGGTGTCGTAACTCGTCTGCTGGCCCTGCCGCAGCAGGTTCTTGGTGTGGCGCAGCGAATGCGGCGGGAGCAGGGCGATCTTTGCGGCGAGCGCCCGCGCTTCGTCCATCAGCGCATCGGCCGGAACCACGCGGCTGACGAGGCCCCAGTCCTTGGCCGTGGCGGCGTCGATCACGTCGCCGGTGTAGAACAGCTCGGCCGCCCGGCTCATCCCGATCACGCGGGGGAGGATCCAGGTGCCGCCATCGCCGGGGATGATTCCGAGCTTGAGGAAAGTCACCCCGAACTTCGCGCTTTCCGAAGCGATGCGGATATCGGCGAGGCAGGCAACATCGCACCCCAGGCCGATCGCCGGGCCGTTGACCGCCGCGATCACCGGCACGCGCAGGCCGTAAAGGGCGCGCAGCATCTGATGGATATTGTCGCGATACCCGTCCGAAATGGCCGGAGTGGTGCCGCCGAAGGTGCCGGTCTTGTCGCGCATCGCCTTGATATCGCCGCCCGCACTGAACGCCCGGCCCGCACCGGTCAGGATCACCACGCGGCACTCCATGTCGCGGTTGATGGCGTTGGCGACGGCCACAAACTCGTCCCCGTCGCCCGGCGCGCCGAGCGGGTTCATCGTATCGGCCCGATCAAGCGTGAGGATGGTGACGGGGCCTTCTTTGGCGATCTGGATCAGTGACATGGGGAACCTTGTGACAGTGACGGGGGTTATTAAGCTTGCGTATAGGCGGGCAGTGCCAAGGGCAAGGCGGCCCGCCACCCGTGTGCGCTAATGATAGGGGGCAAAGCGGAGAACGATATTGCCGAGCCTGTCCCTGTTTGCCACCTCCCCGCCGCTGCTGAGCGCGGCGCTATCCGTAACAACGCCGCTGCCGCCGTCCCCGCCGCCTGCCCTTGCGACAGTCGCGCCGGTGGCATGGAGCCTGACCCCGCAGGAAACCCCGCCCGAAGATTCCGGCCCGCCCGCAGACGATACGGGGGAAGGCAACGAGATCATCATCGAGGGCGAATATGGCCCGCCGGCCGGCGACCCGGTCGAGAAATTCAACGCCGAAAGCTATCGCATCACGCAGGCGGTCGATGCCGCGCTGGTCGAACCGGTGGCCTATGCCTATCGCGATGGCCTGCCGCGCCCGGTGCGTGATGGCCTCGGCAATGTGGTCAGGAACCTCGGCGAGCCGAGCAATGCGCTCAATTTCCTGCTGCAAGGCAAGGTCGGCAAGGCGTTCGAGACGCTGGGGCGGCTGGCGATCAATTCCACGCTGGGGATCGGCGGGCTGATCGACGTGGCGGGCAAGCCGGGGATCGGACTGCCGTACCGCCGCAACGGCTTTGCCAACACGATGGGCTTCTACGGCGTGGGCCCCGGGCCCTATCTCTATCTGCCGGTGACGGGCGCGACATCGGTGCGCGACATCATCGGCAGCACGCTGGATCAGGCGCTGCTGCCCTTTGCCGTGGGCAAGCCCTTCAACCAGCCCGAATATGCCGTGACCTATTTCGTGGTGAACGGGCTGGATGCGCGGCTGGAGGTCGATGCCGAACTGGCCGAGATCGAAGCCTCGGACGACCCCTATGGCATGCGGCGCGACACCTATCTCGCCCGCCGCAAGCGCGAAATCGCGGAGCTGAAGGGCGAACCGGTGCCTGACGACAATGCCACGGACGCAGAAACCGCGCCCGATGCACCGCCGCTGTCACTGATCGAGCAGGTCCAGCTGACCGCGCGGAAAGCCCCCGCGGCCCGCTAGATCAGGCGCGTGCTTCCTCGGCGTCGATTCCGGCGCTGTTGTGCTTCAGCGCCTTCAGCACCGTGTCGACGATCTGCGGCGCGTTGAGGCCGGCTTCGTCATACTGCTTCACCGGATCGTCGTGATCGATGAAGATATCGGGCAGGCGCAGCGTGCGCACCTTCAACCCGTTGTCGGTGAGGCCGGTGTCGCTGGCAAAGGTCAGCACATGCGCGCCGAGGCCGCCGATGGCGCCTTCCTCGACCGTGACGATAACCTCGTGGCTGCGCATCAGCCGGGCGATCAGCTCCTCGTCGAGCGGCTTGGCAAAGCGCAGGTCGGCGACCGTGGTGGAAAGCCCCTTGGCCTCCAGCGTGTCGGCGGCCTTGAGGGCTTCGGTGAGGCGTGCGCCCAGCGAAAGAATCGCGACCTTGCTGCCTTCGCGCACCAGCCGGCCCTTGCCGATTTCGAGCTTGACCGGGACTTCCGGCAGCGGAACCCCGGTGCCGTTGCCGCGCGGGTAGCGGAAGGCGATCGGGCCTTCGTCATATTCGGCAGCGGTGTAGGTCATGTGGACCAGCTCTGCCTCGTCGGCGGCGGCCATCACCACCATGTTGGGCAGGGTGGCGAGATAGGTGATGTCGAAGGAGCCGGCGTGCGTGGCCCCGTCCGCACCGACCAGCCCGGCGCGGTCGATGGCGAAGCGAACGGGCAGGTTCTGGATGCACACATCGTGCACCACCTGATCGTAAGCGCGCTGGAGGAAGGTGGAATAGATCGCGGCGAAGGGCCGCATGCCTTCCGCCGCTAGCCCCGCCGCAAAGGTCACCGCGTGCTGTTCGGCAATGCCGACATCGAAGGTGCGGGCGGGGTGCGCCTTGGCGAACTTGTCCACCCCGGTGCCCGAAGGCATGGCGGCGGTAATTGCGCAAATGCGGCTGTCGGTATCCGCCAGCTTGGCCAGCGTCAGGCCGAACACGTCCTGATAGGCGGGCGCGCTGGGCGCACTCTTGGCCTTCTCGCCCGTGACGACGTTGAACTTGGGCACGCCGTGATACTTGTCGGCGCTGTTTTCCGCCGGGGCGTAGCCCTTGCCCTTTTCGGTGACGACATGGATCAGCACCGGGCCTTCGCTGGTGTCGCGCACGTTTTCCAGCACGGGAAGCAGGTGATCGAGATTGTGCCCGTCAATCGGGCCGACGTAATAGAAGCCCAGCTCCTCGAACAGCGTCCCGCCGGTCACCATGCCGCGGGTGAACTCTTCCGCCTTGCCGATGGTGTCGTGCAGGCGGCGGCTCATCTTCTTGACCGCGCGGCTGGCGAGGCTGCGGATGCCGAGATATTCGCTCGACGACACCATGCGCGCCAGATAGGCCGAAAGCCCGCCGACCGGCGGCGCGATCGACATGTCGTTATCGTTGAGGATCACGATCAGCCGGTTGCCCGCCGCAGCCGCGTTGTTCATCGCCTCGTAGGCCATACCGGCGCTCATCGAGCCATCGCCGATCACCGCGATCCCGCGCCCCGGCTCGCCCTTCAGCTTGTTGGCGATGGCAAAGCCCAGCGCTGCCGAAATCGAGGTCGAGGAGTGCGCTGCGCCGAAGGGGTCATATTCGCTTTCGGACCGCTTGGTGAAGCCCGAAAGGCCGCCGCCTTGCCGCAGGGTGCGGATGCGGTCACGCCGTCCGGTGATGATCTTGTGCGGGTAGCACTGGTGCCCGACGTCCCACACCAGCTTGTCCTGCGGGGTGTTGAACACATAGTGGATCGCCACGGTCAGTTCGACCACGCCGAGACCCGATCCCAGATGCCCGCCCGACACGCTGACCGCGTCGATCATCTCGGCGCGCAATTCGTCGGCAAGCTGGCGGAGCTGTTCGGGCTTGAGGCGGCGCAGATCGTCGGGTGTGTTGACCAGATCCAGCAGAGGCGTGTGAGGCGGCGAATGAGGCGGTTGATTCATAACCTTCAGCCTTACACACCGAAATCCGGCCTGTCGATGTAAGGCTTGATCGACGTCAATGCGTGCCGATCAGGCGCAGCTCTTGCAGAGCCCCCGAATCTCCAGCACCGGACGCTGCGCCGTGAAGCTGCGGGCGGCGGCGATGGCGCGCACCGCGCGGCTCACATCCTCGTCATCGACATGGGCAGCCTCGCCGCATTCGTCGCAGACCAGGAAGATGCAGTCATGCGCGCAGCCGGGGTGGGTGTTGGCGAGATAGGCGTTGGCACTTTCGACGCGCATGGCGAGGTTGTTGGCCACAAACACATCGAGGATGCGGTAAACCGAATTGGGCGCCACCCGCTTGCCGCGCTTGGCCGAAAGATTGTCGGCAATGTCATAGGCGGAAACGGGACGATCATGTTCCGCCAGTTCGGTGAACACAGCCTCGCGCATCGATGTCCACTGCTCGCCCGCCGCGACCAGCGCCCGCGATGCTTCGGCGACCAGTTCTGCGCCGGTCAGCTCGTGATGCGGGCGCCCGTGCGCCTCTAGATGTGCTCTTTCTGGCATATTTGCAGATATAGCCGCGGTGTGGAGCGAAGTGAACCCGCCCTGATGCACAGCGCCAGACGGGTCGGGGCTGCTCCGCCTATCCGGCGTCGCGCAGAAAGCTCGCCCGGTACTGGTTGGGGAACATGGTCTTGAGCGCCTCGACCTTGGGCTTGTCCCAGCGCAGGATATATCCGTGGCGCGGGTTGTTGGCCATGAAGTCCTGATGATAGTCTTCGGCGGGGTAGAACGCCTTGTAGGCTTCGATCCGGGTGACGATCGGCTTCTTCCACAGCCCCGACTTTCCGAGCTGGGCGATGTAGGCCTTGGCGACGGCGGCCTGTTCGGCATTCATCGGCACGATCGCGCTGCGGTAATGCGCGCCGACATCCGGCCCCTGCCGGTTCTTGAGCGTGGGATCGGCCACTACCGAAAAGAAGATGCGCAGCAGCTGGTCGTAACGGATCACGGCGGGATCGTAGGTGATCTTCACGCTTTCGGCATGATCGGTCACGCCGGTGATGATCATGTCGTACTTTGCGCTCGCCGCATTGCCACCGTGGAAGCCCGACACCGCCGAAGTGACGCCCTTCACGTGGCTGAACACACCTTCCACGCCCCAGAAGCATCCGCCGGCGAAGATGGCGGTCTTGAGGCCCTTCGCCTCCTTTGCCACGCGGGTGGCGGCAGGGGCATTGACGGGCTCTTCCGCCGCGATGGCCGGGCCGGAGCAGGCCGAAAGGGCCAGCGATCCTGCCGCAAGCAGCAGGGCGATTGCGCGCATTACCTCGTTCCCTGATGTCCGATCACGAAGTCAGCCGAAAGGGGTGCGGCCTTTGCCATCGGCGCTGCCTGCGCCGGGGAAGACAGGTCTGCGCTCCAGTTCTCCGCATTGGCACCGGCCACAAGCAGGGTGCCGACGACAAAGCCGATACCGAAATTGCGGACGAGGTCTGACGAGAAAAGGCGCATCGGGTGGCTCGTGATTCGTTGGCTCCGCCTGTCCCTGCCCGCAGCCGGATTGCGACGGGATGAACATGGCGGTCGGGTGCAATTACTGTCGCCCACCGCGAATAGTTACGCAGCGCCTGATAAAAAGTTGCACAGGGCCAGCCCGCGAGCCAAGCCGTGCGCGGGGTGCGACAGAGCGAAATCCCGAAAGCAGCCCCAAGAAGGCAAGCCGAACGGGCCAAAGGCCCGCAAGGCCGACCGGCCGCCCGCAGCTGCTCGCGCGAAGCGCGAAACGCAGCGAGGACGAGGGCGCGGAGGCGCCCTCGCAAAACATATCAGTGCCGGAAATGCCGCATGCCGGTGAACACCATCGCGAGGCCCGCTTCATCAGCCGCCGCGATCACCTCGTCATCGCGGATCGAGCCGCCCGGCTGGATCACCGCTGTCGCGCCTGCTTCGGCAGCCGCCAGCAGACCATCGGCAAAGGGGAAGAACGCGTCGGAGGCGACCGCGCTGCCCGCCGTGCGCGGTGCGGCCCAGCCATAGGTTTCGGCAGCTTCCCTGGCCTTGATCGCGGCGATGCGGGCCGAATCGCGGCGGTTCATCTGACCGGCACCGATTCCGGCGGTCGCGCCGTCCTTGGCGTAGACGATGGCGTTGGATTTGACGTGGCGGGCCACCGTCCAGGCGAACAGGCAGTCCTTGAGTTCCTGCTCGGTGGGCGCACGCTTGGTCACCACCTTGAGGTCGCCGGCGGAAATCGCGCCATTGTCGCGCGACTGGATGAGGACGCCGCCAGCGATGGTCTTGAGCGCGAGGCCGCCCCGGCGCGGGTTCGGCAGTGCGCCGCATTCGAGCAGGCGCAGGTTCTTCTTCTTCGCGAAAATCTCGCGCGCTTCGGCGGAAACGCTGGGCGCGATCACCACTTCGGTGAAGATCGCCGAAATCGCCTCGGCGGTGGCGGCGTCGAGTTCGGTGTTGACCGCGATGATCCCGCCGAAGGCCGAAACAGAATCGCAGGCCAGCGCCGCTTCCCATGCGTCGAGCAGCGATTGTCCTTGCGCCACGCCGCAGGGGTTAGCGTGCTTGACGATCACCACCGCGGGCTCCTGCCCGGCAAATTCTGCCGCCAGTTCGAGCGCGGCATCGGCATCGTTGAGGTTGTTGTAGCTCAGCTCCTTGCCCTGCAACTGGCTGGCCTGCGGAACGCCCGCCGTGCCCGCCACCTGCGGGACATAGATCGCCGCCGACTGGTGCGGGTTTTCGCCATAGCGCAGCGTGTCGGCGCGCTTGAAGGCGAGGGGCAGGGTGTCGGGGAACAGCGTCGGTTCGTCCGAAGCAGCGGGCGAGAAGGCGAACCAGCTGGCAATCGCCGCATCATAGGCAGCGGTGCGGGCATAGGCCTTGCCCGCCATGCGGGTGCGGAAGGCCTGCGTGGTCGCGCCGCCATTGGCATCCATTTCCGCCACCAGCGTCGCATAATCGGCAGGATCGGTGAGTATGGTGACAAAGCCGTGGTTCTTGGCTGCCGAGCGCACCATCGAAGGGCCGCCGATGTCGATGTTCTCGATCACATCCTCGCGGCTCGCGCCCTTGGCCACGGTCGCTTCGAAGGGGTAGAGGTTGACCACCACCAGATCGATCGCGCCGATCCCGTGGGCCTCCATCGCAGCGACATGTTCGGGATTGTCGCGCAGCGCGAGCAGCCCGCCGTGGACTGTCGGGTGCAGGGTTTTCACCCGCCCGTCCATCATCTCGGGAAAGCCGGTGAGGTCGGAGACATCCTTCACGGCAAGGCCTGCATCGCGCAGGGCCTTGGCGGTGCCGCCGGTGCTGACCAGCTCGACGCCGCGTGCGGCCAGTTCGCGGCCCAGATCAGCCAAACCGCTCTTGTCGGACACTGACAGCAGCGCCCGCTTGATCACCTTGTCGTTCATGGCTGAAACCTACCCTGTTTTCCTCAGCAGCCAGGAGAATTGCCCCCCGCTGCGCAATGCCAGTCCCTCGATCACCAGCTGTTCGGTGGCGTGCGGGCGGCCATCGCCGTCGACCCACAGGCTATCCTCGGCAGACAGGGTGATTGCGTCGGCGCCCGCCCTATCGCCGCGCAGGCGGAATTGCCAGAGCCGACCGTCGGGCAGCAGCAGGCTTGCCCCGCGCCTGTCGCCCGAAAGCTGCACCTCGACCCCGCGTCCGAGGTGGAAGCGGATGGCGAAGGCGATCTTGCCGCGCTTGCCCTTGCTGGAGGTGGGGATCAGGATGTCCTCGCCCGCCAGTTCGGTGCCGTCGCCCGCCAGGGTGAGGATGCGCTGATGGGTCAGGCCGAAACGGCTGGCATAACCATCATGCGCGGCCTCGATCCGGGTGGCTTCACGCCCCCTTCCGGCCACCATGCGGCGTTCGACCGCGACGGTCTCCACCCCTTTGCCGAGCTTGCCGTGGAGCAGCACCGCGGTGGAATTGGCATTGTCGAGCACCAGTGTCGAGAAAGCCGCCGTGGCCCGCAGCCCCTGTCCGATCCGCGCCGGAACCTGTCCGCCGGCGAGCGCCGATCCGCCGCAATTGACGATCACCCGTTGCGGCCCGTCGGACAGTTCGAATGCCAGCGTCGATGCGCAGCCGACCCGTGCGTGGCGCGCCCGCGGCGGCGGGGCGGTGTCGAATTGCAGCAGCGTCTCGCCCGCCTTGACGCGGCTGTAACCCCAGCTTCCGGTCGTCACCAGCGGGCGGGTGCGCACGCCGGAGGCTTCGATCACGGCATTGACGCGGTCGGCAAGGATCGCGCCCTGCCCCTGCCAGTTGCCCAGCGCGCCATCGCCGTGGCGCAGCGCCAGCAGCGGCGGCACCAGCAGTTCGCGCATCACCGCAAGCGCAGGCGGCGGCGCGATCTCGACCGCCTGGTAGCAGGCCAGCACATCGGTCAGCAGCCGGATCGCATCAAGCTGCGCGGCCGGGCAGCGCGACAACACGCCGCCATCCTCGCCCACCATGTCGCCCAGCGCCTTGACCAGACCGGCCTCGCCATACAGCCGCCGCGGCTTGCCATTGGGCAGCAGCAGCCCTGCCGCAACGATCCCCGCCCATCCGGCGACCCCGGCAAACCCGGCCCCTTCACGCGGCGCCTTCTTGTCGAGCCATGCGGCGGTGTCCCCGATGGCGGCAAGCACCCGCGCCTTGAGGCTCTTGTCATGGCCGGCCAGCACCAGCGGCGCGTGCACCAGCCATGCGACCAGTCGCAGGCCGGTCAGCTCGACATCCCATGCCGCACCCTTGCCGGGTTCGCGATTGGCGTGGAGCCATTGTGCGGTGATCCGCTCCGCGACGGCAGAGCCATCGGCGCGCGGCGCGCTGGCGGCGAGATCGCCCAGCCAGCCGAAGGAATGCAACACCCGTTCGACCCCGGGCGCATGATGGGCGGCAGGGGCGAAGTCGATCCCGGCGATCGGCAGGCGGGCGCCGTGGATCAGAAAATGCCCCGCTCGCAAGGCCGTGCCTGCAGCCCGGTCGCCGCGATTGGGGCTCTCGACCGTCGCGAGCACCCGCAAGGGCGGCGGGCGTCGGAACGGGGTCGCCAGTGCGTTGCCCGGCACGCCGAGACGGTAGGCGAGCCGGATCAGCGCCTCGCCCGGGCCGCTGCGCATGGTGATGGCATCGCTCAGCGCCAGCGCGCGCGAGGGTTCTTCGGCAGCCGGTTCAGCGGCAGGTTCGGGCGCTGACAGGACACCCGCATCCGCCTCCGCGGCGAGCGCCAGTGCCGGGCTGCCCGCGACCCGCTCCACCAGCGCTTCGGCGCGGGCGGCGGCAGGGGTGCGCAGCAGCGTTGCCATCAGCCAGCCCCCTTCAGCGCGGCGATATTGGCGGCGTAGCAATCGGCCCCGCCCTTGAACGTCGCCGATCCTGCGACCAGCACATCGGCCCCCGCCTCCACGCACATCCGTGCGGTTTCGGGATTGACCCCGCCATCCACCTCAAGATGGATCGCCCGGCCCGAACGGGTGATCATCGAGCGGATGCGGGCGACCTTTTCCAGCTGCGAAGGGATGAAGCTCTGCCCGCCAAAACCGGGGTTCACACTCATCACCAGAATGAGATCGGCCATGTCCATGAGGTTGTCGAGCACCTCGACCGGCGTGCCGGGATTGATCACCACGCCGGCTTTCTTGCCCAGCGCCTTGATCGCCTGAAGCGTGCGGTGGATGTGCGGGCCGGCTTCGGGGTGGACAGTGATGATGTCGGCCCCGGCCTCGGCAAAGGCTTGCAGATAGGGATCGACCGGCGCAATCATCAGGTGCACGTCAAACGGCTTGGTTGTGTGCGGACGCAGCGCCTTGACCACATCGGGGCCGATGGTGATGTTGGGCACGAAATGCCCGTCCATCACATCGATATGGATCCAGTCCGCACCCGCCGCATCGACGGCGCGCACTTCCTCGCCCAGCCGGGCGAAGTCGGCAGAGAGGATCGAGGGGGAAATCAAAGGTGCAGGCATGGCGCGGCGCAGGCCCTTTCTGACGCTCGCCCAGCCATACGGGAGCTGCGAATCGGGGGACAAGCGCCAATCGCGCCTTTTCCACGGCGGCGATTCGCAGGCTTGCGACGAAGCGGGCGGCAATTAAGCCGCAATTCAGGCGGGCTTTGCGATAAGCAGCATCGAACCGACCGGCCCGACGCAACGCCAATTGCGACGCGACGCCCTCTCCCCTCCATTCCACGAGACGCCCATGACCTGCTTTCCCGCTCCCTTTCCCCCGCCTGACTGGCGGCGCACTGCCGGCAAGGCCATGCTGGTTGTGGCAGCCGCCGGACTTGCCTTTGGCGGTTCGCTCGCGGGCACAGCGCTCGCCGCGCAGAACTATACCTATGCCCGTTCCGGCCCCAACGACATGAGCCTGTGCGCCCCGGGCAAGGGCCCGGCTGTGCGGGTTGCGGTCAGCGGCATCAAGTCGTCGAGCGGCAATCTGTTCGTGCGCGCCTATCCTGCCAACAGCAGCGACTGGCTGAAATCGAAGCGTTACGTGATGCGGGTGGATGCCACCCCGCAGCCCGGTAATGTTGCGGTGTGCGTCCCGCTTCCTGCGACCGGCGATTATGCGATCGCGGTGCATCACGACGTGAATGGCAACCGCAAGTCCGATCTTTCGGACGGGGCGGGGATGTCGAACAATCCCGGGATCAAGAAGGTCCTCGGCCTCGTGCCGCGGCCGCCTTCGGTCGACAAGGTGCGTTTCAGTGCGGACAGCGGTGTGACGCGGATGTCGATTTCTATCCAGTATATGTGAAGCGTCAGGCACCGCCGCCCTGTGCGCGGCGGTGGCGGTAGAGATCCCAGAGCACCTGCGGCGCAGCCAGCAGCGGGAACCGTTCGCGGAAGGGCGTGAGTTTCACCGGCATCCCCGTGTGCCGCTCGATCTTCCATGCGGCATAGCGCGCCGCGCCTTCGAAGGTGGTGCTCGCCTTGACCAGCCGCAGCAGGTTGAGCGGCTTGCCCAGCCGGGCGCGGCGTTTCCACCATCCGAGGATGACGCCGCGCTGCCAGTGAGGCAGGTCGGGGGTCAGCCTGTCACCCTCCACGCTGACCGGGATGCCGCCCGCTTCCCACGCCAGCGGCAGCAGGCCGGCGAAATGATCGGCGTTGACGGCCAGAATGTCGTTCTCGCGCCCGCTTTTCTCGACCCGGAATTCGGCCCTGTAGGTGGCCTGAAACAGGGCGCGCCAGTATTCTTCTGCCGTGCCGCTGGCAGGGCCCAGTGCCGCAGCGAGGCGGGCCGCGGTGGTGGCAGCAGCGGCAATGGCGGCGATCACCTCGGTCCTTGCGGCATCATCCGCAGCCCAGATCAGCGCGCTCGGCTGCACGAAGCGCGCCCAGATGGTGGTGTCGGTGGTCTCGCCGCTGGCCGCGCGGGCGAAGGTCGCCAGCCGCATCGTCGCGACCTTGGCGCGCAGGGTCAGGCCATCATGCCCGCGTTCGTGATAGCTCACCGTCGGCCAGATCGCGGCTTCCCCGGTGCCGGGCAGCAGGATGTAGAAATCGAGCACCCCGTCCAATGATCCGGTGCGCAGGTTCGATCCGTAGAACAGCACCGCGCGCGCACCTGCCGCATCGGCCAGCGCCTTGGCAAATTCGGCCACGGCAGGTTGGGCGGGGACGGAAAGGCGCGTGCCGATCCGCTCTGCCAGCGCACCGGTGTGCGCGGTCATGGCGTGACGAATGCGAGCTCCGGCCCCTGCTCGATCCGGTAATCGCCCGGCGGGAAGGCCTCGCCATCAAGGATGAACTGGTCGTCGATCGACAGGCTGAACTGGCTCGCGGTCAGCTGATGGATCCCGCGTTCGCGCAGGCCGTTGCGCAGTTTGCCGAGCAGGATTGCGGGGATCAGCGCTGTGGTGCGGCGCGAAATCTGGTCGAGCGCGACGAGTTTCAGGCCGTGCCGCAGGGCGCCGAAGGGATTTATTCCCGCGGGCAGACGTTCCAGCGTGGACGCGAACAGCAGCTGCCGCATCGCCGGATCGCCATGTCCGCTGTGCGCCATCGGCGCATCCGCCGTGCCCAGCCCGATCTGCATGCGTGCGCCTTTGCGCCAGGGATTGGCGCGGCTGGCGAACAGCGACTGGAGCAGCGCCCATGCCGCGGTTACCGCCACCACCATGCTGTCGAATGCGCCAAGCTTGTGCGCGCTCTGCCCGGCCTGCGTCGCCTTGGTGAATGCCCCCGCGCCGAGGATAAAGCCGGCCACCTGCGAGACGCCCCGGTTCTGGGCGGCACTGTCGTTTGACGACACCACCATCGGGCGGCGCCAGGTGCGCCCGCCATGGTCGAGCGCATCGATCGCGTCCTGCAGGGTCCAGTCATCGGGAATGCCGAGATCGAAGGTCAGAGCGTTGGTCTTGCCCTTGGGGAGCACGGCGATTGCGGGCCATTCGTCCCCGAAGATCGCCTGTCCGCAGGTCAGCACATCGCGCACAGTGCCATCGCCGCCGTTGATCACCAGCAGATCGATGCCCTTGGCCGCGAAATCCGCGAGCGCCTCGGGCAGCTGGGCGCGGGCGCGGGGCTGGGCGATGTGGACATGCGGACACAGCCCGCAGTCGAAGTCGGCCCCGAGATTGCGGTGGCTGCGCGGATTGTAGATCACGCCGACGGTTGGCGCCTGACCGGCATCGCGCACGCGGCGCGATCCTGCGCGCGGCTTCGACGCAGGGTCGACCCGCGGAATCTGCGCGAATTCGTAGATCGGCGTTGCCATAATCGTCCTATACGGGCGGGGGGATTAACTTTCTACCGTCATCTTTACGCGGAAAAGTCATATTTCCGGACCCTGCACATCGGCACCCCTGCCGTCACGACAAGACCCGATGCGACGAAGCCCTGTCAGCAGGCGACGAACGCCCTGGATGGTGATGGCGGCGGCAGCACGAGGGGAAATGGCGCACCCGACAGGATTCGAACCTGTGACCTCTGCCTTCGGAGGGCAGCACTCTATCCAGCTGAGCTACGGGTGCATGGTGCCATGCGGTGCGCAGTATCATTGCGCTCCGGCGGGCGCTTAGCAAGTGTCTGGTGGCGGCGCCAGACAATTGTTCCGCCGGGCCGGGCCTCACCTTGCCGGCCGGGGCAGGCTTAACCAATCGGCAAGGAGCCGCGCATAGGCTCTCGCCAATGGCCACGCTTCCGCCCGAAATGATTCTGCCCGAGAGCCCCTCCGGTGCGCGCCCGCGGCGGTCGCATGATGCTCTGGCGCTTGCCTGGGATGCGCTCCACGGACAGGCGGCACAGCTCGCGCTGCTCGCCCGGATTGCGCCCGAGCCCGAGGCTACCGGCGAGGGGTTGATGGCTGCGCTTGCGAGGGCCGATGCGCGCCGTCATGCCCATGCCTTGCAGGCTGTCGAAGATATCTCGGCGATGCTTGCAAGCGGGCTGGAGGCACTTGCCACCCTGTCCCGCCGCGGGCAGGACACGGCCGCCCCGGCGCTGACGCTGTGGCGCGAATTCCATGCCGCCCGCAGTGCGGTGCTGGCGATGGCCGGAGCCGGCACCACGGCTTGACCGTGTTCGCATTATGTTCCAGATAATGCGCTATGACCGGCGCACTTCCCCCGTTTGATTCGGCCCTGTCTGATTCGGCCCTTTCTTATTCGCCTGCTCCCACGGCCCTTGCCGCAGGCGATGTCGCGCGCGGGATCGGGCGGCTGTTTGCGCGCAACGACATCTGGTGCCTGCCCGAAGTGCCAATCCGCAATGGCCGGCGCGCCGATCTGATGGGGATCGATGCCAAGGGGCTGGTGGTGATTGTCGAGATCAAGGTCGCCCGCGGCGATCTGCTGGGCGATGCCAAGTGGCCCGATTACCTCGATTTCTGCGACCGGTTCTACTGGGGCCTGCCGCCGGGGCTGGACCGTGCGCCGCTGGAGAGTGCGGCGTTCCGTCCCGAAACCTGCGGGGTGATTGTCGCGGATGGCTATGATGCCGAAATCCTGCGCCCCGCCGCGCTCGAACCGCTGGCGGCGGCGCGGCGCAAGGTGGAGGTCGAGCGGCTGGCGCGGATCGCGATGCGGCGGCACACCGCGCTGATCGATCCGCTGTGCGCGGCGCTGGATATGCAGGGCTGAGTTTGCCCTGTCGCAGGACCGGGATTTGCGGCATATCCTGCGGCCATGCTCCCCGCCGATACCCCCGTTCCGCTTGCGCTGCTGATCGTCAGCCTGGCTGTCACGCTGATCGTCGCCTTGCGCTATCTGCTGACCAGCGGGCTGTTCGCGCTGGTCACGGCGCGGATGCGGCCCGGACTTTATGAGGGGCGGGGCGCGCAGATCGGGCGCGAGGTGCGCTGGTCGCTGCTGTCGGCGGCAATCTACGGCGCGCCCGCCGGGATCGTGCTGTGGGGCTGGCGGCATCACGGTTGGACGCTGATCACGGCCGACTGGGCCGCGCTGCCGCTGTGGTATCATCCGCTGTCGTTGCTGATCTACCTGTTCGTGCAGGACACCTGTTTTTACTGGAGCCACCGCTGGATGCACCGGCCGAAATGGTTCCGGATCGCCCATGCGGTGCACCATGCCAGCCGTCCGCCGACCGCGTGGACCGCGATGAGCTTTCACCCCGTCGAGGCGGTGACCGGTGCGATCGTGATCCCGGTTCTGGTGTTTTTCGTGCCGATCCATCTGGCGATGCTGGGGCTGGTGCTGACCATCGCCACGGTGATGGGGGTCACCAATCACATGGGCTGGGAGATGTTTCCGCGCTGGCTTGTTCACTCGGCGTTGGGCAACTGGCTGATAACAGCCAGCCATCACGAACGGCACCACGAGGAATACCAATGCAATTTCGGGCTCTATTTCCGCGTGTGGGACAGGCTGTGCGGGACCGACAAGGGCCTGTCGCGCCGGATCGTGGCCGAGGCCGGGCACGCGGCAGAGGCGGCCGCTTCGTGAGGCTGGCGGCGCTGGCTCTGGCCGGTGCGGGCGGGTTTGCCGTAGCCGCCCCTGCAATGGCGGGCGATGTGGTGATCACCGTGACCGATCTCAGGAACAGCAAGGGCGTGGTGCGCGCCTGCATGACCACGCGTTCGGATATCTTTCCCAAATGCATCAAGGATACCGGCGCGCACCGCACGGTCGTGCCGGCGTCGGGCAAGGTCGAAATCCGCTTCACCGGCGTGAAGCCGGGCGATTATGCCATCGCGCTGCTGCATGACGAGAACGACAACGGCAAGGCCGATCGGGCGATGGGGATGATGCCCAAGGAAGGCTACGGATTTTCCCGCGATGCGCCGGTGAAGATGGCCCCGCCCAAGTTTGGCGATGCGGTGATGAAGCTGGGCGAGGGCACCACGCGCGTTACCATCAAGATGCGGTATTTCCTGTAACCGGGACGCTTTGCGCGCCCCTGGCAATTCCATCGCTCCTTTAACGTGATGTTTACCACGCCGCGCCACAACGGCTGCGTAAATGTTCACAAAGGGGCGGACGACAGCCATGGACACTCTGCGCGGCACCTTCGATCCGGATGATACGGCGGATCGGGGCTGGGACGCATCCGACGAGGACATTGCCGAGCCGGCAACCCGCCGCGATCTCCCGCCCGAAGCGATCGGGCAGGACGAGCGCCGGATGCAGGTGCGCGCCTACAACCACTGGGCGAGCCTGCTGGGCGAGCGGATGTTCCCCAATATCGAGGATCTCGAACCCGGCCAGCTGCATGATTTCGGGCCCAATTCGGTGCTGCTCGATTTCTCCTACGGGATCGAGGATCCGGTGGTGCGCTTCCTCGGCGAGAAGCTCGCGGACGAATGCAGCGATACCGGCCCGATTACCCGCCTTTCCGATGTGCCGCCGCGTTCGCTGCTGAGCCGCATCACCGATCATTACATGCAGATCCTCGCCAACCAGGCGCCGATCGGGTTCGAGGCCGAATTCGTCAATCACCGCGGCCAGGCGATCCTCTATCGCGGGATCCTGCTGCCCTATTCGAGCGACGACGAGACGATCGACTTCATCTATGGCGTGATCAACTGGAAGGAAATGGCCGACCAGATCACCGCCGACGAGCTGCTGCTCGAAATCGATCAGGCGCTGGAGCTGGGCGCAGACAGCGAAATCGAGGACGAACCCCGGCGCCGCGCCGCCGATCCGGTGACCGACTGGGCCGATTCTCCCGCGCACGAGGCCGGTGATACCCCGCTCGCGCCGGTCGTTGATCCGGTCGAGGATGCCTTCGCCAATGTCGCCCCGTTCGATGGCGGGCCGGACGAAGCCGATTCTTACGACGATCTGCCGCTGCCCGATTTCGGCCAGTATGCGCTCGACGATGATGACGAGGAATATGACGAGGACGAAGGCGAGGGCGACAGCCCCGGCTACAGCTTTGCCTCGCTCGCCGATTACATCGAAGCGCCGGTGAAGAAGGCGATCGACCTGTCGGACTATGTGCCGCTGCCCGAAAGCGCCTTCCCCGAAAGCCCCTACGCCGAAACCGATGCAGGCTTTGAAGCCGGTTTCGGTGACGAACCCGACGTGGCGCAGGATTATGCTCCGGTCGCGGTGCCGGTTGCGGCGGACTTCGCTGACGACAATTACGCCGAGGACAATTACGCCGGCGAAGATTATGCCAGCGAAGACGGGGCGTTCGACGATCTGCCCGAGGATGCCGGCCTTTATGATTGCCTCGCCTCGGCCCGCGAACTGGCGCGCAACGCCGACAGCACCGAGGACCGCAGCCGCAACGCGCTTTATGCCGCGGTCAGCCGCGCCTATGATTTCAGCCTCGCCGCGCAGGCCGCGCCCGACGATTATGCCGAACTGATCGCCGAAAGCGGGCTGACGGTGCAGGAACGCGCGCCGATGACCCCTGTGGTCAAGCTGGTGTTCGGGCATGATTACGACAAGACGCGGCTCACCGAATATGCCGCCGTGCTGACCCACGCCCACCGGCTGCGGCTGGAGCGCGGGAGCCTTGCCGGGTTCCTCGCCGCATACGAAGGCGGGGTGAAGGCGGTGGTCAAGGCCGAGCGCCGTCTGCGCCGCGAGGAACAGGGCAAGCCGGTTGAAGATCCCGCCGCCGTGCGCGAGGCGCTGGCGCAGCAGCTGCGTGCGCTGGATGCGATCATGCTGGAGGAACTCGACGGCGGCGATGCGGAATTCGCGCTGGTGCTGATCCGCCGTGACGAGATCGGCTGTGCGGAAATCCTCGCCGAAGTGCCCGAGGATGTCGCTCTGATCGAACGGGCGGCGAAACGCCTGTTCGGCTGACCGCCCGCACCTGCTTCAGTTTGCGTTCAGCCGCCAGTCCGGTAGGGTTGCGGCGATGCGTGGCCGCTTCCCTTTCCTTGCCAATCTGCTGGCGCTGCTGGCGACCGCCGCTTTCGTGGCGCAGCCGTTGGCCGCGCAATCGATCCTGCGCGATGCCGAAACCGAGCAATTGCTGCTCGATATGGCCGCCCCGCTGATCGAGGCGAGCGAGCTGGAGCCCGGCAATGTCGAGCTGGTGCTGATCAATGACGGATCGATCAACGCCTTCGTCGCGGGCGGGCAGGCGGTCTATGTCCACACCGGGCTGATCAACGAGGCGGAAACCGCCAACGAGGTGCAGGGCGTGCTCGCGCACGAGCTGGGCCACATCACCGCCGGGCACGTGATCCGCTTCAACGAACGCACCAAGGCGGCCAACGGCATCACCATCCTGTCGCTGCTGCTGGGCGTGGGTGCGGCGCTGGCGGGCGCGGGCGATGCCGCGATGGGCGCGATCATGGCCGGCCAGCAGGCCGCGCTCGGCAGCTTCCTGTCCTATAACCGCGATCAGGAGGCCGCCACCGATCTGGCCGGCGCGCGTTACCTGTCCGGCGCGGGGATCACCGGCAAGGGAATGCTCAAATTCTTCGAGCGCCTGCGCAATTTCGAGATCCGGCGCGGTTACAGCCAGGCCGATGATGCCGCCTATGGCCGCACCCACCCGCTTTCGGGTGACCGCATCCAGACCCTGCGCGGCCTGCTGGAACAGGACCCGGCGTGGGACGCGCCGCCCGATCCGGCCTTGCAGGAACGCTTCGTGCGGGCGCGGGCCAAGCTTTACGGCTATCTCGCCGAACCGCGCCGCACCTTTGCCTATTTCCCGGTGAGCGACACCAGCATCCCCGCGCGTTACGCCCGCGCCTATGCCTATCACAAGGAAGCGCGGGTCGACATGGCGCTGGCCGAGGCTGACGCGCTGCTCGCGGCGGAGCCTGAAAACCCCTATTTCCTCGAACTCAAGGGGCAGGTGCTGCTCGAATCCGGCCGCCCGAAGGAGGCGCTGGAGCCGCTGCGGCGGGCGACCGAACTGACCCGCTCGCATCCGCTGATCGCCGGAATGCTCGGCCACGCGCTGATCGCGACCGAGGATGACCGCAATTTTGCCGAGGCCGAAACCGTGCTGCGCGCCGCGGTGCAGCGCGACCGCTACAATCCCTTCGCGTGGTATCAGCTCGGCGTGGTCTATGCCGCGCGCGGCGATATTCCCCGCGCCCGGCTGGCGAGCGCCGAACAGCAGGTGATGAACCGGCTCTATCCGCAGGCGCTGGCCAATGCGCAGGCGGCCGAGGCCAGCCTGCCCTATGGTTCGCCCGACTGGATCCGCGCACAGGATGTTGCGCTGGAAGCCCGCGCCGAACTGGAACGGGTGCGCAACCGGCGCTAGGGTTGCAGGCGAACACCCATTGTTGACGGAAAACCCATGTCCTCCACACCGCCTCCTGTCGAAGCGCCTTCGACCCTGCGCCACACTCTGCTGACCGCGCTGCTGGCGCTGGTGTTCGGCTTTCTCGGCGCGGCGACGTGGTCCTATTCGGGGCTGGCGGACAACCGCACCCGCACCTTCCTGCTTTCCAACCCCGACATGCTGCCGCAGATGGTCGAGGCATACGAGATGCAGGAGGCCGAAAAGCGGCTGGCGGCGCTGGGGGACGATGTCTTCACGCCCTTTCCCGGCGCGGTGATCGGCAATCCGGCGGGCAGCAAGGTGCTGGTCGAATTCACCGATTACAATTGCCCCTATTGCGAGGCGAGCCTCAAGGATGTGAACCGGCTGGTGGCCGAAGACCCCGATCTGAAGGTCGTGATCCGCGAATGGCCGATCTTCGAAGGCAGCGATTCTGCCGCCCGCATGGCGCTGGCCGCCGGATTGCAGGGCAAGTATCGCGCTTTCCACGATGCGATGTTCGCCACCGGCGATGTCGCGGCGGCGGCGAAAGCGGCCGGGCTCGACATGGCGCGGGCCGAAACCGACGCGGCATCCGATGCGGTCTCGCAGGAAATCGCCCGCAATCTCGAACTGGCGCGTTCGCTGGGCTTTACCGGCACGCCGGCATGGATCGCCGGGCGCAAGCCGATTGGCGGGGCGGTGGGCTATGACCGGCTGAAGGAAGCGCTGGCGGGAGGCAACGACGGGTGATGCACCCGCTGGCAAGGATGCTTGGCGCGCTGCTGTGCGCTGTGCCGCTGCTGGCCCAGAGCGAACCTGCACCTATCGACTACGCCGCCGAACGCGCCGCGATCGGCCGGTTTCAGGATGCCGACCAGCGCTTGCAGGATGTGGGCTGGCAGCTGGCCCGCGGCAATGCCGGGATTTGCCCGCGCACCGTGCCTTCGGTCGGGCTGCAATTGCAGGACATGGCGAGTTATGGCGTCCCCGCGATTGCGCGGCGGGCGCTGGGGCTGACCGGCGATTTCGCGGTGCAGACCGCCGCCCGCGGATCGCCCGCGGCGCTGTCGGGCGCTTTCACCCGCAACCGCGAGATCACCGCGCTCGAACGCTTCGACCCCAATCTCTGGCCTGCGGGCAAGGCGATGGACTGGCAGCGGCTGGTCACCGCGCATGATCACATCGATGCGATGCTGGCCGAACATGGCGGCATCACCGTGGGCTTTGCCGATGGCAGCGCGGCGCGGCTGCAACCGGTGGAGGTCTGCGCCACGCGGTTCGAACTGATGGGGGCGGGCGACAAGGCGGTGGCCGATGGCAACCGCGTGGTGATCGGGATCGAATTTCCCGCCTTCGCCTATGACGAGCCGGTGTTCGCAGGCGTGGTCGCGCACGAGCTGGCGCACAACGTGCTGGGGCACGATGCATGGCTCGATGCCAACGGGCGCAGCCGCAAGCATGTGCGCCGCACCGAGCGCGAGGCTGACCGGCTGATGCCCTGGTTGCTCGCCAATGCGGGTTATGATCCCGCAGCGGCCCGAACCTTCATGACGCAGTGGGGATCGAAGCACGATGCCGGGCTGCTGATGGTGCGCAAGCATGACGGCTGGGACGAACGGGCCGAATTCATCGCCGCCGAACTGCCGTTGATCGCCAGCCTGATGGCGCGCGAGGGCCGCGCTGACTGGGCGGTGCATTTCCGCCGCGAGATCGATCCGGCGGGCGGGCTGGCAACGGCACGCAAGCGGTGATCCGTTCCGTGCCAGCGCCCGACACCGCAATTTGCGGTGCGGTTTGCGACGAAATGCGTTAGACGGGCCAATCTATGGCAGTGCTCCAGATCCAGGCAGCGCCGTTCTTCGCGAGCAAGAACCGGGCGTTCTGGAACCTCCAGCTGGCGGGCTGGGGCGCGGCTTTCCTGTTGCGCGCGGTATCCTCGCTGGCGAACAAGCAGCCGCTCGATCTGCTGGCGCTGATTCTGGTGACGACGATCACCGGCTTTTCGATCAGCCTGATCCTGTCGGTGATCTACCGCCAGCTGATCCGCCAGCAACCGCTGGTGACATGGGGGGTGACAGCGCTGGTGCTGTTCGTGGCGGTGGTGCTGCACGCCTCGATCGATGCCTGGGTGCAGGGCGTCTATTACGCTGCCAGCCGCGACACGACCTTCGCCCAGCGCGTGATCGGCCTGCTCTATCTGCCGCTCACCCTGCTCGGCGGGTGGAGCGCGCTCTATTACGCGATCAATTTCTTCCTGACGGTGGAACAGCAGGCTGACCGGCTGGAGCGGCTGGAGGCACAGGCCACCGCCGCGCAGCTCGCCATGCTGCGTTATCAGCTCAACCCGCATTTCCTGTTCAACACCCTGAATTCGATCAGCACGCTGGTGCTGCTCAAGCAGACCGAGCCGGCCAATGCGATGCTCACGCGCCTGTCGGGGTTCCTGCGCCACACGCTGATTGCCGAGCCGGGCAGCCAGGTCACGCTGGCGCAGGAGATCGAGACGCTGCAACTCTATCTCGACATCGAACGCATGCGCTTCGAGGAACGCCTGCGCACCCATTTCGAGATCGAGGACGCCGCGCTTCAGGCGCAATTGCCTGCGATGCTGCTGCAACCCCTGGTCGAAAACGCGATCAAGTATGCGGTCAGCCCGCAGGAGGAAGGGGCGCGCATCTCGCTTACGGCGCGGGTGATCGGCGGGCGGCTGCGGCTGACGGTCGAGGATACCGGGCCGGGGGTCGATGAACCGCTGCGGCTGGAGCAGCGCGATCCGGCCGAATTGCGCAAGCCGCCGGTGCCCGGCCGGCCGGTTTCGACCGGCGTCGGCCTTGCCAATATCCGCAACCGCCTTGCGCAAGCCTATGGCGACAACCATCTGTTCGAAACCCGATCGGAAGCCGGGGGCGGCTTTACGGTGCTGATCGAGATCCCGTTCACCCGGGCCGACATTGCCGAACCTGCCCCAGCATTGCTCCCCGCGGTCGCTGGCAAGGGTGGCGCTGCCGTCCCGCTTCCTGCCCCGCAAACCACAATCGGAACCCCTGCATGACCATCAGAACCATCCTTGTCGACGACGAGAAGCTCGCCATTCAGGGCCTGCAACTGCGGCTTGCCCCGTTCGAGGACGTCGAGATCATCGACACCTGCGCCAACGGGCGCGAGGCGATCCGCAAGATCAAGACCGAAAAGCCCGATCTGGTGTTCCTCGACATCCAGATGCCCGGCTTTGACGGCTTTTCCGTGGTCAAGGGGGTAATGGATATCGAACCCCCACTGTTCGTGTTCGTCACGGCTTACGAGGAACACGCGATCCGCGCCTTCGAGGCCAATGCCGTCAACTACCTGATGAAACCGGTCGACGAACAGAAGCTCGCCGACACCATCGAGCGCGTGCGCCAGCGCCTTGCCGAGAAGAAATCGGCCGAGGATGCCGGGCAGTTGCTCGATGTGCTCGCCGAAGTCGCGCCCGAACGCGCCGCCGATTTCGTCGAGACCACCACAGCAGCCGCCACCGAAAGCGCCGACCGCTTCGAAAAGCTGATCAACGTCAAGGACCGCGGCCAGATCTTCCGCGTCGAGGTCGATACGATCGAGCATATCGAGGCCGCGGGCGATTACATGATCATCTCCACCGGCGACAATTCGCTGGTGCTGCGCGAGACGATGAAGGATCTCGAACGCCGCCTCGACCCGCGCAAGTTCCAGCGCGTGCACCGCTCCACCATCGTCAACCTCGATCTGGTGCGGCAGGTAAAGCCCCACACCAATGGCGAATGCTTTCTGGTGCTGGAGAGCGGTTCGGAAGTGAAGGTGAGCCGCAGCTACCGGGATGTGGTGGCGCGCTTCGTGCATTGATATTCTTGTTGGCGAAGGCGCCTCCGCGCCTTCGTCCTCGCTAGTCGCGCAGCAAGCTGCGCCCGCTGCGGGCGGGCGGTCGCCCTTGCGGAGCCTGCGGCTCCGGTACCCCGTCCCCGTTCGTGTCGAGCGAAGTCGAGACACCTTTGCGCAGCCTCTCGACTTCGCTCGAGGCGAAAGGCTAGGGTAAGGGCATGACCACCTTCACCCTCCCCGGCTTCGACCTTGCCAAATTCATCCGCGAAACCCTTGCCGAAGACTTGGGCGAAGGGCTCCCCGGCGGCGGGCGGGATGTGACGTCGGAGAGCGTGATCCCCGCCGAGGCGCGGTTCACCGGGGTGATGGACAGCCGCGATGCCATCGTGGTGGCGGGCCTCCCGCTGGCCGAGGCCTTCTTCCGCCACCTCGATCCCGAATGCACCATCGAAACCCTCGTCCATGATGGCGACAAGGTGCCCGCGGGCACCGATCTGATGCGCATCGCAGGCAAGGCGCGGGCGTTGCTGACGGCGGAACGCTCTGCGCTCAATATCGTGCAGCACCTTTCGGGCATCGCCACGCTGACCCATGCCTATGTCACCGCGATGCGCGGGGATGGCGGCAATCCGGCCTGCACGCTGCTCGATACCCGCAAGACCATTCCTGGGCTCAGGTTCCTCGAAAAATACGCCACCCGACAGGGCGGCGCGCAGAACCACCGCATGGGGCTGTGGGATGCGGCGATGATCAAGGATAACCACGTGGCGGTCGCGGGCAGTGTCGGCGAGGCGGTGCGCCGCGCGCGCGAGGCAGGGGTCGCAAAGATTATCTGCGAGGTCGACAGCCTCGACCAGATCGAGCCCGCGCTTGAAGCCGGGGCCAGCCACCTGCTGCTCGACAATATGGATCCGGCCACGCTGGCGCAGGCGGTGGACATGGTCGCAGGCCGCGTGCCGACCGAGGCGAGCGGGGGCGTGAACCTTGATACCATCGCCGCCAAGGCTGCGAGCGGCGTCGATTACATCTCGGTCGGAAGACTGACCCAGAGCGCGCCTGCCGCCGACATCGGGCTGGATTTCACGCCGGCATGATCGCGCTGTCACGGCGGCGTCCGGCGAGTATCACGATCTTCGCGGTGCTGTTCCTTGCCGCGGCCGTGTGTTCCTGCATCGACGGGCTGGTGCGGATCCCGGTGGCGCTGAAATCGCAGAACACCTTTGCCTGGCTGACCCGCGATTTTCTGATCGTGTGGCACAGTGCATGGCTGTCGATCGCGGTGATTCCGGTTGCGATGGTATGGCTTTCGGCAGTGCGCTTCGCCCGCTGGCTGGTGGCAGGCGTTACGCTGTTCAAGCTGGCGGGCTTCCTGCTGATGCTGCCGGGCTTGCCGATGCTGCTGCGGATGCAACCGCTGTGGGTCGCCTCGCTCGCGCTGGGCGTGCCGGCGGCGGCGCTGCTGTTCACGCCCGCCAGCAACCGCTGGTTCGCACACGGGGGAGGGGAAGATGTTGCGGTGTTCGAATAAGGCTCTCGTCGCCCTGTCGCTGGTGCTGCCCGCCGCCGCCCCGACAACGGCGAGCGCGCAGGCCTACCAGTGCCGCGCGCCGCAGGTGAGCAGCGTCCCCGCGATTACCCCCGATGGCCCGCGCCGCAGCCTGCCGGTGACGGGCTATACCATGGCGCTCAGCTGGTCGCCGGAGTTCTGCAAGCCGCGCGCCGACCAGCGCAGCCATGCGGCGCAATGTTCGGGCAAGAACGGCAGCTTCGGCCTTGTCGTCCACGGGCTGTGGCCCGAAAGCGGTGCCAGCTGGCCGCAATGGTGCGGCGAGGGCGCGGCGCTGACCCCCGCGACCATCCGCGCCAATATGTGCATGATGCCGTCCGAACGCCTGATCGCCCGCCAATGGGCCAAGCACGGCAGCTGCATGGTGCGGCGGCCCGACGCCTATCTCAAGGTGACGCGCATCCTGTGGGATTCCTATCGCATCCCCGATTACGACCGCATCAGCCGCGAAGAAGGCCTGACCGCAGGCCGCATCCGCGCCGCCTTTGCCGATGCCAATCCCGGCATTCCCGCAAGCGCGATCGGGGTGAAGCTCAACAGCCGTGGCTGGCTGGAGGAAGTGCGCCTGTGCTACGCCAAGACCTTCCGCCCGACCCGTTGCAGCGCATCGCGGTTTGGCGCGAAGGACAGCGCGGCGGCGAAAATCTGGCGCGGGCTTTAACCCATCGCCTCCAGCACATCTTCCAGCCGCGCCGGATCGCCGAGCGCGATGACCGTGCCGTCGGACCCGGCGTCGAGCGGGTTGCCCTGCCAGTCGGCCATCATCCCGCCCGCACCCTCGACCACCGGCACCAGCGCGGCATAATCATAGAGCTTCAGCCCCGCCTCGATCACGACATCGATGTGCCCGCTGGCGACAAGGCCGTAATTGTAGCAGTCTCCGCCGAACACGATCTTCTTTTCGGCCACCTGCTTGGCGACCGACATGAAGGCGTCGGCTTCTTCATTGGTGAACAGATGCGGGCTGGTGGTGGCGAGCACCGCGTCGGCAAGCTCCTTGAGCGGGCGTGCGGCGGCGGGCTTGCCGTTGAACAGCGTCGGCTGGCCGATGCGCCCGACCCAGCGTTCGCCCGCCACCGGCTGGTCGATGATGCCGAGCACCGGCCAGCCATCCTGCAACAGCGCGATCAGCGTGCCGAAGATCGGGCGTCCGGCGATGAAGCTGGTGGTGCCGTCGATCGGATCGAGCACCCATTGCCGCCCGGCGCCTTCGTTGCGGGTGCCATATTCCTCGCCGATAATGCCGTCGGCGGGGAAGGTGTCCTCGATCAGTTTGCGCATCGCGGCCTCGGCAGCGCGGTCGGCCTCGGTAACGAAGGAGCGGTCGGCCTTGCGCTCGTGATCCCATTGCCCGCGAAACAGCGGACGGATCGCGGCACCGGCGGCATCGGCCAGCGCCAAAGCAAGGGCGAGGTCTTTATCGGTCATGCATAGGTTTCCAGATAAGTGCGCGGTATCGCCGGATCGGCAGCCATTACGAAAACAAACCCTGCGGCAAGAACGACACCCAGCGCCATGACGATCAGTGGCACCGTAGCGCTGCGGAACCGCCATGCCAAAGCGCACCCGCCGTGAACGAACAGCGCCGCCACGCCCATGAAGTAGTACGGGGCAAAAAACCCTGCGAGCCCTGCATGAAAACCGGCGGCGGCGAAGTGATAATTGGTGTCCAGCCCCATCACCACACGCCCGGCCAATACCGCCGCCACGTGGTTGAGGATGAACAGCACCAGCACCAAACCCGAACCCGCCTGCATCCATGCCAGCCACCCGCTCCGCTCTGTGCGGGTCCGCCAGATCATCGTCAGACCCGAACCGATCTGAAACGCAAGAGCAAGCATAAGCAGGGTCTCGGCGAGGAGATTGCGATAGATCGGCCGCAGCGCCTCCATCACTGCGATATGCGCGCTTTGGCCTGCGAACATGGCCACGTGATTGCCGAGATGCAGCAGCAGGAAAACGCCGATCAGCGCCCCGCTTGCAAGATGGAGGCTGCGCGTCTGCCGGTTACGGTCATCCGCGCCCGCCATTGCCCGCACCTCAATCGAACAGGCTCGACACCGAGCTTTCATCCGCAATCCGGCGGATGGCTTCGCCCACCAGCGGGGCGATGGGCAGGATGCGGATGCGGTCGGATGCTTCGGCGGCTTCGGTCGGGCGGATCGAATCGGTGATCACCAGTTCCTTGAGGCTCGATCCGTTGATCCGCGCCACCGCGCCGCCCGACAGCACGCCGTGGGTGATATAGGCAGCCACGCTCGCCGCGCCGCCTTCGAGCAGCGCTTCGGCGGCGTTGCACAGGGTGCCGCCCGAATCGACGATGTCGTCGATCAGGATGCAGTGGCGGCCCGAAACGTCGCCGATGATGTTCATCACCTCGCTCTCGCCCGGACGGTCACGGCGCTTGTCGACGATCGCCAGCGGGGCGTTGTCGAGCCGCTTGGCCAGCGCCCGCGCGCGCACCACGCCGCCCACGTCGGGGCTGACCACCATCAGCGCCTGATCGCCGTAGCGCGCCTGGATATCGGCGGCCATCACGGGAGCGGCATAGAGGTTGTCGGTCGGGATATCGAAGAAGCCCTGGATCTGCCCCGCGTGCAGGTCCACCGCCAGCATGCGGTCAGCGCCGGCTTCGGTGATCAGGTTCGCGACCAGCTTGGCCGAAATCGGCGTGCGCGGGCCTGGCTTGCGGTCCTGCCGGGCATAACCGAAATAGGGCACCACCGCGGTGATCCGCTTGGCCGAGGCGCGGCGCAGCGCATCAATGCAGATCAGCAGTTCCATCAGGTTGTCGTTCGCCGGGAAATTGGTCGGCTGGACGACGAACACATCCTCCCCGCGCACGTTTTCGTGGATTTCGACGAAGACTTCCTCGTCCGAAAACCGCCGCACGCTGGCGTCGGTCAGCGGGATTTCGAGATAGGCCGCAATGGCCCGGGCGAGCGGCAGGTTCGAATTGCCGGACATGATTTTCATGGTGTGCGAATCCCCGAGCGCGGATGGTTCGCCCCGCCTAGCGCGGCGTCATGGAAATGCAACGTGGCAGGCAGTCCTTGTCGTCATCTGCGCATCACCACGCCGCCCAGATCAGCCCCGCGCCGCCCGCGATGGAAAAGGGCGCGATCATCCGCACCAGCCGGGGCGGAATGCGCCTGGCCCAGAACACCGCATAGCCATTGTGCCATGCCAGCGGCACCACCATCAGCAGCAGCGACGAGCCGGCGATGAACCATCCGGCAAGCTCGAACAGCGCGGGCAGCTTTGCCACATCGGCGCGCACCAGCATGGCGGCTCCGGCAAGACAGCGCGGCACCTGTTCGGCGAGATTCACGCGGTGCGAGGTGGCGGTGAGGCTGAGGATATCCAGCGCCCGCCGGGGCCGCAGCGCCATCAGCGCGCCGACAGCAACCAGCCAGCCGCCCGCCGCAATCAGGATCAGCAGCGCGAGGGTCTGCAAGGGCCGCTCACGCGATCCGGTGTTCGCCCCTGATCCACCTGACAGTACCCGATGACGCGCGCATCACCACGCTTTCAGTGGTGAGGATCGTCTCGCCGGTCGGCTTGCGGCGGCGCTTCACCCCGTCGAGCAGCGAGCCGCTGGTCACACCGGTTGCCGCGAAAATGCAATCGCCCCTGGCGAGGTCTTCCAGCTTGTAGATCCGATTGAGGTCTTCGATCCCCCACTTGCGCGCGCGGGCCTTTTCATCCTCGTTGCGGAACACCAGCCGCCCGTTGAACTGCCCGCCGACACAGCGCAACGCCGCCGCTGCCAGCACGCCCTCGGGCGCGCCGCCCTGACCCATGTAGAGATCGATGGTGGTTTCCTCGTCGGTCACCGCGATCACGCCGGCCACGTCGCCATCGCCGATCAGCACCACCCCGCAGCCCAGCGCGCGCAGCTCGGCGATCAGTTCGGCATGGCGCGGGCGATCGAGCACGCAGACATTGATCTGCGAAGGATCGACACCTTTGGCCGCTGCCACCGCCTTGACGTTTTCGGTCGGCGATTTGGCGAGATCGATGATGCCTTCGGGATAGCCGGGGCCGACGGCGATCTTGTCCATATAGGTGTCGGGCGCGTTCAGCAGGCAGCCCTTTTCCGCCGCTGCCAGCACAGCGAGCGCATTCGGCCCGGCCTTGGCGGTGATGGTGGTGCCTTCCAGCGGATCGAGCGCGATGTCGATCTGCGGGCCTTTGCCCATGCCGACCTTCTCGCCGATATAGAGCATCGGCGCCTCGTCACGCTCGCCTTCGCCGATCACCACGGTGCCGTCGATATAGAGATTGTCGAACGCCTTGCGCATGGCTTCCACTGCGGCGGCATCGGCCGCCTTTTCGTCCCCGCGCCCGATCAGTTGCGCCGCGGCAATCGCTGCCGCTTCGGTCACGCGCACCATTTCCAGCACCAGCACGCGCTGGATGGCGTTGTCGCTGGTGGCTTGCCCGTCAGCGGCGAGGTCGGTATCGGTGGAGGAGTTCATGCGCAATTCAGCCCTTCTTCGCTCTGGTCACGACCAGACCACATTTCACCCCGGCGCTTAAACGGATGGAGACGGGTTTGTCGAGCAAAGCTGCACCCGCCAGGATCGCTTTCCGTAAGGTTATGCCCGCTGCTGCCGGGATTCTGGCATTGCTGGCCGCCCCCCCTGTGCTCGCGCAGGATGACACGGCGGCGACACCGCCTGCCGCCGCAGAGCCTGCTGCGCCCCCGCAGCCGCGCATCAACCTGATGGTCACCGTGCCCCGCGGCGAGGTCAATCAGGCCCAGGCCAAGGAATGTGTCGACCGCGCCGATGCCGGCACCATCAGCGGCGAGATCGTGGTGTGCCGCGAGGTCGGCAGCGATGGCACCGGCCTCACCGGCAATCGCGCCGAGACGCAGAAACGCTATGCGCAGGAAACCGCCTTCAAGGGCACGCCGCGCGCGCCGGACATGTTCGGCATTCCCGATAACGGTAAGGGCATCGGCTTTGGCGGTGTGCCGCCGCCAGCCCTGATGATCGATGTCGAGGCCCTGCCCAAGGCGCCAGCCGGTTCGGATGCCGACCGGATCGCGCGCGGATTGCCGCCGCTGGATGAAGGCCGCGAGCTGACCGAGGAAGAGGAAAAGGCGCGGCGCGAGGCGGCGGGGATCAAGACCACCGTGCCCCCGCGCGCAAAGAGGAAGGGCGATTAGGAGCGGACGCCCGTGTTCGCCCACCTGCTCGCAGCCTTGGCCTTGCTGGCAGCCGGCGCCCCGCCCGCACCCCCGGCCACGCGCCTGCCGCCGCGCCCCGCGGCCGGCGCAGCCGAGACGCCGCCCCCGCGCATTCCCATCGACCTTGGCCCCGACGCCCCGGAAAGCGGCCCGCCCGAACAGATCGACATCCTCGCCCCGCCACCTTCCACAGAGACCGCCAATGCGGCGGTCGTCAAGGAATGCGAAGACCAGCGCGAAGCGGGCGTGGTCGCGGGCGAGATCGTGGTGTGCCGGGCGCTGGAGATCGACACCAGCCAGCTTTACAGCGGCAGCCGCGAGGCGTGGCTCAAGGACTATGCCCGGCGCACGCAGGGTGCGAACACCATTCCGCCGCCCGATGTCGCGGGGGCGGGCATCTTTCGCGGGCCGCCGACGATCAGCGGGCTGTGCTTCATCGGGCCGTGCCCCAAGGATGCGGCGCTGATGGTCGATGTCGAAGCGATCCCGCCGCCGCCCGAAGGCTCCGATGCCGAACGCGTGGCGCAGGGCCTCGCCCCGCGCGAAGGCGATGATGCGCCGCTATCGGAGGATGACCGCCGCCGGGTCGAGGCCGAACTGGGCCTGCCGGGGGTTCCGTCTCCCGAGGAATGAGGTGCAATACTCCCCTCCCTTTGGGGAGGGGTTGGGGGTGGGGGTTCTACGCCCGCGATGGCCGAACACCCATCCCCAACCCCTTCCCTCAAGGGCAGGGGCCTCGACAGGGAATGACCGCAATCAGAGCGGCAGAATCGGCAGCACCAGCGGATCGCCGGAGAGGCTGTCCGATCCTTCGAGCAGCGCCAGTGCGCGGGCGATGCCGGCTTCCGGCCCTTCATGGGTCACCATCGCCACCATCACCTCGCCCGCATCATGGCCGCGGCCCTGCTGGATCAGGCTTTCGATCGAGACATTGCCATCGCGCATGGCGGCGGTGATTTCGGCGAGCACGCCGGGACGGTCCTTGACCATGAAGCGAAGATAGGTGCGCTCGGTGCGGTGGCCCGGTTCGGCCGGCGGCAGCGCGGCGAGCTGGGCCACGGGGATCGAGAAGGGCGCGCCCACTTCGTCCCGCGCAATGTCGATAAGGTCGGCCGCGACCGCGCTCGCTGTCGGCCCGTCGCCTGCGCCTGCGCCCTGAAACAGCAGACGGCCGGAGAAATTGCCTTCGGCCACCACCGCGTTGGTCGGGCCGTCGACCGCGCTCAGGGGGTGGCCTCTTGCGACAAGGCAGGGTCGCACGCGCTGGAGCAGGCGCGGGCCATCGGGGGTGTCCTCGACATCGGCCTCGCCGATCAGGCGGATGACAAAGCCGAGCGCGGCGGCCTGCGCGATATCGGCGGCGCGCACCTGCGTGATGCCGCTGACCCGCACGCCCGCGAAATCGACCCGTGTGCCGAACCCGATCGACGCGAGGATCGCCAGCTTGTGCGCGGCGTCCACACCCTCGATGTCGAAGGCCGGATCAGCCTCGGCAAAGCCCAGCCGCTGCGCTTCGGCCAGCACATCGGCGAAATCGGCGCCGGTGCGCTCCATGGTTGAAAGGATGTAATTGCAGGTGCCGTTGAGGATGCCGTAAACCTTGGTGAGCGCGTTGGCGCTGGTGCCTTCGCGCAGGCCCTTGATGACGGGGATCCCGCCCGCCACCGCGGCCTCGAACTTCAGCGGCACATTATGCGCCTCGGCGATTTCGGCGAGTTCCAGCCCGTGATGCGCGATCATCGCCTTGTTGGCCGTGACGAGGCCCTTGCCCGCAGACAGCGCCGCGCGCGAGCAGGCGAGGGCCGGGCCATCCGATCCGCCGACCAGTTCCACCACCACATCGACATCATCGCGCCGGGCGAGCGCGGTCATGTCGTCCTCCCAGGCGAAGCGGGTGATATCGACGCCGCGATCCTTGCCGCGGTCACGCGCGCTGACAGCGACCACCTCGATCCCGCGCCCGGCCCGCGCCGCGATCAGCGCCCGGTTGGTGTCGAGCAGCCGGATCACGCCCGCGCCGACAGTGCCGAGACCGGCGATGGCGATGCGCAGCGGCTGGGGTGCGGTGGTGGTCAAGCGGGCCTCCATGAATAACGGAGACGCCGCTTAACCCTCACCGCCGCGCGGTCAAGCCGCGAGCGATGCAGGGCGCCTCAGGTGATCCGCCGCTCGCACGGGCCGAGTTGCTGGATCACGAAGGCATAATCCCCCGCCGCCAGCCGCCGCGCCTCGGGCTCGCGCGCGAGGTTGGCGTTGCTAGGCAGCTGCGCGGGCAGGGCGCAGGCGAGCCGATACCAGCGCAGCGTCTGGGGGGCAGGCGGGCGCGCCGCCGAATCGATGATCTCGCCCCACGACACGCCCCACTGCGGGCGCTGCCCCGGCCGGCGCAGGATGGTGAGCGAGACCGGCGCGCGGTTTTCGGTGGCGAGGAAGATCTGCGTCTCCGATTCGCCGGTGAGCGTGCCCGCCACCGCCAGCGCATCGGATACGCCGGTGATGCGCGGCGGGACATCGGCGGCGTAAAGCTCGGTCAGGATCGGGCGCAGGCGTGCTTCGAGTTCAGGGGTGTAAGCCAGCTGCGCCGCCGGGCCGACCAGCCGCACCTCGCCCGCCCGGCCCGGCACCGCATCGGCAAACAGCAGAAATTCGCGCTTCTTCAGCTTGGGCACCTTGCCCTTCGCATCCAGCGGCACGTCGACCAGATAGGCCAGCGTCCCGCCCACCGAGCCGCGTCCCGCGATCAGGCCGAGGGTATCGGCCTGGATATAAAGTCTCGCGAATCCCGGCGCGAGACCCGGCGCGCGATCGGGTTTCAGGGTCGTCTGACGGCGAATCCGGGCGCGGATGACAAGGTCGGAGCCTTCCGAAAGCGTCGCAAGATCGGCATAGGTGGGCCCGTCATTTGTAACGATTGCAGTCGGCGCAGGGGCCTGTGCGTGGCCCGCAACAGGCATCACCGCAAGCCCGGCAAGCATCACTGCGCCAACCTTCATAGGTTTGAAAATTCTCGTTAATTCATCTTTAACCTGTGGCTTCATCGTGACCCTCGTCGAACACATCCGGCAGCATCCTATAGCAATGTCTGTTGCACATGACTCGCAGTGAATTGGCCCTGAACCGCAAAAGCGTTTGATCGGCTAGGGGATGCCCGTTAAAGCCCGAAACGCTGACTGCGCGGGATTGGGGACATTGCCGCACAGACAGCTCAGGTTGCGCTCCTGGCAAGTTGCCGGGAGTGTGCCGGTCGGGACAAGGTTCGGGCGACGTGCAGTTTCAGGCACCCGCCCGTTGTTCTTTCCCGGCGTGGGAGGACCGAAATGACCGGGATCCATTCACCGGCTGACAAGGCCGGGGGGTGGGGAGTGTGCCGATCGCATGATCGGCGAGTAATTGGAGAGAAAGCGCTGGATGTCCTACGCTAGCCAACAACAAGGATTGACCGGCCCCAAGCTTGTCGCCCTGATCATCGCGCTGTCGATTGTCGGGAGCGTCGGGGCAGGCATGGTCATCTTCCTCGCGGTTGACGCCGTGAAAGAGGTGATCGAACGGGTCACCACCGTCGAAGTGAAGGAGGAGGAGCCGCCGCCACCGCCGGACGAGCCGCCGCCGCCTGAAGACGTTCCGGAGCAGACCTCGCCCCCGCCGCCGGTTGCGCCGCCGCCGCCGTTTGACATCGCGCCCAATCCGCCGCCGATGGAAACGACGCCGAAGCCGCCGCCGCCGCAGCCGGTCAGTCCGCAGCCGAGCAACGCGAACCCTCCGGGACCGCCTGCGCCGCCCGCACAGCCTTCCAAGGCGCGCGGTGCCCGCACCAAGAATGAACGCAGCTGGGCTGCGCGCATTCAGGAAAACTACCCCGCCCGCGCCCTGCGCGAGGAAATCGAGGGGACTGTGGGTGTGCGCGTGTCCGTGACTCCCGATGGCCGTGCAACCGGCTGTTCGGTGACCGCATCGAGCGGCTCGGACATTCTGGATTCGGCGGCCTGTGCGGGGATGGAGCGTTATGCGCGCTTCGAACCGGCGCTGGATGATGCCGGCAACCCGACCACGGGCAGCTACACCACCCGCATCACGTATCGCTTGAACTGACGGACAATCCGGCGGGCGGGCCACGGAAATTCCGGGCCCCCTGTCATCAGGACAATTCTTTCAAAAGGACTTTTCGCAATGAACCTTTACCTTCTCGCCGCCGGCGCCGCCGGCGCCGCCGAAGCAGCCCCCGAAAACAAGTTCGGCTTCGTCGAAGCCATGAAGGAAGGCGGCCCGGTCGCCTGGACGATCCTTGCCATCATGGTCATCATGTCGGTCGGTTCGTTCTACATCATGTTCACCAAGCTGTTCGAACAGAACAAGGTGATGAAGCAGTACAACACCGTGCAGACCCAGTTCTGGCGTGCCGGCAGCCTCAAGGAAGGCGCCGCCAAGCTCGACAAGGACAGCGCATGGCGCCAGCTCGCCGACGACGCCGTCAAGGCCCAGGAAGATCACGGCAAGATGGTCGATGCGCTCGAATCGCATGACTACATGCACGGTTCGCTCCAGCGTTCGGAAGATTCGATCAACGCCGTGCTCAACGGCGGTCTGGCCTTCCTCGCCACCGTCGGCGCGACCGCTCCGTTCGTCGGTCTGCTCGGCACCGTGATCGGGATCTACCGCGCGCTGATCAACATCGGCATCGCCGGTTCGGCCTCGATCGACAAGGTCGCCGGCCCCGTCGGTGAAGCGCTGATCATGACCGCGATCGGTCTGCTCGTCGCTGTGCCTGCCGTGTTCGCGTTCAACTGGCTGCAGGGCCGCAACCGCAAGATCGCGGCGATGCTCAGCACCTTCTCGACCGATCTGCTGGCGTACATGAACTCGAACGGCGCGGTGAAGCCCGTGGTTCCGGCTGCGGCTCCGGCCAAGCCCGCCGCCAAGCCGGCTGCGCCCGCCGCCAAGGCCTGATCGCCATTGTCGCAAGCGGCGGGCGCGGTCACCATGATCGTCCCCGCCGCTGCTACCCGCCAGATCGCTGCCTTGCAGCGGTCCGGTCCGGGGAAAGTCTTCAGGTCAAATTTTTGACAGGCTAGGAATTCACAATGGCGATTTCTACAGGAGGCGGGGCCGATACCCCACTGTCCGACATCAACACCACGCCGCTGGTGGACGTGATGCTGGTGCTCCTGATCATCTTCCTCATCGCGGTTCCGGTGGCGATCCAGACGATCGAAAAGCTGGAAATTCCGGTGTTCGAATCGCGCGAATCGAAGGACAAGGTGGAAAACCTGCTGCTTACTGTCAGCACCACCGATGCTGCCGGTCGCAGCGCGGGCCAGCCGGGTTTCGAGGGCGCATCGCGCGCCGGGGAATGCCGGATCTACTTCAACAACATCACCCCGGTGACCTCTGCGGAACTGGAAAAGATGGCGTTCGAACGGCTTGATGCCATCGTCAAGCGTGCCGGCGGTGCCGAAGCGCTGATGGAGAACCCGGACGCAATCCCGCAGGTTCACATCCGCGGCGATGTCAACGCTCCGTGGAAGTGCGTGGCCGGTGCGATCTACAACGTCCAGCGGGCGGGCTATCCGATTGTCGGGTTCATTTCGAACCCGATCGATCCGAACGGCTGATTGTCCAGGTTTTTTGAGGAGTAACTGACATGGGTATGTCCGGAGGCAAGCTCGACGGCCAACCGATGATGGAAATGAACATGACGCCGCTGATCGACGTTCTGCTCGTTCTGCTGATCATGTTCATCATCACCATCCCGGTGGCGACCCACTCGGTCGACATCGACCTGCCGCAGCCGACCAATGCACCGCCGCCGCTGGTCGAACCGACCAAGAACAAGCTGGTGCTGACGCAGGACGACCAGATCCTGTGGAACGGCAATCCGATCACCGAAGACCAGCTGCGCGCCGGTCTGCAGGCCTCGCTCAACATGAACCCCGAGCCCGAACTCCAGTTCGAGCCCGAGGCGCTGGCGAGCTACAGCCTGTCGGCTCGCGTGCTGCAGGACATCAAGGAATCGGGCGTGACCAAGTTCGGGTTCGTCGGCAACGACAAGTACCGCGAATTCGGCAAGTGATGCAGGCGGGTTCTTGACCGGCCCTAGACCGGTCTAGACCCCTCCTAGCCTCGTCTTGACCTTTTCCAGAACGGGCGCTGCGAGCGATCGCGGCGCCCTTTTTGCGTGGAATTCCGGTGTGTTCGGGCGGAACAAGTGCTTCAGGGTCAGCAACACACCGACCCAATGTTTCACGTGAAACATTGTGCCGCTAATCGCCTTCCCGAAGCTCATCGGGCCGCATCGCCGCCGCAATCAGGCCTTCCGCTTCCAGCAGCAGTTCGTCGTCCACCGCCCCCTGCGGCACCGCCTCGCGCCCGATCATGGTCATCACCGGCACCGCCAGTGGGCTGACCCGTTCGAGGGTGACATGCACCAGTTCGCGCTCTGACCGTTCGAGCAGATCGGCGAGCCGCCCGACATCGGTCATCCGTGCCCGTGCATCGGCCCATGCGGCCTCGATAAGCACATGATCCGGCTCGTATTTCCGCAGCACATCGTAAATCAGATCGGTCGAGAAGGTGACCTGCTTGCCGGTCTTGCGCTGGCCCGGATGCTGGCGTTCGACCAGCCCGCTGATCACCGCCACCTCGCGAAAGGCGCGGCGCAGCAGGTGGCTTTCGGTCACCCAGTCGGTGAATTCATCCGTCAGAATATCGGGCGATAACAAGGGGGCAGGGTCGGTAACGGGTTTCAGCCCCCACACCGCAAGGCAATAGTCGTTCGCCACAAAGCCCCCCGGCAGCAGCCCCCGCTCCTCCATCCGCCGCGTGATCAGCATGCCGAGGCTCTGGTTCGCGTTCCAGCCCTCGAAAGTGTAATAGGCGGTGTAGTGCTTGCCCCCATGCGGGAAGCTTTCGACCAGCAGTTCCCCCGGCGCAGGCAGGCGGCTGCGCCAGTCCTGCATTTCCAGCCATTCGCGCACATCATCGGGAAAGCGCCCCCAGCCCGCACGGTCCGCCAGCATCGCCTGCACCCGCGTCGCCAGATGGGTGGTGAGCGGCAGGCGGAGGCCGCCATATGACGGAATTGTCGCGCTTTTTTTGGCAGCACGCACGGTCACGTCCATGTCCTTGACGCCTTCGACCTCCAGACTCATCCCGGCAAAGAAGAAGGTGTCGCCGGGAGAAAGCGAAGCTGCAAACCGCTCCTCGACCTTGCCGAGGCTGCGGCCGTTTCTGAAGCGAACGTTGAGCATCTCGCTATCGACGATGATCCCCGCATTCATCCGGTGCCGCTGCGCCTGATTGGGGTGGGCGAGGCGCCAGACGCCTGATTTGTCGCGCACAATCCGCTGGAACCGGTCATAGGCCTTGAGCGCATAGCCGCCGTTGGAGACGAACCCCAGCACGCGGGCAAAGGTCGCCTGATCGACCCAGCTGAAGGCGAGCGAAGACCGCACTTCGGCCAGCAATTCATCCTCGTGGAACGGCCCCGCACAGGCGCAGGCCATGATATGCTGGGCGAGCACATCGAGGCTGCCGGGCCGGAACGCCTCGCCATCGCGCTGGCCTTCGCCCACCGCGTCCCGCGCCGCCATGGCTTCGAGGAATTCGAAGCGGTTGCCCGGCACCAGCACCGCGCGGCTTGGCACATCGAGCCGGTGCCCCGCGCGCCCGATCCGCTGGAGCAGGCGCGAGGAGCCCTTGGGCGCACCCATCTGCACCACCAGATCAATGTCGCCCCAGTCGATGCCGAGATCGAGGCTCGCGGTGCACACCAGCGCCCGCAACTCCCCCCGTGCCATCGCCTCTTCGACCTTGCGCCGCGCCTCGACCGAAAGGCTGCCGTGGTGGATGCCGATGGGGAGGTGATCCTCGTTCGCCTCCCACAGGCACTGGAAGATGAACTCCGCGAGGAAGCGGGTGTTGGTGAAGACCAGCGTGGTGCGGTTGGCCTTGATCGCCTCGTAAAGCTGCGGAATCGCCCAGCGTCCGGCGTGCCCGCCCCACGGCACGCGCTCCTCGCGGGGCAGCAGGATTTCGACCTCCGGCTCGGCCCCTTCCTCCCCCAGCACCAGATCGGCGGCGGCAATCTCCCCGGTGTCGCCCGCCTGAGGGGCGAGCCATTCCTGAAAGTCGCGGGGGTTGGCGAGCGTCGCCGACAGCGCCACCCTTTGCGCCTGCGGGGCGAGCGAATGGAGCCGCGCCAGTGACAGCGCCAGCAGATCGCCGCGCTTGTCGGTGGCAAAGGCGTGCACCTCGTCGATCACGATGCGTTTCAGCCCGGCGAACAGATCGGCGCTTTCGGGGTAGGAGAGCAGCAGCGAGAGGCTCTCGGGTGTGGTCAGCAGGATATGCGGCGGGCGTTCGCGCTGGCGCTTCTTGCGGTCGGAAGGGGTGTCACCGCTGCGGGTTTCCACCCGGATCGGCAGGCCGATGTCCTCGATCGGGGTCAGCAGGTTGCGCTTCACATCCTGCGCCAGCGCCTTCAGCGGCGAGACGTAGAGGGTGTGCAGCCCCTCCGGCGGGGGCGCGCCTGCCGAGGGCGCGAAATCGCACAGCGTCGGCAGGAACCCTGCAAGCGTCTTGCCTGCGCCGGTATCGGCCACCAGCAACGCGTGGCGGCCTTCCCGCGCCTTGGCGAGCATGTCGTGCTGATGCCGCCGCACCCGCCACCCGCGCTGCGCAAACCACGCGGCAATTTCGGGCGGGAGGGGCGCGGCGGACTCCGGTGCGGTCACATCACTCGGCAGCGGGTGCTTCCGCCGCGGCTTCGGCAGCTTCCATGGCTTCCTGCGATGCTTCGGCCGTGGCGGAGAGGTTGGCCTCGATCTCCTCGACCGAATAGCCGGTCACTTCCGCCACCCTCGCCTTTTCCGCCGCGCTGAGATCGGCGAAGCTGCGCTTGGCGGGCAAATCGGCGGTGGCTTCGGCCATTTTCTGTTCGATCGATCCGATGGTGCCCATCATCGCCGGCATCGCCTCCATCGTCGCGCCAAGGATGCGCGGATCGCTCGACATGGAAAAGCTCTTGCGGGCAAAGCTGGCGCCGGTCTCGGTGGCGAAAAACGCCTCGATTTCGGTGAGTTCCTGCGCGGTGAAGTTGATCGCGTAAAGCTCGGACATGGCCTTGCGCATGACCGGCTCCATCGTATTCATCATCTCGGTCATCATGCCCGGGAACATCGCCATCTCGCGCTTCTGCCGTTCGGCCCAGGCGGGATCGAACAGCGAGGCAAGCTCTTCGGTCTGCTCGGTCGTCAGGTCGAGGCTGTAAGTCGAAAGCCCGGTGCCCGAAGCCAGCGTGGCGGTGGCGGGCGATCCGCCCATTTCCATGATCGGGCCGAGCATCTTGTCGAACATCGATCCCATCATCTCGCCCAGCGTGCCTTCGGGGATCAGCTGCCCGACAACGCGCTGCGCCTGCGGCAGGCGGGCTTCCTGTTCGGGGGTCAGCGGCTCGGCCTTGAACATCGCGCCGAACAGCGCCATCGCCTCGTCCATCCCGTTGCTGTCGGCGGGATTGCCATCACTTGCGAGATCCACGGCCTCCCCGCCCGCATCCTGCGCGGCGAGCGGCGGGGCGGCCAGCGTCAGGGCCGCAAGCCCGGCAGTGGCGGCGAAAATCCGGCGACGAATCATGACAGTGCTTCCCTTCGGTGAGGCGGCCTTAATGCCCCACGCTTTCGCCGCGCTCCAGCCCTGACAGGGCCAACTGCTCGTCAATCTGCGCGAGCAGGCGTTCCAGCCCTGCCTCCGTGTCGCTCTCCGCCCGCGCCACCAGCACATCCTGCGTGTTCGAGGCGCGCAGCAGCCACCAGCCGTCGGCGGTGTTCACCCGAACGCCATCGGTGGTGTTGACGCTTTCGACCGCAGGGCCGGGATTGGTTGTAAGCCGCCCGGCGATTTCCGCCATGGCAGCGAATTTGCGGGCCTCGTCGACCTGAAACCGCAGTTCGGGGGTGTTGAGCATCGGCGGGATCGCGCCGCGCAGCTCAGTCACTGATTTGCCCAGCCGCGCCGCCGCCGCCAGCAGGCGGACACCGGCATAAAGCGCGTCGTCATAGCCGTAGTAATCATCGGCAAAGAACACGTGGCCGCTCATCTCGCCCGCCAGCGGCGCGCCGGTTTCCTTCATTTTGGACTTGATCAGCGAATGGCCGGTCTTCCACATCAGCGGCTCCCCGCCGAGCTCCGCCACGCGGTCGAACAGCGCGCGGCTGGCCTTCACATCGGCGATAATCGTCGCATTCGGGCGGTTTTTCAGCAGATCCTCGGCGTAGATCATCAGCAGCTGATCGCCCCAGATCACGCGGCCCGTGCCGTCAATCGCCCCGATCCGGTCGCCATCCCCGTCAAAAGCCACTCCGAAATCGAGGCTCTTTGCCGCGACGAGGGCGCGCAAATCGGCGAGATTGGCCTCCACGGTCGGATCAGGATGGTGGTTTGGAAAATGTCCATCGACTTCGGTAAACAGCAGATGGTGTTCCCCCGGCAGACGGGCGGCCAGCGCTTCGAGCGCGGGGCCAGCAGCGCCGTTGCCGGCATCCCAGCCCACCCTGAGACCCTCCAGCGCCTTGGCATCGATCCCGGCCAGTCCTTCGAGCAGGCGCTCGACATACTCGCCCAGGATGTCGCGCGTGCTGACTTCGCCCGTGCCGCTGGCGAAGGCCCCGTCTCCTGACAGTTTCCCGAGCTTCTGGATATCGGCGCCGAAGAACGGCCGGCCAAGAAATACCATCTTGAAGCCGTTGTAATTGGGGGGATTGTGGCTGCCAGTTATCTGAATGCCGCCATCCACCTGTTCGGCTGACGCTTCGGCGTAATAGAGCATCGGGGTCGCCGCGAGGCCGATCCGCACCACATCGCACCCGCTGCCTGTCAGCCCTTCGACCAGCGCGTGTTCGAGCATGGGCGAGCTGACCCGCCCGTCATACCCCACTGCCACGGTCTTGCCGCCTGCCTCGCGCAGCAGCGTGCCGAACGCCCGCCCGATCGCCCGCGCATCATCCGCGCCCAGCGTTTCGCCGATGATGCCGCGAATGTCGTATTCGCGCAGCACGGTGGGATGGAAGTGGTGTTGCATGGGGACATTCTCCTCGGCAGCGGCGCCTTCAGCGACGCGGGCAGGTGGCGCAAGAACGCGATGGCCCCGGCCCGATTGATACATTCTTTCCAATGACCTGCCGCCGGATTGTGTCAATCCCGCGATGGCCCTCAGATGCCGTCAATATCCTGCGGCGCGGCGGGATCGGGCAGTTCGGCCAGCAGCAGATCGCGCGCGGCATTGGCTTCCTGCATCGCCGCGGTCGATCCGCCGCGGTCGGGGTGCACCAGCGCGGTCAGGCGGCGGTGTGCGGCGATCACTTCCTCGCGCCCGGCTCCGGAGCCCACGCCGAGCAGCTTGCGCGCCCGGAACAGCGCCTCGCTGCGGGCCGAGGCGGGGCGCAGGAAATCCCACGGCCACTTCCCGAAAGCCCAGCGGCAGAACAGGCACGCTGCGGCAATCAGGATGGCAGCACGGAGCATCAGGCGAGTTCCAGCCGGCCCTGTGCGGGGGTGAATTCCGGCAGTGCGAGCCCTTTGACCAGCGAGCGCAATTCCTGCCGCGCCACCAGATGGCTCGTGCCGAGTTCGCCCAGATGCCCCTTGTCGAGCAGCGTGAGGCCCGAGGGAAACAGCTCGCGGTAGATCACGCGTTCCGAAAGCCCCTGCATCACCCGGAACCCGACCCGCTTCGACATTTCTGCGAGGGCCTTCTGCAAGCGTGCCTGGTTCTTCGCCTCGACGTGGCCGGTGCGGTTGCGCACCACGATCCAGTCCATTTCCGGGCGCTGCTGTTCGATCGTCATGCGGCTGCGCTTCATCCGCGCTTCCCAGATCAGCTCGGCAAAGAACGACAGTTTGCGCACCTTGAAGGTTTCGGCGTCGACCTGCCCGATCAGGTCGAAATCGACGAAGCTGTCGTTCATCGGGGTGACCAGCGTATCGGCATGTTCCACGGCGATGCGCGCAAAGGGATCATCGCGCCCCGGATTGTCGATGATCAGGAAATCGCAATTGGCCTCCAGCCGCCGGATCATCGCGATCAGATCCCCGGTGTTTTCCCCGCGGAACACCTCGCAATCGGGGGTCGGCAGCGTCAGCCCGCGCTGTTCGAGCGTGCTCAACCGGTTTTCGATATAGCGGTGCGTTGTGCGCTGGCGCGGATCGAGATCGATCGAGGCCACCCGCGCGCCCAGATAGGACAGCGCCACCGCGACATGCACCGCCGTGGTCGACTTGCCGGTGCCGCCCTTCTCGTTCGCGAACACGATCCGGTGCGCCTGCCCGGGTCGCAGCTTGCGGCTGGCGAGCGGTTGATCGGACGAAGGGACGAGCGACATTGGTGGCAACTCTCGATCGGGAAAGGTCGGCGCGGCCGTGGTGCAGCCGCTTGATCAGGGGCGGGGTGCGCCGCTAGGGCGTCCCCTGCGGTTTACCGAGGGAGGCGCAGCGGTGCAAATTGTCAGAACGCCGGACATGTTGAGAACCGCCGTCGCGGACCTGCGCCAGGGCGGTGCGCGGATCGCGCTGGTGCCGACCATGGGCGCGCTGCACGAAGGTCACCTGACGCTGGTGCGCCGCGCCCGGGCCGAAGCCGATCACGTGGTCGCCTCGATCTTCGTCAATCCCAAGCAGTTCGGCCCGAACGAGGATCTCGATGCCTATCCGCGCCAGCTGGCCGAGGATGCGGCGATGCTGGAGGCCGAAGGCTGCGCGTTGCTGTGGGCGCCGACAGTCGAGGCGATGTATCCGGCAGGCTTTGCCACCAGCATCAGTGTGGCGGGCGTCAGCGAAGGGTTCTGCGGCGCGGCCCGTCCGGGGCATTTCGACGGCGTGGCGACGGTTGTCTGCAAGCTCTTCAACCAGGTGCAGCCCGACATGGCGTTCTTCGGGGAAAAGGATTTCCAGCAGCTCGCCGTGATCCGGACAATGGCCCGCGATCTCGATCTGACTCGACCTCATGTCGATGCCATCATCGGCGTGCCGACCGTGCGCGAGGCGGACGGATTGGCGATGAGCAGCCGCAACCGCTACCTCTCCCCTGAACAGCGCACCGCCGCTGCCGCGCTCCCCGCAGCCATGCGCAGCGCGATTGCCGCGATCGAGGGCGGCGGGAGCGTCGCTGGCGCATTGGCAGGGCTGGAGGAGAGCGTCCTTGCGGCAGGTTTCGCCAGCATCGATTATGCCGCGCTGGCGGATGCCCGATCGCTCGCCCCGCTAACCGCACTGGGCACTACGCCCGCACGCCTGCTGGTGGCGGCGCGCATCGGGGGAACGCGGCTGATCGACAATATGGCGGTCGGCAGCGCCGCGTAACAGTTGACGCGAACCCCCACGCGGTGGCATTGGCGCAGCCGGAGCCCGAGCGGGTATAGCTTAGTGGTAAAGCTCCAGCCTTCCAAGCTGGCTATGCGGGTTCGATTCCCGCTACCCGCTCCA
>NZ_JBREHG010000014.1:0-98307 GCF_056848235.1 Erythrobacter sp. RANMB8
CTTCGACTTCGATAAGTCGGACATCACCTCGGAAGCAGCGACGATCCTCAACAACGCCGTCACCGCCTATGCCAACTGCGGCACGGCAAGCGTGATGCTGGCTGGTCACACCGACCGTGCCGGTAGCGTGAAGTACAACGTCGCTCTCGCAGAGCGTCGCAATGCTTCGGTTCGCAGCTACCTCACCGGCCGCGGCATCCCGGGTGCCCGCATCACCGGCGAAGCCTTCGGCGAATCGCAGCCGCGCGTCCCGACCGCGGACGGCGTGCGCGAAGCGCAGAACCGTCGCGTGGAAGTGACCTACGGTCCGGGTTCGGGCATGTAAGTCAACCCGCCAAGGGTATCGAAGGGGGGCCGGAGCAATCCGGCCCCTTTTTTGTTGGGCATGCGGCAGCGAAACAATGGGACGCCGGTAGGCGTAGCAGTAAAACCACGGTGCGATTGCATGATATGGCACGCACCCAGCGGCATGCCAGTGGCAAGAACCGGCAAAGGTCCCCAAAAGGTCTGTTCGGTGAACCCGGCGCGGCCAAACCGCTGTGCAGTTGAGCCGCGTCGGGCGGGTAGAAATCCCGATTACGCCTCGCTGGCTTACACGGTCCTCAGAGACCGCCTTCGCGCGCTGCTATTCCCCAGCGGCCGCGCGGGCGCGTTCTTCGATCGTGGCTTCCGCCTGCGGCAGGGCCCGATAGGCCCAGATCAGCAGCGCAAGCGAGATCGGAGCCACACCGATCAATGAAAGCACCCCGGTCCGCATGCTGCCGCTCAACTCGGATATCTGGCCGACCATGTACGGCCCGAGGCCGAGCCCCACCAGCGTCGTCGCCAGAAAGAACGATGCGGTTGCCGTCCCGCGCATCCGCGGCAAGACCAGATCCTGCGTGGTAGCCGCTGCTGCACCGAGAGCAGTGGCCGCGAACATTCCGGCAAGGAAGTTCATCGCGTAAAAGACCAGCGCATTTTCAGTCGTGAACCCGATCCAGATCGGGACCACCGGCGCCAGAATGCCGAACATGATCACCAGAATGCGCCCCGAGGGATTGCGCGAGCGAAGCCAGTCGGACAATCGCCCACCGAGAATAACCCCGAGGAAGCCGGAAACGGCGCCGCTCCCCCCAAGCACAAAGGCCAGTTCAGCTTTCGGCAGTTTCAGCACAGTTTCTGCATAGGGTGCCGACCAGAACGCCAGCGCATAGGCTCCAAGCGAGACAAGACCGTAGCCCAGTGCCGTGCAGATGAACGCCGGTGTGCCCCAGATCAGGCTGAATGTGGCAGGATCATGCCGACGCAAGGTGGCCGCCCAGGAAAAGACGGCATAATAACCGAAGGCGATCGCCGACCACTGCGGAATGTTGCCCGTCAGCTTGATCATCACCAGCGCGAAGCCGGTCATCCCTGCAGCCATCAGGACATTGATGAACAGCGCCATGGGTCCACGCAGCATGGCATGGATGAAGGTGAGCGGCGGCAACAGCATCGAAAGATCGATGAAAAAGTCGATCAGGGGGTGGCGCTCTTCAGGATTGCCCGCAGCCGGTCGCGCCGGTTCGCGCAGCGAGGCGACCCAAACGGCAAGCAGAACTCCGGGCAGACCCACCGCCATGAAGGCGGCCTGCCATCCGACCAGCCCTCCAATGCCTCCGCCCGGATAGGTTGCATCCCAGACCTGCGAAATCTTGGCGCCGATCAGCAGCGAGACCCCGCCGCCGATGTAAAGGCCGGACGAATAGATCGCCAGCGCCGTGCCGCGCTGGCGCGAAGGGAAATAATCGGAAATCAGCGAATAGGCGGTGGGGCTGGCCGTCGCCTCACCCACGCCCACGCCCATGCGGGCGAGCGACAAGGTCAGGTAATTGCGCGCGAGCCCCGACAGCGCGGTCATCGTCGACCACAGCACCAGCCCGATCGTCAGCAGCCGCACACGGTGCCAGCGATCCGCCAGCCGCCCAAGCGGCACCCCGAACAGCGCATAGAACACCGCAAAGGCGGCACCGCCCAGAAAGCCCAGCTGCCCATCGGTCAGCGCAAGATCACGCTTGATATCGACCGCCAGGATCGAGAGGATCTGCCGGTCGATGAAGTTGAGGATGTACACGACCACCAGCACGCCCAGCACATACCAGCTGTATGCCGATGCAGGACGCTCGCTACGATCCTGCGCCGCAGTCACTTCGTCACTCAATGATGATCCCCTATCCCGGATACCCGATCACGCAATGGCCCGATGGCCACTCAGGCTTTGTAGGCAGTGCTATCGACAATACCCGCTTCGGCAAAACCCTTTTTCCGCAAGCGACAGGAATCGCACAACCCGCAGGCCATGCCGTCGGGCGCGGGATCGTAGCATGACCAGCTCCATGCCGGATCGAGACCGAGCCGCGCGCACTCGCTCGCAATATCGGCCTTGGTCATGTGCTGCAAAGGCGCATGGATCGTGAAGGGCGCGCCCTCGACACCCGCCTTGGTACCAAGCCTTGCTGTTTCAGCGAAGCTGGCAATGAATTCCGGCCGGCAATCGGGATAGCCCGAATAATCCAGCGCATTCACCCCGATGAAGACATCGCGCGCGCCCGCAGCTTCCGCACAGGCGGTGGTCAGCGCAAGGAACACCAGATTGCGCGCCGGGACATAGGTGACCGGAATATCCTCCCCCACCCCGCCCTTGGGCACGTCGATCGCGTCGGTGAGCGCGGAACCGCCAAACGCTCGCAGGTCGAGCGCGATGCGGGTATGCCGTGCAAGCCCGAGTTGCCGGGCAATCCGGTCCGCCGATTCCAGTTCGAGCCGGTGACGCTGGCCATAATCGACTGTCAGCGCGTGAACCGCAAAGCCGCGTTCCTGCGCAAGCGCGGCGGTGACCATGGAATCCAGACCACCGGACAGCAGCACGACAGCTGTCGGCAAAACGGAATGATGTTCAGTCTTGGGCATCGCGCGGCCCTATCACGGGCGCTGGCAAAGGCAATCCGGCGCCCTCAGCACGATCCGGTGCGACGCGCCTCGGCCACCAGTTGGAACGGCATGCCTTCATGGATGCCCTGGCTTTCGAGCTGCACGAGCGAAGGCGTTTCGCGGCGGATGCTGGTGCGGCCATAGCCGTTGCCCGGGCAGGTATACTGCACGGTGACGCGCGCGGCGCCATCCTCCACCACAAATTGGTTGCACCCGCTGTCGCGATGCTGGAGCTGGATCAGCTCGGCCCCGGTCTTCACGCAAATCTTGCGATCCGGCGCGCCGCCGCGCTGCTTGATCGTCCATTCGCCCTTGGCGAGCGTCCCGAGCATGGCAAGCCCGTTGCCCTGCGCCTGCCCCGGCACTGATGACCACAGCACTGCCCCTACGGCCAGGCCGCCAAGCGCAAGTGCGCGTGCGAAGCTGTTCGAAGCGAAGTTCATGGTTCTCATCATGCCTGCTTTTGGCCTGTCCGAATTGCATATTTTCGCACTTCTGCGCGGTTCGCCGGAATTTTTCGACGAACCGTCAGATAGCGAGTGCAAATGTACGTGAGCAGAACGCGCAATCGACGGCGATGATGCCATCCTCGCCGCGCATCTCCTGCTGCTCCTCGGGCGGGAAGCGGGCGATGATCGTTTCGTAATGCGCCGCGCTGCAACGGCACCCGCGTGATAATGCCGCGCCCGCCTGAACCCGCACCTCGTCCTCCTCGTGAAAGAGACGCCAGGCGATGGCTTCGAGAGAGAGTGCGGGATCGAGCAGTTCATCGTGGCTGATCGAGCCGGTCATCACCGCGACATGCTCCCAATCGGGATGATCGAGCCGCGCATGCAGCCGCTCGCGCCCTTCCTCGCCATCGGCAAGGTGCTGGACAAGGATGCCGCCCGCTGCCTTGCCGCCGGCACCTGCGCGGCTGGCGACGCGGATCAGCGTCGGGATCTGTTCCGACTGGCTGAAATAGCTTTCGCAGGCTTCGGCAAGGCTCGCGCCCTCCAGCGGCACAATCCCCTGATAGCGCTGGTTGCCTTCAGTCTCGAAGGTGATCGCCAGATAGCCTTCGCCGAACAGCGCTTCGAGCGAGGGATTGGCACCCAGGGTGCCAAGCCGCTCCCCGTCGAAATCGACATAGCCGCGCACCGCACCGGCGCGGTAATCGCACACCAGCAGCTTCACGATGCCGCCCTGGGTCTGCGCCTGGATCGTCAGCTGCGCGGTATCGCCCTTGAGCAAGCCGCCCATCAGCGCGCCCAGCACCAGCGCTTCGCCAAGCAGGTGGGTAATCGGGGCAGGATAGTCATGCGCCGACAGCACGGCATCAAGCACGCCGTCCATCCGCACCATCCGGCCGCGGGCATTGCGTCCCGGCAGGGTGAAGCCCATCAGCTTGTCGGAAAAAGTCTCGGTCATTTCGGTCATGGGCGCGCATATGGGGACGGAGGGCACCCGGGCCAAGCCCTCGTGCCGCGATCCCGCCGTTCTAGTGGCCGCCGAGCAACCCGAAACTCCACAACAACACCGACTTCTGCGCATGGATGCGGTTTTCCGCTTCGTCGAAGACGACCGATTGCGGGCCTTCGAACACCTCCTCGCTGACTTCGTCGCCGACATGGGCGGGCAGGCAGTGGAGGAAGATGGCATCCGGCTTGGCTTCTGCCATCAGCGCCGCGTTGACCTGATAGGGTGCCATCGCCGCCTTTTTCTCTGCTGCGTCGGCCTGCCCCATCGAAATCCACGTATCGGTAACGAGCACGTCCGCGCCGCGTGCGGCGGCGGCTGCGTCCTGCGTCAGGGTGACAGTGGCACCGCCCGCCCGCGCCATTTCAACGAAAGCCGGATCGGGTTCATACCCCGCCGGCACCGCCACGCGCACGTTGAACTTGAATAGCCCTGCCGCCTCGAGGATCGAGTGCAGCACGTTGTTGCCATCCCCGAACCAGGCGACCTCCAGCCCCGGAAGCGCCTTGCCGTGTTCGATCACGGTCAGCAGATCGGCGACGATCTGGCAGGGATGCGACTGGTCGGTCAGTCCGTTGATCACCGGCACCGTGGCATGGCGGGCCATTTCCTCGATCTTGGCGTGATCATCGGTGCGCAGCATGATGCCATCGACCATCCGGCTGAGCACCCGTGCGGTATCGGCGATGGTTTCCCCCCGCCCCAGCTGGCTCGACGCCGAATCGAGGATCAGCACCGATCCGCCCAGCTGCCGCATTGCGATGTCGAAGCTGACGCGGGTGCGGGTCGAGTTCTTCTCGAACACCAGCGCCAGCACGCGGCCCGCCAGCGGCGCATCGGCATCGACCGCACCCTTGGGCTTGCCGGCACGCGCCGCCTTGCGATCGATCGCATCATTGATCATTGCCGCGATATCATTCGCGCCGGCATCTCCCAGATCGAGGAAATGCCGCAGCCGGGTGCCCGCGCCGGTCATGCTGCCTCGGGCACCTTGAAGCTGGCAGCGCCGGCCGACAGCTTGTCGAAGAACTCGTCGATCTCGGCATCGCCAATCACCAGCGGCGGGATGATGCGGATGGTGTTATCCCCTGCCGCAACGGTCAGCAGCTGGTGATGATCGCGCAGGTGGACGTAGAAGGGGCGGCTTTCCATTGTCATCTTGAGGCCCAGCATCAGGCCCTTGCCCCGCACCAGCTCGAACAGATCGGGATAGTTGCCGATGAACTGTTCCAGCCGCGCGCGCAGCCGCTCGCCCTTTTCGGCGACCGAATTGAGGAACGCCTCGTTCGCCACGGCCTCCATCACCGCCGTCCCTGCCGCCATCGCCAACGGGTTGCCGCCATAGGTTGATCCATGGGTGCCGAAGGTCATGCCGCGCGCGGCCTTTTCGGTGGCGATGCAGGCGCCCAGCGGGAAGCCGCCGCCGATGCCCTTGGCGGTCGCCATGATGTCGGGCTCGATCCCGTAATGCTCATAGGCGTAGAGCTTGCCGGTGCGCGCCACGCCGCACTGCACTTCGTCAAGGATCAGCATCAGATCATGCTCGTCGGCGAGCTTGCGCAGCCCCTGCATGAATTCGACCGACGCGGGACGGATGCCGCCTTCGCCCTGGATCGGTTCCACCATGAAGCCCGCGGTATGCGGCCCGATCAGCGCCCTGGCCGCTTCCAGATCGTCAAACGGCGCATATTTGAACCCTTCGAGCAGCGGCGAAAAGCCGTGGTGCATCTTGGTCTGGTTCGATGCCGAGATGGTCGCCATCGTGCGCCCGTGGAAGGCGTTGTGGAAGGTGATGATCTCGAACCGGCTGGCATCCCCCGCCTCGCCGGCGTTCTGGTGATAGGCGCGGGCGGTCTTGATCGCCGCCTCGCAGGCTTCCGCGCCGGAATTGGTGAAGAACACCGTGTCGCCGAAGGTCGTATCGACCAACATCTGCGCGAGGCGTTCTCCCTGCGGGCTGCCGTAAAGGTTCGAGACATGCATCAGGGTCGCGGCCTGCTGCTGGATCGCGCCGATCAGGCCTTCGTGCGAGTGGCCGAGCAGATTGACCGCAATGCCGCTGGCGAAATCGAGATAGCGCGTGCCGTTCTCGTCGATCAGATGGCAGTGCTCGCCGCGCACCGGCCGCACGCCGCAACGCGGATAGACGGGCATCAGCGGGGTAATCGACATGGGCATTTTCCTGAGTTGAGTGGTGTTGGGGACTGGAAACGCAAATGGCGGCCCTGAACCAGAGCCGCCATCTGCATTCCGTTTAATCTTCCGGCTCCCCCCGGTCAAACCGCGGGGAGCGGTCCGGGCTGGGTCAGCCTTCGATCGGTGCCAGATTGACGGCGGAATACTTTCCGCGTCGATCGACTTCGAGATCGAACTGGTAACGCTCGCCTTCGTTGAGGGCCGACAGCCCCGAACGCTCGACCGCGCTGATGTGCACGAAGGCATCGGGCTGACCATCATCGCGCACGAGGAAGCCGAAGCCCTTCATCGCGTTGAAGAACTTGACCGTGCCCGACACGCGCTCACCCGTCAGCTCGCGCTGGGGAGCGGCGGGCTTGGCCGCCACCGCGATCACATCACCCACGACCTGCAGATCCTGCGCCGACACCTTGCCGCCGCGATCCACGAGGTTGTACTGCAGCTCCTGCCCTTCGGCGAGACCTTCAAGCCCGGCACGCTCGACCGCACTGATGTGCACGAACACATCTTCGCCGCCGCCATCCTGCTGGATGAAGCCGAAACCCTTCTGGCTGTTGAAGAACTTTACCGTGCCCTTGCCGGTGCCGACGATCTGGGCGGGCATGCGCGGGGCGCCGCCACCGAAGCCACCGCCGCCGCCACGCGGACCGCCGCCGAAGCCGCCACCACGCGGAGCGCCACCGCCGCCACCGCCGCCGAAGCGATCACCGCCACCACCGAACCGGTCACCGCCACCGCCAAAGCGGTCGCCGCCGAAATCGCGCGGAGGCGAGTAACCATCGTTGCCGCCACCAAACGGATCGAAGCCATCTTCGCCAAACCCGTCACGCTTGTCGCGACCGCGCCGGCGTCCCCTATCGTAACCCATATATCAGAACGTACCTTGCCACACTGCCCGCCCTCCGATGCGCCGGTGGCGTGGACAGTGAGCCGCACCGGACACAGACGCGCCGAATGATTGGACCGGTGCGCACGTGTGCGAGGATATAGCGCACAAAGAGTTTCTTTGCGAACGATTTTACCGGCAGGCGCGGGGCCGCTCGCAAGCCATGCTGCGGCAGGTGCGAAAATGCCCGCAGGAATGCTTGTGCGCAAGGCGGCGGTTGGGCATGACAGGCGCGGGCACAGCACGAGGGAGCATCAGCGGCCATGGGCGAATTCCGCAAGCTGACAGAAAATATATCGGTAAGTCAGCAACTTGAAATTGAAGACGTGGCTGCCGCCGCCGCGCAGGGCGTGGCGCTGATCGTCAACAACCGGCCCGACGGGGAAGATCCCGGTGCGCCGCAAGGCGACGACATCGCGGCAGCCGCAGCGGCAGCCGGTCTCAACTATGTGGCCATTCCGATCGGCCATTCCGGCTTCAGCGAACCGCAGGTCGATGCGATGATCGCGGCGATGGAGCAGGCCGAGGGGCCGATTCTCGCCTATTGCCGGTCGGGCACCCGGTCGACCTTGCTGTGGGCGCTGGCGAGCGCGAAGCAGGGCATGACGCCCGAGACCATTGCCCGCACCGCCGCGCAGGCCGGTTACGATATCAGCCCGATTCGCCCCATGATCGACATGCTCAGCCAGCGCTGAGAGACCCCGGTGGAATTGCTGGTCCAGACGGCCGGATCGCTGGTCGCCATCCTCGCGCTGGCGGGCATTGCCTGGTGGATGAAGCTGGGCGGCGAGCCGCGCCTTGACAGCCCGGAGGCAGTCGCACGCGTTGCGGGCGAGGTGGAGGACGGCTTTACCCCCGTCACCATCGCCTGCGACACCGAAGGCGCGAGCGCGCTCGCCCGCGATGCAGCCGGCCGGATCATGGTCATCAAGCGGCACGGCAACCGCTTTGCCGGGCGCGTGCTCGGCCCCGGCGCGGCAGCGAGGGTCGCAGGAGGGCAGATCGAGGTCGCTCCGGGCGAGGCACGCTTCGGCACCGTCTTCCTGACCATCCCCGATGGCAAGGCTTGGGCTGACGCGATCAATGCGATAAACACACCGCAGCATGCCTGATTTCAACCCCACCCAATTCGCCGTGCCGCTGTTCGTGGCGCTGGTGCTGGCCGAGATGATCTGGGCGAAACTCCGCGCGCCGGAGGCCTACGAGCCCAAGGACACTCTCGTCAGCCTCGCCTTCGGGCTTGGCTCGACCGTGGCGGGCGCGTTGCTGGGCGGTTTTGCCGTCGCGGTGTTCATCGAGGCCTACGAATACCGGATCTTCGATTTCGGTCCCGAATGGTGGGCCGTGTGGTGGGCGTGGCCGCTGTGCTTCGTTCTCGACGATTGCAAATATTACTGGGTCCACCGCGCCGGACACCGCATCCGCTGGATGTGGGCGGCGCATGTGAACCACCATTCGAGCCAGCACTACAACCTCTCCACCGCGCTGCGGCAGACATGGACCGGCCCGCTGACCTTCGGCTTCCTGTTCGCGGTGCCGCTGGTGCTGCTCGGCTTCCATCCCGCGATGATCGCGATCTGCGGCGGGTTCAACCTGATCTACCAGTTCTGGATCCACACCGAGGCGATCAAGCGGATGCCCGCATGGTTCGAGGCGGTGATGAACACTCCCAGCCACCACCGCGTGCACCACGCCACCAATCCGCGCTATCTCGACCGCAATTACGCTGGCGTCTTCATCGTCTGGGACCGGATGTTCGGCACCTTCGAACCCGAGGTGGATGACGAGCCGATCCGTTACGGCATCGTCAAGCAACTCGGCAGCTTCAACCTCTTGTGGGCGGTGTTCCACGAATGGATCGGGATGCTGGCTGACATCTGGCGCGCTCCCTGGAAGCACAAGCTGTCCTACCTCCTGCGCGAACCCGGCTGGAGCCACGATGGCAGCCGCGAGACCAGCGACATGATCCGCGAAAGGTGGCGGGCGCGCACCGGACAGGCGACGCTACCTACAACAATGTCAGTGGCTGATCGAAACCCGATTGCAGGCGCGCACGAAGCTGCCTAATCTCGTCCCGTAAAGGGAGAGATCATGGAAAGTTTCGACTACATCGTCATCGGCGGTGGCAGCGCGGGCAGCGCTGTGGCCGGGCGTCTCGCCGTGGACGGCACCCGCCGCGTGTGCCTGCTGGAAGCGGGCGGGCGCAACGACAACGTCTTCATCAAGACGCCGGGCTTCATGCCCTTCATCCCCGAAAAGTCGAACTACCGCTACGAAACCGTGCCGCAGAAGGGCCTCAACGGCCGCACCGGATACCAGCCGCGCGGGCGCGGGCTCGGCGGCTCCTCGGCGATCAATGCGATGGTCTATATCCGCGGGCATCGCTGGGATTACGACAACTGGGCAGCACAGGGCTGCACCGGCTGGGCCTATGGCGACGTGCTGCCCTACTTCAAGCGCGCCGAATCCAATGAACGCGGCGCGGATGATTACCACGGAGCCGGTGGCCCGCTGTTCGTGTCCGACCAGACCGCCGCCAATCCTGCCAGCCATGCCTTCGTCGAGGCCGCAGCCGCGCTCCAGCTGCGCACCAATCCCGATTTCAACGGCGAGCGGCAGGAGGGCTTCGGCCTCTATCAGGTGACCCAGCGCAAGGGCGAACGCTGGTCGGCCGCCCGCGCTTACGTGGAGCCGATCCGCGAACAGGGCAATTTCGCAGTCCGCACCGATACGCTGGTCGAGAAGCTGGTGATCGAGACCGGACGCGTGACGGGCGTGCAGATCCGGCGCGGGGGCACATCCGAAACCCTGCTGGCCCGGCGCGGGGTCGTGCTCAGCGCAGGCGCGTTCAATTCACCCCAGATCCTGATGCTTTCGGGCATCGGCCCGGCCGACCACCTCAAGGCGCACGGGATCGACGTGGTGCTCGACCGGCCTGCCGTGGGCGGCAACCTGCAAGACCATATCGACTATGTCTCCGGCTGGGAGACACAAAGCGATGTGCCGATCGGCAGCACGCTGAAAGGCACGCTGCGGATGGCGGCGGCGGTGATCGAACACCGGCGCAAGCGCACCGGCGTGATGACCACGCCCTATGCCGAAGCGGGCGGTTTCTGGACCGTGATGCCCGATAGCCCTGCGCCGGACGTGCAATGGCACTTCGTCCCCGCCGTGCTGGAAGACCACGGGCGCGAGAAGGTAAAAGGCCACGGCTTCTCGCTCCACGCCTGTGTGCTGCGCCCCGAAAGCCGCGGCACGGTGCGGCTGGGCAGCAACGACGCCGCCGCCGCGCCGGTGATCGATCCCAACTTCCTCGACGACGAACGCGACATGGCGGTGCTGCGCGCCGGGGTGCGCCTGTCCCACCGTATCGCCGAGGCGCCGCCCTTGCAGGCTTTTGGCCCGAAGGATCGCCATCCGGTCGATCTCAATGACGACGCCGCATTGGACGCGCTGATCCGTTCCCGCGCGGATACGGTCTATCACCCCGTCGGCACCTGCCGCATGGGGAGCGATGCCGATGCCGTGGTCGATCCGACGCTCCGCCTCAACGGGCTGGAAGGCCTGTGGGTGGCCGATGCCAGCATCATGCCCAAGCTCGTCAGCGGCAACACCAACGCGCCCAGCATCATGATCGGCGAAAGGTGCGCCGATTTCGTGATGGCGCAGGAGCGGGCCTGAGCCCCAACTAGCCAAAAGCGCTGATCCGGCCCGCCGAAGGACGGGCTGCGAGGCCACGCGGCCGAGCCGCAGGCGCCCCGTAGCGAAGCGAAGGGAACAACGCCGAGGACGCTCGTCCGGAGGGGCGAGCGAAAAGCAAAAAAGGGCCGGAGCGCTTGCGCAGCTCCGGCCATATCAGTTTGTTCGTTCGCAGGAGGAACGTGGTGAGGCGGGAGGAGAGGAGAGGGAGAGAGAGGTCTCCCCCCGCCAAGCTTGGTGGAGAGGGGCTCAGTTGTAAGCCCGCTCCCCGTGTTCGGAGATGTCGAGGCCGTTGACTTCGCTTTCCTCGTCAACGCGCAGCCCCGTGATGGCCTTGGCGATGTACATGGCGATCGCGGTGCCGGCGGCGGAGATCACGATGGTCGCAGCCACGGCGGTAATCTGGGTCACCAGCTGCGCACCCATGGCGAAGTCTTCGCCGCCCGGGCCGCCCAGAGCGGGCGAGAACACGATGCCGGTACCGATCGCGCCGACGATGCCGCCCACGCCGTGGATGCCGAAAGCGTCGAGCGCATCGTCATAGCCCAGCTTCGGCTTCACCTTGGCCACGAAGAAATAGCAGATCACCGAGGCAATCGCGCCGAGCAGGATCGCGCCGAACGGGCCGGAGTTGCCCGCCGCCGGGGTCACGGCCACCAGACCGGCAATCACACCCGAGCAGAAGCCCAGCGCCGAGCCCTTGTGGCCCATGGCCCGCTCGGTCAGCATCCAGAACAGCCCGCCCGCAGCCGTGGCAACCAAGGTGTTGATCATGGCCAGCGCCGCCGAACCATTGGCTTCGAGCGCCGAGCCGGCGTTGAAGCCGAACCAGCCCACCCACAGCAGACCGGTGCCGACCATGGTCAGCGTCAGGCTGTGCGGCATCATCGGCTCGGTCGGGTAACCCTTGCGCTTGCCGAGGATGTAGGCGGCGACCAGCGCCGAGACACCGGCGTTGATGTGCACCACGGTGCCGCCGGCAAAGTCGAGCGCGCCCATCACGAAGAACACGCCGCGCGCTTCCCACACCATGTGGGCGATCGGGAAATAGACGATCGTCAGCCACACGAGGGTAAACACCATCGTGGCAGCGAACTTCATCCGCTCCACCACCGATCCCAGCACCAGCGCGGCAGTGATCGCGGCGAAGGTCATCTGGAAGCTGATGAAGATGTATTCGCTGATCACCTCGTCGGTGAAGGTCGCGGCCGTGGAGTCCGGCGTCACGCCCTGGAGGAAGAACTTGCCCCAGCTGATATATTCGTTGCCTTCCGGGCCGAACGCGAGGCCATAACCCCACATCACCCACACCAGCATCGCCAGCGCGGCAGCCGCGCCGACCTGGGTCATGGTGGACAGCATGTTCTTGGAACGGGTGAGACCGCCATAGAACAGCGCGAGGCCGGGCAGGATCATCAGCAGCACCAGCACAGTGGCGGTCATCATGAAGCCGTTGTTGCCCGGATTGGGAACAGCGGGAGCAGCTTCTGCTGCCACTTCGGCCACTTCGGCCACAACTTCGGCGGCTTCAGCCACCGGAGCGGCGAGCGCGGGCGCGGCGAGCAGCACGGCCCCCGTCATCAGCGCCGCAGCATTGAGGAAAATACGCTTCATTGCATGGGTCCCCTTACAGCGCGGTTTCGCCGGTCTCGCCGGTGCGGATGCGGGTGGCTGACGCGATATCGAGCACGAAGATCTTGCCGTCGCCGATGGCGCCGGTGTTGGCGGTCTGCTGGATCGTCTCGACCACCTGAGCGGCGATATCGTCGCTCGCGGCGATTTCGAGCTTCACCTTGGGCAGCATGTTGGTGGAGTATTCGGCGCCGCGGTAGATTTCGGTCTGGCCCTTCTGGCGACCAAATCCCTTGACCTCGGTCACGGTCATCCCGGCGATGCCGATCCCGCTCAACGCCTCGCGGACGCTGTCGAGCTTGAACGGTTTGATGATGGCGATGATGAACTTCATCTGTGGCCCCTGTTGCACCGGATCGTTCCGGCCAACGGAGTCACAGCAACAAGCGTGCCAGAATCGCAAAAGCGCGCTTTCGCGGGGCAAACAGCCCGTTTCTTCGCACCTGCGGGAGAAAACCTGCCTAAAAGTTAATCGCGTGATTACATTTTAGGCATTTTTCCGGGCCGCCTCAGAGGAAATCGCGCAAGGTCGCGATGAAGCGGTCAAACTGGTCGTGGTGCAGCCAGTGGCCCGCCTTCTCGAACTCGATCACCTTCGCCGTGCTGAAGTGGGCGATCCGCCCGTCCTTCTCGGGGTTCGAAGCCCAGCTGTCCGCGCCGTAGAGCAGCAGCGTCGGACACCGGATCGCGCCCCACAGCGCCTCGATGAATTCATCGCCGATATCCTCGACTGGCCACACATTGAGGTGCGGATCGAACTTCCAGCTATAGGTGCCGTCCTCGTTGCGATTGACCCCGTGAACCGTCAGATGGCGCGCCTGTTCCTCGGTGAGGTAGGCGTTCTCCTCGATCATGCGGGCGAACGCCGCCTCGATGCTCTCATACTTGCGCGGGGTGCGCCCGGCAGCCTTGCGCTTCTTCTCGATCCATTCGGCGAGGCGTTCGGGATAGGGCACGGACCGCTGCTTTTCGCGGTATTCGGGCGAAGGGCCGAGGCCTTCGATCGCCACCAGCTTCGTCACCATATCGGGGAAGGCCCCCGCATAGCGCAGCGCCACGTTCCCGCCCATCGAATGCGCCACCATCCGCACCGGGCCGACGCCGAGCTGGTGGATCAGCTGTGCCAGATCATAGACCATGTCGGCGGCCGAATAGACCCCGTCCGAGACCCAGTCGCTGTCGCCATGACCGCGGTGGTCCATGGCGATGACGTGGTAATCCTCGCGCAGCGCCTCGGCGGTCCAGTCCCAGCTGCGCGCATGATCGCGCCCGCCATGCACCAGCACAAGCGGCGGCTTTCCCCTGCCGCCCCAGTCGAGGTAGTTCAGGCGAAGGCGTTGCGAGATGAAGGTCTGCGAAGTGGGGCCGGTATCGTGCATGGCCCTTGCCATGCCGCGAACCCGCCCGTCCTGCAAGATTACCGTTCCCCCTAACGCTCTTTCGTAGCCGAGAAGGTCAGCTCGGGGTTCTTCTCGACCTGATAGCTGACGTCCCACGGGCTCTTGGCCATGAACACGAAATCGCCATCGCGGTCCTTGGCGAGATTGGCGCGGTTGAAGCTGACGAAATCGTCCAGCGCCTTGGCCTCCCCCTTGATCCAGCGCGCGGTGGCGAAGGGCGAGGGTTCGAGCACGGCTTCGACCTTGTATTCGGCCTCCAGCCGCGAAATCAGCACCTCCAGCTGAAGCTGCCCGACCACGCCGACGATGTGGGCCGAGCCGATCTCGGGGTAGAACACCTGGATCACGCCCTCTTCCGAGAGATCGTCGAGCGCCTTCCTCAATTGCTTGGTCTTGGTCGGGTCCTTCAGCTGCACACGGCGCAGGATTTCAGGCGCGAAGTTGGGCAGGCCGGTGAAGCGCACCTGATTGCGTTCCGACAGGGTATCGCCCACCCGCAGCGTGCCGTGGTTGGGAATGCCGATGATGTCGCCCGCCTCGGCGGTATCGGCCAGCTCGCGGTCCTGCGCGAAGAACAGGATCGGCGAGTGAACCGCGATGGGCTTGCCCAGCCCGCTCGGCGTCAGCTTCATGCCGCGTTTGAAGGTGCCCGAGACCTGTCGCATGAAGGCGATGCGGTCGCGGTGGTTGGGGTCCATGTTGGCCTGCACCTTGAAGATGAAGCCGGTGACCTCGTCGCGCTCCGGGCTGATCTGCTCTTCGCCCGCCGGCTGCGGGCGCGGCGGCGGGGCATAGCGGGCAATGGCGTCGATCAGTTCGGTGACGCCGAAATTCTTGAGCGCCGAGCCGAAATAGACCGGGGTGAGGTCGCCATGCCGGAAGGCTTCCAAGTCGAATTCAGGATAGCCCCCGCGTGCCAGCTCGATCTCGTCGGCGAAGCGTTCGGGGATTGCGGCGGTGTCCCGCGTGCCGAGGAATTCACGGCTCGGCCCTTCGGGGCGGCTGATGGTGCCGGTGGCGAAATCGAGCAGCCCCTCGAACTCGCCGCCCATGCCGATGGGCCACATCTGGGGGCTGACGTCGAGCGCCAGCATGTCGGCCACTTCGTCCAGCGTCTCGAAGGGATCGCGGCCCTCGCGGTCGACCTTGTTGACGAAGGTGATGATGGGCACGCTGCGCAGGCGGCACACCTCGAACAGCTTGCGGGTCTGCGGCTCGATGCCTTTCGCGGCGTCGATCACCATCACAGCCGAATCCACCGCGGTCAGCGTCCGGTAGGTATCCTCGGAGAAATCCTCGTGCCCCGGCGTGTCGAGCAGGTTGAAAACGATGCCGTCCTTCTGGAAGGTCATCACCGATGAGGTAACCGAGATCCCGCGCTGCTGCTCGATCTTCATCCAGTCCGACCGCGCCCGCCGCGCCGCCCCGCGCGCCTTGACCTCGCCCGCAAGGTGGATCGCCCCGCCCTGCAGCAGCAGCTTTTCGGTGAGCGTGGTCTTACCCGCGTCAGGGTGCGAGATGATCGCGAAGGTGCGCCTGTTGCTCTTGGGGTTGGAGGTCATCAATTGTCGCGCGCGACGCGGAAGCCCGCGAAGTCCTGATTGACCGGCATCAGTTCGATCCGGTTGATGTTGAGATGTGGCGGCAGGCTCGCGATCCAGCCGATGGTGTCGGCGATGTCCTCGCCGGTCATCGGATTGACACCCGCGTAGAGGCTGTCGCTCGCTTCCTGGCTGCCCGTGCGCACGAGGGTGAATTCGGTCTCGACCATCCCCGGCTCGATGCTGGTGACGCGCACGCCGGTGCCGTGCAGATCGGCGCGCAGGGCGAGGGTGAAGTGGTTCACGAAGGCCTTGGACCCGGCATAGACGTTGCCGCCGGGATAGATGTAGCTCCCCGCGACCGAACCGATGGCGATGATCGCGCCCTTCCTCTCGATCAGCTGGGGCAGGAGCTTGCGGGTCAGCACCACCATGGCGGTGATGTTGGTGTCGATCATCGTCTGCCAATCGTCGAGACTGGCTGACTGGGCGGGGGAAAGCCCCTGCGCGAGGCCCGCGTTGTTGACCAGCAGATCAATGGCGCGGAAGTCCTTGGGCAGGCTGGCCAGCGCGGCATCCATCGCGGCGGTGTCGCGCACATCAAAGCACAGCGGCAGCACCTTATCTGCGCCGAGTTCCGCGACCAGCGCATCCAGCCGCTCCTGCCGCCGCCCGGTGGCAACGCAGCGCCAGCCGTCCTTAACGAGGCGGCGGACCGTGGCGAGGCCGATCCCGGCGGTGGCGCCGGTGACGAAAGCGGTTTTCATCCGCGCAGCTCCCCGCCCAGCTTGGCCGCTGCGGCGACAATCTTCTCCGCGATGGCCTTGAGGTCGGCGTCCTTGAAGCTCGCCTCACCCGGCTGGAGCGTGACTTCGACCGCGATCGATGTCTTGCCCTCGGGCACGCCCTGCCCGGCGAACACGTCAAACACGCGCACGCCGGTGATGAAGGCCTTGTCCGCGCCCTGCACGGCGCGCACCAGATCGCCCGCTGCCAGTGTCGCGGGGACGAGGAAGGCGAAGTCGCGGGTCACGGCTTGCAAGGCTGGCGGGGTGAAGCCGGGGCGGGCGAAAGCCGCGCCCTTCTTCGCCGGGATCGCATCAAGGAACAGCTCGACCGCCGCAATCGGCCCGTCGGCGTCGAACGCCTTGAGCGTCGCCGGGTGCACCATCCCGAAGCGTGCCAGCACCACCTTGGGGCCAAGACGCAGAGTGGCCGACTGGCCGGGGTGGAACTGCGGCCCCGCATCCCCCATCACCATCAGATTGGCGACCGGCGCGCCCGCCGCTTCGAGCAGCTGGAGCGCCAGCGCCTTGGCATCATAGGCATCGAACGCCTTTGCCTTCCCGGACTGCCAGCCACGCTGCGTCTTCTCGCCTGCGAGCACGATGCCGAGGGTCGGCTTCTCGTCGCTGAGACCATCGGGGCTACGGAAATAGCGCCGCCCGATCTCGAACAGGCGCGAGGATGCCGCGCCGCGATCGGCATTGCGCTTGGCCGCCATCAAGAGGCCGGGAAGCAGCGAGGGGCGCATCGCCTTCAGGTCTTCGCTGATCGGATTGGCGAGCACCCAGAGGGGCTGATCCGAACCGAAATGCTCTGCGGCCCATTCGGGAAGGAAGGACCACGTCACCGCCTCGTTGAGGCCACTGGCCGCCGCCGCTCGGCGCAAGGACCGCTCCAGCTTCTGCTGCGGCGTGGCGGTGGGGCGGGCCACGCCTTCTGCGCGGGGCAGCGCGACGCTTGCCACCTTGTCGAGGCCGTGGATGCGCACGACTTCCTCGACGAGGTCAGCCGGGCCTTCGATGTCATGGCGGCGCAGCGGGCAGGTCACCTGCCAATTGGTGGCGACCGCGAAGCCGAGGCTTTCGAGGATGCGCTGCTGTTCGGCCTCGGGCACCTCCACCCCGCCGAGACGGAGCGTCAGACCGGGATCGAAGGCGACGACCTTCGCCTCGCTCGGCGGCGAACCGGCGCGGACAACCTCGCTCGGCGTGCCGCCCGCCAGATCGACGATCAGCCCGGTCAGCAGATCGAGGCCTTCGTCCAGAAACTCCGGATCGACTCCGCGCTCGAACCGCGTGCGCGCGTCGGACGACAGGCCGAGCTTTCGCCCCGTCGCGCCGATGCGGGCCGGATCGAAATAGGCAATTTCGAGCAGGACATCGGTGGTGCTCTCGGTGACGCCCGAATGCTCGCCGCCCATGATCCCGGCAATGTCGTGCACTTGGCTCTCGTCGGCAATCACCACCATCTCGGCATCGAGGGTGTAGGTCTTCTCGTTGAGCGCCAGCACTTCCTCGCCATCCTTCGCCCGCCGCGCCACGACTGCGCCTTGCAGCTTGGCAAGATCATAGACGTGCGCCGGACGCCCGAAGCCGAGCATCAGATAGTTCGTCAGATCGACCAGTAGCGAGATCGGGCGCTGGCCCGCGCTCTTGAGCCGCGCCTGAAGCCAGTCGGGCGAGGGGCCGTTTGTCACACCCTTCACCACGCGCCCGTAAAAAGCCGGACAGCCTTCCGCATCATCGGTGCGGATTTCGACAGGGCACGCGCCCGCCGCCGTGAACGCAGGCATGGCGATCGGTTTCAACGTCCCCAGCCCCTTGGCCGCGAGATCGCGGGCGATGCCGTAGACGCCCATGCAGTCGGGGCGGTTGGGGGTCACCGCGACCTCGATCACCGGATCGCTGCCGTGATAGTCCGAGAACGCCGTTCCGACCGGCGCATCGTCGGGCAGTTCGATGATCCCGTCGTGATCATCGCCCAGCTCGAGCTCGCGGGTCGAGCACATCATGCCGTTGCTCTCGACCCCGCGGATCGCGCTCTTGCGCAGCACCATGCCGTTGGCGGGCACCGTCGCACCGGGCAGGCCCAGCACGCCCTTCATCCCGGCCCGCGCATTGGGCGCACCGCAGACGACCTGCAGCGGCTGGCCATCACCCGTGTCGACGGTGAGCACCTGAAGCTTGTCGGCATCGGGGTGGCGCGCAGCGGTGAGCACGTGGGCGATGCGGAAGCCGGCCAGCTTCTCGGCCGGGTCCTCGACACCCTCCACCTCAAGCCCGATGGCGTTGAGCGCGTCGCAGATGTCCGCAACGGTGGCGTCGGTTTCAAGGTAGTCCTTGAGCCAGGTCAGCGAGAACTTCATGCGCGTGCTCCCACACCGGCAGACAGGGTCGGCTGATCGAACGGCGAGAAGCCGTAATGCGCCAGCCAGCGCGGATCGCCGTCGAAGAAGGCGCGCAGGTCGTTCATCCCGTATTTGAGCATGGCGATGCGGTCGATCCCGAGGCCGAAGGCGAAGCCCTGCCATTGCTTCGGGTCAAGCCCGGCGAATTCGAGCACGCGGGCATTGACCATGCCGCTGCCGCCGATCTCCATCCACGCATGGCCCGGCGCATCGCCGTGCCCGCCGACCACACGGCGGCCCCCTTCGTTCGAATAGCCGACATCGACCTCGACGCTCGGCTCGGTGAAGGGGAAGTAGGACGGGCGCAGACGCAGCACGATGTCCTCGCGCTCGAAAAAGGCCTTGAAGAAGGTCTCCAGCGTCCACTTGAGATGGCCCAGATGAATGTCCTTGTCGATGACAAGGCCTTCGACCTGATGGAACATCGGCGTGTGGGTCGCATCGCTGTCGCTGCGATAGACGCGGCCCGGCGCGATGATGCGGATCGGCGCGCCCTGATCCAGCATCGAGCGGATCTGCACCGGCGAGGTATGGGTGCGCAAAAGAACTTCCCTGCCTTCGGCTGTGCGGTCGGGGAAATAGAACGTGTCGTGCATTGCCCGCGCCGGGTGGGTTTCATCCATGTTGAGCGCGGTGAAATTGTGCCAGTCGTCCTCGATCTCCGGACCGGTCGCGACCGCGAAGCCCAGATCGGCGAAGATTTCCGCCAGTTCGTCCATGACCTGCGATACCGGATGCACCGAGCCCTTGGGCGCTGCGGACGCCGGGAGCGTCAGGTCGATCGTCTCGCGCGCCAGCTGCTCTTCCAGCGCCGCAGCTTCGAGTGCCGCCTTGCGGGCATCGAGCGCCCCGGCAATGTCGGCGCGGGCCGACTGGATCGCGGGCGCGGCAGCGGTGCGTTCTTCCGGGCTCATGCCGCCCAGCGTCTTCAGGGCGAGGCTGACCCAGCCCTTCTTGCCAAGCGTTTCGAGCCGCTGCGCCTCAAGCGCATCAAGGCTGTCGGCCGCTGCAATTGCGGCCAGCGCGGCCTTGGTCTGGGATGTGATGTCGGTCATGGTCTCGGGTGTTCTGCACGCGGGATTTCGCAGCCGCCCGCTAGCGGCAAATCACCGCGATTGCAAAGCGCCTGTCGGTGCGCGAGCCCGTGTGCTGTTGAGTTCAGGCCGCCACCCGCCCGTCCGGAGCATGCAACCCCTGCATCGCATGTCCGGCCACCGCCATCCGCGCGCGCGCTGCCGCGGCCAGCAACGGCTTGTCCCGCCGCGCATAGTCCGAAGGGCACATGCCCATGAAGCGCCTGAAATCGCGCACGAAATGCGACTGGTCGTGATAGTGGCAATCGAGCGCCCCCAGCCATGTCAGCGAGGGTTCGAGCATGAACCGCTCAAGACTGCGCAGAAACCGCTGGCGGCGCAGCAACAGCTTGGGCGCAAAGCCGAAAGCGCGGCGCGACAGCCGCTCGACGCTGCGCGGCGTGACCCCCAGCCGTGCCGCGACATCGGCCACCGCGACCATGTCGGGATCGACCAGCGCGGCATTGAGCGCGGCAATCGCGGGATCGGCGGGCGGGCTTGCCGCGAACAGGCGCTCCATATGCGCCTCGATCGCAGCCAATTCGCTGGCATAGTCGCCGGTGCTGGCCGCAAGGATCTCTGCCAGCGGGCGGAATGCGGCGAAAACGGGATCGGCGCAGCCATCGACAAAGCGGTCGGCGTAATCGGCGGCCTGCGCTCCGAACAGCGTCGCCCAGCCCAGCGGCAACAGCCCGATACCCCAGCTGCGCCCCGAACCGATGCGAAAGCGCATCGCCCGGCTGGTCGGGCCGGTGACCGCAAAGGCCGGGCTTGGCTGCACATCGCCCGGACCGATCACCGCCTGCGCCTCGGTCCCGTCGAGAAAGCGCAGATTGGCCCATTCGGGGAACAGCCAATCTTCGATCCACGGCTCCCTTGCCGAGCAAATTACGTCGGTACAATAATAGGTTGTGACAAACGGCCGCAATTCCGGGGACGGCAAGGCAAAGCGGACAGTAATCGAATTACCGGCTCTTGCGTGCATGGATCAGTGCCCCCCTGACATTTCCGGAAACCTCGGTCGTGTCCTTACAACGTGAAGCAACTTACGTGACTTACAATCCCCGGTTCGAGGGTATTGGGGAATATATCGATGAACACTATTGCACGTTTCGGCGCCTGCATCGCGGGTCTTGCCATGATTGCCACACCGCTCAGCGCCAAGGACAAGGAACCTGCGGCTGAACTGGTGCGCTGTTCCGAAAGCATCGGCACCATCGCGCTGGTAGAGGGCGATCAGGCCGGATGGACCGAATGGGGCCTGGGCTCTCCGCGCGCGCTGATCAATGCGCTGGCGACCGAAAGCGGCTGCTTCACCATCGACAACCCCAATGATGCCGCACCGGCGCGGTTCCTCGTCACCGCGATCGCCGGATCGGCGGAGGAAGTCGACAAGGGGATGGAACTGGCCAAGGGCGCGGCGATGGAAGGGCTGGTGCGCAGCGGCGCGGCCAGCGGGCTGCTGCGCGGCGTGCCGGGCGGCGGCGCAGTGCTGGGGATGCTGGGCGGCTTCGGCGGCAAGAAGAAAACCGTCGCCGCCGGTCTGCGCGTTGTCAGCCCGGCCAACGGGATGACCGTTGCGATGGGGCAGGGAACGGTCAAGAAATCCTCGATCAATTTCGGCAATGCCGGTGGCTGGGCCGGGACTGCGGCCAACGCCGCCGGCTATCAGGGCAACAAGAACGGCGAGATGCTGACCGAGGCCTTCGTGCTCGCCTTCAACCAGCTCGTCGCCCAGCGCCAGATGATGGAAGCGGCCCCTGCCGCCGCCGCAGCGCCCGCAGCCGAACCGGCTGCCGTGGTCGCGGTCGATACCGTCATGCGTTCCGCAGCAGCAGCCGATGCCGACGCGGTGCGATCGCTGCGCGCCGGAACCGAACTGGCGCCGACCGGCAAGCGCGAAGGGCTGTTCCTGGAAGTGAAGGACAATTTCGGCACCACCGGCTGGGTCTCGGTCGAAGACCTGCGGTAATACCGGAAACGGGCTCAGCGCGGCGGATCGAGGGTCTGCACCGCGCTGCCCCACACCCGCGCCCGCGCCTCCATGAAGGAGGTCAGGATCGGGTGATCGAGCGCGGCATATTCGCTCGGGTTCATGGTCATGAACTCGCGGAACTCGCGGGTGAACTGCGCCTGATCGTGATAATGCGCGTCCATCGCCTCGGTCCAGCGGCTGCCGCGGTGGAGCATGAAGGTCGAAAGGCTGCGCATGAAGCGCTGGCGGCGCATAAGCAGCTTGGGCGTGAACCCGAAATAGCGCATGCACATCCGCTCCAGCGTGCGGATGCTCATGGCGCAGGCATCGGCCAGATCGTGCACCGACACATGGTCGCCCTCGACCAGCTGCGCGTGAATGCGGCGGATGCGGGCATCATCGCGGGTCGGACGCATCAGCCGCGCCATGGTGGCGGTGATCGCGTTGAATTGCTCGTCGGGATCGGCCTCGGGATTGCAGAGCGTATCGGCGAGGCTGGCAAAATGGCGGAAGGCCGGGTGCTGCGCGCCGTCGCACACCGTGTTGGTGCAGCTTCGTGCATCGGCATGGAAGAAGCGCGCCCAGCCCAGCGGCAGGAAGCCCACCCCCCACATCCGCACCTGCGGCATCGAGAAACGGCACGGCAACGCGCTGGGCCCGGTGGCGACAAACGGCGCCCCGGCAAGGCTTGAACTCCCGATCTCGGCAGCAGGCGTGCCGCCGCAGAAAAAGCGGATATTGGCCCATTCGGGCTGAAGGTAATCGACGAGTGGACCGCCCCCCTCGTCAATCTCCAGCGTCATGCGGTAGAAGGTGGTGAAGCAGCCTTCGAACTGCGGCGGCGGCTCGCGGAATTCCGCTGTCAGCCGATAGCCTGCGGGCAGCTGTGCGCCCTGCGCGGCGCCATTGTGCGACATGTCCCCCATGCGTCGGACATGGCGCAAGTGGCGCAATCTTACAAGATTAATGACGCTTTCATACAATTGCGCATGAAAAAAGGCGGGTCCCCGCAGGAACCCGCCCCAATCTGTTTCGCCGTGCCGGACCGCTTACGCGGGCAGAGCGGCTTTCGCCTGCTGGATCACGGCCTTGAAGGCGCCGCCTTCGTTCATAGCGAGATCGGCCATCGCCTTGCGGTCGAGTTCGATGCCAGCGAGCTTGATGCCGTGCATGAACTGCGAATAGGTCAGGCCTTCCATGCGGACGGCAGCGTTGATGCGCTGGATCCACAGGGCACGGAAGGTCCGCTTCTTCACCTTGCGGTCGCGGTAGGCGTATTGCCCGGCCTTTTCGACCGCCTGACGGGCGATGCGGATGGTGTTCTTGCGGCGACCGCGATAGCCCTTGGCCTGGTCCAGAATCCGCTTGTGCTTGGCGCGGGTGGTAACACCGCGTTTGATGCGAGGCATATCAGTATATCCTTATCTTGAGATGGCGGGGCGCGAGGCCCGTCGCATCAATCGAGCCCGTAGGGCGCCCACTTCTTGATCGTCGGCGTATCGTTCGCCGACAGGACCGAGGTGCCGCGGTTGGTGCGGATATACTTCGCGTTGTGGCTGATCAGGCGGTGACGCTTGCCAGCGACGCCGTGCTTGACCTTGCCGGTGGCGGTGATCTTGAAGCGCTTCTTCACACCGCTCTTGGTCTTCAGCTTGGGCATTTTCATCTCCTGTTAGAGACACGTCGGAACCGGCCATGGCAGCCCTTGTCGCCAGGCTGGCTGATTGATTCGTGTCAGTGAAGTGCGCGCGCTTAGGCGGGAGAGGGGCGAAAGGCAAGGGGTTTGGGGCTCTTCGCCCTGCGCGCTTCAGCGCCGTTCGCGGAAGAAGGCGCGCAGCAGTTCCGCCGCCTCGGCCTCGGCGATGCCGCTGTAGACCTCGGGCCGGTGCAGGCATTGCGGCTGGTCGAACACCCGCGCCCCGTGCTCCACCGCCCCGCCCTTGGGATCGCCTGCCGCATAATAAAGCCGCGCGATTCGCGCATGGGCGATCGCGCCTGCGCACATCGCGCAGGGCTCCAGCGTCACCCACAGCTCGCAACCGGTCAGCCGTTCATCGCCCAGCGCCCTTGCTGCGGCGCGAATCGCCATGATTTCGGCATGGGCGGTGGGATCGTGATCGGTGCGGGGAGAGTTGTGCGCCGCCGCAATCACCACCCCATCCTTGACGATCACCGCGCCAATCGGCACCTCGCCCGCCGCCGCACTGTCGCGGGCAAGCGCGAGCGCGCGCTGCATCGGCAGGGGGATCGGCCAGGTCGTCATCATGTGCCGGGCTAGCCGGGGCGATGATGCAGCGCAACTTGCTTGACGATTCGGAGATGCCCCGTTATGCGCGCCGCTTTCCCGGATCACACCCGAACTTTACGAGAAGAGACACACCATGTCGCGCATCTGCGAACTGACCGGCAAGGGCCGCCAGGTTGGCCACAACGTGAGCCACGCCAACAACAAGACCAAGCGCGTGTTCCTGCCCAACCTGCAGAACGTCACGCTGATGAGCGAAAAGCTGGAGCGCAGCTTCAAGTTCCGCGTGTCGACCCACGGTCTGCGCTCGGTGGAACACAATGGTGGCCTCGACAACTGGCTGCTCAAGACCAGCGACGAAAAGCTTTCGGCCAACGCGCTGAAGGTGAAGCGCGAACTGGTGAAGGCGCAAGCCGCAGCCTGATAGTCCGCCGCCCTTTCCGGGCATTGGCGAAGTGATCAAGCGCTCGGGCAACCGGGCGCTTTTTCGCGTTCAGGCTTGCGGATCGAACTCCAGCTTGGCGAGCAACGTGCGCTGGATGATCGAGAAATTGTCGTCAGACATCACCCACACATCCACCCGCCCGTCATCCCGCGCCCGCACGGCGAGACCTTCGTAATTCTCGCGCGGGATCACGCCATCCAGCCGTAGCGCGATGTCGGGGGCGAAACGGCCACCTGCCACGGGCGGCTCGCCAATCGCCAGCAGCGCCGAAAAGGGCGGCCATGCCTCCCCCGAAGGCCGCACCACCTTGCGCATCAGCACCAGCAAGCGGCCATCGGGCAATTGCGCCAGATCGGTCGCGACATAGCCCTTCGCCGGTGCACGGAACGCGAATCTGGCAGGCTTTCCCCCTGCCACCGGATCGCTGGCGAACAGCAATCCGGTGCGCCCCGTTTCCGGCACGATCACGAAACGGCCATCGCCAAGGCGCACCATCGCCTCGATCCCGCCATTGCTGGGCCAGTCGACCAGTTCGCGCAGATCGCGCACCCCGTCCGGCATGCTGGCGATGGTGTTGCGCTGGATCGCGTGGACCTGCTCGTAACCGACCCAATAGGCCCCGCTTACCGAATCGCGGGTGGCGGATTCGATGTCGGCAAGGTCATTCTCCCAGCCGCGCGACACCTGCTGGCGGCTCATCCCGCCCGAGGGGCCAGGCAGATCGGGCGCGGTGAAGGTCATGCGGAAGCCGCGATCGGTAAAGGCGCGCAGACGCTCTGGCCCAAGCGTCAGCAGCGCGGAAAAGCCCCCGAAACGCAGGCCTTCGGCGTGGTATTGCCACACGCCCGCCAGGCTCCATCCCGGCGCAACCGCCGCGCTGGCGCCCGCCACCTGCATCACCGCCACCTCTTGCGGCGGCGCATCATCGACCGGCGATCGCAGCCATGTGCCCGGCGCGCACATCAGGGCGACGGCCAGCGCCGCGATACCTCGCCTTCTGCTGCGCATTGTCAGTCCATCGGCCCTGTAAACAGCAGCGGATCGAGCCGCGCATCGCGCCACTTGATGCTCCAGTGCAGGTGCGGGCCGGTGGCGCGTCCGGTGGCACCCACCCGCCCGACCGGCTGGCCCTGCCGCACATGATCGCCCTCTGCCACCAGCAGCGCCGATGAATGGAGGAAGGCGCTGTTCAGGCCGTTGCCGTGGTCGATAATCAGCAGCTTGCCTTCAAGGCTGTAGGGCACCTCGGCGGCGAGCACCACCACCCCGTCGGCAGGCGCGACATAGGTCGCGCCCTCGCCTGCGGCGATATCCAGCCCCGAGTGATAGGCCCCCGGCGCGCCGCGATAGACGCGCTGCGATCCGAAGCGGCCGGAAATCCGTCCGCGCGCGGGCCAGATGAAGTCCTGCCGCCAGCCCTGCGCCTGCGTGTCCAGCGCCCGCGCTGCGGCGATCCGCGCCAGTTCGGGCGCACGGCGTTGCATGAAGGCCTCGCTGGAACCGCCGGGGCGGGCGGCGGCGTTGACATGTTCGATCTGCCACTGGCGCGGCGCGATGGCGAGGCTGGTGGTGACTTGCGACCCGCTGTGCGTCACAGCCACCAGTTCGGCAGAGGCACCGGCATCGCGGTCGAAGGCGGCGAAGAAGTGGCCCTGGCTGTCGAACGACAACGCCTGATCGCCCAGCCAGGCCGAGACTGTGCCGGGCGGGGCCTGCCCCCTGATCCAGCCGCCCTGTGTCAGCGCGCCCGCAAAGGCAAATCCGCGTTCCGGCTGCTGGGCCGCCGGTTCGGCGGCATCATCGGCAGCGGTGCGCCCGCCCGCTACCGCAAAGACCATGGCAAGCAGGGCCAGCGCAGGGCGACGCATCGCGCGCCCGATCAATCCTGTCCGAGCAGGCGGCGCGTCGCGATCTCGCACGAGGCATAGGCCTCCTGCCGCTCGGCGCTCCAGTAGCGCAATTCGGCCAGTGCGATCGCTTCGCCGGTGACCGCGCAATAGACATGCGCGCCCGGCCGCAGCACACGGAAGCTTGAGGGGCCGTAATAGAGTTTGGCGGCTTTATCGGAAGAAGACATCAGCATGGCTCCCCTGATAGCACCACCGGGCTAGCCGAACAAATCATCTTGGGCCGGCGGCGGCGTGGCGGGGCGCGGCGGGCGTGGTTTGGGGGCGGCAGCAGGCGGCGCTCCGGCGGGAATGGCATCGAGCGTCCCGTCGCGGAACTGCACCACCAGCGCGGCCTCCCCCGCTGCCTCGGCCCGGGTGGTGAGCGCCTTTCCGCCGGCATTGCGGATGATGGCGTAGCCGCGCTCCAGCGGCTTTTCGGGGTGGAGCTGGCTCATCACCCGCGCCAGTGCGGCGAGGCGGTCGGTGCCTTGACGCAAGGGCCGCTCGACCAGCGCGGGGACCAGCCGGGCGCGGTCAAGCCGCCGCTGCGCTTCACCGGCATGGCGGGTCAGCAGCGTGGGCGAGAGCCGCGCCGCCACCCCCGCCAGCCGCTCGCGCCCCTTGGCCGAACGGTCGCCGAGGCCGCGCCGCAGCCGCTCGCCCAGCTCGTCGAGCCGCTGGGTCTGCGCCTGCAACAGGTTTTCCGGGCGGGGCAACAGCCGCGCCCGCGCCGCCAGCCGCTCGCGCCCCAGTTCGACCGGACGATACACCGCACGCCGCTGGCGGGCGGCGAGATCGGTGAGCGTGAAGGCGAGATCGGCGCGCACCGGCACCGCCATTTCGGCCGCAGCCGTAGGCGTGGGCGCACGGCGGTCGGCAGCGAAATCGGCAAGCGTGGTGTCGGTTTCATGCCCCACGGCGCTGATTACCGGGATCGAACATTCGGCGATGGCGCGCACCACCGCTTCCTCGTTGAAGCTCCACAGGTCCTCGATCGAGCCGCCCCCGCGGGCGACGATCACCACGTCGGGGCGCGGCACCGGGCCGCCGGGCGCGAGGCCTGAGAACCCGCGCACCGCTGCCGCCACCTGCTCTGCCGCGCCATTGCCCTGCACCAGCACCGGCCAGACCAGCACATGCGAAGGGAAGCGGTCGGCGAGGCGGTGGAGAATGTCGCGGATCACCGCACCGGTGGGGGAGGTGACGACGCCGATGGTGCGCGGCAGAAACGGCAGGCGCCGCTTGCGCCCGGCATCGAACAGGCCTTCCGCCGCCAGCCTTGCGCGGGTCTTCTCCAGCAGCGCCAGCAGCGCGCCCTCGCCCGCCAGTTCCAAGCTGTCGATCACGATCTGGTATTTCGAGCGCCCCGGATAGGTCGTGAGCTTGCCGGTGGCGATCACCTCCAGGCCGTCTTCCGCGCGGAAATTGAGGCGGGCGGCGTTGCCCTTCCACATCACCCCGTCGATCACCGCGCCTTCATCCTTCAGCGCGCAGTAGAAATGCCCCGACGCCGCGCGCTTCACCCCTGAAAGCTCGCCGCGCAGGCGCACGAAGCCGAAGCGGTCTTCGACCGTGCGCTTGAGCAGCGCGGAAATCTCGCTGATGGTCAGCGGCTGGGCGTTGTCGCCTTGCCGCTCACGCGCTACCAGCCCGGCATCATCAATGTCGTTGGGCGGAGGGGCCATGAATATCCTGCTTCTGGGGTCTGGAGGCCGCGAACATGCGCTGGCATGGGCGCTGGCGCAATCCCCGCGCCTCACGAAACTCTACGCCGCCCCCGGAAATCCCGGCATCGCGGAAGAAGCCGAATGCGTCGCGCTCGATGTCACCGACCATGCGGCGGTGATCGCCTTCTGCGAGGCGCACACCATCGGTCTCGTCGTCGTCGGCCCCGAAGCGCCGCTGGTGGACGGGTTGTCGGATGCCCTGCGCGCCGCAGGCGTGCCGGTGTTCGGCCCCTCGCAAGCCGCAGCGCAACTCGAAGGCTCCAAGGGCTTCACCAAGGACCTGTGCGCCCGCGCCGGGATCCCCACCGCCGGCTACGTGCGCACCTCCAGCCTTCAGGAAGCCCGCGCCGCCCTCGCCCGATTCCAGCCGCCTTACGTGCTCAAGGCCGATGGCCTCGCAGCGGGCAAGGGCGTGGTTATCGCCGAAACCCTCGAAGCAGCCGGGGAAACGCTGGCCGACATGTTCGGCGGCGGCTTCGGCGGCGCAGGCGCGCAGGTGGTGATCGAGGAATTCATGGAAGGCGAGGAGGCGAGCTTCTTCGCGCTTACCGATGGCACCGCGATTGTCCCCTTCGGCTCTGCGCAGGATCACAAGCGCGTGGGCGACGGCGATACCGGCCCCAACACCGGCGGCATGGGTGCCTATTCCCCCGCCCCCGTCCTCACCCCCGCATTGCAGGCGCGGGTGATGGCCGAGATCATCGAACCCACGGTGCGGACGATGCGCGAGGAGGGGAACCCCTATCAGGGCGTGCTGTTCGCCGGGCTGATGCTGACGGCGGAAGGTCCGAAGCTGATCGAATACAACGCCCGCTTCGGCGATCCCGAATGCCAGGTGCTGATGATGCGGCTCCAGAGCGATCTCGTCGGCATCATGCTCGCCTGTGCGCTGGGGGAGCTGGCAGGCACCGAAGTGTCCCTGCGCGACCAGACCGCGCTGACCGTGGTGATGGCGGCGAAAGGCTATCCCGGCACGCCCGAGAAGGGCGGCGCGATCGATCTGTCGGGTGTGGAACCGGGCGCAGCCAAGGTGTTCCACGCCGGCACCGCGCTGAAGGACGGCACGCTGGTGGCGAATGGGGGCCGCGTGCTCGCCGTCACCGCGACCGGAGCCAGCGTCACCGAGGCGCAGGCGAGGGCTTACGCGGCAGTCGATGCAATCCGCTTCGCAAGCGGCTTCTGCCGCCGCGACATCGGCTGGCGGGAGGTGGCGCGGGAAGGCAAGGCCTGACTGCCTCTATCGTCACCCCGTGCTTGACACGGGGCTTGGCTTGCCTGTTTCGTAAAGGGGAAAGACTAGCCGAACCCCGTGTCGGGCACGGGGTGACGGAAGGGGATATCGACGCCCATCGCAAATTTGATCCCGATCAAGGAATGCGGGGCGGATAGAGAGGATAAGACCAGCATGACCTATCGCCCCCCCTTCATCGCCGCAGCGGCGCTTGCGCTCACTGCCTGCCAGACTGCCGGAACCGACAACCCGCCGCCGATGGTGGGCAAGCGCACCTCGCCCTCTGCCGATACCCGTGCGCCTGCCTTTGTCGAGGCGGCCTGCGGGGGGTGCCATGCGGTGGAGCCGCCGTTCCTGTCGCCCAACCCGCAGGCACCCAGCTTTGCCGCGATCGCCAACCGGCGCGGGCTTTCGGAAAAGTCGCTGGCGGACTGGCTGGCCGAAGCGCACAATTACCCCGAGGACATGGACTTCACCCTCACCCGCCCGCAGATCGACCAGATCGCGCGCTACATGGTGACGCTGCGCGATGCGGGCTACGTGCCGGACGAGTGACTTTCCTACAGGCGGGCAGCGCGGATAGGCTTTGCCCCGCTCTTTGCCATCGTCAGCCAGCACGCAATCCGCGCAATCACGCCCGACAAGCGGACAAAAAGCGCCCCGTTCCCCTGTCCGTCCGGCTACACCGGAGCGGTGTAAAGCATTGACCGGGAATTATAAAAGCCGAAGCGCCCAAGGGTGACAGGGTGTAACCTTTGTCACCTACAAGACCGATTGCCGCGTCCCGCACCATCACCAAACGGCTGCAAAGCAGCCGCGAGGCCACGCGGCCGAGCCGCAGGCGCTCAAGCCCGCAGGGCTTGAAACCGCACCGAGGATGCTCGCCCGGAGGGGCGAGCGCAAAACCTAAAGCCTTTCGTTCATCAGCGCGATCATGTCGGCTTCGGGACGCGGGCCGTAATGCGCGATCACTTCCGAAGCGCAGATCGCCCCGCGCTTGAGGCACTGCGTCAGCGGCTCGCCCTTGACGTAGCCCGACAGGAAACCGGCCGCGAACTGGTCACCCGCGCCGGTGGTGTCGACCACCTTGATCACCGGAACCGCGGCCACTTCGGCGCGCTCGCCATGGGCAATCGCGACTGCGCCCTTTTCGCTGCGGGTGGCGACCAGCACCGGCACCTTGCCCGCGACTGCCGCAAGGCCCGTCTCGAAATCGTCCTCGCCGGTCAGCGTGGCGAGTTCGCTTTCGTTGACGAACAGGATGTCGATGATGCCTTCATCGATCATGGCGCGGAAATCGTCGCCGTGGCGGTCGATCACGAAGCTTTCCGAAGCGGTGAAGGCGATCTTGCGGCCGGCATCGCGGGCAACCTCGATCGCGCGGCGCATGGCGCGGCGCGGCTCTTCCGGGTCCCACAGATAGCCTTCGAGATAGAGGATCGCCCCGCTCGCGATCAGTTCCTCGTCGAGCGCCGCAGCGGGGAGGAATTGCCCGGCGCCGAGGAAGGTGTTCATCGTGCGCTCGCCATCGGGAGTGACGAAGATCAGGACGCGGCCCGTCGCCGGTTCGCCCTCACGCGCCGGGGTGTCGAAATCGATCCCGGTGGCGCGCATGTCGTGGCGGAACACCTTGCCGAGCTGGTCGTCGGCAACCTGCCCGATGAAGGCGCATTGCAGGCCCAGCGTGGCAAGGCCCGCCAGCGTGTTCGCCGCCGAACCACCCGAAAGTTCGCGCGCCGGGGGCATGGCTTCGTAAAGTTCCTCGGCCCGCGCCTCGTCGATCAGGGTCATGCCGCCGCGATTGAGCTGGAGCTCCTCGATCAGCTCCTCCTCGCAAGAGGCGATCACATCGACCACGGCATTGCCGATGGCGATAACGTCGTAACGGGCAGGGGTAGTGGCGGTCACGGGCAGGTTCCTTGGAAAAATGTTGCCCGCCGCCTAGCCGCCTTCAGGCGCTACGCCAAGCATCTGTGTGCGGTGCAGCAAGGGCGCGTTGACTTCGCGGGCGCGGCGCAGCATCTCCCGCGCCATGTCGTCTGTCCCCGCTGCCCTTGCCAAGGCCTTCGGCCAGCTTGCCGACCGCGCCGTGGTGGCGGTCCTGGCCAAGACCGTCACGCTGACGCTGGCGCTGTTCGGCGCGATGGGCGCGGGGCTCTATCTCGCGCTGGCCTCAGCGGGGGAGCGTTACGGGGTGGACGAGCGCTGGGCCGGGCTGGCTGCGGTGTTGCTGGTGCCGGTGGCGATGTGGCTCCTGTTCCGGATCGTGGCGCTGGCGGTGCTGCAATTCTTCGCCGACGAGGTGGTCGCCGCGGTCGAGGCGCGGCACTATCCGGCGCTGGCGGCGCAGGCAAAGGCGCTGCCGTTCCGCCGCGATCTGGCCAATTCGGTGAAGGGGCTGATGCGGGCGCTGGGCTACAATCTGCTGGCCCTGCCGGTGGCGGCGGTGCTGGCCTTCACCGCGATCGGCCCGGCAGTGGTGTTCCTGCTGGTCAACGCCGTGCTGCTGGGGCGCGAGCTGACCGACATGGCGTGGTTGCGGCACCATCAGGGGGACGAGCGCGGCAATCCCGTTCCGCGGACCGAGCGGGTGGTGATGGGCGCGGCGGTTGCGGGGCTGATGGTGGTGCCGGTGGTAAACCTTGTCGCGCCGGTGATCGGGGCGGCGGCGGGCACCCATCTGGTGCTGCGGCGGCTGGAACAGGAGCGCGGGGCGTGATGGCGGCGCGGCTTGTCCCGATCGTGCTGGCGGCGCTGGCGCTGGCCGGTTGTGCGGGCGGCGGCGCGCCCAGGGCCAAGCCGCGCCCCGCTTCTGCACCGCGCAGCAGTATCGTGGTGGTGCCCGAGGTGATGGCACCGGGCGGGCTTCAGGGCGTAATCGGATCGCCCGCCGGCGCGCTCACCCGCCGCTTCGGCACCCCGCGCATCGATCTGGCCGAAGGCGATGCCCGCAAGCTGCAATTTGCCGGCGCGACCTGCGTGCTCGACGTGTTCCTCTACCCCGTCAGCGCCGGGGCCGAACCCACCGCCACCCACGTCGAAGCGCGCATCCGGCAGGGCGGCGCGGCGACCGACGCGGCAGCCTGCATCCGCGAGGTGGAACAGCGGTAACCTGGTCTTAAGCCTGTCTGTGCGACAGCAGGCGCGAATATTCAGGGGATTGCTGCGCCATGACCACCCAATTCATCGCCGTCGCACAGGCCGCCGCGGCGGACGGACGGATCGCTGCCGAGGAACTGCTGGCGCTGCGCCGCGAAGGCTGGGGCGACGGGATCATCACCCGCGCCGAGGCCGAGGCGCTGTTCGCCCTCAACAATTCCCTGCGTGAACGCAGCCCGGAATGGTGCGACTTCTTCGTCGAAGCGATCGGGGAATTCGTGCTCAACGGCACCCCGCCGCGCCTGCAATGTTCGCTCGAGGAAGCCGAATGGCTGATCGCGCAGATCGACCATGATGGCATGGTCGAAAGCATCGTCGAGCTGGAAACGATGGTGCGGATCATCGAGCGCGCCGAAAACGTGCCCGAGCGGCTCAAGAACTATGTGCTCGATCAGATCGAGCGCGAGGTGCTGACCGGCACCGGCCCGACCCGCTGCGGCGGCGAGCTTTCGGCAACGCATATCAGCGCGGCCGAATGCCGGATCATCCGCCGGGTCATCTTTGCCAGCGGCGGCTGCGCCCCGGCGGCGGTCTCGCGGTTCGAGGCCGAATTGCTCTTCCGCCTCAAGGACGAGACCCTCGCCGAGGAAAACGCGCCCGAGTGGGACGATCTGTTCATCGACGGGGTGGCCAATTACCTCAAGGGCTTCACCCTCCAGAACGCGCAGGTCAGCCACGAACGCAAGCGCGAGCTGGAAGCCTTCATCGCCGATAACAGCGCGAGCGTCGGCCGGTTCATGGGCCGCGTTGCCCGCGAGGCACCGCAGGTGGCGAACCACTTCGGCAAGGTGTTCGGCAAGAAGCAGCCCACCGGCCCCGATTACGGCGCACTGGCAGCAGCGGGGGAAGTCATTACCGATTTCGAGCAGGAATGGCTCGAAAAGATGATCGACGCCGATGGCGAGGTGGACGAATTGGAAAGCCGCCTGATCGCACGGCTGGCGGCGGAGGTGTGACCGGTCAGCTGCCGGTCAGACCATGAAGCTCTCGCCGCAGCCACAGGCGCCCTTGGCATTGGGGTTTTCGAACACGAAGCCGGCGGTGAAATCGTCCTCGCGCCAGTCCATGATGCTGCCGACGAGGTAGAGCACCGAAGCGCCGTCGATATAGAACACGCCGCCCGGCGTTTCGATCTTCTCGTCGAACTTCGCCTCGGTGGTGACATAGTCGACCGAATAGGCAAGGCCCGAACAGCCGCGCCGCGGGGTCGATAGCTTGACGCCGATGGCATCCGCCGGGGCCTTGCCCATCAGCTCGGCAATGCGCGCTTCGGCGCTCGGCGTCAGGGTGACGGCCGCCTTGGGCGCGGGGCGAGTGGTGGTGGTCGTCTCGGTCATGTCAGCCTCTTCTGCCAGAACAGCGCGTGCCCGGTGGCGGGATCGAGCTGGTAGTCGCCATAGCCGCACGCGGCGTAAAGGTGCCGCGCCGGATTGCCGCTCAGCACTTCCAATGTGACCTTGCAGGCTCCGCGCTTCAACCCCTCGGCCTCGACAGCGGCGAGCAGCGCCTTGCCGATGCCGGTGCCGCGGTGACCGGGCAGGACCGCAAGATCGTGGATATTGACCAGCGGCGCAGCGGCGAAGGTCGAATAGCCCATGAAGCAATTGGCAAGGCCCACCGCCTCGCCATCCAGCCGCGCCAGCAGCGAGAAAGCCTGCGGGTTCGCTGCCAGATCGCCGGGCAGGCGCGCCTTGACCTCATCGCCCAGCGGCTCCCCGCCGCCCATCGGATCGCGGGCATAGGCATCGAGCAACGCCACCACATCCGCCGCATCGCGCGGGCTCCGGTAGTCGGCGAGCGTAATCGTAAGGGCGGGAGCCAGCGTCACAGCATCCCCAGCTCAAGCCGCGCCTCGTCGCTCATCTTGTGCGGGCCCCACGGCGGATCCCACACCAGGTTCACCTCGGCATCGCGGATGCCCGGCACGCTGGAGACGCGCAGTTCGACCTCGCCGGGCATGGACTCGGCGACGGGGCAATGCGGCGTCGTCAGCGTCATGGTCACGGTGGCATCGGCGTTGTCATCCACCTCGACCCCGTAGATCAGGCCGAGATCATAGATATTGACCGGAATTTCGGGGTCGAAAATTTCGCGCAGTGCCTCGATCACGGCAGCCTGAAGGTCGCTCCCGTCACCGCCCACGGCATCGGCGGGCGGCTTGGCGGCGAGGAAGCCGTCAAGATAGTCGCGCTGGCGGGGCGCATCGGTGTCGACCGCATCTTCGACACGGGCGCGGGGGGGCTTTTCGGTCGAGCTGTCCATCGCTCTCATCCTCTTCCAAAAATCTTGCGGGTGCGGGCGATCCCGGCGAGCAGCGCGTCGACATCGGCCTGGCTCGAATAGAGGCCGAAGCTGGCGCGGGCGGTGGCGGGGACGCCAAGGTAATCCATCAGCGGCTGGGCGCAGTGGTGCCCGGCGCGGATCGCGACGTTGCTTTCGTCAAGGATCGTGCCGAGATCGTGGGGGTGGATATCGTCCAGCGCGAAGCTGACGATCCCGGCACTGTCGGCAGGGCCGAACAAGGTGACATCGTTCATCGCCCCGAGTTCGCGGCGCAGGCGGGCGACAAGCGCCTGCTCGTGCGCATGGATGCGATCCGGCCCGATGGCGATGACGTAATCGGCAGCAGCGGCGAAGGCGATGGCTTCGGTAATCGCCGGGGTGCCAGCCTCGAACCTCTGCGGGCCGCTGGCATAGGTGGTGCGCTCGAAGGTGACGCGGTCGATCATCGCTCCGCCGCCCTGATAGGGCGGCATGTCGGCGAGCAGATCCTTCCTCGCCCACAGCGCCCCGATTCCGGTCGGGCCGTAGAGCTTGTGCGCCGAGAAGACGTAGAAATCGCAGCCCAGCGCCGCGACATCGACGCCCATGTGCGGCGCGCTCTGGCATCCGTCGAGCAGCAGTTTCGCCCCGACCTTGTGCGCCAGCGCGGCGGCGCGAGGCGCATCGAGCAAGGCTCCGGTGACATTGGAGACATGGCCCAGCGCGACCAGCTTGTGCGCCTCTGTCAGCATCGCTTCGGCGGCATCGAGGTCGATCCGGTGATCGGCAGTCAGAGGGCAGACGTCGATCTCAGCGCCCACCTCCTGCGCGATCATCTGCCAGGGCACGATGTTCGAATGATGCTCGGCCTGCGAGAGGAGGATGCGGTCGCCCGGCTTGAGGTTCGCCCGGCCCCACGTCTGCGCGACGAGGTTGATCGCCTCGGTCGCGCCGCGGGTGAAGACCAGCTCATCCTCGTGCCCGCCGATGAACTTGGCGACAGTGCGCCGCGCCGCCTCGTAAGCAAGCGTCATCTCGGCCGAGCGGGTGTAGACCCCGCGATGGACGGTCGCGTAATCCTCGCCCAGCGCACGCGCCATGGCGTCGATCACGGCGCGCGGCTTCTGTGCGGTGGCGGCGGTGTCGAGGTAGTGCCAGGGCTTGCCGTCATGGGTGACCATGCCGGGGAAGTCGTCTCGAAGCATACGCCCGTTCGCCTCGAGCGAAGTCGAGAGGCCGCCCTCAGGTGTCTCGACTGCGCTCGACACGAACGGATTGGTGGTGCCGCTCACAGACGCGCCCCTTCCAGCGCGGCGAGCGCGGCATCGAGCAGCGTTTCGCGCTCGGCTTCGTCCTCCAGCGCGACGAAGGCGTCGCCGATGAAGGCCTGCACCAGCAGCCGCTGCGCCGTTGCCGGATCGAGCCCGCGCGCCATCATGTAGAAGCGGGCAGCTTCATCGAGCGCGCCGACGGTGGCACCATGGGCGCACTTGACGTCGTCCGCAAAAATTTCGAGCTGCGGGACGGCATTGGCGCTCGCCCCGGCTTCGAGCAACAGGCCCTTGAAATCCTGCGCGGCGTCGGTCTTCTGCGCATGGCGCGCAACCTTGATTTCGCCGAGGAAATTGCCCGTCGCGCCCGCCCAGTGGACCGCGCGCACGGTCTGGTTGGAGGTCGCCTCGGGCTCGGCATGGACGACCTGCGTCACAAATTCGCGGGTGACGCCAGCGCCGCCGATTGTCACGCCGCCGAATTCGAAGTGTGCGCCCTTCGCGAGCCGCACTTCCACCTCGACGCGGGTGTAATCGCCGCCCGCATTGGTCACGAAAAACGCAGCGCGCGCGCCCTCACCCAGCGTCACGCGGAAGCGGTGGAGTTCGGGCGCATCCGAACCGACGACGAGGCAGCGCGTCACGCTCTCTCCCGCAGCAACATCAACCGCCTGACACTGGTCAAGCGCCGCGATGCCCAGCCGCGCGAGCCCGTCCATGTCGGCATAGCGCCACGCCTCGTCGCGGCGTGTGGGAAGGGTGGCTGTCGTCACGCCATCACCGCGTCATAACCCTCGGCCTCAAGCCTGAGGGCGAGTTCCGGCCCGCCGGTCTCGACGATCCGGCCACCGGCAAGGATGCTGACCTTGTCCGGCTTCACCACATCGAGCAGGCGCTGGTAGTGGGTGATGAGGAGCACAGCCTTGTCTGGGCTCCGCATGATCGCGTTGATCCCCGCGCCCACGATCCGCAGCGCGTCGATATCAAGGCCAGAGTCGGTTTCGTCCAGCACCGCGAAGGCCGGATCGAGGATGCCCATCTGCACCATCTCGGCGCGCTTCTTCTCCCCGCCGGAAAAGCCGACATTGACTTGCCTTTTCAGCATTTCCATGTCCATCTTGAGCAGGCCGGCCTTCTCCTTGGCGAGCTTCAGGAACTCGCCGCCCGACAGCGGCTCTTCCCCCCGCGCCTTGCGCTGCGAATTCAATGCCTCGCGCAGGAACTGGACGTTGGAGACGCCGGGGATCTCGACCGGGTACTGGAAGCCGAGAAACAGCCCCTTCGCCGCACGTTCATGCGGCTCCAGCGCCAGCAGGTCCTCGCCGCGGAAGGTCACGCTGCCCGCGGTCACCTCGTAACCCGGCTTGCCGCCGAGCACGTTCGACAGGGTCGATTTGCCCGCCCCGTTGGGGCCCATGATCGCGTGCACCTCGCCCGCAGGCACGTGCAGCGAGAGGCCCTTGAGGATCGGCTTATCGCCTACCTGTGCGTGGAGGTTTTCGATGGTGAGCATTATTGTCCGTCCTTGTCGGTTTCTGCGGCAGCTGCACTGGCATCGGTGCGCGCCTTGACCACGCTTGCATCGCGCAGTTCGATCACCAGCCCCTTGGGCTTGTTGGCCTCATAGGCATCGCTGGTGGCCTCGGCCCCGGCGAGGCGGGCCGAGAACTGCAGATCGAGATCGCGCCCGCGAGCGACGTGGATCTTGCCGATATTGTCGAACAGCTGTTCGGTCGCTTCGGGCGAGATCGCAGTGACCGCGCCATCCATCGCCGCATTGGACTCGGCCACTGCCTTGTCCCGCACCTTGGCGCAGCGGGTCACATCGCCCGCATGCTGCGCCTCGAAATCGGCTTTGCCCGCAATCCGCCGGTCGGTTGTGGCAAGGCAGCGCCGGTAATCGGCCACATAGGGCTGGATCAGGCGCGGATATTCGACCGTCCAGGTTTCCGGATTGTCGTTCTTGATCGCGACAACGGCCTCGCCGGCAGCCTGAAGTGCGAGGAGAGGGGCGATGATGCTGGCTGCAATCACGGTTTGCGGCTCCGGGGCTTGGGGGAATCGCCACGATCCTGAGCGCGTGGCTTGGGGCGATCATAGGTCTGTTTCGGATTGGCCGCCTTGTGGGCGCGGGCGGCGGCTTTGCGTTCCTCGATCCGCTCGCGCATCACCTGGGTGAGCTGCTTCAGCACCGCGTCGAGGTCTTCGAGGATGTCCTTGGCCGCGATCCGCATCACCTTGATGCCGACGCTTTCGAGGCTCTTGTCGCGGCGCTTGGCGAGGGTGTCGTTCTGCCCCTCCTCGTCGATCGCCAGCGCTAGCCCCAAGTTGTGGCAGTTGAAATCGACGATCGCCGAGCCGACCACCGCGTGGCGTTTGAAGGTGTAGCGGCCCATGTCGGCAGCGGCGAACTTGGCGGCCAGCGCCTTGTGCGCCTCGGACGAATGGCGGCGCAGCTCGCGCGCCTGTTCGTGCAGCGCATCGAGGCGCTTCTCCGAAATCTCCCACCCGCGCCCCTTCTTCTTGAGCGCGGGGGCTTCGGCGGAGGCAGCCTCGGGGTTGAGGGCGAGGGTTTTACGTTCTGTCATTAGTCGACCAGCAATATGAATGGGATGAAGGACAGAACGATCGCGATCATTCCAGCTAGTAAGCCATGACGTCCCCACTGACGGTTCGCACGAACAGCAGAAACAGCGCTGGCCGCCGCGGATGCCAATAGGGTCTGCGGAATGAGAAAGATTGCCTCCCGATTCCAGAAAGCAGCAAGGGCGACAACAAGTGTCGGGGCAGCCGCTAAACTAGCCTGCACCAAGGGGGGGCGGACGAGCGCGCTCACCCCACGCTCCCCTCAAGCGAAATCGCCAGCAGCTTCTGCGCCTCGACGGCAAACTCCATCGGCAGCTCTTTCAGCACGTCCTTGGCAAAGCCGTTGACGATCAGCGCCACGGCTTCCTCTTCGCCCAGCCCGCGCTGCATCGCGTAGAACAGCTGTTCGTCGCTGATTTTGCTGGTGGTCGCCTCGTGTTCGATCTGGGCGCTGGGGTTCTTCACCTCGATATAGGGCACGGTGTGCGCGCCGCATTGATCGCCCAGCAGCAGGCTGTCGCACTGGGTGAAATTGCGCACGCCGCTCGCGGTCGGGCCGACGCGCACCAAGCCGCGGTAGGTGTTGTTCGACTTGCCCGCCGAAATCCCCTTGGAGATGATCGTCGAGCGGCTGTTCTTGCCGTTGTGGATCATCTTGGTGCCGGTGTCGGCCTGCTGGTAATTGTTGGTGACCGCGACCGAGTAGAACTCGCCCACAGAATCCTCGCCGTTGAGCACGCAGGAGGGATACTTCCACGTTACCGCAGAGCCGGTCTCGACCTGCGTCCACGAGACCTTGGAACGGTCCCCCTGACACAGCGCGCGCTTGGTGACGAAGTTGTAGATCCCGCCCTTGCCCTCGGCGTTGCCGGGGTACCAGTTCTGCACGGTCGAATACTTGATCTCGGCATCGTCGAGCGCGACCAGTTCCACCACCGCGGCGTGCAGCTGGTTCTCGTCGCGCATCGGCGCGGTGCAGCCTTCGAGGTAGCTGACATAGGCGCCCTTGTCGGCGATGATCAGCGTGCGTTCGAACTGGCCGGTATTTTCGGCATTGATGCGGAAATAGGTCGAAAGCTCCATCGGGCAGCGCACGCCTTCGGGGACGTAGACGAAGGTGCCGTCGGAGAAGACCGCGCAGTTCAGGGCCGCGAAGTAGTTGTCGCGCACCGGCACGACCTTGCCGAGCCACTTCTTCACCAGATCGGGATATTCGCGGATCGCCTCGGAGATCGAGAGGAAGATCACGCCTGCGCGCAGCAGCTCCTCACGGAAGCTGGTGGCGACGCTGACGGAATCGAACACGGCATCCACCGCGACCTTCTTCGCGCCCTTGACCCCGGCGAGCACTTCCTGTTCGCCCAGCGGAATGCCGAGCTTGTCGTAGACCCGCTTGATCTCGGGATCGAGGTCATCGAGCGAATCCAGCTCGATCTTCTTCTTGGGCGCGGCGTAGTAATAGGCGTCCTGATAGTCGATCGGGGGATAGCCGATCTTGGCCCAGTCGGGCTCCTCCATGGTCTGCCACAGGCGGAAGGCCTTCAAACGCCATTCGAGCATCCATTCAGGCTCGTTCTTTTTGGCGCTGATGAAGCGGACGGTGTCCTCGTTCAGGCCCTTGGGGGCGAATTCGGTTTCGATGTCCGATGACCAGCCATGCTCGTAATCGGCAACCTTGGCGGCGGCCTCGCGAGCCTCACGGTCCTGAATGTCGATCTCTTCGCTCATGCCAGATGGTCCTCGGGGGTAGTCGCGCCAGTGAAGGGGGGATGGGCGACGGGGCCGCGCAGCTGGGCGAGAGTGATCCCCGCCAGCGCCCCGCGCAGCGCATTGTTGATGATGGGCCAGTGCGGCTTCATGTTGCACCCGGCCTCGTAGTCGCAAGGCGTGTGATCGACGCAGGCGGTCAGCGCAATGCGGCCCTCGATCGCCTCGACAATATCCGCCACGGTGATCGCCGCCGCCGGACGGCCCAGCTGCAAGCCGCCATGAGCTCCGCGCACGGAGCGCAGCAGGCCTGCCGCCGTCAGCCTCGAGACGAGCTTCTGCACCGTCGGCACCGGCAGGCCGGTCTCGGTGGCAAGCTCCGCCGCGCTCACCCGCCCGTTGCCGCAGTGAAGGGCAGCCTGGCACATCGTGATGACGGCATAATCGGCAAGGTTGGACAGGCGCATTTGCGAGCGGTTCTCAATTCGGACGGAATCAGTCTGAATTGCAATTAGGACCGAACCGTTCGCATTACAACCGCCAATCCGCGCCTATCCATCGTCACCGTTCAGCAGCGCGCCAGCGTCGCCGTGGCCTGCGGGGTCGAGCAGGCCGTCGCCCAGATACCTCTTGCGCAGTTCGGTCGGCGTGCGCCCGGTGTAGCGCCGGATGTCGCGGATAAGATGCGCCTGATCGAAGAAGGTCGCCATCAGCTCGTCGAACACCTTCTCGCTGATTCCGGGCTGGCTGAGCGCCATTGCGGCGCGGTGGGCACGGAAGCGTTTGAGCACCTGCCCCGGGGCAACACCGAAAAAGCGGCGCGAGATGCGCTGCAACTGGCGCGGCGACATGCTGACATCGGCGTAGAGCTCCGGCAGACCGGGATCGAAACCGCTGACCAGCCAGCGCAGGATCGTCTCCACCGCGGCGACATGATCGGGGCGCAGGCTATGCCGCCCGGAAGCGATCACCGTAGCCAGATGGGTGCACAGCTCTTCAGGCGCAATACGCCCTGCGGCGCAAGCCTCGACCGCCGCTTCGAGCGCGGCAACCTGCTCGGCCGCCAGGATGGCCGAGGCCGGAATAAGCTGGTCATGCACCGCGTCGGCGGGAAGATTGGACAATTTCTGCCAGGCGACGTGGGTCAGCGACGCGCCGACTTGCAGCACCGGGCCTTCCATCATGCAGTCGGCGCTGCGCATCTGCGGCGCGTTGAAGAACGCGGTCGCGGATGTTCCCTCGCTGCCGTCGGCAAAGGTGAAGCGGATCCGCCCGCGCACCATCAGCAGCAACTGGGCAGAATAGGCAGGCACCGTTTCGGGGATGTCACCCCCGTCGGTTTCGATGATGTAGAATGTGTTGATGAGGCCCGCCAGTTCGGCAGGCGGCGGGATCATCCTTGTGCGAACGTGCAACCCGGTTCTGCCCTGAAGGGCGCTCCCTTGTTCGGTGTGGTGCGACCAGCTTTTGGCCGAATGTGTGCCACCCGGCTGCGCTTGTCGATAGGCAAGATGTCAGGAGTTCAATTCGCGCAGGTTCCGCTGGTCGATCATCTCGGTCAGGTAAGGCGTGGTGTCGTCGGTCAGCCGTGCCGGAGTCCGTCCGACAAAATGCGCGATTTCGCGGATCATGTGCGGCTGGTCGAAGAACGCTTCGGCGATCTCGGCTTCGTCTTCCAGCGACACCTGCGGGGCCGAAAGCAAGGCCGCCGCCCGCAATGCGCGATATTTGCGGGCAAGAGCGCGCGGGGTGAGGCCGAAATACTGCTCAACCAGCCTTTGAACCTGCCGGGCGGAATAGCCAGCCACACCCTCAAGCTCGCCGACCTCGGGGTTGAACGATGCTCCGAGCCAGCGGGCCACGGCGCCGATCAGTTCGAGATGGCGAGGATTGACCGGGCGGACAGCCCTCTCGATGAAGGCCGCAATGGCAAGGGCGCATTCGCTTCCGGTCATCGTGCCCGCCCGGTAAGCCTCCAGCAGTCGCTCCCCCAGGGCATCGATCTCCGGGCCAAGCACCGATCCGGCCGGCAGCAGCCTGTCCCGGTGGACACCCGCATGCAGCCCGGTGAGCGCGGCCCATCCCAGCGGCGTCAGCGCTGCGCCAAAGGCATGAAACGGGCCCGCCACCTCGATCGGCGTGGCGCGTGACAGCGGCGTTAGCAGGCCAACGGGATGATTCGGATCGCGGTGCCCGTCAGCAAAATGCATCTCGCCCTTGCCGTGCGGGAAGAGGCAGACCTGCCCCACAGCGGCGGGCTGGATGTCGCGGATGAAAGGCTCGTCACAGCGGAAATGATACAGCGTGGTCACATAGGGCGCGACCGCCTGCGGGGGTGCAATGTAATCGATTGCAATCAGCGCAGGGGAGGTTAGACTGGTCTCGGCCACCTCGGTGCTGTCGATGGATCGGGGGAAAGAAGTTGTTGCGTCCATGGTCGGGGAAAAGATTTATTCCCGCTTTTGTGCCCGTGGTCAAAGCAACAAATCGCACCTTGCGTGCGCAAGACAAAAAAAGGCGGCGCATCCCGTGGGAGCGCCGCCTATCTGAGTTGAGGAACTCTTTGCATCACTGCTCCGAGCCCTTCGGGTCGCAAGACAGCCTATAGACCGTGATTCGCCACAAGCATTGTATGCAAGCGACAAGGATGATCCCTTGATCAGGGGGAGAGCCTTGTTAACGCGCTGCAACCGGACGCGAATGTGCAGCCCGTGGCCGGAACCTGCGGATGAATCGGGACAGGATCGCGCCGATGCGCTCGACAGGGGCAACGCGCTGCCATAGGCGCTGTGCCATGCTGTTCCGCCTTGCCAGACCCGCGCTGTTCGCGCTCGATTCCGAAACCGGGCACCGCCTCGCCATCACGGCCATGAAGGCGCTGCCGCTGCGTGCGCCCGTGCGCCAGTCGGATGCGCTGGGCATCACGGTGGCGGGCCTGCACTTCCCCAATCCGGTCGGTGTCGCTGCGGGCTTCGACAAGAATGCCGAAGTGCCCGACGCGCTGCTCGGCCTCGGCTTCGGCTTCACCGAAGTCGGATCGATCACGCCTCTGCCGCAGGCCGGCAACCCGCGCCCGCGCCTGTTCCGGCTGGTCGAAGACGGGGCTGTGATCAACCGCATGGGGTTCAACAACGAAGGCGGCGAAGCGGCGCTGGCGCGGCTGCGGGCGCGCAGCGGTCGGGCCGGGATTGTCGGGGTCAATATCGGCGCGAACAAGGATTCGGACGACCGCGTGGCCGATTATGCCACCCTCGCCCGCACAATGGCGCCCTTTGCCAGCTACCTTTGCGTCAACATCTCCAGCCCCAACACGCCGGGCCTGCGCGCGCTTCAGGATGAAAGCGCGCTGACCGGCCTGCTCGATGCTGTGATTGCAGCGCGCGACGAGGCGGGCTGCGCGGCGGTGCCGATCTTCCTCAAGGTCGCGCCCGATCTCGAACCGGCGGACATCGACGCCATCGCCCGCATCGCGCTGGACAAGCGGCTCGGCGCGCTGGTGGTTTCGAACACCACGATCAGCCGCCCCGCCCTGCGTTCGCACCATGCGGGGGAGAGCGGCGGCTTGTCGGGCGCACCCTTGCGGAGCCTCGCCACGCAGCGCCTGCGCGATTTCCGCAGGGCCACAGGCGGCGCCATTCCGCTAGTCGGCGTGGGCGGTATCGCCGGTGCCGAGCACGCCTGGGAGCGCATCCGTGCCGGCGCTTCGCTGGTGCAGCTCTATTCCGCGATGGTTTACGAAGGCCCCGGTCTCGGCGGGCGGATCGCCCGCGGGCTCGAGGCGCTGATGCGGCGCGACGGCTTTGCCAGCATTGCCGAAGCGGTCGGAACCGAATAGCGATAGGGCCATGCGTTTATCCTCTGCCCTGCTCGCTCCGCTGGCGCTGGTTCTTGCCGGTTGCGTCACCACCCCGACGATCGCCACAGTCGAACCCTCGCCCGTTTCGGCAGGCGCGGTGAGCAGCGCCGATCCGCGCGCGACCGCGGCGGGCGAGGCGATCCTTGCGCAGGGCGGCTCTGCCACCGATGCGGCGATTGCCGTGATGCTGGCCCTGACGGTGGTCGAGCCGCAAAGCTCCGGCATCGGCGGCGGCGGGTTCATGGTCCGCGCTGACGGCGCGACCGGCGCCTTGCAGACCATCGACGGCCGCGAAACCGCGCCTGCCGCAGCCACCCCGAACCGCTTCCTCGATGCAGACGGAAAGGTGCTTCCCCGCGAACCGCGGGTCTTTTCGGGCCTCAGCGTCGGGGTGCCGGGCAATATCGCGCTTGCCGCCAAGGCCCATGCCGAACATGGCACGCTGCCGTGGGCCAAGCTGTTCGAGCCCGCCATCGCGCTCGCCGAAGACGGCTTCGTGATGAACCGGCGGCTGTTCGAATCGCTCAATGGCAACAAGGGCCGTGCCGACAAGAGCCCCGCGGCCAAGGCGGTGTTCTTCGGCGCGGACGGCAACCCGCTCCCCATCGGCACCACCATCCGCGTGCCCGAACTCGCCGCCACCTTCCGGGCGCTGGCGCAGCAAGGCCCGCAGGCGATGTATGGCGCCGAGGCCGCCGCTTCGCTCGCCGCCTATGTCGCTGGCGAAACCCCGCAGGACGGGAGGATGACCGCTGCCGACATCACCGCCTACCAGCCCAAAGACCGTGCGCCCGTCTGCGCCCGCTACCGTGTTTACAAGGTGTGCGGCATGGGCCCGCCTTCATCGGGCGGGATCGCTGTGGCGCAGATGCTCGGCCAGCTTGAACGCTTCGACATCGCGGCGCTCGGCCCGGACAGCCCTGCGTTCTGGCACCTGTTCATCGAAAGCCAGCGCCTCGCCTATGCCGACCGCGAACTCTATTCGGGCGATGCCGATTTCGTGGCGGTGCCGGTTTCGGGCATGGTGGATGCCGGTTATCTGGCCACCCGCTCGGCGCTGATTTCGCCGGACACCGCCATCGCGAAGCCCGAGGCCGGCACGCCGCCGGGCGCGCCGCTCGCGCGCGGGGACGGGCCGGAGGAGCCGGAAAACGGCACCACCCATTTCGCGGTCGTGGACGCCAGCGGCAATGCCGTCAGCTACACCTCGACCATCGAGGGCGCCTTCGGTTCGGGGCTGCACTGGGGCGGGTTCTACCTCAACAACGAGCTCACCGACTTCACCCTGACGCCCGAGGCCGATGGCAAGCCGGTCGCCAACCGGGTCGAGGGCGGCAAGCGTCCGCGTTCCTCGATGGCGCCGACCATTGTCTACGATGCCGAGGGGCGGATCGTGCTGGTGATCGGCGCCGCCGGTGGCCCGACGATCCCGGTGACCGTCACCCGTGCGATCATCGGCGTGCTCGATTTCCGCCTCGGCGCGCAGGATGCGCTGGCGATGCCGTTTGCCATGTCTTTCGGCGACACCCTGCTGATCGAGCAGGGCAGCACGCTCGAAGCGATGAAGGATGATCTTGCCGCACGCGGCCACAAGACCATCCGCGTCGGGCCTGCCCCGATCAAGGCCAACGCGCTCGGGCGGCGCGCCGACGGGACGTGGGAAGTGGCAACCGAACCGCGGCTTGTCAGCGTTGTCACCCCCTGACATCGCCGCCGGGGGCATCACTATCGGGGTGCTTGCCGCTACGGATTTGACCCTCTAATCTGCGCAGGCCACGCGGGTCGCACCATGCCTCGCGAAAGATAATCTCGAAGGGATCAGGAGCCTTTGCCAGTGCATTCCCCCACCGTGCCCCACGCTGCCCGTGCCGTGGCCAACCCGGCTGACCACCAGCTGTTGCAGGACATCGACAACGCGCAGAATCTGGTCGAGCTGTTTCTCAAGCGTGCCGACGAGAAGGGCGATGCGCCGTTCCTCGGCCACAAGACCGGCGGACAATGGGTGACACAAAGCTGGCGTTCGGCGGCCGAGCATGTCTGCCTGCTGGCCGAGGCGCTGCGGACCATGGGCCTTGAGGATGGTGACCGCGTGGCGCTGGTCAGCGAGAACCGCCCCGAATGGTGCATCGCCGACCTCGCCATCATGGCCGCAGGGTGCATCACCGTTCCCACCTACACCACCAACACCCGCCGCGATCACGCGCATATCCTCGACAATTCGGGTGCGCGTGCGGTGATCGTCTCGAACGAGAAGCTGCTTGCCCCGCTGGTGGGCGCAATCGCGCAGACCGGGCTGGCCGAACACGTGATCGGCATCGACGACCTCAAGCGCCAGCAATCGGGCAGCTTCGAATATCACGACTGGGCAGCACTGGTTGCCGGCGATGCCGCAGCGGCGCGGGCCGCGGTCGATGCCCGCATCGCCCGGATCAAGCGCGACGAGACCGCCTGCCTGATCTACACCAGCGGCACCGGCGGCGCGCCGCGCGGCGTGATGCAGCACCACGGCGCGATCCTGTGCAATGTTGCGGGCGCGGCCGAAGTGCTGATCGAGGATTTCGGGATCAAGGACGAACGCTTCCTGTCGTTCCTGCCGCTTAGCCACGCTTACGAACATTCGGGCGGGCAATATCTGCCGATCGGGGTGGGCGCGGAAATCTTCTATTCCGAAGGGCTCGAAAAGCTCGCCAGCAATATCGAGGAAACCCGCCCCACCATCATGGTCGTGGTCCCGCGCCTGTTCGAAGTCCTGCGCACCCGGATCATGAAACAGGTCGAAAAGCAGGGCAAGGTCGCCAATTTCATGATGGACGCCGCGCTGAAGATCGCGGGCAACAGCAAGGAAGGCAAGAAGCGCCTGCGCGACAAGCCGATGGATTTTCTGGTCGAGAAGACCCTACGTCCCAAGATCCGCGCCAAATTCGGCGGGCGGATCAAGGCGATGGTTTCGGGCGGCGCGCCGCTCAACCCGGAAGTCGGCAATTTCTTCGACGCCATGGGCCTCACCATGCTGCAAGGCTATGGCCAGACCGAAGCCGGGCCGGTGATCAGCTGCAACCGCCCGAAGGTCGGCCTCAAGATGGACACCGTCGGCCCGCCGCTGCGCGGGGTCGAAGTGCGCATTGCCGAGGATGGCGAAATCCTCGTCCGCGGCGAGCTGGTGATGCACGGCTACTGGCGCAACGAGGCTGAAACCGCCCGCACGCTCCAGAACGGCTGGCTTCATACCGGCGACATCGGGCACCTCGACAACAAGGGCCGGATCGTCATCACCGATCGCAAGAAGGACATGATCGTCAACGACAAGGGCGACAATATCGCCCCCCAGAAGGTTGAAGGCATGCTGACGCTCCAGCCCGAAATCGCCCAGGCGATGGTGAGCGGGGACAAGCGGCCCTATGTCGTGGGCCTGATCGTGCCCGACGCCGAATGGGCGCTGGAATGGGCGCGGGCAAACAACGAGAAGTTCGATCTGAAGGCCTTGCAGGACTTGCCGGCCTTCAAGAAAGCCGTGAGCGCGGCGGTCGATCGCACCAATGCCGACCTGTCAGTGATCGAAAAGGTGAGGCAATTCACCTTCGCGGACGAGGCCTTCACCATCGAGAACGAGGAAATGACGCCGAGCATGAAGATCAGGCGTCACAAGATCCGCGAGCGGTATCAGGAACGGATCGACGGGCTGTATCGGGGCTGAGGGGCCACCCCTCGCCCTCCAGCGTCACCCCGATCCCTTCCATCACCGTCACCCCGGACTTGATCCGGGGTCGGGTCAGGTTGAAGCGTTCTTCGCAATAATCGGTTTGGCGGTGGGAGCGAAAGCCTTGATGCATCCCAGTTGCCCGTGGAGCGCGCGCTGTGCCTCGTCCAGCTCAGCGAGCAATTCCAGCATCTCGATCCTGCTCAACTGCTTTGGCGGCAAGGGCTCGCCGCGTTGTTTGCCATCAAACCGGTAATGATGCGCGACGATCCCCGATTGTCTCGCTTCAATGTGGCCATGGGCGAGGAAATTGCGTTCATGAACCAGTCTTTGCCAATTGGCGATCCGTCGACGAGCGACCTTTTCGTGCCCATTGAAGGAAAATCTCTCCATGCACTCATGCAGCGCTCGCAAGCGGGCGACAGCGCCTTGGTGCTGGGCATCATTGTGAATGGCAATGCCAACTTCCTGAAGCGTCAGAATACAATCCGCCACCGAATGCTCGGCACGCGAAAAGACTTCAAGACAGCACCCCCGCCATGCACAAACCGCGACGGACCAATCGTCCAGTCCGAAGAAACTGATCTTGCTGACATCGAAGTGCACCGACATGGTCTGACCATACAACACAATGCCTTAAGCCTTCGTCACCGCCCCCGCCCACCCAAAAAATTCGGGGTGTCCCGCCCCTCATTCGCGCCCTAAACCTCTCGCATGACCCCCGGCCCCGACACGCTGACCGACAAGGAGAAGCAGACCCTGCGGCTGATCCTGCGCGGGCATGATGCCAAGTCCTCGGCGCGCGAACTCGGCCTGTCGGTGCACACTATCAACGAACGGTTGCGCGATGCGCGGCGCAAGCTCGGCGTCACCAGCAGCCGGGAAGCGGCGCGGGTGCTGCTGGCGGCGGAAAGCGAGGCCCCCGATCCGCCCCCCCAATTTCATGCGGACAAGGTTTTGGGGGATGCGCCGCAGCCGCATGGCACGCCAGACATGACGGCATCCGCTTTCCAGCGGCGGGCAGGGCGCGGCCTTGCTCTCATCTTTGCCGGAGTTGCTGCCATGTCGCTTGTTCTTGCCGCCCTGTTCCTGCCCGCTTCGCCGCTGTCGGTCGTCACCCCGGCGCCTGCGGTTACGGTGGCCGCCGCTGCCGAAAGCGAAGCCGCAGGTGCCGCACGCGCCGCCGGGGATTTCCTCGATCTGATCGACAACAGCCGCTGGGCCGAAGGCTATGCCGTGACGAGCGCCGAGTTCCGCAGGCTCAACACGCTTGAGGTGTGGAGCGATGTGTCCGCCCGCCTGCGCCCGCCGCTCGGCAAGGTGCTGACCCGCGAGATCATCGGCAACGAGTATGTCCCCGCCCCGCCGCAGGGCTACCGGCTGGTGAGGTTCCGCTCGGCCTACGAAAACGGCACCGCGCAGACCGAGAGCGTCAGCCTCGCCTGGGAGGACGGCGCGTGGAAGGTGGCGGGGATCGTGTTTGATTGATGGTGGGGGGATGGGCCTGCCCCCGCGAAGGCGGGGGTCAGACGGGTTCGGCGGGCTTGCGCCGCCGTCCGTGCGGCGCGCTGCCGCCGCGCGGCACCGGCGGCCAGCAAGGCTGGCTGCCTGCGCGCCTCAGTACATGTGCTGCCCGCCGTTGATGCTCATGGTCGATCCGGTCATGAAGCCGCCGTTCTCGGAGGTGAGGAAGGCCACCCCGCGGGCGATCTCCTCGGCCATCCCCAAACGCCCGACCGGGATCTTGGCGACGATCTTTTCGAGCACCGGCGCGGGCACGGCGGCGACCATGTCAGTGTCGATGTAGCCCGGCGCGATCGCGTTGACCGTCACCCCGAACTTTGCGCCTTCCTGCGCAAGGGCCTTGGTAAAGCCGTGGATGCCGCTCTTGGCCGCAGCGTAGTTGACCTGGCCATATTGGCCCGCCTGCCCGTTGATCGAGCCGATGTTGACGATCCGGCCCCAGCCCCTTTCGCGCATCCCCGGGAAGGTCGCCTTGGCCATGTTGAAGCACCCGCCGAGGTTGATGCGCATGACATCGTTCCAGTCCTCGAAGCTCATCTTGTGGAGCGTTCCGTCGCGGGTGATCCCGGCGTTGTTGACGACGATATCGACCGGGCCGTGATCCGCTTCCACCTGCGCCACACCCGCCAGCGTCGCTTCGTGATCGCCCACATCCCAGCGGTAGGCTGGGATGCCGGTGGCTTGGGTGAAGGCCTTCGCCTTTTCCTCGTTGCCCGCGTAATTGGCGATGACCGTGTGGCCCTGCCGCTGGAGCCGCTTGCAGATCGCCTCCCCGATTCCGCGTGTTCCTCCGGTGACGATGGCTACCCGACCCATGGCATTTCCCTTCCCTGATGCTGCAACGTTTTGCGCAGCAAACCTAGCCGTGCCGTAACGGCAGGGGAAGCGGGGAATAGCTATGCGCGAGGGCCGCGCTGCAAGGGGTCTAAACGGGGTCTGGAGGGGGTCTAAACCGACCTAAAGGGGGTCTAGAATCGCCTGATTTTCAGTCAAGTGGTTGTTTTACAATCAGAACTTGATCTGGGTGCCGACATAAACCGCCTGACTGTCCTTGACCGAGTTGGTCAGCGGGTCAAGCCGTTCGCGCTCGCGCGAGTAACGCACGCCTGCCGTCACGTTGAGATTGGGAGAAAGCGAGAAGCTGCCGCCGAGACCCACGGTCTCCCGCCCGATCGCGTCGAGCGTATTGGGCGAACGCCCGGCAATCTCGCGGTCTTCAAGCTCGATGCGCGGTTGCAGCCGCGACGGCTTGCTTTCGGAGACCGGACGCGAGGGTTCGAACTGCGCCAGGTCGGGCAGGGTCATGCTGTTGACACTGCTGCCCAGATCGATGGTGCGGGCAAAGCTCTTGTAGCCGCGGGCCGCGCCCAGCTGGAACCGGCTCGCTTCGAGTCCGTTGACGCCGATGCCACGGCCCGGCACGGCTTCGATCGCCTTGCGCACCGTGATCGCCCGGGCATTTTCATCATCGACCCGCACCGCGACCGTCACCGTGCGCTTGCCGGCCACCGGAACCGCACGCGCCGGCGTGAACCGCAGGCCCCGTGCCCGCGCCTTTTCCGCCACGCGGGCAGCCAGCGCCGGATCGACCGAGGCGGGGGTGAAGACATCCATCCCCATCGCGACAAAGGAAGTGGCCCGGGTTTCGCCCGCAGTTCCGGCCAGCGCGAAACCCGCGCTCGGCACGGCCAGTGCCAGAACACCGCACAGCGCGAGGAGCGGCAGCGAACGCTGCTTCCCTGCTGTCCTGTCCGCCTTGGCGACCATTGTTCTGCCCGTTTCCCTGCAACCCGCTTTATGCGGAAGATTTATCAAGCCTGACGCAACCTTAACCGTAGCTGAGTCGCGTCCTTACCAGTCACAATCTGATAGGCCTGGACGATGACGTTGCAATGATATTGCGCATGCCCCTACGGATTCGCCGCAGACCTGTGGCGCGATGCACACAGAATCGGCGCAGGCTCCGGCCCTCTCCTGCCCGCACCCCGCGCCCATCCCTGCAACAGCACGGTTCAGCGGGGGTAAAGCCCGCCGCGTGCCTTGTGCGCCGCCACGAGGCGGTTGACGCTTGCCGCACGGTGCCTGCGGGCTATAGAGCGTCAGCAAGACAGACTTTGAGGATGATCCGGACGTGACACGCGCCAATTCCGCCCTTTTCCGCCGCAGCCTGCGCGCCGCCCTGATCGGCGGGGCGCTGATCGGGCTGGCCGCATGCGGCGGCAATGATCGTCCGCGCACCGAATTGCAGGCCGCGCAGCTCAACACCATCGGGGTGAACGCCTATCTCTGGCGCGCCGCGCTCGACACGGTCAGCTTTGCCCCGCTGCTTCAGGCCGACAGCAATGGCGGCGTGATCGTGACCGACTGGTATGCCAACCCCTCCAACCCGAACGAGCGGGTCAAGGTGACGGTGACGATCCTCGATCAGGATCTGCGCGCCGATGCCCTGCGGGTGGCCGCGAGCCGGCAGGTAAACGAGGCCGGCAACTGGGTCGAAGCCCCGGTGCAGGCCGCCACGGTGCAGAAGCTGGAGGACATCATCCTCACCAAGGCCCGTGATCTGCGTCGCCAAGCCCTCGCTTCCTGAAGCCGCTCGCTTCGTAACACCTTACCGCCCTTCCACGGATAGGCTCCAATGACTGACACCCGATTCGATCCGTCCGTCGCTGACGGGCGCTGGCAGCGCGCATGGGAAGCGGCGGGCACCTTCACCGCCGATTCCGGCAGCCCCAAGCCCAAGAGCTACATCCTCGAGATGTTCCCCTATCCTTCGGGGCGCATCCACATGGGCCACGTGCGCAACTACACCATGGGTGATGTGCTGGCGCGCTACCAGAAGATGCGCGGGTTCGAGGTGTTGCACCCGATGGGGTGGGACGCCTTCGGGATGCCGGCCGAAAACGCCGCGATGGAAAAGGGCGTGCACCCCGGCGGCTGGACCCGCCAGAACATCGCGCAGATGAAGGCGCAATTGCAGCGGATCGGCTTTGCGCTCGACTGGACCCGCGAATTCGCCACCTGCGATCCCGAATATTACGGCCACGAACAGGCGCTGTTCCTCGATCTGTACGAGGCGGGGCTGGTTTATCGCAAGGAATCGACCGTCAACTGGGACCCGGTCGACATGACCGTGCTCGCCAACGAACAAGTGATCGACGGCAAGGGCTGGCGCTCGGGCGCGGAGGTCGAAAAGCGCAAGCTCAACCAGTGGTTCCTCAAGATCACCGACTTTGCCGATGATCTGCTGGAGGGGCTGGGCAGCCTCGAGGACTGGCCCGAGAAGGTTCGCCTGATGCAGGAGAACTGGATCGGCAAGAGCCAGGGGCTCACCTTCAAGTTCGCGCCGCTGGTTCCGCTGACGGAGCCAATCGAGGTCTTTTCGACCCGGCCCGACACGATCTTTGGCGCGAGCTTTGTCGCGGTCTCGCCCGACCACCCGATTGCGCTTGAGGTTGCTTCGCGGGACTCCAAAGCCGCCGCCTTTATCGAAGACTGCAAGCGCGGTGGCACGACTGCTGCCGAGATGGAGAAGCAGGAGAAGCTGGGCTACGACACCGGCTACGAAGTCCTGCACCCATTCGACGACGGTTGGACGCTTCCCATTTACATCGCCAACTTCGTTCTCATGGAATATGGCACAGGCGCGGTAATGGGTGTGCCAGCCCACGACCAGCGCGATTTAGATTTCGCGAACAAGTATGGCTTGCCTGTCGAACCCGCACTGAAACCTCTGCACGCTAGATTGGCTTCAGCTGAAGAGCGAGTGAAGTATCAATTCGACTTCGCAGAAAATCCTTGGTTAGTTCGAGGCGAAGACGAAGAGTTTCAGCTCTTTGCGGTCACCGAAAAGGCATTCGACCAAACCTCTTACGAACCAAGATTTAGCGTCGAAGATAGCGAAGCACTCATCCGCATACGAAAAAGGTTGCAGGAAATCCGCACCGAAGGCGACTGGGAATATCTGAACTTCTTCGGAGAGAATCGTTGGATTTCTATCGAAGAAGCCAAAGCTGAAGTCGTTCGTCGCGCTGAAGAGGGCGGCTGGGGCAAGGGGGCGACCGTGTGGCGGCTGCGCGACTGGGGCGTTTCGCGCCAGCGCTATTGGGGGACGCCGATCCCCTTCATCCATTGCGATGCCTGCGGCGTGGTGCCGGTGCCCAAGGACCAGCTTCCGGTGACGCTGCCCGAGGATGTCAGCTTCGACATCCCCGGCAACCCGCTCGAACGCCACCCGACGTGGAAGCATGTCGATTGCCCGAAGTGCGGCGCAGCGGCGCGGCGCGAGACCGATACGCTCGACACCTTTGTCGATTCCTCATGGTACTTCCTGCGCTTCGCCAGCCAGCCCGCTGACCGTCCGTTTGACCCCGAAGAGGTCGCCAAGTGGATGCCGGTGCAGCACTATATCGGCGGCATCGAGCATGCGATCCTGCACCTGCTCTACGCCCGCTTCTGGACCCGCGCCCTCGCCCACACCGGCAAGATCGCGGTGCAGGAGCCGTTTGCGGCGCTGTTCACGCAGGGCATGGTGACGCACGAGACCTATAGCCGCATCGACGCGAGCCGCGGCGTGCCGGTGTTCTTCGGGCCCGAGGATGTGAACCGCACGTCCGAGGGCGCGACGCTGCTCGCCGATGGCGAGGCCGTTGAAGTCGGCCGCGTCATCAAGATGTCGAAGTCGAAGAAGAACGTCGTCGACCCCGATGCGATCATCGCCCGCCACGGCGCGGATGCGGTGCGCTGGTTCATGCTGTCGGACTCCCCGCCCGAGCGCGATCTGCCGTGGTCCGACGCGGGGATCGAAGGCTGTGCGCGCTTCGTGCAGCGCTTGTGGCGCTTGTTCTCGGCCTATGATGCTTCAGCCGAGGGCGAGGACAAGGCCCTCGACCGCAAGACCCACCAGACCATCGCGGCCGTCGCCGCCGATATCGAGGCGCTGGGCTTCAACAAGGCCGTGGCGCGCATTTACGAGCTGACCGGCGCGGTGGAGAAAGCCGCGCCCTCGGCCAGCCGCTCCGCGGCGATCCGGGCCTTGGTCCATCTCGCCGCACCGATGATGCCGCACCTTGCGGAAGAGGCGTGGCAGCGCATCGGTGAAGGCCTGATCGCCGATGCCGCATGGCCGGAGGTCGACCCCGCGCTGCTGGTCGATGACGAGGTCACCATCGCGATCCAGCACATGGGCAAGCTGCGCGACACCGTCACCGCGCCCAAGGGTGCCTCGAAGGAAGACCTTGAGGCGCTGGCGCTGGCTTCGGCCAACCTGCAACGCTCGGTCGATGGCGCGGCGATCCGCAAGATCATTGTGGTGCCCGACAGATTGGTGAATATCGTCACCTGATGCGCCTGCTCGTCGCCCTCGCCGCACCCTTTGCGCTTGCCGCCTGCGGCCTGTCGCCGATGTATGCGGGCGGGGGCACCGCGGCGACCGCGCAGGGCATCGCCGCGGTCGAGGTGCCTGCGATCCAGGGGCGCGGGGGCTGGCTGGTCAAGAACGCGCTTGAAGCCCGCCTCGGGATCGCCGGGCAGACGACGCCGCAATACCGGCTCGACGTGCGGCTGGACGATTCGCTGGAGGCGCTGGGCGTGCTCAACGACGACACGATCAGCCGTGAACGCCGGATCCTGCGGGCGCGGTACCAGCTGGTCGATCTGGCAACGGGGTCGGTGCTGCTCGATGCCACCGCAGGCTCGGACGCGGGGATCGATGTGGTCTCGAGCGAATATGCCACCATCGCCGCCGAGCAGAAGGCGCTCGAAAACCTCGCGCTCGATGTCGCGGACCGGATGGCGACGCAGGTGGCGGTGACGCTCAGGGCGCGCGCCGCCGCTGGCCAATGAAGGCCAAGCATTCCGATTTTGCCCGCGGCTTTCCCGCCGGGGCCACCGCCTGCCGCATGTTCTTCTTCTGCGGCCCGGACGAGGCCGGGGCCAGCGCCGCCGCGGGCCGCCTCGCCGCCGCCCTGCCCGATGCGGGCGAGCGGGTGGAGCTTTCCGGCGCAGACCTGAAGCGCGATCCCGCCCTGCTCGGCGACGAGGCGCGTTCGACCTCGCTGTTCGGCGGCAAGCGCCACATCTGGGTGCGTGCCAGCGGCGATGATGCGCATGATGCGCTGCAATTCCTGATCGAAACGGCAGAGGCCGGCGCGGGCGAGGCGGCCCCGGTGTTCGTCGTCGCCACCTCCGCCACCGACAAGTCGCGCACCGCCAAGCTGCTGGAAAAGCGCAAGGATGCGCTGGTGGCGATGTTCCACCAGCCGGAACTGAAGGATGTCGCACAGGCCGTGCGCGGCATGGCCGATGCAGCGGGTCTCAGGCTGGGCGGAGACCTTGCCGAACGCATCGCGCGCGGCGCCGGGCTCGATGTGCGGCTGGCACAATCGGAAGTCACCAAGCTCGCGCTTTATTGCGATGCCGATCCGCAATCGCCCAAATCCGCCACGCCCGAAGATCACGCCGCGATCGGCGCGGCGACCGAGGAGGACGGCTTTGCCCCGCTGGTCAACGCCGTGCTCGGCGGCGAGACGGGGCGGATCGCGGGCGAGGTGCGGCGGATGCGCGAGCTGGGGCTCAACCCTGTCGGCGTGGCGCTGGCGCTGGAACGGCGGGCGGCGCAGCTGGCGCAGATCGCCAGCCGGATCGGCACCAACGGCCGCATCCCTTCGCTGGGACAGGGCGAGAAGATGCAGCTCGGCATCTTCTTCAAGGAAGAACGCGCCATCACCACCCAGTTCGAACGCTGGACCCAGCCTGCCACCCGCGGATCGCGCGAGACGCGGCTCGATCGCCTGATTCCCCGCCTTACCAGGTTGCACCGCACCATGCTGGCCAACAGCCAGACCGCCGAGCTGCTGCTGGCGCAGGAAATGGCGGAAATTGCCCGATATGCTGCAAAGCGGTCACAAAATGTGACAAACTGAATTTCGCAGTCGCACAATTACAATACTACTGTGTATTAAGCCCTAGGTAAGCATCCTGAGGGTCGCGCCTTTGGGGGAAGGTCTTAATGAATCGCGTGACGCCGAAACTGCTGGAGTCGGTTCGGCATGAAGCAGTCGAGAGCAAGATCGCTCCCTCGCTGGAGCGGCGGCGGCTGCGCGCCTATGTGCTGATGCTGCTGATGGATGGCGCGCTGTTCAATTTCAGCTTCGCGCTGGCGGCGCTGCTGTGGGAAGGGCGCTGGTGGGAACCGCGCACCATGCTGGCCGCGCAAGCCATGCTGCCGGTCTATTTCACGATCGCGCTCTATAACAGCACCTATGGCGTCAAGGCATTGAACGACTGGCTGTTCGCATCGCGCAAGGCCGTGATCGCGCTGGTGATCGCGGCGGGGCTGATCAATTTCGTCGGCTTCTACACCAAATCGAACGAGGATTTCTCGCGCGCGTCGGTCACCATCGGGCTGGCCTTCACCGCCCTGCTGCTGATCGCTTTCCGCCGCGCGATGAAGGTGCTGATCGCCAAGCGCTGGGGCGGGCGGGTGACCAACCGGCTGGTGATCGACGATGGCGGCACGGGCTTTCCGATGGAAGGTGTTGCGGTGATTTCCGCCGCGCAGTTCGGCCTCGATCCGGCCAGCCACGATCCCTTCATGCTCGACCGGCTGGGCAAGCTGCTGCGCAACCAGGATCAGGTGGTGGTCAGCTGCCCGATGGAGCGGCGGCAGGACTGGGCGTTCCTGCTGAAATCGGCCGGGGTCTATGGCGAGATCGTGAGCGAGCCGGCCCATGCGCTGGGCGCGGTTGGCGTGCATCACTATGGCGAATTCGACCGCACCACGCTGGTGGTGTCGACCGGCCCGCTGGGCCTGCGTGCCCGCATCCTCAAGCGATTGTTCGATCTTGCAGTCGCGGGCGGCGCGCTGGTTGCGCTCTCGCCGGTGCTGATTGCCACTGCCATCGCGATCAAGCTGGAAGATGGCGGGCCGGTGCTGTTCGTGCAGCGGCGGCTGGGACGCGGCAACCAGTTCTTCGACATGTTCAAGTTCCGCTCGATGCGCGAGGACAAGCTCGATCACAACGGCAACCGCTCGGCCGCGCGTGACGATGACCGCGTGACCCGGACCGGCGCCTTCATCCGCCGCACCAGCATCGATGAACTGCCGCAGCTGCTCAATGTGCTGAAGGGCGACATGTCGATCGTCGGCCCGCGCCCGCACGCGCTGGGATCACAGGCGAACAACAAGTTCTTCTGGGAAGTCGACCGCAAGTACTGGCAGCGTCACTGCCTCAAGCCCGGCCTGACGGGGCTGGCGCAGGTGCGCGGGCATCGCGGCGCGACGGAGCGCGAGGAAGACCTCACCAACCGCCTGCAATCCGATCTGGAATACATCGCGGGCTGGTCGCTCCGGCGCGATATCGAAATCGTGCTGCGCACCGCGATGGTGCTGCGGCACGAGAATGCCTACTGACCGGAGGTCTTCTGCGGCACGGCAAAGCTGCCGGTCACCCGCCCGCTGCTGCTGCTGCTGCCGCTGACCGCCGATCCGCCCGCCGCGCTGCCATCGACGCTCGACAGCCCGCTTTCCAGATCGATCACCAGCCGCCCGCCGTTCAGGGTGTCGCTGCCGCGGCGCAAGGCCACATTGCCCGCCATGGTGATGATGCGGCGGTTGAAATCATAGATCGCATTGTCGCCGCTGGCGCGTTCGTCGCCGCGGGTGATGGTGACCCCGCCGGTCGCGGTGATGCGCTGGATTTCGAGCCTTCCGGCATCGGTGAAATCGATCAGCAGCCGGTCCGAACGGACAGTGAGGCCCGCCTGCGTGAGCATGACCCCGCCGCCCAGCGTGATCCGGTTGGCGCGATCATCGAGCAGGCCGTTGCCCGCATCATAGGTCACCGGCGCGTTTGAATCGTGCCGGGCAATACCTTGTGCATTGAGTGTCATCCCGCCTGCCAGCACAGCGGCAAGGGCAAAGCCGCCGCCGCACCAGAGCGCGGCAATCTTTGCGAGGGCACGGGGCTGGCGGGGGGAAAGCGGCTTGGTCATCACGGCATCCTCAATTGGCCGGGCGTCATGGTCATACGGACATTGCCGTCGAGCAGGATCGTGCGTGCGGAAAGATCGGCGCGGATCGAATCGGCGGAAAAGGTGCCGGCGGGAACCTCGCCCGAAACCCCGGCATCGCCGCGCATCTCGCGGGCTTTCAGGTCGACCGAAACCCCGCGCGCGATCATGGCATAGCCATCGGCAGCGGTCAGGCGCACCGCGCCATCGACCGCGACGGTTTCGGCATCGATATCATAGGTGCCGCCTTCGGCACTGAGGCGCGTGGGGCCATCGGCGAACATCATCTGCGCGACCAGATCCTCCATCCGCACCAGCCCTTCGGCACCGGAGCGTTGCACCGCCTCTCCCGCCAGCAGCGAGAACGGGCGCCCCTTGTCGTCGCGACCGCGATACATGGCGTTGTCGACCGAAAGGCGTTCATCGATCAGGGCGACCTTGTTGCGATCGAGCAGGAAGCTGACCTCGCCCCGCGGGCTGAGCGGCGTGATCACCATCAGCGCCGCGATCACCCCCACGCCCATCGGCAGGGCGCGGGCGAGGAAGCCGACCAGCCGGTCGTGCGAACCGCCGGGCGCGGCAAAATGCTGGCGACGGCTGCGCAGCGCGCGGGCTTGAGTGGTTTCGATGCTGGGTTCGGCGGAGACCATGATCGTCGCTGTGCCCTTTGCCGCCTTACATGTGGCTGAAGATGTCGCTTTCGGCCCAGCCGGCGATGTCGAGCAGCGCGCGGGTCGGGAGGAAATCGAAGCACGCCTGTGCGATGGCGGTGCGCCCCTCGCGTTCCAGCCGCAGGGTCAACTCGTCACGCAGGCGGTGGAGATAGCGCACGTCGCTGGCAGCATAATCGCGCTGCGCATCCGACAGCACCGGCCCGCCCCAGCCGCTCGACTGCTGCTGCTTCGAAATGCTTTCGCCCAGCAGTTCCTCGACCAGATTCTTGAGACCGTGGCGGTCGGTATAGGTGCGGGTCAGCTTGCTGGCGATCTTGGTGCAGAACACCGGGCCTGCCATCACGCCAAGATAGTGGTGGATCGCGGCCAGATCGAAGCGGGCGAAATGGTAGATCTTCACCCGCGCCGGATCGGCCAGCACCGCCTTCAGATTGGGGGCATCATAGGCGCTGCCCGGATTGAAGCGCACCAGATGCTCGTCGCCCGTCCCGTCGGACAATTGCACCACGCACAGCCGGTCACGCGGGGTGACGAGGCCCATGGTCTCGGTATCGACCGCGATCGCGCGATCATTCACCAGCACGCCGGCAGGGAGGTCTTCTTCGTGGAAATGCACAGCCATGCGCCTGCCCCTACGCCGATTGGGGAAAGAGGGGAAGGGGTGAGTGGCGCGGTCCAGCGGTGCGTGCCAGTTTGCAGGCATGACTGCCGAAACCATTCCAGCAAGCTGGCGCGCCGTGCTCGATCCGGTGCTGGCGACGACCGAGGCGCGCCGCCTCGGCGGGTGGCTCAAGGCCGAGGAAGCGGCGGGCAAGCAGGTCTATCCCCCGCGCGGGCAACGGCTGGCCGCGCTGGCGCTGACCCCGCTCGATGCCGTGCGCTGCGTGATTCTGGGGCAGGACCCCTATCACGGCCCCGGACAGGCGCATGGGCTCGCCTTCTCGGTGCAGGATGGTGTGAAGGTGCCGCCCAGCCTCGTGAACATCTACAAGGAGCTGGAAGCGGACTGCGGAATTCCCCGCGCTGCCACCGGCGATCTGACCCCGTGGGCGCGGCAGGGGGTGCTGCTGCTCAACAACACGCTGACGGTCGAGGCGGGGCAGGCGGGCAGCCATGCGGGGCGCGGATGGGATGCGGTGACCGATGCCTGCGTCGCCGCCGTGGCCGCGAGCGAGGCGCCGACGGTGTTCATCCTGTGGGGCAGCCACGCGAAGAAAAAGGCCAGCCGCGTCCCGGCTCTCGCCCGCGCGCTTGCCGGCTCGGGGCACCATCTGGTGCTGACCTCGGCCCACCCCAGCCCGCTATCGGCGCATAACGGCTTCTTCGGCTCCCGCCCCTTCAGCCAGACCAACGCCTTTCTGGAGGAACGCGGGCGCGGCAGCATCGACTGGAGGGTTTGATCGCGATCCGGCGGCGGCGCATCCCGCCCGCCGCGCCGTCAGGTGATCAGCGCCTCGACCGATCCGATACCGGCAAAACTGGCGCAGACCGCGCTGCCCGGTGAAACAGGGTGGACGCCGGTGATCGCGCCGCTCGAAATCCACCAGCCGGCCTCGGGAACGATGCCCCGGCTGGCGAGATTGCCGATCAGGAACCGCGCTGCGCCGAAAGGGCCATCGAGCATGGTGGCGGTGGTCGCGCGGCCCGCGATCCGGCCGTCGATCGCCAGCGCCACCTCGACCTCGTCAAGGCGCCCCCAGTCATCGCGCCCGACCACCCGGCCAAGCAGCAGTCCGGCATTGTTGCCGTGATCGGAAATCGTCACGCATGGCCCGTCGGCATTGATCCGGGCATAGGGTGACGAGGCGATTTCGATGCCGATGCGGACCTCGTCGATCCAGTCCATCGCCGCTTCGGGGGTCGCGGGAAGCGGCCCCTCCCGCGGTGCCAGACGCAGCATGAATTCTGCCTCGGCTGCGGCAAATCCGCCGTGAAAGGTGGGAAAGGGGTGCGGCTCCTGCCCGGCCATCACGATGGCGTCGCGAAACGCGGGTCCGACCAGCCGGTCCGCGCCGAGCCTGGCATCATTGGGCGGATTGATCCGGCCGACCTTCCACCCGCCCACAGGCCGGTCCCAGAGCGAAAGCGCGCAGTCCTGGATCGCATAGGCACCGGCCAGATCGACGGGACGCCGCCCCGGATACTCGCCGATAGCCGTGCCGCCGCGCCGTGCGGCAACGAATGCGCCAGCGATGTCGCGCACCTCGGATTGCACCGTTTTCCTCTCGTCCATGTGCCCCACAAGGAGAGGCATTGGCGAAAAAGGAAACCGGTGTCAAAAGCTTTCTTGAAGCGCTATTGCTGCCTTGCAGGGCGGGCGTTTTTGCAATCGGGCAATTGCCGACTAGAAGGGCAGCCTCACGCTGAAAGAACATGACAACGACCATGGCCAAATCCGGCAAACCTCCGACGATCAACGATGTGGCGCGGCTTGCCGGTGTCTCCAAGAAGACGGTCAGCAGGGTGATCAACCGCTCGGCCCTGCTCAGCGAGGATACCCGCACCCGGGTCGAGACGGTGATCGAACAGCTTGGCTATGTGCCCAACCCGCAGGCGCGCGCGCTGGCGCTGCGGCGCAATTTCCTGCTCGGCCTGCTGCACGACAATCCCAATGCGCAAACCGTGCTCAATTTTCAGGAAGGCGTGCTCGATGCGATCCGCGACACCGAGTTCGCACTGGCGGTGCGCCCGGTGGACCGCCACTCGCCGACGATGATGGACGATATCCGGCGGTTCCTTGAACAGCAGCGGCTTTACGGCGTGCTGATCCTGCCGCCGATCTCGGAAAATGATGCGCTCGCGCAGCTCTGCACCGAAATGGGCTGCGGCTATGTCCGGATGGGCTCGGCGATGCTGGATGATGGCGATCACATGGTCGCCTCGAACGACCGCGAGATGGTGGCGCAGGCGGTCGATCATCTGGTCGAACTCGGCCATCGCCGGATCGCGCTGATCGAAGGGCCGGAAGGGTTCCGTTCGGCCTTCGAACGGCGCGAGGGCTTTCTTGCGGCCATGGCAGCGCATGGCCTGCCCGTGCCGCCCGAAGCGCGGGCGCAGGGGACCTACCGGTTCGAATCCGGACTGGCCGCCGCCGGGCAATTGCTCGACGCCGCCGAACGCCCCACCGCGATCTTCGCCAGCAATGACGAGATGGCGTCCGGCGCCTTCCACGCCGCCCGCCAGCGCAACCTGAGGGTGCCCGACGACCTGTCGATCATCGGCTTCGACGATTCGCCGATCGCGGCCCATATCTGGCCCCCGATGACCACCGTCGGCTGGCCGGTGCGTCAGATGGGCCGGGCCGCCGCGCTCAAGCTGATCGCACCGGACGACAAGACCGCCGGCCAATCGCGCTTTCCCGCACAGCTCGTCAAACGCCAGTCCGTCGCTCCGCCGAAGGGCTGAAAATGCGAGGTTGAATCGGCCCGCGCTTTGCGGTTACACAGCATCATGACACCGGTTTCCTAAAGCGCCGGTTTCGCAGAACAGGATAGACCCATGAAGATCGCGCTCATCACCGAAAACAGCCAGGCCGCCAAGAACGGCATCATCCACGAGGCGCTGACCGCTGTGGCTGAACCTCTGGGGCATGAGGTGTTCAATTACGGCATGTATTCGGCAGAGGACGCCGCCTCGCTCACCTATGTGATGAACGGGTTGCTGGCGGGCATCCTGCTGAACAGCAAGGCGGCCGATTTCGTGGTCACCGGCTGCGGCACGGGGATGGGCTCGATGCTCGCCTGCAACGCGATGCCGGGCGTGTTCTGCGGCCTTGTGATCGACCCGACCGACGCTTTCCTGTTCAGCCAGATCAATGCCGGCAATGCGGTTTCGATGCCCTATGCCAAGGGTTTCGGCTGGGCCGCCGAACTCAATTTGCAGGATTGCTACCGCAAGCTGTTCGAAGGCGAGCCGGGCGCGGGCTACCCCAAGGAACGCGCCGCGATCATGGCGGTCAATCGCGGCAAGCTGGCGGACCTCAAGGCGGCCAGCTGCCACGACATGCTGACCGTGCTGAAAAGCGTCGATCAGGACCTGTTGCGCGCCGCCATCGCGGGCGAGCGCTTTGCCGAATACTTCTATCCCAACTGTCAGGACGACAGCATCGCCGCCTATCTGAAGGCGCTGTAAGGGGGCTTCGGACATGGCGATTTCCTTCGACCTCACCGGCAAGCGCGCACTGGTGACGGGGGCCAACACCGGTATCGGCCAGGCGATTGCCGTCGCGCTCGCCGATGCCGGGGCAGATGTGGCGCTGGCCGGACGCAGCGCGCCTGCCGAAACGATGGCGCTGATCGCCGCGACCGGGCGCAAGGTTGTCGACCTGCGCGCGGACCTGTCCTCGATCGCTCCGGTCGCGGGGCTGGTCGATGACGCGGTGGCGGCACTCGGCGGGCTCGATATTCTCGTCAACAATGCCGGGATCATCCGCCGCAATGATCTGGCCGATTTCACCGAGGAAGACTGGGACGCGGTGATCGATACCAACCTGAAGACGCTGTTCTTTCTCAGTCAGGCTGCGGCCAGAGTGATGGCGGCGCAAGGGGCAGGGAAAATCGTCAACATCGCCTCGCTGCTCAGCTTTCAGGGCGGGATCCGCGTGCCGAGCTATGCTGCGGCCAAATCGGGCGTGGCAGGGCTGACCAGGGCGATGGCCAACGAGCTTGCGCCTGCGGGCGTGCAGGTCAACGCCATTGCGCCCGGCTATATCGCCACCAACAACACCGCCGCGCTACAGGCGGATGCAACGCGCAACCGCCAGATCCTCGAACGCATTCCGGCGGGGCGCTGGGGCAGGCCGGAAGACATTGCCGGAGCGGCAGTATTTCTGGCCTCGCCGGCCTCGGACTATGTCACCGGACATATTCTGGCGGTCGATGGCGGCTGGCTGGCGCGGTAATCCGGTCCCATGACCGTCACCTGCTTCGGCGAGATCCTGCTGCGCCTCTCGCCGCCCGACCGGCAGATGCTCGTGCAGGCGCAGGGCCTCGACATGGTCGCTGGCGGGGCCGAGGCCAATGTCGCCTCGGCGCTGGCGAGCCTTGGGCATGAGGTGCGCTTTGCCGGGGTTCTGCCGGATAATCCGCCGGGCGATCGGGCACTGGCGGCGCTGCGGGCGAGCGGGGTGGGCGTGCAGCACATCACCCGCGCGCCCGGGCGCATGGGGCTCTACTTTCTCGAAGCCGGTTCCGGCCCGCGCCCTTCGGCGATCACCTATGATCGCGCCGGCAGCGCCTTTGCCTGCGCCGCGCCGGAGAGCATCGACTTTGCCGGAGCACTCGCGGGCGCAAGGCTGCTGCATTGCGGCGGGATCACCCCTGCACTCGGCCCGCAAGGTGTAGCGCTGGCGCGGGCGGCCCATTCTGCGGCGCGCAGCGCCGGGGTGCCGGTGTGTTTCGACGGGAATTACCGCGCCCGGTTGTGGGCGGCGTGGGACAGCGATCCGGCCGCGATCCTGCGCGATTTGGTCGCCGATGCGACCATCCTGATCGGCAACCACCGCGACATCTCGCTGCTGCTCGGACGCGATTTCTCCGGCGCGGGCGAGGACCGGCGGCGCGAAGCGGCCGAGGCGGCCTTCGCGGCTTTCCCCAGGCTCGAACTGATCGCCTCGACCGCACGGCATCTGGTGACGAGCGATCATCACCGCATCAGCGCAAGGGTGGACAGCCGCCGCACCAGCCACCAGACGCAGGAGATCGACGTCACCGGTATCGTCGACCGGATCGGGACGGGCGATGCCTTTGCGGCAGGCGTGCTCGACGGCTGGCTGGAAGGCGGGGAGCTTGCCGTGATGGCCGGTCGGGGGCTGGCACTCGCGGCGCTCAAGCATACGATCGCTGGCGATATGTGTCCGGTCAGCCGCGCCATGCTCGATGGTTTCAGCGCCGGTGCAGGCGATGTCCGCCGCTGAAGGCTGGTCGCGCCGCGCTGCACTGGCGGGCGGGGCGGCGCTGCTTGGCGGGCTCGCGGTTCCGGGGCGGGCGACCACGATCCGCCTGCCGGAAGTGCGCAGCGCATCGGGGCACTACATCGGTGCCTTTGCCTATGACCCCGCCGACAATGTCACGCTGCGCGCGCACCGCTTTGCCGGGATCCGCTACGCCCGCGCCGAGCGGTTTTGCGCGCCCGTGCCGGTCATCTCGCACGCGCCGATGGCCGAACAGGCCGCAGGGTTCGGCCCCGCCTGCCCGCAAGCAGGCAGCGCCTATCAGCCGCAATCGGAAGACTGCCTGTTCCTCAATGTCTGGGTTCCGGCAGGCGGGAAACGCGCTCTTCCGGTGATGGTCTATTTCCACGGCGGGGCCTATTCCACCGGCTCGGTCACCGACCCCCTCAATGACGGCGCGGCGCTGGCGGCGCGGGGGCAGGTTGTGGTGGTGACGGTCAACCACCGGCTGAACGCGCTGGGCTATCTCTACCTGCCCGAGGTCTTCCCCGACAGCGGGAACGCAGGACAGCTTGATCTGATCTGTGCGCTCGAATGGGTGCAGCGGAACATCGCGGCTTTCGGGGGCGATCCGGGCAACGTTACGCTGTTCGGGCAATCGGGCGGGGGCGCCAAAATCGCCACGCTGATGGCGATGCCCGCCGCCGCAGGGCTGTTCCACAAGGCGATCACCATGAGCGGGCAGCAGGTTACCGCCTCCGGGCCGATGAACGCCGCAAAGCGCGCCGCAGCATTCCTCGCGGCGCTGGGGCACGATCCGGCGACGACGCCGGTTGCCGCGCTCGTCGCCGCGCTTGACGCCTCCGATCCGGTGCTGGGCGGACGGGTCTATTTCGGGCCGGTGGTCGATATGCGCCACCTTCACCGCCACCCCTTCTGGCCCGATGCGCCGCCGCAATCGGCCGCAATCCCGATGCTGCTCGGCAACACCATCGCCGAGACGCGCGCTTTCTATCCGCCCGATAGCAAGGTGCTGAAGGGCCTCACCTTCGACAATCTCGCCGAACGGATCGGGCCCGAGATGCGAGTTGACCTCTCGCCCGGCTGGGTCGTGGACCAGTTCCGCGCCCGCTATCCCGAAGCATCGCCCGACGAGCTGTTCCACCGCATTGTCACCCCGGCGCGCAGCTGGCGCGGGCAGGTGGAAGAGGCCGAGGCGCGGGCGCGGGACGGGCGCGCCAATACCTTCGTCTACCAGCTCGATTTCGACAACGCCAAGCACACCGACGATATCGGCCTCGCCTTCGGCACGGTGCCCGGTGCGACCCCGGCACAGGCCGCAATGAGCGCGCGCGTGATGGACGCCTTCGTCCGCTTCGCCCGCACCGGCGATCCGGGCTGGCCCGCCTATGACCTTGAACGGCGCCAGACGATGGTGTTCGACCGCGACAGCCGCGTGGTCAGCGACCCGCGCCGGTGGGAGCGCGAGCTGTTCGCCCGCGCCCCCTACGTGCAGCCGGGGACCTGACGGCCAGCCCTTACTTCGCGCCGGCCCGCATCCCGCGGTCGCGGGGCGAAAGATGTTCCTGCGCGCCCGGCTTCTGGCCCGGCCAGATGCCCGATTTCGGGGTCATGGTGGCCAGATCCCACTCGGCCTCGACAAACGGGGCGCTGACCGGATCGACCACGGGATAGCCGCCCACCTCGCTTTCATCGTCGATCACCTCGCCGCGCCCCTCGGCGATGAAGAACAGGACGCGCAATTCCTCGCTCCCGCGATTCCACGGACGGGCCCCGGCGGTGGCGAGCACGGTGGTCTCGACCTCGGCGGCGGGCAGGATGGCATAACCATCGAGGCTGGCGAGCGGCGCCTTCGCCGTGATCAGTTTCGCAGCGGTGTTGCCATAACGCCCGAACTGCGGAAGCGGGTTGCCGTGCCGGTCAACCGCGAGATTGTCGCGCCCGTAATAGGCCAGATCGCCCACCCCGCCCAGCATCAGGAACGGCAGGCCCGGCACGGTATCGTCGCCCCCGCGCATGACATTGCCGACCGCCGTGATCTCGCCCGTCACGTGCGGCTGGCCGGCCCATTCGAGGTCCATCAGGTTGTAATGCACCGCGCGCCGTTGCGGATTGTAGATCAGGTTGTTGATCATCAGCACCTGCGCCCCGCCCTTCACCAGCGGGCTGCGTTCGACATTGTGCGCCCAGATGTTGCGATCGAAGACGATGCCGGTGGCATTATCGTGCACCAGCGAACCCTTGGAATGTTCGCCCTTGGGATGGCTGGAATCGGCCAGACCCTCGGCGGCGAGGTTGAGCCGGAAGACGATGTCGTGGCTGGTGCCCTCGCGCCATTCCTCCACCGTGGTGCCGGTGAAGCGCGGGCCGGAGGCGGACATGTTCTCGTCCACGCCCCACAGGAAGGTGCAGTTCTCGATCACCACCCGCGCGGCGCGCACGGTGGACAGGGCATCGGCTTCCCACCCGCTGCGCTTGGCCTGCCCGTCGGCACCGGTGAGCACGCGGATGTGCTGGATCTTCACATCATGGGTCTTGATGTCGATCCCGCCCTTGATGATCGTGATGCCGGGGCCGGGTGCGGTCTGGCCGGCGATGGTCAGGAAGGGGTTGTTGATATCGATGCTGGTGCGGCCAAGATCGATCACCCCTGCCACTTCGAACACGATGATGCGCGGCCCCTTGGCCTTGATCGCGGCGCGCAAGCTGCCCGGGCCATCGGCGGCCAGTGTCGTCACCCGGATGATCCGCCCGCCTGCCCCGCCCTGTGTGGGATCGGCGGGATGGGCATGGGTCTGTTGCGGCAGGAACACAGCAGCCACCGCGAAAGCCACCAGAAAGGCAAAAAAACCGCGCATTTCAGCCACTCTCCCAAGTTTCGCTCCGCTGCTTGACAGAAACGCGGGGGCATGGCAATCGATAATGACACCGGTTACCAAAATCGGGGGAGAGGGGAAGAGCGCGGCAGCGCTGCTTTGCGGCATTCGGGGGAAACCGGTGTCACTCTCTCAGGGGAAAAACAGGGAGAGACTGCGTGTCACACATTGCCAGCCACATCCGGTTGAAATCCGTCCTGCTCGTCGGGAGCGCTCTGGCCCTGCCCTCGGCAGCGCTTGGCCAGACCCAGGAGGCCGCAACCGTAGAACAGCCGGCCGGCGAGGATATCGTCGTCACCGGCTTCCGCAGCAGTCTCAACGCCGCGCTCGGCCAGAAGCGCGAGGCCGTGAATGCCGTCGATGTCATCCTTGCCGAAGACATTGCGGACTTCCCCGATCTCAACCTCGCCGAATCGATCCAGCGCATTCCCGGCGTCTCGATCGACCGCGATAATGGCGAAGGCCGCACGATCACCGTGCGCGGCCTCAATCCCGATTTCACCCGCGTGCGCATCAACGGGATGGAAACGCTCTCGACCACCGGTTCGACCGACTCCTCGGGCGGCACCAACCGCGGGCGCGGGTTCGATTTCAACACCTTCGCCTCAGAGCTGTTCCGCAGCATCAAGGTGTCGAAGTCGCCGACCCCCGCCACCGAGGAAGGATCATTGGGCGCAGTGGTCGATCTGTCGACCTCGCGGCCGCTGGATTATGGCGGCGGCCTGACCCTCGCCGGTTCGGCGCAGGCGCTCTACAATGATGCCTCGCGCAAGTTCAATCCGCGCCTCGCCGGTCTGGTCAGCTATGCCAATGATGCCGAAACCTTCGGCGCCCTGCTCTCGGTCGCATGGACCCCGCGCGACATCGTGGAGGAAGGCTTCAGCTCGGTGCGGTTTGCCGGCAACCCGGTGCCCGCCGCCGGCGCGGCGCAAAGCTTCACCCTGCGCAACGCCTTCCAGAACGAGGCGGCCTTCCCCACGGCGGCAACCGCCTTCTTCCCCCGCATTCCGCGCTACGGCGTGCTGACCTCGGACCAGGACCGGCTGGGGATTACCGGCGCCCTCCAGTTCGCCCCGAGCGAGCGGACCACGATCAGCCTCGATCTGCTCTATTCGCGCTTCGCCGGGACCCGCCGCGAGGAGTTTCTCGAAGCGATTTCGTTCAGCCGCAACACGGCTGACGGCATCCGCCAGACCGACATCGTCGCGCTGGAAGTCGATCCCGAAACCCGCAACATCATCAGCGGCACTTTCGACGATGTCGATGTCCGGATCGAGAACCGGCTCGATGATCTGGAGACCGAATTCAAGCAGGCCACGCTCGAAATCGAGCACCAGTTCTCCGACCGTTTCAAGGTGCGGCTGAACGGTGGCCTGTCGGAATCCGATTTCCGGATCGCGCAGCAGGTCACGATCATCGCCGATGCCCTGAACGTCGACGGCTATCGCATCGATTTCAGCCAGAACCGCAACGCGCCGCTGATCGATTACAATATCGATGTCACCAATCCGGCCAACTTCCTTGTCAACGAAGTGCGCGACCGGCCGCAGTCGACGCTCAACGAGTTCAAAACCGTTGCGCTTGAAGGCGACTGGGCGGCGACCGACACCATCAGCCTTCAGGCTGGCGGTTCGTACAAGCAGTTTGCCTTCGCCTCCACCGAATCGCGCCGCGACCGGGTGCTGACCGCAACCACCGTGGTGCAGCCCTTTGTGCTGACCGCAGCGGAATCGAGCCTTGCGCGAATGGGTTCGGGCGCCCCGGGCCCCGACGGAATCGATCGCACCTGGGTGGTGCCCGATATCGAAGCGATCGCGGCCCGCGTCGGGCTGTTCACCGGCAACTTCCCGCTGGTGCTCCAGAACGGTGCGCAGAACGAGGTGGTCGAGAACGATTATGCCGCCTTCCTCCAGGGCTCTCTCGATACCGAACTCGGTTCGTGGGGCCTGCGCGCAGTGGCCGGGGTGCGCTATGTCCGCACTGAAGTCACCTCGACCGGCATCCTGAGCGGCACCACGGTTTCGGTCGACAACGCTTATACCGATTGGCTGCCGACCGTGTCGGTGGTGCTGGAACCGACCGACAAGCTGCTGATCCGCGGCAACATCGCCCGCCAGATGGCACGCCCGACGCTCGCCAGCCTGACGCCGGGGGGGTGCCTTCAACCCCTTCGGCCAGACGCTGAGCTTCGGCAATCCGCAGCTCGATCCGTTCCGCGCCAATTCGTTCGATCTGGGGATCGAATGGTATTTCGCCCCGGAATCGCTGCTGTCGGTGGCCGTGTTCTACAAGGACATCGAAACCTTCGTGACGCGCGCGACCGAGTCGGTGCCGTTCAGCTCGCTCGGCCTGCCTGACAGCCTGCTCGAAGGATCGCCCTCCGGTCCGGATGACATCTTCAACGTCACCCGCAACATCAACGGCGAGGGCGGCGATCTGAAGGGGATCGAGATCCAGTACCAGCAGCCGTTCACGTTCCTGCCCGGTGTGCTGAAGAATTTCGGCTTCCTCGGCAACCTGACGCTGCTCGATTCCAAGGTGAACTACGGCACCGCCGCCGCCCCGCTGCGCGACCAGCTGACCGGCCTGTCGAAGACCGGGTTCAACACCACGCTCTATTACGAGGACAAGAAATTCAGCGCCCGCGTCTCCGGCGCCTACCGCAGCAGCTTCCTGACCCGCGTGCCGGGCCAGAACGGCAACGACATCGAAGGCACACGATCGACCTTCAACCTCGATGCCGCGATGAGCTATGCCGTGAACGACCGGATCAGGGTGACGCTGGAGGGGATCAACCTGCTCGACACCATCCGTCCGCAATTCGTCGACAGCGTGGGCGATCGTCCGGTGACCTTCAACCGCACCGGCCGCACGGTGCTGGTGGGTGCGCGCTTCACGATGTGATCTGCCCTCGCGCGGCGGGGCTGACCAAGCCTCGCCGCGCTGCCTTGCCGCATGACTTCCGGGACACGCCGTTGATTGACCGCCGCATTGCCATGGCCGGATTGGGATGGGCTGCCGCCGCGCCGTTCGTCGCCGGTCGGGCCATCGCCGCGGCCCCGGCCGGAGAGCCTGCATACGAGCCCGCAAGCTGGGTCGCACTCTGGCCGGGCCCCGCGCCCGGCCAGCCTGCCGTGCTGCCGCAAGAACAGATCGTCGAACGCTCGGCCGATCCGGCCAGGCCTGACCGCATCATGCAGGGCATTGTCATGCCGCGCATGGCCGTGTTCCGCCCGCAGCAGCCGGGCGGAGCCGCCGTGCTGATCGCGCCGGGCGGCGGATATCGCCATGTCGTGATCGACAAGGAAGGCTTCGAGCTGGGGCGCTGGCTGGCGGAGCGCGGGATCACCGCCTTCGTGCTGTTCTATCGCCTTCCGCATCAGGGCTGGGCCGCAGGGCCCGATGTCGCCCTGTCCGATGCCCAGCGCGCGCTGCGTCTGATCCGGCATAGCCATGCCGAATGGGGCATCGATCCGCAGCGCATCAGCGTGATGGGCTTTTCCGCCGGGGGTCATGTCGCCGCCAGCCTCGCGACGCGCTTTGCCGCGCAGACCTATGGGCCGGTCGATGCCGCAGACAGGGTGTCCGCCCGGCCGGATGCGGCGGCGCTGATCTATCCCGTCATCTCCATGCGCACCGGACTTGCCCATCCCGGCTCGCGTGAACGTCTGCTGGGTGCGGATCCCCCCTCCGCACTGGTAATGGCGCATTCTCCGGACGAGACCATCCCGGAGGATGCGCCCTTTTTCTTCCTGCTGCACGCCGAGGATGACGAAGTGGTTCCGGTCGGCAATGCGCTGGCCATGCGCGCTGCGTTGACAGCGCGGGGGATCGCGGTGGATTCGCACTTCTACGCAAGCGGCGGGCACGGGTTCGGCATCAGCCGGGCGGCGGGCAAGGCGGTCGCCGCCTGGCCGGAAGCATGGCTCGCATGGGCGCGTGCGACAGGCGTGGTATGAAGGCGGGAAGGAAAGGGGTGGTCGCGCCGATGGCAGTTTCTGGCAGACCGACGCGGCGGGCCGTGCTGGGCGGCGCGATTGCACTCGCCGGCGCAGGACTGCTGCCGGGCTGCGGCCCGCGCATCGGCGGGATGTTCACCGCCACCGATGGCCACCCCGCCGATTACCCGACCGTGCGCGCCGTGGAATTCATGGGCCGGTTTCTCTCCGAACAGACCGGCGGACGGCTGGGGATCAAGATGTTTGCCGGAGGGCAACTGGGCAGCGAGGCCGATACGCTGGAAATCACCAGCTTCGGCGGCATCGATCTTAACCGGGTCTATTTCGCGCCGCTCAATTCGATCGAGCCGATGACCCTGCCGTTCTCGCTGCCGTTCGTGTTCGATTCGGTCGATCACATGCGGCGCGTGGTGGATAGCCCGGTAGGCGGCGAGGTGCTGGCGTCGCTGGAGCCGCACGGGCTGATCGGGCTGGCGATCTACGATTCCGGTTCGCGCAGCTTCTACAACACGCAGCGGCCGATCCGTTCGCCGGACGACATGAAGGGGCTGAAGCTGCGGGTGCCCGCGTCCGATCTGTCGGTTGCGATGATCAATGCGCTGGGCGCCAATGCCGTGCCGATCCCGCTGGGCGAAACCTACCAGTCGCTTGCGCAAGGCGTGATCGACGGGGCCGAAAACAACCTGCCATCCTTCACCAGTTCGCGCCATTACGAGGTGGCATCCTTCCTCAGCATCAGCGACCACCTGTTCACCCCCGAAGCGCTGGTGATGAGCAAGGTCAGCTATGACCGGCTGTCGGGCGCCGACCGCGATCTGGTGCGCGAGGCGGCGCGCCGTTCGGTCCCCGAAATGCGGCGCCTGTGGGATCTCCGCATGAACGAGGCGCAGGCGATGCTCGCCGCATCGGGCGTTGCGATCAACACCGTCGACCGCGCGCCCTTTGCCGATCTGATGCGACCGGTGTGGGATCGCTTCATCACCTCTGCGCAGCAGCAATCGGTGCTGGCCCGGATTCTGGAGATGCGTCCGCGATGATTGCGATTGAACGAATGACCGGTTGGCTGATCCGCTCTGCCGCGTTTGGACTGGTCGCCATGGCAACGATTGTCATCTGGCAGGTGTTCGGGCGCTTCGTGCTCGATTCCAGCCCCTCGTGGACCGAACAGGCCGCGCTGGTGCTGATGATCTGGTATGTGATGTTCGCCTCTGCCGCAGGGGTGCACGAAGGGTTCCATATCCGCATTGCCCTGCTGGAAGAACGGCTCGGCCCGCGCGCGACCTTGCTGCGCCGGATTACGGCGCTGGTCGTGCTGGCACTGGGTCTGGTGCTGCTGGTTTACGGGGCGCAGCTGGTCTGGCTGGTGCGCGGCAATGCGATGCCCGCGCTCGGGATCAGCCGCGCGGTGGCCTATGTCCCCATGCCCGTGTCCGGACTGCTGATGGCGCTGTTCGCCCTGCCGCAGGTGCTGGACGGAAAGCCGCGCGGCGATGAAGGGGGCAGCGCCTGATGGAACTGCTGGTTCTGTTCGCAAGCCTCGCGCTGCTGCTGGTGCTGGGGGTGCCGGTCGGCTTCGCGCTGCTCGGCGCGGCGCTCGCCTGCTTTGCCGTGATGGGCATCCCGCCGATCGTCGCGGTGCAGCGGGTCGCCGCGGGCATCAGCGTGTTCACCCTGATGGCGATCCCGTTCTTCATCTTCGCCGGAGACCTGATGTACCGCGCCGGCATTGCCGAACGGCTGGTGCGGGTGGCCGATGCAGCGATGGGCCGGATGCGCGGCGGGCTGGGCGTGGTCGATGTCGGCGCATCGATGATGTTCGGCGCGGTGTCCGGCTCGGCCATCGCCAGCGCCTCGGCGATCGGATCGACGATGGTGCCGCTGATGAAGGAAAAGGGTTATCCGGGCGACTTTGCGGTCAATGTCACAGTGACGGCGGCGATTGTCGGCTTGCTGATCCCGCCTTCGCACAACATGATCATCTATTCGGCAGCATCGGGCCTTGGGGTATCGATCGCGGACCTGTTTCTGGCGGGGGTGTTTCCGGGCCTGCTGACCGGCTTCATGCTGATGGGCACGACCTGGCTGGTGGCGCGGCGGCGCGGCCTGCCGCGCGGCAGCTTCCCCGGCTGGCGGGCCTTTGCCCGCGCCGCGGTGTTCGCCGTGCCCGGCCTGATGACCGCCGTGATCATCATGGGCGGCATCCTGAGCGGCATTTTCACCGCGACCGAAAGTTCCGCAATCGCCGTGCTCTACACGGTGCTGGTGGGCGCGCTGGTGTATCGCAGCCTCGGCTGGTCGGCATTCTGGGAAGCGGCGCGCAAATCGGTGCGCACGGCAGCGATGGTGCTGTTCATCATCGCCGCCGCCACGGCTTTCGGATTTGCGATGGCCCTGCTCGAAGTGCCGCAGCAGCTGGGGCAGCTGATCGGCTGGATGACCGATAACCCGCTGCTGACCCTGCTGATCATCAATGTCCTGCTGCTATTGCTGGGAACCTTCATGGACATGGCGCCGCTGATCGTCATCACCACACCGATTTTCCTGCCGGTGGCGATGGATGTGGGCGTGGACCCGGTGCATTTCGGAATCATCATGATGCTCAACCTCGGGATCGGGCTGGTGACCCCGCCGGTCGGATCGGTGCTGTTCGTCGGGTCTGCCGTGGGCGGGATTCCGGTCACCACGCTGGTGCGCACGATCATGCCGTTCTATCTGACCCTGATAGCGGCCCTGCTGCTGATCACCTACGTGCCGGCCCTGTCGCTCTGGCTGCCGGGGCAGTTCGCATCCTGAGAACCATCCGATCAATCATGCCGTTAACCCTATAGAGAAACTTCCGCGGCAATAACGGCAGCCGTTATGGGCCAACTCAATGTATCCAGCGATACGTCCGCGTTCGAAGTCGCTGCCGTGCTCGATGCAGGCGGCAGGCTGACCGATGCCTGCGCCCGGCAGGCGGCGGGGATGATGGATACCTACGGGCTGGTGGTGCTCACCGGGCTGCTGTCCGATGCCGAGGCCGATCACGCGCTGGCGTTGATGCGGCAGACCATCGAGGATCCCGACCGCAGCCATTCGACCTTCGCGAGCGAGACCGACAACCACTACATGCGGCGCGATTTCTGCTCGCTGCCGTCAAGCCCCGAAGTGATGCACTTTGCCGCGACCCTCGCGCGGCGGCTTGAAGGCGTGTTGTCGGAGTTTTGCGGACGCACGCGCCCGTTGCTCGAAGTGGCCACCTTCACCAGCTACCTCGGCTCCTCGCACCAGTATATCCACCGCGATCCGGCCGGGGTGATCAGCCTGTTTGCAGCCGTGGAGGATGTGTCCGAAGCCCAGGGCGGGACGGTGTTCGTGCCGGGCACGCATATGTATGGCGGCGCCGGCAACACCCATGGCGGCGCGGCCTTTGCGCTGATGGAGCTGTTCCGCACACGCTGCAACTGGCGCATCCTGCGGCACAATCTGACCAAGCTGCTGGCGATGCGCCGCAGCGGGCCGGCCGCACTCGTCCCCGGCGAATTCCGCGACCGGGTGTTTTCGGCCAAGTGGGATCTGCACCAGCCCAATCTGTTGCGGTTCGTTCTGGGCAAGAACGCGCAGTTCAGCCTGCGCAATCTTGGCCCGCGCACCCTGTGGCAGCTGTTCCGCCGCGGCCAGATGCTCGACGATACCTTCGCGCTCGTGCAGACAGCGCCGCGCAAGGGCTCGGTCATCATCTATCGCAGCGATCTGCTGCACGCAGGGCCGGACAACCGCTCGCCCCGCCCGCGCCGCTTTTTCGGCATGAGCATCGCGCGCGACATGATCGAGCGCAAATACTGGCACGACGGCTATTCGCCGCACCCGACGCTCACGGCAAATCCCGTGACCTTCGGCGATCTGCTGGAACTTGCGCCTGCGCCGTCACAGCACCAGCCTGAAAGCGCGCTGGCCGGATAACGCCTTACCCGGCGTGGGCGGCGATCCATTCCTCGACCACCGGAGCGACCTTTTCGCGCCAGCGGCTGCCGTTGAAGATGCCGTAATGGCCCGCGCCCTCGGCCATGTAATAGCGCTTCATCGCGTCGGGCAGGTTCGGCGTCAGCTTGAGCGCGGCGCGGGTCTGGCCGAGGCCCGAGATATCGTCCCGCTCGCCCTCGATCGCCAGCAGCGCGGTGCCGGTGATCGCCGTCAGATCCACCACTTCGCCCTTGTGGCGGAACTCGCCCTTGGGGATCGAGTGCTTCTGGAACACCTCCTCCACCGTCTGGAGGTAGAATTCGGCGGTCATGTCGCACACCGAGCGGTATTCGTCATAGAAGGTCTTGGTCGCCTGCGCGCTCGCCTCGTCGCCGATGGTGAGGTGTTTGAACATCTCGTAATGGCTCATCATGTGGCTGGAGAGGTTCATCGACATGAACGCCGACAGTTGCATGAAACCGGGATAGACCCGGCGGCCCGCGCCCGGATACTTGCCGGGAACGGTCGCGATCACGCTCTGGCGGAACCATGCGATCGGGCGCTGCATCGCCATGTTGTTGACCACGGTCGGGCATTCGCGGGTGTCGATCGGCCCGCCCATCATGGTGAGGGTGGCAGGCGTGGCGGGCGATTTGTGGAGATTGAGCAGCGCGGTCGCGGCGAAGGCGGGCACCGAAGGCTGGCACACTGCCATCATGTGGATGCGCTGGCCGCCCGCTTCGGAATGGACGTGCTCGGCAAAGTCCATCAGGTAGTCGATATAATCGTCGAGATCGAACTTGCCCGCACTCGCCGGAACCATCTTGGCGTCAGCCCAGTCGGTGATGAACACTTCCGCCGATTCCAGCATCCGTTCCACCGTGCCGCGGAGCAGCGTGGCGTAGTGGCCGCTCATCGGGGCGACGATCAGCAGGCGCGGGCGGTCTGCCGGAGTGCCCTCGACGCGGAAGCGCAGGAGATCGCCGAAGGGGCGCTTCAACACCACGCTTTCAGTCACGGCGTGGGACTTGCCGCCAATATCCACGCTGGCGATGCCGAATGCGGGCTTGCCGTAATGCGCGGTGGCGTGGGCAAAGACATCGAGCGCGCTCGCCGCCATCGGCCCCATGCCGAAAGCGGTCAGCGGATTGGCGGGGTTGGAGAGCAGATTGGCGCTGATCGAAGCAAGCGCGCTGGCGCTGTTCATCCAGCTGCGTTGCAGCTCATAGGCGTGATAAAGCATGCAGTTACCCTTGCGCGACGAACACTCCGGCGCCTCATCCCCCGGGCACCTTGGGATAACAGATGCGCCTTCGCGCCCCATTGTGCAATGCACAATTACGCTAAGGGCTATCGGGGCGGCTGCCAGCCTGTGCTTTTTGCACGTGAAATCCGCGCGCTTCGCGGCTAGGGCGCTGCGATCATGCATGGCGAAACCCAGACCCGCGGGCCATCCGACATTTCTGCCGACACTCTGCCCGAAGCGGCGGAGATGCCGCCTGTGGACGAAGCGGAGCAGGACGCGGCCCCGAAATCGCGCTCGCTCGCGCCGCTGCGGATGGTGTTCGGCGCGGCGGTGCAATACCCGCGGCAGATCGCGCTCGCGCTGCTGGCGCTGGTGATCACCTCGGCGGCAACGCTGGCGATCCCCTGGCGTTTCAAGGTGATCATCGACGAGGCGTTCACCGGCGCTGCCACCACCGACGATATCGCCCACGCCTTCCAGTATCTGCTGATGATCGTGGTGATCCTCGGCTTCGGAACGGCGCTGCGGTTCTATTTCGTCAGCTGGCTGGGCGAACGGGTGGTGGCCGATATCCGCCTGCGCGTGCAGGAAAACCTGCTGCGCCTGTCGCCCGGTTTCTACGAGGAGAACAGCCCCAAGGAAATCTCCAGCCGGATGACCTCGGACACCGCGATCATCGAAAACGTGGTCGGCACCACCGTATCGGTGGCGCTGCGCAACACCCTGACAGGGATCGGCGGCATCGGGTTTCTGGTGTTCCTCGCCCCGTCGCTGACCATCGGGCTGCTGGTCGGGATTCCGCTGGTGATCCTGCCGATCGTCTATTTCGGGCGCAAGATCCGCGCTGTCTCGCGCTCCAGCCAGGACCGCATCGCCGATGTCGGCGCCTATGTGACCGAAGTGCTCTCGGCGATGAAGATCGTGCAGAGCTTCGGGCAGGAACAGCGCGAGAGCCAGCGCTTTGCCAGCGTGGTCGAAGGCACCTTCGAAACCGCCCGCCGCCGCATCCTGCTGCGCGCCGCGATGACGACCGTGGTGATCCTGCTGGTGTTCGGCGGGGTGGTGCTGGTGATGTGGCGCGGCGCGCTGGCGGTGGCCGAAGGCGCGATCAGCGGCGGCACCATTGCCGCCTTCGTGATCACCGGCGGGCTGGTGGCGGGCGCGCTCGGCGCGCTGACCGAGGTCTATGGCGATCTGCTGCGCGGCGCGGGCGCGGCGAGCCGCCTTGCCGAACTGCTCGAAGCGCGGCCCGATATCGCCCCGCCTGCCCGCCCCGAACGCCTGCCCGTGCCGCCGCGCGGCAGCCTGTCGTTCCGCAATGTCACCTTCCGTTACCCCTCGCGTCCCGAAACCGCGGCGCTCAGGGATTTCACGCTGGAGATCGAGCCGGGCGAGACGGTCGCCATCGTCGGGCCGTCCGGTGCGGGCAAATCGACCATTTTCCAGCTGGTGGAGCGGTTCTACGATCCGCAGGGTGGCACGATCCGGCTTGACGGGGTGCCGCTGACCGCCGCCGATCCGGCCGAGGTGCGCGCCCGTATCGCGCTGGTGCCGCAGGACGGGGTGCTGTTCAGCGCCAATGCCCGCGACAACCTGCGCTATGGCAAGTGGGACGCTTCGGACGAAGACATCTGGCAGGCCGCCCGCGCCGCCAATGCCGAAAGCTTCCTGCGCGCCCTGCCGCAGGGCCTCGACACCTATCTCGGCGAAGGCGGCACCCAGCTTTCGGGCGGGCAGCAGCAGCGCGTCGCCATCGCCCGCGCCCTGCTGCGCGATGCGCCGATCCTGCTGCTCGACGAGGCGACCAGCGCATTGGATGCCGAAAGCGAACAGCTGGTGCAGCAGGCGCTCGAAGGCCTGATGCAGGATCGCACCACGCTGGTGATCGCCCACCGCCTCGCCACGGTGCGCGCCGCCGACCGGATCGTGGTGCTGGATGAAGGCCGGATCGTCGAACAGGGCACGCACGAGGCGCTGAGCAAGGCAGGCGGGCTCTATGCGCGCCTCGCCCGGCTTCAATTCACCGCCGAGGCGGAGTAGGGGCGGGTGGTCTGCGCCACGGAAGGTGGCACAGCAACATAATCGACGAAGCGCATGGCCCGCCGGACAAGCGGCAACCCTTTGCCGCGTGCAGCGTTAGTGTTGCGCGCAGCAGACGACCTGCACCAGCTTTTCGGGGACAACCGCACATGATCCACAAAACCGCCCTTTTCGGCGCAAGCCTTGCCGCGCTGGCGCTGGCCGCGCCCGCTATCGCCAATGACGATGTCCACGCCCACGATGCGGGCATCGAATTGCTGCTGGCCGAAGGCGAAGCCGCCGCGCCCTCGCTGCCGAGCATGAGCTTCGGCACCTGGGGCTTCGACCCCGCGCTGCTCGCCACCGACATCAAGCCGGGCGACGATTTCAACGCCTATGCCAACAAGCGCTGGATCGATGCCAACCCGCTGCCGGCCGAATTCAGCCGCATCGGTGCCTTCACCCTGCTCGGCGAAAAGAGCACTGCCGACGTCAAGGCACTGATGGACGATCTGCTGGCCAAGCCCGCCGCAAGCCTCAGTGCCGATGAAGCGCGCATTGTCGGCGCCTACAAATCCTATCTCGATACCGCCGCGATCGAAGCCGCGGGCCTCGCGCCTGCCAAGCCCTATCTCGACCGGATCATGGGCGCGAAGACCATCGGTGATCTCGCCATGCTGTGGGCCGACCCTGGCCTTCCCAGCCCGATCGGCGGCGGGGTGAGCGTCGATGCCAAGCAGCCCGACCGGCACATCGCCAGCGTCGGCTTTGGCGGGCTCGGCCTGCCCGACCGCGATTACTATCTCGACACCACCGAAAAGGGTGTCGCGATCCAGACCAAGTACAAGGCTTATCTCGCCTTCCTGCTGGGCGAGGCCGGCTATGCCGATCCCGCCGCCGCAGCCGAAGCGATCTATGCCTTCGAAGACCGCATCGCCCGCGAGGTCGCGTGGGACCGCACGGTGCGCCGCAACCGCGATCTGACCTACAACCTGCTCACCGCCGATGAACTGGTGGCGATGGGCGGCAAGGTGCCGGTGGCGGCGATGATTGCGGCGCTGGGGATCGAGAAGAGCCCCGGCTTCGTCGTCAGCCTGATGCCGCCGACGGCCGAGGAGATCGCGCAATACAAGCTCGACGAGGCGACCCTCGCCAAGATCGGCACCGGCCTGCCGGGGATGTTCGCGCTGCTGCCGGAAACGCCGGTCGAAACCCTGCAGGCGTGGATGGTCAAGGAGTTCCTCTCGGCCCATGCCGCCGTGCTGCCCAAGCGGTTCGACGATGCCAGCTTCGAATTCTTCGGCAAGACCTTGCGCGGCACCCCCGAACAGCGCCCGCGCTGGAAGCGAGCCGTGGGCGAGGCCGAGGGCCTGCTGGGCGAGCTGATCGGCAAGGAATATGTCGCGCGCTACTTCCCGCCCGAAAACAAGGCGGCGATGGACGAACTGGTGGCCAACCTGCGCCTCGCGCTGGCGGAATCGATCTCCGAAATCCGGTGGATGGGCGAGGAAACCAAGACCCAGGCCCGCGCCAAGCTGGCCAGCTTCGATCCCAAGATCGGCTATCGCCCCAACCTTGAAACCTATGAAGGGCTGGCAATTACCGCCGGCAACCCGATCGCCAACCGCATGGCGGCGGCCAAGTGGGGGCGCGACGACAACGTTGCCAAGCTTGGGGCACCGATCGACCGCACCGAATGGTTCATGCTGCCGCAGACCGTGAACGCCTATTACAACTCGACCAAGAACGAGATCGTGTTCCCGGCGGGCATCCTGCAACAGCCGTTCTTCGCACTGACCAATGATATCGCGGTCAATTACGGCGCGATTGGCGGGGTGATCGGGCACGAAATCGGCCACGGTTTCGACGATCAGGGATCGAAGTCGGACGCAAGCGGCGCGCTGCGCAACTGGTGGACCGATGCCGACCGCAAGGCCTTCGATACGCTGGGTGACCGGCTGGTGGCGCAGTACAACGGCTTCTGCCCGCTCGACGACGGCAAGACCTGCGTCAACGGCCGGCTGACGCTGGGCGAGAATATCGGCGATGTCGGCGGGCTTTCGATGGCCTACCGCGCCTACAAGATTGCCACCAAGGGCAAGGATGTGCCGGTGATCGACGGGCTGACCGGCGACCAGCGCTTCTTCCTCGCCTGGGCGCAGGTGTGGCGTTCGACCCAGCGCGAGGAGAACTACCGCAACCGCCTGCGCACCGACAGCCACTCGCCCGAGGAATACCGCGTCAACGGCGTCGTGCGAAACCTTGACGAATGGTACGAAGCCTTCGGCGTGAAGCCGGGCGATGCCATGTACCTGCCGCCCGAAGAGCGCGTGCGCATCTGGTGAGGTGAAAGAGGCCCGCTCCCGCAAAGGAGCGGGCCTTTTGGTTTGACTTGGCGGCCCCGCTCGTCAAAGCCGTGCGCCCATGAACGAAACCATCGCTGCGATCCTGCTCGGCATCCTCGAAGGGCTGACCGAGTTCCTCCCCGTTTCCTCGACTGGCCACCTGATCCTCGCATCCGAGCTGTTCGGCTATGACGCCGCGCAGTGGTCGCAGTTCAACGTGGTGATCCAGCTGGGCGCGATCCTGGCGGTGGTGGTGACTTACTTCCGCTACCTGTGGGGCATGTTCATGGGCCTGCTGCGCTGGGAACAGACCGCGGTGCTGTTCGTGCGCAACCTGCTGATCGGGTTCATGCCCGCAGCCGTCATCGGCCTGCTGGCGAAAGACCACATCTACGAACTGCTCGAAAGCCCGCTGGTGGTGGCATGGGCGCTGCTGGTGGGCGGCGTGGCGATGATCGGGCTGGAAAAGGCCGTGCGCCCCGGCGAGGACAGCGGCGTGGCGGCAATCCCGCTGAAGAAGGTGATCGGCATCGGCTTTATCCAGTGCCTTGCGATGATCCCCGGCACCAGCCGTTCGGGCGCGACGATCCTCGGCGCGCTGGCAATGGGCGTCGGGCGCAAGACGGCCGCCGAATTCAGCTTTTTCCTCGCAGTGCCGACCATGCTCGGCGCGGCGACGGTCAAGATCGCATCCGAACCGGAACGCCTTCTGGCAGGCGGCGGGCTGATCGGCTGGAGCGAGATCGCCATCGGCCTCGTGGCCGCCTTCATCGCCGCAATGATCGTGATCCGCGCCTTCGTGACCTATGTCAGCCGCTTCGGTTTTGCGCCTTTCGCCTATTACCGGATTGCCATCGGCGGCGCGGCGCTGGTCTGGCTGATGATGCGATAAACGCAACTTTGCCGGAACCACCTGCGCGGATGCCGGTTTAGGAGTCGATCCGTCCGGTGCGGCGGGATTAGGAGATTGTTTTCAAAATGGCGTTGCTGGTGCTGATCATGTTGGGGGCGACTCTGGGCTGGCTGGCCTCGATCCTCGCGCGGACAGAGGCGCCGGGTGCGATCCTGCGCCAGATGGCGCTGGGGCTGGTGGTCGCACTGATCGGCGGAGGCATTGCCAATGGCGGCACGATGCTGGGCGGGCTTTCGCTGCTGGGCCTCGGCGTGGCACTGGCCGCGACCGGCGCGGTGCTGATGCTCTATCACGCCGTCATGCGCCGCAGCGCCAAGGCCTGAGGCGCGAAAGCCTAAACCGGAACCGCGCCGCTGCCCCGCCCGCCGCGCAGGTGATATTCCTGCGTGCCTCTGTGCAGCACATTATCGACATCGATCACCGCCGAATTGGCATAGGTGAAGCCCGCGGGCAGACTGCGATAAAGCCGGTCGAAATCACGCTCCACCGTCTGGCGATAGAGATCGGCGAAACTCTCGATCACGAAATAGGTCGGTTGCAGGTCGCTGATGACGTAATCGGTGCGCATCACCCGGTCGACATTGAGCATGATGCGGTTGGGGCTTTGGGCCTCCACCGCAAAGCGCGCCTCGGTCGGGCCTGACAGAATGCCCGCGCCGTAAGCACGCACGCTGCCCTCTTCCTCGATCAGCCCGAATTCGACTGTGTACCAGTACAGCGCGCCCAAGGCCTTCAGCCGGTTATACCGCATCGCCTTCCACCCGGCGCGGCCATATTCCTGCATGTAATCGGCATAGACCGGATCGGTCAGCATCGGGACATGGCCGAACACATCGTGGAACACGTCGGGCTCTTCGATGTAATCGAAGGTCTCGCGGGTTCGGATGAAGTTGCCTGCCGGGAAGCGCCGGTTGGCAAGGTGCCAGAAGAACACGTGATCGGGAATCAGCATCGGCACCGGCACCACGCTCCAGCCGGTCAGCGCGCCCAGTTCTTCCGACAGCGCGCCGAATTCGGGAATGCCGCCGCACCCGAGATCGAGCCTTTCCAGCCCGTGCAGGAAGGCGCTGCACGCCCGGCCGGGAAGCACCTCCATCTGGCGGGCGAAAAGATCGTCCCACACGGCATGGTCTTCGGCGGTGTAGGCCGTCTGCGCCGGTTCCAGCCAATCCGCGCCCACGTGGGCGGGCCTGGCGAGCGGGGCGGTGAAGACATCGGCTGCCATCTCTGGCAGGGTGGCGAAATCGGGGGCGGGGTCTGCAAGCGTGGCCATATCGTTGCAGATGATACTATCTTTCCCCCCCAAGGACAAATGATGAGGACAATCGGGAGGAGCGATCGATGGGCATGAAGCGCAAGGATTACGAAGACGCGCTTGAACCGCTGACGCACGAACTGGTCAGCATGGCGCGCTGGGCCAAGGCAAGTGGTGCGCGCATCGTGGTGCTGTTCGAGGGGCGCGATACCGCAGGCAAGGGCGGCGCGATCAGCGCGGTGCGCGAGGCATTGAACCCGCGCCAGTGCCGTACAGTGGCGCTGTCCAAACCGACCGAGGCGGAACTGGGCCAGTGGTATTTCCAGCGCTACGTCGCCCACCTGCCCACTACTGGCGAAATCGTGCTGTTCGACAGGTCGTGGTACAATCGTGCGGGCGTCGAAAAGGTGATGGGCTATGCGAGCGCAGAGCAGGTCGAGGCCTTTCTCAAGGCGGTGCCCGCCTTCGAGCAGTTGCTGGTGGATGATGGCATATTGCTGTTCAAATACTGGCTGGCTGCCGATCAGGCCGAACAGGAGGCGCGGCTGCGCGAACGGCTGGAAGACCCGCTGAAGCGCTGGAAGCTCTCTCCGATCGATCTCGCCGCACGGGCGAAATACGATGATTATACCGCGGCGCGCGAGGCGATGCTTGCCGCGACCCACACCGCCCATGCTCCGTGGACCATCGTCGATTTCAACGATCAGCGGCGCGGGCGGCTGACCCTGATCCGCGACCTGCTGGCCCGCGTTCCGGACACGCACGAGGAACCCGAAGCGATCGACTTCCCCGATCTCGGGCGCGAGCCGGTGGCGGAGACCTATGGCGTGCTGAAGCCGATTGCGGATTGGGAGGGCTAGACCTTACTCCGCTGCCTGTCGCTGTTCGGCTGCAAAAATCTCGACCAGTTCATCGTCGCTGGCCTTGGTCAGCCGCTCAACCCATTGGTGGAACACCTGCCCGCCCTTTTCATTGCGGCCGAACAGCACCTCTTTCATCAGGCCTGACGCGAGCGCCTGCTGCTGGCGCTTGCCGGTGGCGTAATCCTCGTCGCGCACCACGATTTCGAGGAAGTTGAACTGGTCGTGCGCGGCCTGAACCTGCTCCGGGGTCTCGGGCTGGTTTTCCATGACGTAGAACTGGGTGGTGTAGCTCTCGCCCACCTTGTCGCCCGGGAACAGCTGGCTGATCATCGCCCCGCGCTGCCCGCCGCCATAGAAGCTGGCGATCGAGATGTGCGGGAAGATCGTCCACACGCCCTGCACCAGCACTTCCTGCGGCAACTGGTCATCGCTCATCGCTTCCAGATCCAGCTGCTGGTCATCGTCCCCCTGCACCTTGATCGCGAATTTTGACGGGGTGCTGAGACGCTGGTGGGGACCGAAGGCGAAGTAGTTGGCGCGGTTGTAGAAATCGGCTCCGAAGGTGTCCTTGTGGAGCACCGGCAGGTGGTAGAAATCGAGATAGCCGTCGTACGCCGTCTTCCAGTTCGGCCCCGCCAGCGTGCGCTGCGAAAACAGCGTCCAGCCTTCGAACTCGAAGGCCTTCAAGAGCGTATCGTAGCCGCACAGGTAATCGGCGATCGGGAGCTTCGAGTCCGGATCAAGCGTCACCCAGATCAGCCCGGCGTTCTCGTAAACTGGAAACTTCGTGAGGCAGTGCGCGGCCTTGTCGATCTTGCCGAAATCCTGCGGGGATGCGACGCCGATCAGGTCGCCGTCGGCCTTGAAGGTCCAGCCGTGATAGCCGCAGGTGAAGCGGCTGGCATTGCCGCAACCGCTCGCCAGCGGGTTGCCGCGGTGGGTGCACATGTTGAGGAAGGCGCCCATGCTGCCATCCTTCTGGCGGCTGAGCAGCAGCGGCACGCCGCAGATGTCCATCGCCTTGAAATCGCCCGGATTGGGCAATTCGCAACTGGGCGCGACCATCAGCGGCAGGCGGCGGAAGATCTGCTTTTTCTCGCGCTCGAACAGGGCCTCGTCGGTATAGGCGCTGGCGGGAACGCGCACGACCTCGTCGGCATATTCCATCGTGTCGGCCGCGCCGTGGGCGACCAGATTGCGGGTCATTTCGACCAGGGTTTCGCGTGACATGCCATTCCTCCCGAAGCGTTGGCGCGAACATCCGCCTTCGGAACCGGCCCGGCAATGATCACTTTTGGCAAAGGCAGCGGGGCCCAAAGCAAAAGGGGCAGGCCATGGCTGGCCCGCCCCTCCCCCGTTGGCTGTTGCAAGGCGATCAGAAGCGGAAGCTGATTTCCGCAAACACCTGACGCCCGCGGTTCTGGGTCAGGATCAGGTCATCCCCGCCCGGCGGCAGGAACGGACGCCCGCCCGAGGTGATCACGAAGATCTCGTCGGTGAGGTTGGTCGCCACCAGCGAGAGCTTCCAGTTGCCGTCCGGATGGCCGATCGACACGTTGGTATCCAGCGTCCAGAAGCTCGGCTGGACATAATCGTTCAGCGAGGTTTCGTCGGTGATGTAGCCATCATTGTAGGTGGCGTTGCCCGACAGGAACAATTCGAGGTTGTCGGACAGGGGGATTTCCCAGTCCGCCGCGAAGTTGCCCGACCATTCCGGTGCCTGGCTGCCGCGCCGTCCGCGCAGGTTGACGAGCCCGCCCTGACCGCCCGGCTGGAGGAAATCGTCGGTGTACTCGGCATCAAGGTACGAAATGTTGGACGAGAAGCTCAGCCCGTCAACCGGCGTCCGCCAGCGGGCTTCGAGATCGACGCCCTTGGTGGTCAGTTCGCCGGCGTTGCTGGTGATGAACTGCACGGTCTGCGCGTTGAAGTTCTGCACTTGCAGATCCTTGAACACGTACTGGTAGGCCGTCATGTTCAGCGTCACGCTGCGACCGGCCCACTGCGACTTGAAGCCGATTTCGCCGCCGATGGCTTCTTCCGACTTGAAGATCAGCGAGCTGAAATCGCCGGTTGCCGCAGCAGTGCTGAGGCTGTTCGACGGCAGCGCCGAATTGTCGATCCCGCCCGATTTGAAGCCCGTCTTGAACGAGGCGAAGATGTTGAAGTCATCATTCGCCTGATACCGCAGCGTCACTTCGGGAGAGAAATTGTCGTCGTTGAAGTTGATCGGTCCGGAGAAGAAGCCCGGCCGCACGAAGTTCGGGCCCTGCAGGAAGGTGTGGACGTAAGGCACCGAGATCGTCTGCACCTTGGATTCGTCAGTCCAGCGCAGACCGCCCGACAGTTCCAGCTGTTCGGTCAGGTCGATCATCACGCTGCCGAAGAACGACAGGGCTTCGGTCTTGGTGAGATGGGTCTTGTCCCAGTCATAGGTGAAGCCCGTCACCGGGTCGGGCCCGAGGAACGAGATGTTGACGCCCTGTTGCGAGGTATCGAAGGTGATCGTGCGGTCTTCGTAGAACGCGCCGAGCATGAAGTTGAAGGCCCCGTCGAAGTCCGAAGCCAGCCGCAGTTCCTGCGTGTACTGTTCCAGATTGTTGATCGGATCGGACGAACCGGCCCCGCCCGGCAGGCGGGTGCCGTTGGGGCCGGGGATGAACCCGCCATAGGAATAGGCCTCGAAATCGACCGCCTTCATGTTGAGCAGGCCGGTGACCGAAGTGAGGCTCAGGGTGTCGGACAGGTCGAGTTCGAACTGCAGGCGGCCGAACCAGATGTCGGTTTCGCCGAAGGGCACGCCGTTGCGCCCGGCAGCCGCCGACGGGGTCGGCACGCCGCCAGCCAGCGGGCCTGCCGCATCGGTGGTGTAGTAACGCTGGTCGAAGGCGTTACAATCATAGCCCGCCGGAAGGTTGACCGCGCCGCCGAGCAGGAAGATCGAATCCGCCACGCCGTTGGCGCCGCAGAACACTTCGCCCGTGCCGAGCGCACCGTCATTTTCGTGCTTGGTGTATTGCACCTTGAGGTTGGCGCGGAACATGTCCGACGGTTGCCAGTCAAGCGTGACGCGGCCGATGAAATCGGTCAGCCCGCGTTCCTGGTTCACCGCAGGCGTATTGTCCTGCATCAGCATGAATTCGTCGATGTCATTGAACTGCGCGGCAATGCGGATGCCGAGCGTGTCGCTGAGCGGGCCGGAAATATAGCCCGAGAGCAGGTAGCCCTTTTCCTCGAATTCATAGGAGCCGCGCATCCCCACTTCCCAGTCGGAGGTCGGGTTGGCCGAACGCAGGGCCAGCACGCCGGCGGTGGCCGATTTGCCGAAGAACAGCGACTGCGGCCCGCGCAGCACATCGACCTGCTCGACATCGAAGAAGCCGGCCTGCACCATGCGCATGGTCGAGACGACGACGCCGTCATATTCGAATGCGACCGCCGAATCGAACGCCGCCGAGATGTTGGACGAGCCCACGCCGCGCAAGCTGAGCTGACCGCCCGACCCCGAACCGCCGACCTGCACGTTCAGCGTCGGCACGCGGCTGGTAATGTCGGCGACCTGATCGACATTGTAGCGCTGGAGCGTCTCGCCGCCGATCGCGGTGACGGTAACGGGGACTTCCTGCAGGGTTTCGTTCTGGCGGCGGGCCTGCACCACGATCACGCGTTCTTCGGGCGCCGTTTCGGCCCCTTCGGAATCCTGCGCAAAGGCCGCGCTCGGCATGGCTGCAATGCCGCCCAGCGCAGCGCCGCACAGCAGGGCACGGCGCATTCCTCCGGAACGCACACCGGATACATTTCGGGCACGAAGTAAGTTCATGGTCCTCTCTCCCCATCGGGCCGCGGCTCCCCCGCGCGCCCTGTTTTCCCCAACCCGCTGGCGTGTCTCCTCACGCCGTCCGGCCGAAGCCTTCAGGTATGCGAACAGGTGTATGTTGCGGTGAAAAGTGCACCATCAGCAAAAGCGATAGTGACCGCGGCAAACTGCGACATATACGTCACATAGGCCTGCAAAAGCGGGATGCCGTAGCGTCATTCGGCGGCTTCGCGGGCGCGGGCGGCTTCGCGCTGCATCTGCGCGGGGCGCGGGTCATTGGGCCACACCCACTCCGGCCCGATCACCGGTTCGACCCTCAGCGCCTCGGGAACATTGCCGGTGCCGATCATCGCATCGAGGCTCTGGTGGAAGGCGTAGATGCGCGCTTCCTGATAGGACAGCGGCACCGAACGGAAGGCCGAACCCGCGACCGATTTCTGGATCGCCTCGCCGAACTGGGTGTCTTCAAGGATGATCGGGCTCATCTGGCGGCCACCCGGCTGCGAAGCATCGGGAACGGTCCAGAGATCGGGCGCGGGGGCATCCCCCCAGTCGAGCGCCATCGTCACCAGTTCGAGTCGACAGGTATCGAGCGAGGTCGGCCAGAACAGCAGCGGCGGCACGAAGTAATTGGAGAGCGGGCTGACCCAGTTGGGGAACAGCGTGTAGCTCTGCGTGCAGGTGCGGCCCAGCTCGCCGACGCTTTCGATTGGCTGCCAGCCGGGCGGCGAATCGATCGCACGCACGTGCTCGCGGTCGGTCTGGCGCGGCGGCGGGGCGAGCATCCGCGCATGGCCGTTGGGATAGATGGTGTTGAAGTTGCGCGTCGAATCCACCAGCGGCGCGACCGTATCGGGGTGGATGAAGGGCACATGGTAGACCTCCATGTTGGCCTCCATCGCGATCTTCCAGTTGCACTGCAATTCGAAGGAATGCCGCGCCGCCAGCCGGATGCGGTCGAAGGCGAATTCCCCCCACTCGCGCGCCACCGGCCCGAGCCAGTCGATCAGCGGCATCGCGTCTGTGTCGAAATTGACGAAGATCACCTTGCCGAACAGCTCGCAAGCCACCGGCAGCAGGCTTCGGCAGGAGAGGTCGAAATCGGCCGGAAAGTCGCGCCGCTCGGGTACGCCCACAAGGCTCCCGTCGGTCTTGTAGGTCCAGTTGTGATAGCCGCACATCAACCGGCTGGACTTGCCGCGATCCTCGGTCACCACCGGCGCGCCGCGGTGGCGGCAGGTGTTGTGGAAGGCGCGCACCACCCCGTCCATGCCGTGCACGATCACGATCGGATCGCCGGCATTGTGCCAGCGTATGTAGCACCCCGGCTCCGGGATCTCGTCGAGGTGGCCTGCGAACAGCCAGCTCTTGCGGAAGACGTGTTGCTGTTCGAGCGCGAAATATTCGGGGCTGGTGTAACGTCCGGCGGGCATGTCGGGCAGCACGGGGAAACCCTCCGGCGGCGCGGTGCGCGTGCCTTCCCATTCCATCATCGCTTTGAGCTGCGCGACTTCGGCGGCGTCCATCATCAGTCCACTCCCTCGGCCAGGGAGAATACATCGCACAGCGCTGCCTGCGCCCTCGCGCTTTCGACAGTGGCCCCGCAGCTACCGGCCGATAGGCTGGCGCGACAGAACAGGCTTTTGGGAGAGAGCGGAATGGCGGGACGGGTAGCGGGCAAGGTTGCGCTCGTGACAGGGGGGGCGATGGGTCTGGGCAAGGCCGATTGCGAGATGCTGGCACGCGAAGGCGCCAAAGTGATCGTGACCGACCGCGATGCCGAGCTGGCCCATCAGGTGGCCGACAGCATCGGCGGCGATGCCATGGCGCTCGATGTCACCAGCGAGGAGCAATGGATCGAGGTGATGCGCGCCGTGCAGGAACGCCACGGCGGGCTGGATATCCTCGTCAACAATGCCGGCAACGTGATCTTCGAGAGCATCGAGGATTGCAGCCTCGCCCATTTCCGCCTGCATCTCGACATTCACGTGGTCGGCACCTTTCTGGGGTGCAAATATGCCGTGCCGCTGATGAAGCACCGCCACCAGAGCATCGGCGGCGGGGGTTCGTCGATCATCAACATGGCCTCGACCGCGGCGCTGATGGGCTATGGCAACATCCCCGCCTATGCCGCGTGCAAGGCCGGGATTGCAGGGATGACCCGCAGCCTTGCGGTGGACTTTCAGGACAAGGGCTACGGCATCCGCGTCAACGCGCTCGCGCCGGGGGGGATCGAGACGCCGATGGTCCGCGATATCTCGGGCCGCGCCGGGCAAGAACTGATGGTGGTGCCGGACGGGCCGCTGCCGATGGATGCGCTGGGCGCGCCCAAGGACGTGGCGGCCTGCGTGCTGTTCCTCGCATCGGACGAAGCGCGGTTCTTGAACGGCCTGACGATCCCGGTCGACAATGGCCTCTGGGCAAGACCCCATCACTGACAGGGCAAACCCGGGGGCATACCGCTGGTATGTCCTGGCGCTGCTGACGCTGACGAGTGCGTTCAGCGTCGCCGACCGGCTGGTGTTCGGCATTCTGGTCGAGGACATCAAGGCCGAGTTTGCCCTGTCCGATTTCGAACTCGGCCTGCTCGGCGGGCTCGCCTTCAGCCTTGTCTATGTGCTGGCGGGCTTCCCCGCCGCGCGGCTGGCTGACCGTTCGACCCGCAAGAATATCGTCGCCGCCGCGATCGGGTTCTGGAGCCTGATGACCGCCGTCTGCGGCATGGCGAGCGGGTTCTGGACGCTGTTCGCCGCCCGCACCGGCGTGGGGGTGGGCGAGGGGTGCTCCGGCCCGTCCTCGCAAAGCCTCGTGGCCGATTACTTCTCCCGCGCCGAACTGGCCAAGGCGATGGGGTTCCTGACCATCGGCGCGAGCATGGGGACGGCAGGCGGGTTGATCATCGGCGGGCAGCTGGCCGAGCTGTTCGACTGGCGCTGGGCCTTCATCCTGATGGGCCTGCCGGGGCTGCTGCTGGGCGGCGTGATCTACCTCACCGTGCGCGAGCCATTGCGCGGACGCTACGCCCCGCCCGGTACCGACATGGCGCAATTGCCGCTGGGGCAGACGATCGTCAGCCTCCTCACCAACCGCGTGTTCATGGGGCTGGCGCTGGGCTGGGCGGTGCAGATCATGATCGGCTACGGCCTCGCCTTCTGGATGGCGGCGGTGATGCTGCGCCAGTTCCCGATCTCGACCGGCGATGTGGGGCTGTACCTCGGCTTCACCTTCTTCCTCGGCGGGATTCCGGGACCGATTCTGGGCGGCTATGTCACCCACTGGCTGACCCTGCGCGACGAACGCTGGCGCGCATGGCTGCCGGGGGTGGTGAGCCTCGGCTGCGTGATCCCGCTGGCGCTGAGCCTGTCGTCGGGCAGTTTTGCCGGCTTCCTCGGCTGGTTCGGGGTGGCGTACGGCATCTATGTCGCCAGTCAGGCGGGCATCCTGTCGGGCATACAGGCGAGCGTCGAGCCTGCCAGCCGCGGCTTTGCAGTCGCCATCGCGCTGTTCTTCAACAACCTGATCGGCCAGACACTCGGCCTCGGCGTGATCGGCGCGCTGAGCGATGCGCTGGGGCCGACACAGGGCGACAGCGCGCTGGCGGCGGCGGTGTTCGCCGTGTGCCTTGTCTCGGGCGTGGCATCGCTCGCCATCTTCATCTGGACCGCCGCGCAGATGGGGCCGAGCGGTTATCTGGCGAGGATGCGGGGTGGGTAAGCGTCCGCTTTCGGGAACGGGGGCGGTGCGGCGGAATGTCGGCAGGTGGGTGGGTAGCGGAATGGCCGCTTCCTCGGCCCAAGTTTGAATAGTGTCAGTCAGAAAGTCATGAAAAGATTCACGTTGGCGGTGTGGTCGGATCGGTCCTGCCCATCGCGGAGCACATGTTGATTGAGATACCCGGGCACCACCTCGATGTTATTGGCGAGCGGGATCGACACGCCGACGAAGTTGCGCCAGATCGACAGCCCGCCGCGCTGCACGCCGGTTTCGTTGAGGTCGATGAACGGCTCAGTGTAGGCTACGATCTTGTTGTTGTCGCTGATCGGCACCCGAAGCTGGACGAAATTGCGCAGCCGCCACGATGTGTCCTCGCCCTCCTCAAAAGTGCGCTGCTCAAGCCGGGTGCGGGAATCCAGCGTCACGCCGCCCTCGGTCGACAGCAGCCGGACGTTCAGCTCCTGGTAGAAGCGATGTTCGTTGAGTTGGGCGGGGCCGACCGGGTCGGTCAGGATATAGGCGTATCCCGCCCCGATGTTCATGTCCTTGTTAATCCGGTAGCCCACAAGTGAGCGCAGCAGGAGCTGGCCGAGCCGGTCGGCGTCATTGGTGAAGCGCTCCTGCGCTTCGACACGGACATAGATGTCGTCAGTGGCATTGATGGTGGCGAACTGGCCGAGCCAGATGTTGAAATCGTCTTCGTTGGCGTGAGCTGGGGCGGCAAGCGATGCAGCCAGCAGCGCCGCCGCGCTATACGATTTCTTACGAAAGGGCATGAAACAATCCTCGAAGAAGCCGGGAGAGCGCGGGCCTTACGACCCTTCGTGGGGGAGAACCCGCGCTCCGTAGCTACCCCCGCGGGGGCGGGCAAGCGTCAGCCGCCGTTGTAGGGCACCGACGAATCGTGGACGACGATCTTCAGATCGCCCTGCGGGTCGCGGATGTAACCGAAGGTGTATTCTACCTTGGTTTCGGCGCCGGTGTCAGCGGCGGTAAACCAGTAGTTCCCCATTGCGACGGCCATCGTGCAGGCATTGTTGGTGATGCCGACATTCTTCCAGCGGACCTTGGTCCAGGGCTTGATCGCGAAGCCCTTGTCCTCGGGGTAGGTGGTGTTGCCGCCGACGAAGTAGGATAGCGCCGAGTCGAACGAGGTGCGGAACTGGTCGACCGAAGCCAATGTCGGCTTGAACAGCACGAGGCTGAGATCATAGGCGTAGAACTGGTTGATGTGGGCAGCCGCAGCGGCGCTGTAGTCGCCGCCTTCGGAATAGACCTTGCCGATCTTGACGATGCCTTCGCCCCACGCCTTCTGCGCGGCAACGACTTCCTTCTCGGTGATGCAGTCGACGTTCTGCTCAACCGGGGCGGCTGCTGCGCGCGCCTTGGTTTTGGCATAGCCGGGAGTGCATGCGACGATCATGGACGCGGCGGTGAGGATGAATATGCTCTTTTTCATGGGATCGCTCCATCGGTTGAAGGCGGTTGCCAGCGGATGATCACCAGATGGCGCAGCGGCGGCCCGGCTGCGTCAGCCGGATGGCAGGCTGCGTGGCCTATGCCGTTTGGCGTATGACAAATCGGCTTGGCCCGGATATCGCCCGTCGCGATGTCGCAGCTTGCTACTCCCCGCCTTCCCGAAAACGCTTCCGATTTGCGCAGTCTCTACCGCGCAGCCGAAGCGCGCGCCGCGCGCTTGCGCGTGCTGGTCGAAGCTGGACAGGTTCTGGCTGCCGCCACGCCCGAAACGCTGGATGCTGCCGTGTGCGATGTGGCGCGCGCCGCAGCACATCTGGCGGGATATGAGGACGGACGGGTCATCGAGGACAGGGCGGGCGAAACGGCTGACGATGATTGCCTGATCTTCCCTCTGACCTCGCCGGGTTCTGACGTGCCATTGCCCGGCGCGATGGTTCTCGAAGGTCGTCGCAGTGCGCCATCGGCCGAAGACCGCGAGGCTCTCGCGGTCGTATGCCAGCTGATCGGGGCGAGCCTTTCGGCCCGGGCGCGTGAGGCCCGGCTCGCCCGACTGCTCGGCGAATTGCTGCGCAGTCAGGAGATCGAACGCAGCCGGATCGCGCACGAATTGCATGATGGGGTCGCACAGAACGCCGCCGCGTTGATGCGGCGACTGGAGCTGGCAGGCGACGGCGACCCCGCCGACCTTGCCAGGGCGCGCTATCAGGCGCGCGATCTGGTCAGCGAATTGCGCCGGGTCATCGCCGGGATGCGTCCACCGGTGCTCGATGATCTCGGGCTCGTCCCCGCGCTCCGTCAGCTTGCGGCTGAGGCCCAAACCCGCGGCATGGCGGCCACCCTCGAAATTGCGCCCGACGCCGACCAGCGCCCGCCCCCGGCGATCGAGACCGCGCTGTTCCGCGTCGCGCAGGAGGCGCTCAACAATGCTCGGGCCCATGCCGGGCCCGAAGTTCGCGTGACCCTGCGACTGGCATGCGATGCCGGTCGCTGGCGGCTGTCTGTGCGCGACGATGGCTGCGGATTCGATCCGAATGCCGGACGCACGGCGCATGGTGCCGGCGGCCTCGGCCTTGCCTACATGCGTCAACGGATCGAATTGCTGGACGGGTGCTTGACGATAACGAGCGCGCCCGGTGCGGGCTGCACCCTACTGGCCGAGGTTCCCGCCGCATGAACAAAGCCCGGATCGTGATTGCCGATGACCATGCCCTCGCCCGCGAAGGCCTGCGGGCCATTCTCGATCGCAGCGGGCGGTTCGACGTGGTGGGCGAAGCGGCCAGCGGTGAGGAAGCGCTGGCACTTTGCCAGCAGCACCGGCCCGAACTGGCGCTGCTCGATATTCGCTATGGCACGCGCGGGGGCGAGGCAGGGATCGACGGGCTCGAAGCCGCGCGGCAGCTGTCCGATACGCAGCCCGACATCGCCATTATCATCCTTACCATGCATGACAACGCCGATTATCTGCGCGCGGCGATTGCTGCGGGCGCACGCGGCTTCATCACCAAGGATACATCGCGGGAAGAATTGCTGGCGGCGATCGATCTGGTGGCGGCGGGCGGGGTCGCCTATCCGCCCGCACTGATGCGCCGCGCGGTGGTGGCGGCCGATCGCAGCCCCGTGTTCGCCGCGCTGGAACGGCTGACCCCGCGCGAACGCGAGGTGCTCGATGCGCTTGCAAGCGGCGGAACGAACAAGGAGATCGCGCTGGCGCTCGGCATCAAGCCGGGGACGGTCAAGACCCATGTCGAACGCTTGATCGGCAAGCTGGGCGTGCGCGACCGGACACAGGCTGCAGTGATCGCGGTCGAGCACCGCGGCGGGTGGACGGCGTGACAAGCCCGATGACCGCGCGTTGGTGGGCCAATCGCCCGCTTGCCACCAAGGGGCTGGTGGTGGTGGCGGTGCCTCTGCTGATCTTCCTCGGCTCGGTCGCCGCGCTCTACGCGATCAGCCGGATGGAGGCCCGCGCAGAGCAGGACGTCCGCCTGACCATTGCGATCCAGAACGATGTCAACGAAGTTCACGCGCTGCTGGCCGAGGCCTCGTCCGGCGTGCGCGGCTATCTGCTGACGGGCGAGCCGCGTTTTCTTGAACCCTACGAGCGCGCCGAAACGCTGGTGCCGCAGGTCACCGCACGTTTGCGCGGTGCGATCCGCGATTCCGAGGCTGCCACGCGCCTTGCCCGGATCGAGACGCTGGCAGGCCAGAAGCGCGAAGGTCTGGCGCTGCTTCTCGCTGCCCGAGCCCAAACCGGGGCGGATGTTGTCGGCGACCCTGTGATCGCCGCTGGCCTCGCGGCCAACAAGCAGGTGCTTGACGCGGTGCGCGGCGAGATCGAGGGGATGCAGGCGCGCGAGCGCGAACTGCTGGCAGCACGGCAGGACAGGCTCAATGCGGTGCGCCGAAACGGCCTGATCGCCACCGGCTTGCTGACGCTTGCCGGTCTTGTCGGCAGCCTGTTCGCGGTGTTCCTGTTCTCCAGCGGGATCGTGCGCCGGGTGCAGCGGCTCGAAGGCGATGCGGTGCTGCTGGCGCAGGGCGAGGCCTTGGACGAGCGCAATGCGGAGGGCGACGAGATTGGCTCGCTCGCCGGGCGAATGGTCGAGGCAAGCCGACTGCTGCGCGCACGCGAGCAGGCGCTGCGCGAAGGCGAGGAACGCTTTCGTCTCGTGATCGAGGGCGTGCGCGACTACGGCATCTTCGCTCTCGATCCAGACGGTCATGTGGTGAGTTGGAACACCGGCGCGCAGCGCATCAAGGGCTGGACCGGGGACGAGGCCTTGGGCCAGCATTTCTCGGTCTTCTACCCCGGAGATGATGCACGCGAGCGTTCGATGCGCAACCTCGCCGATGCGGTGCGCGACGGCCGCACCGAGGACGAAGGCTGGCGCGTGCGCAAGGATGGTTCGCGGTTCTGGGCCAATGTCGTCATCACCGCGCTCCACGACGAGACTGGCGCCCTGCGCGGATTTTCCAAGGTCACCCGCGACATCACCGAACGCCGCCGCGCGCAAGAGGCGCTTGAACTGGCGCGGCAGGAAGCCGAACAGGCGAGCGCCGCCAAGAGCCTGTTCCTTTCGCGCATGAGCCACGAACTGCGTACGCCGCTCAACGCGATTCTAGGCTTTGCGCAGTTGCTGGAGCTTGACCGAACCCACGCCGGGCAAGCCGAACACGCGAGCATCCAGCAGATCCTGCGCGCCGGACGGCACCTGCTGGCATTGATCGACGAAGTGCTCGACATTGCTCGGATCGAAGCCGGCAAGCTGGGTCTGTCGATCGCGCCCACATCGCTGGAGACAATCGTCACCGAGGCCATCGGCCTGTCCCTGCCCGAGGCAGAAGCTCGCCACATCACGATTTCGAGCGAGTCAGGCGCGCTCTCGCCGGTCGCAGCCGATCCACGGCGCTTGTTGCAAGTGTTGCTCAACCTGCTGAGCAATGCGATCAAGTATAATCACCACGGCGGCACCGTGACGGTCATGGCGCACGATGCCGGAGAGCGGGTGCGAGTCGAGGTGATCGACAGCGGTATCGGGATCGAGCCCGAGCAGGCAGGGCAGTTGTTCCAGCCCTTCACCCGCCTTGCTGCGGGCGCCGCGCGCACCGAGGGCACAGGGCTCGGCCTGTCGCTGTCACGCGCGCTGGTCGAAGCAATGGACGGCGAGATCGGCTATATGCCGCGCGCCGACACGCACAGCGGGTCCTGTTTCTGGTTCGAACTGCCGCTGGCGCAGACCCCAGCCTTGCCGGGGCCCGTGACACACAGCGCGGCGCCGACTGCGCTCGCAGGGCCGCAGGATGTGACGATCCTGCTGGTCGAGGACAACCTTGCCAATGCCCAGCTGATCGAGGCGGTGGTGGCACGCAACTTGCCGCAGGCGCGACTGGTCAGCGCGATGCAGGCGCGGATCGGGCTCGATCTGGCATTGCGCCACCTTCCTGATCTGGTGCTGCTGGATCTGCACCTGCCCGACAAGGATGGTGACTGGGTGCTGGCGGAATTGCAGGCCAGCCTGCCCGACATTCCGGTGATCCTGCTCACGGCAGACGCGATTGCCGCGCAGGGTGAATGGGCGGCGCGCGGGGCCAGCGCGGTGCTGACCAAACCGATAGATGTGCCAGCCCTGATGGCTGCGATGAACAAGATGCTGCTGGAGCGCACGTCATGAATGCCGGACAATCCGCCCGTGACGCGCGCATTCTCGCAATCGACGACGAACCGGCCAATCTCGCTCTCGTAGAGGCGGTTCTCGCCCGCGAGGGATATTCCCGCATCGAAACGCTCGCAGATCCGCGCCAGGCCGTGGAGCGTCATCTGGCATTTCGACCTGATCTGGTGCTGCTCGATCTGATGATGCCAAGCCTCGACGGTTATGCCCTGCTCGACAGCCTCGGCCGACTCACTCCCGAAGACGAACTCCTGCCGATTATGGTGCTGACCGCCGACACCTCAATCGAGGCGAAACGACGCGCGTTGGCTCTTGGCGCACGCGACATCGTGACAAAGCCGTTCGATGTGTTCGAATTCGGGCTGAGGGTGGCAAACCTGATCGAGCTCCGCCTTTTATTCCAGACCGCAAGGCCGAAATTTCACTTTGATTAAATGTGGCTCAGCGGTTGCCGGTCTCTGACTGGGCACCTCTGACCGCCGAAATGAATGGCTGAACGCGCCAAAGGC
>NZ_JBREHG010000015.1:0-87759 GCF_056848235.1 Erythrobacter sp. RANMB8
CGGCGCGGTGCCGACGGTGGCGAAGCGCCCGATGGCGCGATTGACGAGGATCTGGTCGATGTCGCCATCGCCGTTCACATCGGCCTGCCCGATGCGCAGCCACGAACCATTGCCACCCAGCGCGTTCCCGTCAAAATCGCGGATCGCGTTCATCGCGGTCTGGTAAATCGAAGGATCGGCGGTGTTGAAATTGACGCTCACCCCCGTGCCCGGCAGCAGACGGATGGTCTGGTCGTCGAATTGCACGAACTCGACCCCTTGCATGATCGCGCCGATATCAGGCGTGCCGGGGCCAAAGGTGATCCGGCGGATGATGAAACCTCCAACCCCCGGCTGGGAAATTTCGAAATCGGCACGATTGCCGAAGATGATTGTCGTATCGACATTCGCGCCGCCGATCAGATTGTCTTCACCCGCACCGCCGATCAGGATGTCCGCCCCGTCCCCGCCGTCCAGCGTATCGTTGCCGTCTCCTCCGAACAGTTGATCATTCCCGCCGAAGCCCTGAAGGAAGTCGTTGCCGTCATCGCCGTAGAATACATTGTCGATATCGCCGCCGATGATGTGATCATCGCCCGCCCCGCCGCGCAGGTGGGTGTGCAGCGGATTGTCGAGGATGTCATTGCGGATCGTGCCCAGCCCGGTGTCCGCCAGAATCGCCAGATCGAGATCGGAGATGGTGTAGGCATAGCCGCGGTAGAACACGACGCCGTTCATCAGCCCTGTCAGCGGATCATTGCTGGTGCCGGGGAAGGCGTTGCTGTTGCCGTAATGGGTGTAATTGCCCCGCGTCAGTTCAAGATCGGTGCCGAGCAGTGCCTGCACATTGGGCCCGCGGAAGAAATCCTCGCCCCCGATATCCAGCCGCCGCAGATCATAGGTCGTGGCGAAATTGCCCTGCTGGTTGGTATCGGTGTTCCAGAACCCGGTGAAGCCCAGAGCATGGCCGATTTCGTGGATCATCACGCTCAAACCATCGGTGCGGTTGGAGGGGATATCGTCGCGGGTCTGCGGGGTCGGATCGAGGAACATCTCGTTCAGCAGATAATTGCGGCTGATCCGGATCAGGATGTCCTGCTGTGTGTCAGGCACGTTCTGGCCGGTCTGCAACTCGCGCGCGGTCGCGCCGACGAGGAGGTTCACGCCATTGACCTGACCGATATTGGTGCCGTTGCCCCAGGTCGCCTCGGCCCGCCCGGCGCCGGAGGTTTCGACCAGTTCGATCCGCACCGACACGTTGGCATTGCCCGCCAGCACCGCGCCCCACATGCGGAACGCCTCGTCCGCCAGGCCGAGCAGCAGATCGATCACGCTTTGCGAGATCCCCGCAAGGTTGACCACATTGTAAGTCGGAATGATTGCCATCTGTGGCCCGCCTCTCGCCAGAATTCATCCTGCAAAACAGGACAATATCCGACCTTGGCAGGCAGGCAAAACGGTTTCCGCTGTGCTCCCTATTCGAAGCCGTAGTCCGAATAGTCCTTGAAGTTGGGCGAGGTGAACTTGGTGATCTCGCTCTGGAAGTGCAGCGGCACGTTGCCGGTCGAACCGTGGCGCTGCTTCGCCACGATCAGCGTGGCGCGGCCCACCAGCCCTTCGAACTTTTCTTCCCACTGGCGATACTTCTCCTGCACGTCGGGCGGGCTGCTCGCGTCGGGCGTGTCGGGCTTGACCAGCAGGTGATAGTAATCGCCGCGGAAGATGAACCACACCATGTCCGCGTCCTGCTCGATCGAGCCGGATTCCCTGAGGTCGGACAGCTGCGGGCGCTTGTCCTCGCGGCTTTCGACCGCACGGCTGAGCTGCGAGAGCGCGATCACCGGCACCTGCAATTCCTTGGCCAGCGTTTTCAGGCCGCGGCTGATTTCCGAGATTTCGTTCACCCGGTTGTCGTTGGCCCGGCCCGAGCCTTGCAGCAGTTGCAGGTAGTCGACGATGATGAGGCCGATATCGTGCCGCCGCTTCATCCGCCGCGCGCGGGTGCGCAGCGCAGCGATGGTGAGCGCGGGCGTATCGTCGATATAGAGCGGCAGTTCGGCGAGCCGCTGGCTGGCATAGGACAGCTTCTGGAAATCATCGCGGCTGAGTTTCCCGCTGCGCAGGGATTCCGAGGAAATCTCGGCCTGTTCGGCAAGGATGCGGGTCGCCAGCTGATCGGCGCTCATTTCGAGGCTGAAGAAGGCGACCGGCGCGCCGTAATTGAAATCGCCCCCGTCGCGCTGCCATTCGAGATGCTTCTCGGCGCAGTTGAAGGCGATGTTGGTGGCCAGCGAGGTCTTGCCCATGCCGGGGCGCCCGGCGAGGATGATGAGGTCGGAATCGTGCAGGCCCGAGGTCTTGTGGTCGATCGACGCAAGGCCGGTGGTGCGGCCCGAAAGGCCCCCGCCCGATGCCATTGCCTTTTCGGCCATCTTGATCGCGTGCATCGCGGCCTCGCGGAAGGTCGCCGCCTCGCGACCGGTGGCTGCGCCTTCGGCCACGCGGAACAGATCGGCCTCGGCCTGCGCGATGCGGTCCATCGGCGAGGTGTCTTCCGAGGTGTCGAGCGCGCCTTCGACCAGCCCCCGCCCGACGCTGACCAGTTCGCGTAGCAGGGCGAGGTCATAGATCTGCTGCGCCAGTTCGCGCGGGGCGAGCAGTCCTGCGCCGCTGGCGGTCAGCTGCGCAAGGTAGCTGGTGCCGCCAAGCTCCTTCAGCGCCTCGTCCGCCTCGAAGAAGGGGCGCAGGGTGACGGGCGATGCGGTGGTGTTGCGTTCGATCATCACCAGCACGCGGTCATAGATGCGGGCGTGCAGCGCCTCGAAGAAATGTTCGGGCCGGATCGGAACCTGCAATTCCTCGATCACGCGGTTGTCGATCAGCACCGCGCCCAGAAAGGCGGCTTCCGCTTCGAGGTTGAAGGGCAGCTTGCGGGCGGGAACCTCGCCTTCGGCGGGGCTGATTCTGGTGACTTTGGCAGGTTCGGTCATGGCCGCCTGATGCGCTTTGCCACCCCCATCGTGCAAGGGCCGGACGCGCCAATATTTATTTGCGGCGCTGTGGATAGCGTGGAGAGTTTGGCCACAGAGTGCCGAAGTGCTTGAAGTGCAGGCCCTGCATCTGCGAAGGCAGAGGCTATGGCACCGCCGCCGTCCGATTCCCTGCCCCTGTCTCCTGCCGCCGGCGCGGCGGGCGGCTATCGCATTGCCCAGGTCACGCTGGACGAGGCGACGATCCTGTGGCGCAATGCCGATGTCGAACAGGAACGCCGCGTCGCGATCTATGATCTGATCGAGGAAAACAGCTTCAAGCCGGTGCGATCGGCAGAGCGCGGAGCAAGCGGGCCCTATAACCTGCATCTTTCGGTGGTCGACGGGCGGCTGGTGATGGACATCTCCGATACCGGCGGGCAGCTGCTGGAAACCCTGCTGATCGGCATGGCCCGGTTCCGCCGCCCGATCCGCGAGTACTTCGCCATCTGCGACAGCTATTATCAGGCGATCCGCAAGGCGACTCCGATGGAGATCGAGACGATCGACATGGCGCGGCGCGGGATCCACAATGGCGCGGCCGAGCTGCTGCTCGAACGGCTGGAGGGCAAGGTCGAAACCGATTTCGCCACCGCCCGCCGCCTGTTCACGCTGATCTGCGTGCTGCACATCAAGGGCTGAGGCATGGCGCGGGGTCGCAGGAAATCCGCGCGCGGCGGGCCGCGGCGCTGGCTGGTGCGGCTGGTGGCGCTGGCGGTGCTGCTCGGGCTTGCCTTCGCGGCGTGGCTGTGGTGGGACATGCGCAGCTGGCGCCCGGACGCCGCGCTCTATCCCGAACAGGGGGCGCTGCTGCCTGCCGATGGGACGCCGGTCAGGTTCGAAACATTGAAGGCAGTCGGCGCGCAGTTCGTCTATCTGCCGCTGCTCGATCAGGCCGCGACCGGCGGCGGTATCAGCTTCGCCGAACGCTTCGCGCAGGCGCAGGCGGCGGGGCTGAAGGTGGGCGTGGTGCTCGATTTCGATCCCTGTGTGCGGGCTGACGCGCAGAGCGGCGCCTTTGCCCAGATGGTGCCGCGCGATGCCGGCCTGCTGCCGCCCGCCATCGGCCTTGCCCGGCTGGCTGACAGCTGCGATCCCGGCGTCAGCGATGCGGCGGTCGAAAGCGAGCTGATGACGCTGATCAACCAGATCGAGATGCACAGCGGCCGGCCAGTGATCCTCAAGCTGGGCCGCGCCTTCGAGGAACGCCACAAGACCGCCACCGCCCTGACCCGCGACCTGTGGCTGACCCGCGACCGCGCCCGTCCCGACTATGCGGGCCGCCCGTGGCTGCTATGGAGCGCCAATTCCGCGCTGGTGACCGAGGCGAGCGAGGAGCCGATCGAATGGGTGGTGGTGCAGAAGTGATGCTCGAAAACGAACAGGAACAGGCGCTCGTCAAGGCAGCCTTTGCCGCCGCCGGACATGCCTATGCGCCCTATTCCGATTACCCCGTCGGCGCAGCGCTGCTGTTCGATGACGGCGCGGTCATCACCGGCTGCAATGTCGAGAACGCGAGCTACGGCCTCGCGCTGTGCGCCGAGACCGTGGCGGTCGCCAAGGCGATGGGCGAAGGGCGGCGCGGCGGGCTGCTGGCGGTAGCGGTGGTGGGGCTGAAGGCCGATGCCGAGCCGATCACGCCCTGCGGGCGCTGCCGTCAGGTGCTCAACGAAGTCGCCGCACTCGGCGGCACCGATCCCTTGGTGCTGTGTGTGAGCAAGGATGACGTGCGGCGCGTGACGCTGTCCGCGCTATTGCCGCACGCCTTCGGGCCTTCGCATCTGGGTTGAATCCGTTCGTGTCGAGCGCAGTTGAGACACCCTGAGCCAGCCTCTCGACTTCGCTCTAGGCCTCGCGCCCTTCCAGCCACTCCACCAGCGCCGCCATGCATTCGCGACCCAGCAGCTTGCAGCGTTCCGGCGACCAGCCCTGTTCGGGCTCCGGGAAATCGGCCAGATCCTTGTAGGGCATCTCCAGCGTCATCGCGACCGCACCGAAACGCTGGGCGAGCTGGTTGGTGCTCATCGACAGGTTGGCGCGGCCTGCGGGTGCCTTGGGGTAGCCGAGCTTCGTCTGGAAATCGGGCGTGCGGCGGTCGAGGATGCGTTCGTAGCGGTAATAGCCTTCGCCCTGCGCGTCGGTCCACGAGGGGATGCCTTCGAACCCGGCAAGGAACACGGCCGGAATCGCCTCGTCGGCGTGGACATCCATCGCGAAGTCGACGCCGGTCTGGTCCATCCGGTTACGGATCGCCAGCACCTCGGGCGAGCGTTCCGGCGTCGGTTCGGCCCATTCGCGATTGAGGTTGGTGCCAACCGCATTGGTTCGCAAATGCCCGCGCCGCGAACCATCGGGGTTGCAATTGGGCACGATATGGATGCGGCAGGCCTTGCGCAGCGCGCGCGCGACCGGATCGGCGGGATCGGTGAGGCATTCAAGCGCGCCCTCCATCCACCATTCGGCCTGCGTCTCGCCCGGATGCTGGCGGGCATAGAGCCATACCTGCGTCGAACCCTCGCCCATTTCGAGGCAATCGATCGGCTGGCCATCGAGCGTGGTGCCGAGCCGGACATAATCCACCCCTTCGCTCGAAGCGGCATCGGCGACGAGATCGTGGTGCCGCTCCATCGAGTAGGGGGCGAAATAGGCGCACCAGAACACGTCGGTCGAAGGGAGGTAGCGGATGGTCAGCGTGCCGCCGTCCTCGTCCTTGTCGAAGCTGCTGGCAGCGCGGGCCCAGTAGGCGCGGTCTTCCGAAACGCAGGCATTATAGTCGGGCCAGCCGCCGGGATAGGCGCTGGCATTGAGGCCGGTGATCTTGAGCACCACCTCCTCGCCCGCACTGGCCGCAACGCGGAAGTGGAACCACTGGAAGAATTCGGATTCATTGTCGCGCCTGATCGCCAGACGCGCGGTGCGCCCGTCGATCCCCAGCACGTCGATATTGCCGCTGTCGAAGGCGGCATCGATGAAAAGGGCGGTCATTATTGTCCTTGCAGCTTCTTGACGTCGATCGTCACGGTCTCGCCATTGCCACCGGGGAAGTCGCGGAACAAGGCGGCGGTCAGGGCGCGGGCGCTGGTGCCGACTTGCGAATAGGGCGATTTCACCCCCGTCGCCATCTGGGCGCGGCCTTCCCACAGGGCGTTGCCATCGGCGCCGGTGATGCGCACTTCGAGCAGGGTGTTGGCCGCCGGGCCTTCACGCCCGCCGCCAAGATTGATGCCGACCCCCATCCCGAGGCCCGATCCGAAGCTGCCGGTCTGCCCGCCCACGCCGATGCTGACGGGGCCGCGGTTGTTTTCGACCGCAGCGGCAATCGGCGTGCGACTGGTGCGCACCGCGGCGGTCTGGATGCCGGGGCCGGGCGCTGCGACCACGGTGTAGCCGAGCCGCGTCAGCTCTGCCTTGACCGAATCGGCAAAGGCGACCCGTGCCGCCTCGTTGCTGACCTCGTCGGGGAAGACCAGCGCGATTGTGCCCTGGCCAAGCCCTGCGGGCTGCGCCGCAACAAAGCGCGTCACCTCCACCGGGCCGGTGTAGGGCGATGTCGCGCAGGCCGACAAGGCGAGGGCGGCAGCGAGCGGGGCGATCAAGCGGGTAGTGGGCAGGCGGCGAGCGATCATGGCGGGGGTCCTTTCCTCTCGGGTCACTTATAGGCTTGGCACGGCGCTCTGCACAGGCCTGCATTGGCGTAGTGAAGGTTGACGTTTTCTAAGCGGTTGCTGTGTTAACCGCGCCTGCATGACCACTTTCGACAAACCATGCGTGCTGGTTACAGGCGGTGCGGGCTATATCGGCAGCCATGCGGTGCTGGCGCTGACGGATGCCGGCTGGCCGGTGGCGGTGATCGACAATCTGGTGACCGGCTTCCGCTGGGCCGTGCCGGACAATGTGCCGTTCTACGAAGGCGACATCGCCGATGGTGCCTTGCTGGCGCGGATCTTTGCCGAACGGCAGGTTGGCGCGATCATGCACTTTGCCGGGTCTGTGGTGGTGCCTGAAAGCGTCGCCGATCCGCTCAAATACTACGACAACAACACCGCCAGAAGCCGGTCGCTGATCGCGGCGGCGGTGAGCGCGAGGGTGCCGCATTTCATCTTCTCCTCGACCGCGGCAACTTACGGGATGCCCGATGTCGCAGCGGTGGATGAGGATACCCCGCAGCGTCCGATCAATCCCTATGGCTGGTCCAAGCTGATGACCGAGCAGATGCTGGCCGACACCGCTGCCGCGCATCCGCTCAATTATGGCGTGCTGCGTTACTTCAACGTCGCAGGGGCCGATCCGCAGGCCCGCACCGGGCAATCGACCGCAGGCGCAACGCACCTGATCAAGGTCGCGATCGAGGCGGCGCTGGGTCTGCGCGAATCGGTCAGCGTGTTCGGCACCGATTTCGCCACGCCCGATGGCACCGGCGTGCGCGACTATATCCATGTCAGCGATCTGGCAGCGGCCCATGTGCTGACGCTGGAGGCGCTGATCGCCGATCCGAAGCGTTCGCTGACCATGAACTGCGGCTATGGACGGGGTTTCTCGGTGACCGAGGTGCTCGATGCGGTCGACCGCGTGACGAATCGCCCGCTGGTGCGGCGGCTGGAAGGGCGGCGGGCCGGCGATCCCGATTCGCTGATATCCAACCCCGCAAGGCTCAGGCAGACACTCGGCTGGCAGCCGCAGCACGCCGATCTCGACACGATTATCGCCCATGCGCTGGCGTGGGAGCGCAAATTGGCCGGTTTGCGAGCGGGCAAGGCATAGACTTGCATTGACGCGGGGAGGCGGTGTCGCTAACGGCTGCCTTCGATTTCCGCGCGTCGGGCCCGATCCGGCGCGCTTTGCATTTGAGAGCAACCATCATGAAGATCGTCAACAGCCTGAAGTCGCTCAAGGGCCGTCACCGCGATAACCGCGTGATCCGTCGTCGCGGCCGCACCTATGTGATCAACAAGACCGACCGTCGCTTCAAGGCTCGTCAGGGCTGATCGAAGCATGGCGCGGCTGCCCGTGAGGGTGGCCGGATAATCCAGCGGCCCGCCTCCCCACAGGAGCGCGGGCCGCAGGCTTTTGGGAGCGGGGGCAGGCGATGCGCAAGGCGGTGGTGTTCGATGTCGGGCGGGTGCTGTTCCGGTGGCAACTGGGCGCATTGTTCGAAAAGCTGATCGATGATCGGCAGGAACTCGACTGGTTCCTCAGCCATGTCGTTACCGAGGAATGGCATTTCGAACATGATCGCGGCCGCGCACTTGCCGATATGGTGCCGGAACGAATCGCGCTGTTCCCGCAATACGAACACCACATCCGCGCCTATGCCACGCGGTTCAACGAAACCGTGCCGGGGCCGGTGGAAGGCTCGCACGCGATTGTCGAGCGGTTGGTGGCAGCGGGCGTGCCGCTGTTCTGCCTCACCAATTTCGGCGACGAGTTCTGGCAGATGTTCCGCCCGACCCAGCCGATTTTCGACCATTTCGAGGACATCATCGTCTCGGGCGTCGAAAAGGTCGCCAAGCCCGATCCGCGCATTTACCAGATCGTGGAGCAGCGCAGCGGGCGCGGGCCGGAGGCGCTGTTCTTTACCGACGACAACCCCGACAACATCGCCGCCGCCAGGGCAAGAGGGTGGGACGCGCACCTCTTCACCGATGCCAAGGGGCTGGAGACGGCGCTGGTTGAGGCGGGATTGCTGTAGAACACCCGCTTCTGTGCGCAAATGAACGGACCCGTAGGGTCCGCAAGGCCGACCGGCCGCCCGCAGGCGCTCAAGCCCGCAGGGCTTGAAACCGCGCCGAGGACGCTCGCCCGGAGGGGCGAGCGAAACACAAAAAACGCCCCCCGGTCACGCCTTGGGGAAAGCGTGCCGGGGGTCGGGATATCCGTGCGGGCTGGAGAGGCGCCCTGCCACGGAGAGGGACTTTGTGTCAGGCGGCGATCAGCCGTTGCACTTGGCCAGTTCTTCGGCGGCCATTTCTTCGCCGTTCACCTTGAAGGTCGCGATTTCGCCGAACTTGCGGTTGAGCGCACGGCACACGCGCAGCGGGCGGGCGCTGGTCTTGTTGGCGACACAGGTCGCTTCCTTGCAGGCCCATGCCACGCCATCGGCAACCGCCTTGGTGTCGCTCGCCGGAGCGGCCAGCGTGGCGTTGTAATAGGCGTTGCCGGCGGCGTTGGCCGGGGTCGAGGTGGCGAAACCGAAGCTCACGCCGGTGTAGAGCAGCGCGGTGGCGAGAACGGCCAGCTTGCCGGTGCGGGGAATGGAGAGGGTGTTGGTCATCGGGGAATCCTTTGCGTTCTTATGTTGAGGGGCGGGTTGCCCTGTGGCCTCTGTGATCTCATTTTGCAACGCAACATTTCGATTCGAAACCAGTTGCTATTCGCTACCTAACCAACTAGGTTGCGGGTTGCAACTGAAAACTGAAATTTTTTGTGACCGGCCCGAAAAGTGGTTACAAACGCCCCATCAGGGGAAGGGACACGTGAATGGGTGACTTGAGAGAACCGCTGCGCGATCTGATCGAATGCGGACTGCCGCAGGCGCTGGAAGTGATGGGTGAACGCTGGTCGTTCATGATCCTGCGCGCGAGCTTCAATGGTCTCAAGCACTTCGAGGAATTCCTCACCGAGCTGGGCATTGCCCGCAACATCCTGTCGAATCGCCTCGCCAAGCTGGTCGAACACGGCATCCTCAAGCGCGAACCCTGCGCCGATGACCGCCGCAAGATCGAATACCGGCTGACCGAAAAGGGGCTCGATCTGCTGCCCGCGATGCTGGCGCTGCGCCAGTGGGGGCAAAAATACGGCACCGAACAGGTGGTCGAAGACCCGGTGCTGGTGGACGAGCGGGACCGGCTGCCGATCGGCCCGGTCTCGATCCTTGCCCATGATGGCCGCATTCTGGGGCCGCAGGATCTGTGGCTCACCCGGCCTGCGAACCTCGGCGTGCGGGCTGACGGCTCGATTGCCAGCCCCGCTGCGGGTCTGGGCAAGGGTGACGTGGTCGATCTGGCTGCCGCCAAGGCCGCGGCGAGATAATCGGTCGATAGCCCGCCGCGGGCGGGTGCTTTTGCTGCATCGCATCGGCTAGGGCGGGGCGATGGACGCCGCGCTTGCCCCCGACATTCACGAAATCCTGCGCCGCACTTTCGGCTTTGCCGGGTTTCGCGGGCAGCAGGAGGCGGTGATTGCGCGGGTGATGCGCGGGCAGCACAGCCTGGCGCTGATGCCGACCGGAGCGGGCAAGAGCCTGTGCTATCAGGTGCCCGCGCTCGCCCGCGAGGGCACGGCGGTGGTCGTATCGCCGCTGATCGCGCTGATGCACGACCAGATCCGTTCGGCCAGCGCGGCGGGCATCCGCGCCGCCTCGATGACGTCGGCCGACGCCGACAACGCCGCCACCGCCGAGGCCTTCCGCAGCGGTGCGCTCGATCTGCTCTATGTCGCGCCCGAACGCTTTTCGACGCCCGGTTTCCAGTCGCTGCTCGAACGCGCGCGGATCGCGCTGTTTGCCATCGACGAGGCGCATTGCGTGTCCGAATGGGGGCATGATTTCCGCCCCGATTACCGGATGCTGCGCCCGGTGCTGGACCGGTTTCCCGATGTCCCGCGCCTCGCGCTGACGGCGACTGCCGATCAGACCACCCGCGTCGATATCCTGCGCCAGCTGGGTATTCCTGACGAAGGCATGATTATCGCCGGGTTCGACCGGCCCAATATCCGCTATGCGATCACGCCCCGCGACAATGGCCCGCGCCAGATCGCCGATCTGCTCGTCCGGCTCGATGGTGCGGGGATTGTCTATGCGCCGAGCCGCAAGCAGGCCGAGGATATCGCCGCCCACATCGCCCGCACGGGCCGCGAGGCGGCGTTCTATCATGCGGGGCTTGAGCCCGAACGCCGCGCCCGCGTGCAGGCCGAATTCGTCGCGTCGGAAAACATGGTGATGGTCGCCACCATCGCCTTCGGCATGGGGATCGACAAGCCCGACGTGCGCTTCGTCATTCATGCCGGCCTGCCCAAATCGATCGAGGCCTATTATCAGGAAACCGGGCGGGCTGGCCGCGATGGCGATCCGTCGGAGGCGCATCTTTTGTGGGGGGTGAGCGATTTCGCCCGTGCGCAGCAGTGGCTGTCCGAAGTCGAGCCGGAGCGGCTGGCGGTCGAGCGGGCCAAGCTCGCCACCCTTGCCGCGCTGGTCGAGGCCCCCGGCTGCCGCCGCGCCATCCTGTTGCGCCATTTCGGCGAACACCCGCCCGAGGCCTGCGGAAACTGCGACAATTGCGAAAACCCGCCCGAGGTCATCGATGCCAGCGAGCTGGCGCAAAAGCTGCTTTCGGCGGTCTATCGCACCGGGCAGAGCTACGGCATCGGCCATATCGAGAAGGTGCTGACCGGGCAGAACGATGATCGCATCACATCACGCGGGCACGACCGGCTGTCGGTGTTCGGCATCGTCGGCGCGGGCGAGGCGCGGCTGCTGCGTCCGCTGGCCCGCACGCTGGTGGCGCGGGGCATGCTGGCGGCGACCGAGCACGGCGGGCTGATGCTGGGGCCGGAAGCGCGCAGCGTGCTGAAGGGCGAGGCAGCGGTCGTCATCGCCGAACCGCCCGTGCGCCAGCGCCGCAGCCGCCGCGCCGGTGCCGGCAATGCTGCGCCCAACCCGGTCGGCAACCCGCTGTTCGAGGCATTGCGAGCCAGACGCAAGGAACTGGCAAGCGAACATGGCATCCCTGCCTATGTCATCTTTCACGATTCGGTGCTGCGCGACATGGCGCTCCAGTGTCCCGAAACGCTGGCGGAAATGGGCACGATTTCCGGCGTGGGCGCGAAGAAGCTGGAGACCTGGGGGCCGGATTTCGTCGCTGTGGTGAAGGATCACCTGCGGGGTTAGCTGCTGGAAATCGGCGGGGCGGGTGGTCTGCGTCGCGCCTCAGCGCGCCTGCCGCACCGAATAATCGATCCTGATCCGCACCCATGATCCGAACTGTTCGCGCCCGCCGATCCGGGCCGGGCGCACGCGGAACTGCCATGCGGCCGCCATCACCGCCCGCCCGATCTGCGACCCCTGCGGCGATTCGCCCAGCAGCACGCAGTCCTCGACATAGTAATCGGGCACTGTGCGGCAGGCGATCAGCGCCGAACCCGGCCCGTTGGCGGTCGAGAGGTATCCGGCCAGTTCCTGATCGGTCGGCTCGCGATACCAGCGCGCCGCATAGAGCGGCTCGCCATTGGGGGCGGTGCCGACCTGCTGGCTATCGCTTGCCGTTCGCGGGTTGCCGGTGTCGGCAGGGCCATAGGATCGCCCCGGATTGATCCGTGCGCCGATCTTGGGTGTGGCGCTGGGTTTGGGGGTCGGCTGGGGCGCTGCGGGCGGGGCAGGCGGGGGCGGCTCGGGCGCGGGTGCCGGATTGAGATTGAGCGGCGACGGGCGCGGCGGATCGGGCGTCGGCAGGGGCCGATCCTGCGGCGTGGTCAAGGTGGTCTCGGGCGGAGCGTCAGTCGCGGGTTCAGGTTCGGGCTGGGGCGGCGCGGCAAATTCGACCGCCTTGAAGGTCGCCACCTCCTCCTTGCCGTCCGCATCGCCGATGATCTGCGCGCCGAGCGTCAGCAGCAGCAGGATGATCAGTGCCTCCAGCGCCAGCGCGATGCCGAAACTCGCTGCCTTGCGCCGCCTGCCGCCGTGCCAGACCGGCGGCCCCCGCTGCGGCACATCATCCGCCAATGCTGAAGAATCGTGAGAAATCGCCAATGGCCCTTTGCGCAGGGCCGGAGAGGGAAGCGGCCTTGCGCTGCCCTTTAACCCGTGATCAACCGATAGGACAGGCCTTCCGCAATGTGGGCGCGCCCGACGGTGTCGGCTCCGGCAAGATCGGCGATGGTGCGCGATACCCTCAGCATCCGGGTGTAGCCGCGGGCCGACAGGCGCAGCTTTTCGGCGGCTTGCAACAGCAGCTTGCGCCCGCCCTCGTCAGGCGTGGCGAAATGCTCCAGCTTCTCGCCTTCGAGTTCGGCATTCGAGCGCACCCCTCTGGCGGTCTGGCGCGAGCGGGCAGCGGCGACGCGGCGGGCGACTTCGGCGCTGCCCTCGGCCGGCGGGGGCAGGGCCATGTCGATCGCGCTGACAGCGGCGACATGGACGTGGAGATCGATCCGGTCGAGCAAGGGCCCCGAAAGCCGCCCCTGATAATCGCCCACGCAGCGCGGGTACTTGTTGCAGTTCCTCGCCGGATCGCCGGCATAGCCGCAGCGGCACGGGTTCATCGCCGCAACCAGCTGCACGCGGGCGGGGAAGGTGACATGGGCATTGGCGCGGGCGACATCGACGTGCCCCGTCTCCAGCGGCTGGCGCAGCGAATCGAGCACCGGGCGCTGGAATTCGGGCAACTCGTCGAGGAACAGCACGCCGAGATGTGCCAGGCTGACCTCGCCCGGGCGCACCTTCAGCCCGCCGCCGGTCAGCGCTGCCATGCTGGCCGAATGGTGCGGCGCGCGGAACGGGCGGGCGCGGCTGATGCGGCCTGCTTCCAGCGTTCCGGCGACCGATTGCACCATCGACACTTCCAGCGCCTCGGCAGGGGTCAGGTCGGGCAGGATGCCGGGCAGGCAAGATGCGAGCAGGCTCTTGCCCGAACCCGGCGGGCCGACCATCAGCAGGTTGTGGCCGCCAGCCGCCGCGATTTCGAGCGCGCGCTTGGCCGTTTCCTGCCCTTTGACCTGTTTGAGATCATTCCCGCCCGCGCCATCGGCGACTTCGCCGCGGGGCGGCTCTGGCAGCACCAGCGATCCCTTGAGATGCCCCAGCAGGCTGACCAGATCGCGCGGGGCAAGCACGGGCACCCCGCTCGCCCAGCGCGCTTCGGGGCCCTGATCGGCGGGGCAGATCAGGCCGGTGCCCGCCTCGCTGGCGTGGAGCGCTGCAATCAGCACGCCGGGGCTGGCGACCACGCGGCCATCCAGCGCCAGTTCGCCCACCGCGATCCAGTCTCCCAGCTGTTCGGCATCGGTCACGCCCATCGCCGCCAGCAGGGCGAGTGCGATCGGCAGATCGTAATGCGATCCGTCCTTGGGCAAATCGGCGGGGGAGAGGTTCACCGTGATCCGCTTGGGCGGCAGCGCAAGACCCATGGCGGACAATGCCGCCTGCACCCGTTCACGGCTTTCGCTCACCGCCTTGTCGGGCAGGCCGACCACCGTGAAGCGCGGCATGCCGGGCGCGACCTGACACTGCACTTCGACAGCGCGAGCCTCCAGCCCCAGATAGGCAACGGTTCTTACCAGCGCGACCATCTGCGAACCCCCTTAGCCCTGTTTGCAGATAGTGCAGGTTTAAGAGGCACTTGTCGAGCAGCTTGGGCGGGGCGTTAAGGAATTTTGAAAGCATAAATCTTGGCAATTCCCAAAGGTGGCGCGGGCCATGGTGCAGGCTATGAACCGCGCCCTTGCCCTCCTGCTTGCCGCCTTTGCGCTGCTGCTGCCCGACACGGCGGCGCTGGCCCAGAACGGCGCGCGCGTGGTGGCGAGCGTCAGCTGGGTCGAGGAATGGGATCCGGTCAGCGGCCAATGGGTGCGGGTGGAAGACAGCCCCGCGGCGGTCGCTCCGGCAGGATACGAAGCGCGCACCACCACGCTGGTGCAGGCCGGCCATGTCACCATCACCGAAACCGTGCGCGAAGAACCGGTGCGCTTCATCGCCCTGCCGGCCCGCGCCGCACCGGGGGCCGCGCTGGCGCAGTACGGCCCGTTCCGTGTGCTCGACGAAAAGCGCGCCGCGCTGGTCGGTTCGACCGATTCGGCGTCCCCGCAGGCCTTTGCCGCGATGCTGGCGGCCCATCCGGGGCTGGAAGTGATCGAATTCGCCGATGCGGCGGGGACCAGCAATGATCTGGCCAACCTGAAGCTGGGACGTGCCATCCGCGCCGCGGGGCTGGCGACCCATGTTCCGGCAGGCGGCTCGGCGCGTTCCGGCGCGGTCGAGCTGTTTCTTGCCGGCACCCGCCGCACGATGGACCCGCAGGCACTGTTCGCGGTGCATTCCTGGCGCGACGAGCGCGGACGCGAGCCTGCCGACTTTGCCCCGGATGCGCCGGAAAACCGGCTCTATCTCGATTACTATGCCGAAATGGGCATGACCGCGGCAGAGGCCCGCGCCTTTTACGCCATGACCAATTCGGTGCCGCATTCGGGCGCGCTGTGGATCGATGGCCGCGATATGGCCCGCTGGATCGCTCCGGACGCGCAGGAACTGACCCCGCAACTGGAAGCCGGGATCCGCTTTGCGCTGGTCCGTTCGGGTGCGGCGCTTGCCGACGCCCTGCGGTCGCCGCGCATCGCATTCGCGGCCCCGCAGATCGCGCCGCAGCTTGCTTATGCCGACACGGGTGCGGGTTTGCTTGACTCAGGGGTGGCTTTCCCATAACGGCACCCGCCTGTTCACGGTCGTGGTGACGCGGCCACGGTTGGCGCGTGGGATGATCCCGATGCAGTCCGGCCGGTAATCTTTCGAGGATGATATGAAGCGTACCTTCCAACCCAGCAATCTCGTGCGTGCCCGTCGTCACGGCTTCTTCGCGCGCAAGGCGACCCCGGGTGGCCGCAAGGTCCTGCGCGCCCGCCGTGCGCGTGGCCGCAAGAAGCTCTGCGCTTAATTTTCTGGCGCCCTCAGGTGCCGGGCGCGGGCCGTCCGGCCCGCTTGGCTTTCGCGGCATAAGCCGCGATGGGCAGTCGCCCTTGCGGGCTCCCTCAGGGAGCCCGTTTGCGTTATCGGGCACATCATGATTTCGGTCCTGACCAAGCGCGCCGATTTTCTCAGCGCCAATAGCGGCACCCGCAATGCGCGGGCCGGGTTTGTGCTGCTGACCCGCCCGAACGATGGGCAGGGCATCCGCTACGGCATCACCGTCACCAAGAAGATCGGCAATGCGGTGGTGCGCAACCGCATGAAGCGCCGCTTCCGCGAATTGCTGCGCGCCGCCTTGCCGGTGCAGGGCCTGCCCGATCATGATCATGTGCTGATCGGCCGCGCTGGCGGGATCGAGCGCGATTTTCACCTGATGGCGGATGAACTGGGCCGCGCCCTCGATCGCGCTCGTGAGGGCAAGGGCGATCCTTCCGGTGGACGCCGCCCGCGCAAGGGGAACCGCAAAAAGTGAAGCAGGTTCTGATCCTCGTCGCACGGGCATGGCAGCTTGGCCCTTCGCGCATTTTGCCGCCCACCTGCCGCTACGCGCCGTCCTGCTCGGAATACGCGATCCAGGCGATCGGCAAGTATGGTGCGTTCAAGGGTGGATGGATGGCGTTCAAGCGGCTAATGCGCTGCCACCCCTGGGGCGGACACGGGCATGATCCGGTGCCCTAGGGGTCTGGAAACGGGACCGTTCTAACCCCATAATACACTTCTCGTCGCATTCTTTCGGGGCATACACTTGGACAATCGCAATCTTCTGCTCGCCGTTCTGCTTTCGGGCCTGCTCATTCTCGGGTGGGACGTGGGGATGCGGTATTTCTACCCCGAAGCCGCGCTGACTGCCGAGGCGACCGAGGCCAAGCCTGTGGCGGCCAGCGCCAAGGCCGGCGGCGATCTGGGGGCAGAGGCCGCAGCGAACGGCAAGGTCGATCTCAAGGCTGCGCTCGCCAGCCCCAACCGCGTGGCGATCGATACGCCGCGGGTCACCGGCTCGATCAATCTCGTGGGGGCGCGCCTCGACGACATCGAGCTCAAGGATTACCGCGAGAGCCTCAAGAAGGATTCCGGCCCAGTCCGCCTGTTCATGCCCGAAGGCACGCCGGGGCAATATTTCGCCGAGTTCGGCTTTGTCGCTGGCGGTGTGCGCCAGCCTTCGACCGCGCTGTGGCAGGCCGACGGGACCAAACTGACGCCCGAAACCCCCGTCACCCTGACCCGCACCGATGATGCGGGGATCACCTATGCGATCAAATTCACGGTCGACAAGGATTACATGATCACCGCCACCCAGACCGCGACCAACGCGGGCGCGGCAGCGGCGATCATCCAGCCCTTTGCCCTGATCAAGCGCACCAGCACCACCGCCACGATCGACCAGTGGGTGGCCCATTCGGGCCCGGTCGGCGTGTTCGGCGGAACGCTGTGGGACCCGTATTCCTACGAGGAACTGGCCGAACTTGGCGGGGAAAAGCCCGAAGGCGCGGCCAGCTGGCTCGGCTTTACCGATCAGTACTGGCTCGGGGCGCTGGTGCCGGGCAAGGGCGAGACCGGCAGCGTCGGTTTCCGTTCCCTCGGCAACAACCTGTTCCGCGCCGATCTGCTTTATGCCGCCACCACCGTGCCCGCAGGCGGCAGCCTGACGCAGGACACCCGGCTGTATGCCGGTGCCAAGGACAGCCGGATCCTCGACAAGTATGAAGACGGCGGCATCACCTATTTCGGCAAGGCGATCAGCTGGGGCTGGTTCGAGATCGTCGAAAAGCCGATCCTGTGGCTGCTGCGCACGCTCAATGGCCTTGTCGGCAATTTTGGCGTGGCGATCATCCTGCTCACCGTCATCATCCGCGGGCTGATGTTCCCGATCGCGCAGAAGCAGTTTGCCTCGATGGCGGCGATGAAGGCCGTGCAGCCGAAGATGAAAGAGATCCAGGAGCGCTTCAAGGACGACAAGCAGCGCCAGCAGCAGGAGATCATGAAGCTTTACAAGGACGAGAAGGTCAATCCGCTGGCCGGTTGCCTGCCGCTGCTGATCCAGATTCCGATCTTCTTCGCGCTTTACAAGGTGCTGGTGCTGGCAATCGAGATGCGGCACGAACCGTTCATCGCCTGGATCAAGGACCTGTCCGCTCCCGATCCGGCGCATATCCTCAACCTGTTCGGGATGCTGCCCTACGACGTGCCGGGCTTCCTGGCGATTGGCCCGCTCGCGGTATTGCTCGGCATCACGATGTGGCTGACGTTCAAGCTCAACCCCTCGGCGATGGACCCCGTGCAGCAGCAGATGTTTGCGATCATGCCGTGGATCCTGATGTTCGTGATGGCGCCCTTTGCCGCAGGTCTGCTGCTCTACTGGGTGACTTCCAACATCCTCACCGTGGCGCAGCAGAGCTACCTCTATTCGCGCCACCCGCAGCTGAAGGCGGCAAATGCCGCCGCGGCGGACAAGGCCAAGACCTAGGCCGCAGATGATGGACGAAGCCGAACAGCAGGCCCGCGAGGACGCCGCATCGAAGCTCTTTTCGGGGCCGGTGGATTTCCTGCTGTCCGCGCCGCAGCTGCAATTCCTGCCCGATCCGGCGGTGCCGGAGATCGCGTTCTGCGGGCGGAGCAACGTGGGCAAATCCTCGCTGCTCAACGCACTGACCGGCCGCAAGGCGATTGCGCGGGCTTCGGTGACGCCGGGGCGCACGCAGGAACTCAATTTCTTCGATGTGGGCAGGCCCGAAGAAGAAGGCGCGTTGCCGCTGTTCCGGCTGGTCGACATGCCCGGTTACGGCTTTGCCAAAGCACCGGTGAAGGTCGTCGAAAAGTGGAAGGCGCTGGTCAATTCCTACCTGCGCGGACGGCAGGTGCTGGTGCGCACGCTGGTGCTGGTCGACAGTCGTCACGGGCTGAAGGACGTTGACCGGGCGATGATGAAGATGCTCGACGAGGCGGCGGTCGGCTACCGCGTGGTGCTGACCAAGACGGACAAGATCAAGGCGAGCGAGCTCGACAAGGTCGCCCAGGCGACCGCCGCCGAAATGCGCAAGCACGTGGCGGCCTATCCCGAATTGCACCTTACCAGCAGCGAAAAAGGCATGGGCATCGCCGCCCTGCGCGCCGCTGTGGTCAGTGACGCGCTGGGCGAAGGATGGATGGGGTAGGGACTACTCCTTCGACCGGCGGAAGCCCGCCGCCTGCGCCTCGCGTTCGGTGCAGAACAACGCCTCGGGACGGGTCTGGTTGTAGTATTTCTGCCCCGGCAAGTGGTAGATGAAATCCCCGTGGCGGCTGTGGTTGCCCTTGATCGCGCAGCCCTGCGCATTGGTGTAGCGTCGGGGTGCAGCGGGCCGGGCGACGGGCGCAGCAGCGGGGCGCTCCGACCTCGCCAGCCGCACGTTGCGGTCATCGGAGCGCGGGTTGGCCACACGCCAGGCCGAGGGCTGCTCGAACTCGCCCGCCCACATGCCATGCCGGAACTGGCGGGCGATATTGACCGCAGCGTGGTAATCCTCGGGCGCATTGTCGAGTGCGATGGCCATCCCGCGCCGCGCTGCCTCGCGGGCGATGTCGATCCCCGCAGCCTCGCAGGTCGCGAGCGTGCGGCCATAGACATCCACGCCTTGCGCCATGCAGCGCACGCGCTGGCCCTCGACAATCTCGCGCAGGCTATTGGTGGCCTCTTCGCCGCAGGCCCATGGCTGGCCTTCGCGGGTGCACCCTTGCGCGCTTTCGGGTGCATCGATGCCGAGCAGGCGGATCCGGGTGCCGGTCATGTCGATGGTGTCGCCATCGATCACTGTAGCAGGACCGGTGAGCGTCTGTGCCTCAAGCGGTGCGGCGACGAAGACTGCCGCGAGGGCAATCGCGAGATGGTTCTTCATGCAAGGGAGATTAGACCCGAGACGTTAACGAGGTGTCACATCCGCCTGCGCCTGCGCCAGGATCACCGCGAGGCCGACCGATACCCCGGCGAGGAACTGTTCGCGCCCGACGTCGAGGTATTCGTCGGTGCTATGGGTGCGCCCGCCGCCGGCGCCGGTGCCGATTGTCAGGGCGGGGATGCCCATGCTCATCGGGATGTTCGAATCGGTCGAGCTTTCGTCGAGGCGCGGGGTGAAGCCCGCTGCGGCCGAGGCTTTCATCGCTGCCTGCACCAGCGGGTGATCGGGCGGGGTCGCGCCCGCAGGCCGGTCACCCTTCAATTGCGGATCAAGCGCGATGGTGCCCGCGCGGGTCGAGCGCGCCGCATTTTCCTGCGCGACGGCGGCATGGGCGGCGGCCAGCATGGCCTGCTCCAGATCACGCAGTGCGGCAGGATCGCCCGAGCGCAGGTCGAGCTCCAGCGCGATTTCGGCCGGGATCGAATTGACCGAGGTGCCGCCGCTGACCACGCTGGCGGCATAGGTCGTCTTGGGTTCGGCAGGCACGTTCACGGCGTAAAGCCCGCGCACCGTCTCGGCCATGGCGACCATCGGATTGACGATCCCGAAGGCGCCGTAGCTGTGCCCGCCCGGCCCCTTGAACACCAGCTTGTAGCGGCGTGATCCGACCGCGGCGTGGACGATCCGCGCCGCATCGGCATTGTCGATCGACAGGAACGCGCCGATGCGGTCCTTGTAGGCGCCCTTGGTGAACAGGTGGCGCACCCCGCGCAGGTCGCCCGGCCCTTCTTCGCCCACGGTGCCGACGAACAGGATCGGCTGGCGGGTCGAGATGTTCTGCTGTTCCAGCACCCGCACCCACGCGAGGATCGAGGCGAGGCCGAGACTGTCATCGCCGATGCCCGGTGCGAACAGCCGATCGCCTTCGCGGGTGACGGTGATCGGGGTGCCTTCGGGAAACACCGTGTCGAGGTGGGCGGAGACGACGAATACCGGCCCGTCGGTGGTGCCGGGGCGCAGGGCGAGGACGTTGCCTTCCTCGTCGATGGTGACATCGGCGAGGCCCGCATCGCGCAGCATCTGCGCAAAGGCGGCGGCGCGGCGTTCTTCCTTGAAGGGCGGGGCCGGGATTTCGGTGATGGTGACCAGATCGGCGATGATCCGGTCATATTGCCCTGCCAGATGCTGTTGCAGCGGCGCGGGCAGGGCGCCCGGAGCGGCCTCCTGCGCCAGTGCCGCAGGGGCTTGCAGAGCCAGAGCGCCGGCCAGCGCCAGCATACGCACCATGATCGTCATCGCAAATCTCTCCCGCGCCTATCTGGCGAACAGTTTGCCGATATCGGCGAAGGCCTTGAATTCCAGCGCATTGCCCGAAGGATCGCGCAGGAACATCGTCGCCTGTTCGCCCGGCTGGCCCTTGAAGCGGATGGTCGGCTCGATCACGAAATCCGCGCCGCCTGCGCGCAGCCGCTCGGCCAGCGCCTCCCACTGGTCCATCGCCAGCACCAGGCCGAAATGCGGCACCGGTACCCCGTGGCCGTCGACATGGTTGGAGGCGCGGTCACCCGCCTGCCCCGGCGCGAGATGGGCGACGATCTGGTGCCCGTGGAAGTCGAAATCGATCCACTCGTCGGAGGAACGCCCCTCGCCGCAGCCCATCACCTCGCCGTAGAAATGGCGGGCAGCGGCAAGATCGTCGACCGGAAAGGCGAGGTGGAAGGGGGGAAGGGACATGTGCGGCTCCTCGTTGGCCCTCTCTCTAATCCGTTCAGCCTCGACAGCGCCAGCCTGAATATCTAGGGCAGCGCCATTATCAGTCCCGGCAAGGTGGAGCGCAGCGGACATGAAACTTATCATCGGCAACAAGAACTACTCCAGCTGGTCCCTGCGCGGCTGGCTCGCGATCAAGCAGTCGGGCCTGCACTTCGACGAACTGACCGTGCCGATCATGGGCGAGGAGTGGGACCGGCTGAAGCAGGACATGGGCGAAGTGCAGCCTTCCAGCGGCAAGGTGCCGATCCTGTGGGATGGCGATGCCGTGGTGTGGGACAGCCTTGCGATCATGGAATACCTTGCCGACAAGGTCGGGCGCGAGCGGTTCTGGCCGAAGGACGAGGCCGCGCGCGGCATGGCCCGGGCGATGGTGGCCGAGATGCACTCGGGCTACCAATCGCTGCGCAAGGAACTGCCGATGAACATCCGCCGCCGGGTGGAACTGCCGGGCATTTCCGACCAGACCCGCGCCGATATCGTGCGCATTCTCCAATTATGGGCCGAAGCGCGGGCGCGCCATGGCGGCAGCGGGCCCTATCTGTTCGGCACCTTCGGCGCGGCGGATATCTTCTACGCGCCGGTCGTCACCCGCTTTGTCACCTATGGTATCGGCGTCCCCGGCTTCGCGCAGGCCTATATGCAGGCGATGTGGGAGCAGGACTGGATGGCCGAATGGATCGCGGCTGCCGGGCATGAGGAATGGGTGATCGAACAATACGAGATCCCGGCATGATGCGCCTGTTGCCCGTGCTGCTGCCCGTGCTGCTGGCGACGCTCGCGCTGCTGCCCGCGCCCGCCAGCGCATGGGGCTTTTACGCGCACCGCCAGACCGCCGCCATCGCCGAAGCCAATGTCTCTCCCGAAGTGCGGGCGAAGATCCGGGCGCTGCTGGCCTATGAAAAGCAGCTCGGCACGCCCGAATGCCCGCTCAAGACCTTGCAGGATGCGGCGGTCTGGGCCGATTGCGTGCGCGGCGAAGGCTGGCGTTGGGGCTATACCGCCGCGTGGCATTACCGCACCGCGCCGGTGTGCGAGGCGTTCAACCCGCGCGCCAATTGCGCGGGCGGCAATTGCGTCACCGCGCAGATCACCCGCGCCCACCGCATCCTTGCCGACGAACGCCTGCCCGCTGCGGTGCGGCTGGAGGCGCTGGCCTTCATGGTGCATTTCGCAGGCGATGTGCACATGCCGCTGCATTCGGGCGACAACGAGGATCGCGGCGGCAATGACCGCGAGGCCGATTACGGCATCCGGCCCGGCTACAACCTCCATTCGATCTGGGACGGCCCACTGGCCGAACGCGCCATCAGCGATCCCGCCGATCCGGTGGTGCGGCGCTATTCCCCCGCAGAACGTGCAGACCTTGCAGGCGGCACCCCCGATGACTGGGGCCGCGAAAGCTGGGAGATCGCCCGCAGTTTCGTCTACCCCACCGCCTTCGACAGCGAAAACGTGTGCGCCGCGCCCCTGCCCGAAAAGACCGCGCTGTCGCAGGAGGACATCATCCGCGGCGTGCCGGTCGCAAAGCGGCGGGTGCAGCAGGCCGGTCTCAGAATCGCGGATTTGCTCGAAAGCGCCTTTGCGCCGGGGCCATTGGTGGTGGAGGAACGGCGGCGCGGGCAATAGCGTGCCTTGCGCTGTCGCTTCACGCTGCTAACCCTTGGGCACGCATGACTGATGTTCTCGACCTTGCCAGGCGCCTGATCGCCGCGCCCTCGGTGACACCTGCAACCGGCGCGGTGTTTGCCGAACTTGAGGCGATGTTGGCACCGCTCGGCTTTGCCGTTCACCGCTTCACTCGCGGGGAGGGCGCCGAGGGGAGCGAGGAAGCGCCGGTCGAGAACCTGTTCGCGATCCGGCACGGGCCCGAAGGCTCGCGCCATTTCGCCTTTGCCGGGCACCTCGATGTGGTGCCGCCGGGTGACGGCTGGGCGTCCGATCCCTTCGATCCGCAGGTGCGCGGCGAACTGCTCCACGGGCGCGGCGCGGTCGACATGAAGGGCGCGATTGCCGCGATGGTCGCCGCCGTCGCCGACGTGCCGCAGGACGCCGGCACGATCAGCTTCATCATCACCGGCGACGAGGAAGGCCCCGCGCTCCACGGCACCCGTGCGCTGATCGATTACATGGCGGCGCAAGGCATCCAGCCCGACCTGTGCCTTGTCGGCGAGCCCACCTCGGTCAACCGGCTGGGCGACATGGTGAAGATCGGTCGCAGGGGCTCGGTCAATATCTTCATCGATGTCGAAGGGACGCAGGGCCATGTCGCCTATCCGCACCTTGCCGATAATCCGCTGCCGAAACTGGTGGCGATTCTGGCGGAGCTGGACGCGCTGACGCTCGACACGGGCACCCGCTGGTTCCAGCCGAGCAACCTCGAAATCACCGACATCAATGTCGGCAACAAGGCGCACAATGTCATTCCGGCGCGCGGTGCGGCGCGGATTTCGATCCGCTTCAACGATCTGCACACCGGCCACAGCCTGTCCGAGAGGGTGATGGCGATCGCCGAAAAGCACGGCGGCAAGGCGCGCCCGGTGATTTCGGGCGAGCCGTTCCTGACCGAACCCGGCGCGTTTTCCGCGCTGGTCAGCGCCGCCGTTGAGGCCGAGACCGGCGTGAAGCCCGAACTGTCCACTACCGGCGGCACGTCCGATGCGCGGTTCCTGCGCGCCGTGTGTCCGGTGATCGAATTCGGCCTGTGCAACGCAACCATGCACAAGCGCGACGAAGCCGTGGCGATCCCCGATCTGGCGGCTCTCGCCCGCATTTATGCCCGCATTGCAGGCGACGCGCTGGCTCTGGCGCCAACGGAAGAATAGCGCCTGCGCGGCGCACGGGAGAGATTATGGACCGCAAGCTGACCCTCTACATCCTCGCCGGCATGGTGCTTGGCGTGATCGTCGGACAGGTGCTCAACCAGATGGTGCCCGCCGATGTGATCAAGGCCGATATCGCGCCATGGTTCAAGCTGCTGTCGGACATTTTCCTCAATCTGATCAAGATGCTGGTCGCGCCGCTGGTGCTGTCGACGATCGTGGTCGGCATCGCGCATATGGGCGACAGCGCGGCGCTGGGCCGGATCGGGGTGCGGGCGCTGACATGGTTCATCACCGCCAGCCTCGTCTCGATCGGGCTGGGGCTGATCCTCGTCAACCTGTTCCAGCCCGGCGTGGGCGCGCCGATCCCCGATGTCGCCGAAGCCGCCGCTGCCGTGGGCGAGGTGAAGGAACTGAAGGCGACCGACTTCATCCTCTCGATCTTCCCCAAGAACGCAGTGGAGGCGCTGGCGACCAACAATATCCTGCAAATCCTCGTCTTCTCGATCTTTGCAGGGGTCGCTTTGTCGGCCATCGGCGAGCGGGGGCAGGCGCTGGTCAAGGGCGCGGATGCGCTGGCCGAAATGATGTTGCAGGTCACCGGCTACGTCATGCGCTATGCGCCGGTGGCGGTGTTCGGCGCGCTTGCCAATGTGGTCGCGGCGAGCGGGCTGGCGATCCTCGGAACCTATCTGACCCTGCTGGTCGAGTTCTATTTCTCGCTGGTGCTGCTGTGGGTGATTTTGCTGGGCGCAGGCGCGCTGTTCCTGGGCCGGCGCATCTGGGCGCTGATCCGCTACATCCGCCAGCCGCTGATGATCGCCTTTTCGACCGCATCGTCCGAAGCTGCGCTGCCCAAGCTGTTCGAACAGCTTGACCGCTTCGGCGTGCCGCGCCGCATTTCGGGCTTCATGCTGCCGCTGGGCTACAGCTTCAATCTCGATGGCTCGATGATGTACATGAGCTTCGCGACGATCTTCATCGCGCAGGCTTATGGCATGGATCTGAGCGTCGGCACGCAGATCATGATCCTGCTGACGCTGATGATCTCGTCCAAGGGCATCGCTGCCGTGCCGCGCGCTTCGCTGGTGGTGATCACCGGCACGCTCGCCATGTTCGGCCTGCCGGTTGAAGGCGTGGCGATCATCCTTGCGATCGACCAGTTCCTCGACATGGGCCGCACCGCCACCAACGTGGTCGGCAACGCGGTGGCGACTGCGGTGATCACCAAGTGGGAAGGGATGCTGGAGGTCGAGGAGCCCGAGTATGTCGAGCACCCCCACGCACCCGCCCACACCGCCGCCGATGGGCGGGCGGGGCTGGAACTCGATGAAAGCAATTTCGGGGACGGGAAGGGTTAGGGGCAGGCTGCCTCAGCCGCCCTTCACATACTCCACCGGCACGAATTCGCCGAGCGAGCACCCCGCGCCGCGCTGCGGCACGCCGCCGATGTTCTGGAGCGCATAGACGATCTGGACGCTGCACAGCTGGTTGATCGAGGTTTCGTAGGTGATCGCACGGTCGAAGCTGAGGCCCGGGCAGCTTTGGGTCAGGGTGTTGCGCCAGACCTTGCCGCTCTGCATTTCGAAATCGATCACACGGTCGCTGCGCACCACGGTCTGGCGGATCTGGTCGCGCATGATGCAGCGCTGGCCTTCGCCGAGCACCTTCACTGCGGGCGCACCGGCAGCAGGGTTGGCATCGGTGGCGCGTTCCACCGGCGCACAGGCGGCAGCGGCAAGCGGCAGGGCAATCAGCGAAAGGCGAGGGATCATCATGACGGTTTCTCCACCAGAGCGACGGTATGAACGCCCTTGCAGTTGAACCGCGGCTTAATCCGCGCTCTCGCACCATCCCCCGCGCCATTCACCCAGATAGCCGCGCGCGCCTCCATCGGCCTGCATCCATTCGGCCAGGTGCGAGACGCGGCCATCGGCTTCGATCCGCTTCACTATACGCAATTCGCGTCCGTACCGGTCGTAAGGCTCATCGACCCGCGCCGTCATCTGGAAAGCACCGCGGTTGAGCCACGTTTGCAGGGCCGCCGCTGATTGCTCCGCCTGCCTGGCCTCTGCCGGACAACGCGCGCGGATTTCGGCCGTATCGATTCCGACCACCCGGATGCGGCGCTCGCCTATCCGGAAGGTGTCGCCGTCGATCACGCAATAATACCCCCGGCCCTTGCCGCAGCGCGTGAAGGTGCCGGATATCCGCTCCGGATCGGATTGCAGGAAGGCAGGCGGCTCGTAGGCTCCGGGGAGAGCGATGATGAAGCCTATCGTGACGAGGGCGATCAGGGAGATGAACGGGCGCATGTCACGCCACGCCTGCGTCCATGACGATCCCCGTTTTGCCTGCCGCCGGAATCGGGGTGGTTGAACGCGCGGGCGACGCCACCACCGCACCCGCAAAGGTCTGCGAAACCTGGTCACATTATCGGGTTTGCGTGCCATGCCTTGCGCCGGTTCGATTGCGATGCGCCATCCGGAGTTTGCCGCTCATCGCCCTACCTCTTTTCCAGCACCTTCTTCCTGAAGCTGCACAGGTCCACGACCTTGCAGCGCCAGCACTCTGGTGTCCGCGCCTTGCACACGTATCGGCCGTGCAGGATCATCCAGTGGTGCGAATCGCGGCGGAAGGGCTGGGGCACGCGCTTTTCGAGCTTGGCCTCGACCTGATCGGGGGTCTTGCCCTTGGCCATGCCGGTGCGGTTGCCGAGGCGGAAGATGTGGGTATCGACCGCGAAGGTTTCCTGCCCGAACCAGCAGTTGAGCACCACATTGGCGGTCTTGCGCCCGACGCCCGGCAGCCTGACCAGCGCCTCGCGGGTATCGGGCACCTCGCCCCCGTGTTCATCGACAAGGATCTGCGACAGGGCGATCACGTTCTTGGCCTTGGAGTTGAACAGGCCAATGGTCTTGATGTGCTCCTTCAGCCCGTCCTCGCCGAGATCGAGCATCTGCTGCGGCGTCTGCACGCGGGCGAACAGCGCGCGGGTGGCCTTGTTGACCCCCACATCGGTCGCCTGCGCCGACAGCGCGACCGCGACGAGCAGCTGGTAGGCATTGCCATATTCCAGCTCGGTCTGGGGCGAGGGGTTATCCTCGGCCAGACGGCGGAAGAATTCGAAGATCTGGTCTTTGGTCATTCCGGATCAGGCGCGCTTTGCTGCGGGTGCGCTGCCTTCCACTCCATCGCCATCAGCGCCCGGTTTTCGACCGAGGGGTGGGTGTAGAACAGCGCTTCCTGCAAGGGCGAGGGGCGCGGATAGCGGTATTCGGCGGTCTTCACCAGCGCTGTGGCAAGGGCATCGGGCTCGTTCACGGTCTGGAGCGAATAGCGATCGGCCTCGGTCTCGCCCACGCGGGTGAGGGTGTTGGTGATCGGGGTGACAAGCAGGCCCAGCACCGATCCCACCACAGCGAACACCGGCAGACCGCGGGCTTCGTCGAGCCGCGCATCGCTGCCCAGCAGGCGGGCGGTGGGGGTGAACAGGCGGTGCAGCAGATAGAACAGCAGCATGGCCAGCAACGGCAAGAGCACAACCGAGCGCCAGACATGGCCCAGCTTGTAGTGCCCGGCCTCGTGCCCGGTCACCGCCCGCACCTCGGCAAGGCTCGCTTCCTTCAGCGCCACATCGGAAATCGCGATGCGGGCCGCGGGGCCGATGCCGGAAACATTGGCGGTGAAGCGGTCCGACTGGCGCGATCCGTCATACATGAAGATACGGTCTTTCGGGATATCGACATCCTCTGCGATCTGTTCCAGCGCGGTGCGCACCTCGCCCGGCGGCACCGGTTTGTAATCGTTGAACAGCGGCTCGATCAGCGGCGGCCCGGCGAGCAGCATTACCAGCGTGACCACGCCCGCCAGCCCGCCGCTCCACAGCCACCAGCGCGCTCCGGTGCGGCGGATCAGGACATAGACACCGGCGAGGAACAGCCCGCCCAGCCCCGCTCCCAGCGCTTCGCCGATCGCCATCTGGCCGAGGAAATCGCCGAGCGGCTGGCTCGACAGATCATAGGAACGTTCGCGGTGCCAATCGGTGTAGAGCGTCCAGGGCAGGGCGATCAGGGTCGAGATCAGCAGAAAGGCGGCGCTGACGGTAAAGGTCGCGAAGAAGCGCTGCGGATCGGCAAAGCGGGCGGCGATCCGGTCAAGCAGCCTCAGGCGCACCATGACCAGCGCGACCAGCACCGATACCACCAGACTGCCCAGCAACAGCCAGTGATTGCCGATGGTATAGGCCTCGGCCCGTGCCAGCGCCTCCGGGCCGAGGCTGTCGACCATCTGCGCCGCCTGCTGGGCGGGGGTAAGTGTGCCGGACATGATGATCGCTCCCCTGTGGATCACTGTGTATTATGCGAGTAATGCACCGCGGTCGCGCGGCGTCAAGCCTTACAGCCCCAGCACATCGTTCATGGTGTAGCGCCCGGCGGGCTTGCCGGTCAGCCACTGTGCCGCCTTCACCGCACCGCGGGCGAAGATCATGCGGTTTTCGGCCGAATGTGACAGTGTCAGGCGCTCCTCGCTGCCGGCGAAGATCACCGAATGCTCGCCCGCCACGGTGCCGCCGCGCAGGGTGGCAAAGCCGATCGCGCCCGGCCCCCGTGCCCCGGTCATGCCGTGACGGCCGCTCTCCATGTTGTCGCTGAGCACGATCCCCCGCCCCGCCGCTGCCGCCTCGCCCAGCAGCTTGGCCGTGCCGCTCGGCGCGTCGACCTTCATGCGGTGGTGCATTTCCAGCACCTCGATATCCCAGTCCGGCCCCAGCCGCGCCGCCGCCTCGCGCACCAGATGCGCCATCAGCGTCACGCCGAGCGAGAAATTGCCCGATTGCAGCACCGGCACCGCCTTTGCCGCTTCGGCCAGCATCACGAAATGCGGCTCTTCCAGCCCCGTCGTGCCGACCACGATCGGCTTGCCCGCAACCTTCGCCGCGGCGAGGTTTGCCGCCAGCGCTTGCGGAGCGGAGAAATCGACCAGCACATCGCAATGCGCCGCAAACGGCCCGATATTGCCGCCTGCATCCACGCCGACATGCAGCACATGGCCGGCATCGCGGATGGCCGCCTCCAGCGCCTGTCCCATGCGGCCCTTGTGTCCGATCACTCCGAATTGCAGCTGTGCCATTGCCTCGCCTCTGCCGATCATGTTTGATGGCGTCATGGCAGACTTCAATCGCATCGTCATCCTCACTGGCGCAGGGATTTCGGCCGAGAGCGGGATCGACACCTTCCGCTCCGCAGGAGGTCTGTGGGAGCAGCACCGGGTCGAGGATGTCGCCACGCCCGAAGGCTTTGCGCGCAATCCTGACCTCGTGCTCAATTTCTACGACATGCGCCGCGCCGCACTTGCCGATGTCGCGCCCAATCCTGCGCACATGGCGCTCGCCCGGCTGGAACGGGCCTTCGCGGGGGAACTGCTGCTGGTCACCCAGAATGTCGATGACCTGCACGAACGCGGCGGATCGGCGCGGGTCCTGCACATGCATGGCGAGCTGAAATCGGCGCTGTGCACCGCCTGCGAGACACGCTCGCCCTGGCTGGAGGCGATGATCGACCGCCCGCCATGCCCCGTCTGCCGCGCACCCAGCTTGCGCCCCGATGTCGTGTGGTTCGGCGAGATGCCCTACCAGATGGGCCGGATCTATCAGGCGCTGGAGACCTGCGACCTGTTCGTGAGCATCGGCACCAGCGGCGCGGTCTATCCGGCGGCGGGTTTCGTGCAGGAAGCGCGGGCGAACGGCGCCCGCACGCTCGAACTCAATCTCGAACCCAGCGAGGGATCGCGGTTCTTCCACGAATCGCGCCACGGCCCGGCCAGCGTGCTGGTGCCGCAATGGGTGGACGAGGTGCTGCACACCGGAATTTAACCGTGCCGCGATAGGGTTAGCCCATGTCGCGCTGGATGATGATCCTGCTGGCCGTGCTGGCGCTGCCCTATGGCTATCTGGTCGTCTACTGGACCGGATGCCTCGCGACCGGCTGCCGGTTCGATGGCCACATGCTGTTCTACACCTTCGTTGCGCTGGTGGCGGTGCCCTTTGTCATGCTGATGATCGGGGGCGGGGTGATGATGGGCGGGGCGCGGCGCGTGCTTGCAGCCGGGACGACGCGCAAGCCCACGGTCGGCACGGTCGCGCAAGGCGTGGGCGGCGGCCTGCGGTTCTGGGTTGGCGCAACCCTGCTGGTCGCGGCGCTGCCGGCCTGCGCGGGGCTGTTCTACCTGATGCTCTACACGCCCGACGAGGGCCGCGACAGTCTGGGCCGGATCTGCGAGACGAGTGGGGGCAGCGCCACCTGCCGCCCCGATCCCGCAGCGGATCGGCCTTCGGAACTCGACCGGATCAACGCCGCCCGCAAGCGCAGGCAGTGGTTCGAGGTCGACTGAGTTAACCGCAGCTGCGGCAGCTCGCATCCTTGGCAATGCGGATCGTGCGCATCCCCGGCGCGAGGCCATCGAGGATGTGGAGCCGCCCCCACTGCGGATCGCCCATGCCGCTCACGCCTGCCAGCAGCACTCTGATCGCCTGAAGCGCGGCAAAGGTGCCCGCCCAGCCCGCCATCGCGCCAAGCATGCCGTCGTCGGCGCAGGTGTCGCAATCCTCGGCATCGAAGGCATCGCCGACAAAGCAGCGATAGCACGCCTCGCCCGAAAGGTGCCCGGCAAAGGCTGCGACCTGCCCCTGAAAGCGGCCCACGGCGGCGGACAGCAGCGGGATGCCCGCTGCCACGCAGGCGTCCGAGATGGCGAGGCGCGTGGCGAAATTGTCGGTGCCGTCGATCACCAGATCGGCACCTGCGATCAGGCTGGCGGCATTGTCCGGCGTGATGCGCGCATCGGACACATCGACCTGGCACGCGTCATCGAAATTGGCGAGCCAACGGCGGGCCGAGACCGCCTTGCCATATCCGACATCGCGCTGCGTGAAGATCGTCTGGCGCTGGAGGTTCGACACATCGACCACATCATCATCGACCAGCGCCAGCCGCCCGATCCCGCTTGCGGCGAGATATTGCAGGGCCGGGCTGCCGATGCCGCCGAGGCCGATGATCGCGACCTTGCTCGCCGCCAGCTTCACCTGCCCCGCGCCGCCGACTTCGGGCAGCACGATATGGCGGGCGAACCGGTCGAGCCGTGCCGAAGATAACGGGGCTGGCGAAAGGCTCACGGCTGGTCGTCGGCTTTGCGCCGCTCCTGCCGGAAGGCGCCGATCCCGTGCCACCACAGGAAGGCGATCACCGCGCCCTTGGTCGGCTGGAGCATGGCGAGCAGCATGATCACCGATACCGGCAGGGTGATGGCGAGCGTCAGCCACGCCGAAACCCCGCCACTGATCATCGCGATCACCACCGGCGCGAGCAGGTGGCCGACCACGAAGATGCCGATATAGGCGGGGAAATCATCGGCCTGCTGCACCGACCAGTCCTGCTTGCAGTGCCCGCAGCGGTCGACGGGTTTGAGCCATGCACGAAACAGCGCCGCCTCACCGCAGCGCGGGCAACGGCATTTTGCGCCCCTGACGAGGGCGGGAATCCACCCTTCGGGCAGGGTGATGAGATCGGAGGAAAGGCGCAGATGGGGCATGGACAGGCTGTTTACAGCCTGTGCACCGTCTGTCGACAGGGCTGTGGATCAGCCTGTCGAAATCGCAGGGAGAAGGCGGGGACGGGGAAAGCCGGGCCCACCCCTAACCTCTCCCGCAAGCGGGAGAGGAACTGGTCACGCCACAATCACCCCTCCCGCTTGCGGGAGGGGCCGGGGGTGGGCCTGTAACTTAGCTTTCCAGCTGGCGCAGCAGGCTGCGCACATCGCCGTCCATGTCGGCGTCGCGCTGGCGCAGGTCCTCGATCAGGCGCACCGCGTGGATCACGGTGGAATGGTCGCGCCCGCCGAACTTGCGCCCGATTTCGGGGTAGCTGCGCGGCGTGAGCACCTTGGACAGATACATCGCCACCTGCCGCGGGCGCACCACGGCGCGCGCACGGCGCTTGCTGCTCATTTCCGCGCGGTCGATGCGGTAGAACTGGCACACGGTGCGCTGGATTTCATCGATGGTGATGCGGCGGCGGTTGGCCGACAGGATATCGGTCAGCTGCTCCTCGGCCAGCTGGAGCGAGACTTCCTGCCCCGTCAGCTGGGCATAGGCGATCAGCTTGTTGAGGCCACCCACCAGCTCGCGCACGTTGCGGGTGATGGTGCGGGCGAGGAAATCGATCACATCCTCGGGCACATTGAGCGGGGCGAAGCGGGTCAGCTTCGACACCAGGATCTTCTTGCGCAGCTCGATATCGGCGGGCTGGATATCGGCAACCAGACCCATCGACAGGCGGCTGAGCAGGCGCGGCTCCACCCCGTCCAGCGCCTGCGGGGCGCGGTCGGCGGCGAAGACCAGCCGCTTGCCTTCGGCCAGCAGCGCATCGATGGTGTAGAGCAGTTCTTCCTGCGCGCTCGCCTTGCCGATGATGAACTGGATATCGTCCACCAGCAGCAGATCGAAGCTGCGCAGCCGCGCCTTGAACTCGATCGTCTGGCTCGATTTCAGCGCCTGCACGAATTCGACCATGAAGCGTTCGGCCGAACAGTAGAAAATGCGCGCACGCGGGTGCGCCTGAAGATAGCCGTGCCCGATCGCGTGCAGCAGGTGCGTCTTGCCCTGTCCGGTCGCGGCCTTGAGATAGAGCGGCGAGAACTGCGGCTGCTCCAGCGCGGCCATTCGCTGCGCGGCGTTGCAGGCGAGGATGTTCGCCTCGCCGGTCACGAAGGCGGCGAAGGTCAGCGACGGGTCAAGCCCGACCGAGGAGGTGAAGCTCGCATCGCCCAGGCTGCCTGCGGCCAGAGCAATCGCGCTTGCGCCATCGTTGGCGGGGCGGCGGCCATCGTCGAGGCGCAGATCGGGCAACTGGCGGCGGCCGGGGTGGACCTGGATGTTGACGCTGCGCACTTCGCTGCGCGCGATCTTCCACGCCAGTTGCAGCCGGTCATGGAACCGGTCGCGCACCCAGTTGGCCGAAAATTCGGTGGGCAGATAAAGGTCGAGCGCGCCGGTTTCGCGGTTCAGCCCGCCGAGCTGGATCGGCTTGATCCACTGGCTGTGCAGCTGGTGGCCAAGATCCTTGCGCAGGCCCTGGCTGATGTCGGACCAGTCGGCGGCGAGATTTACGGCTTCGGAGTCTTCCATCAGATGTTCATCCGCCTGCCGGCCGGATGCCCGTGCCTTGTCGATCCTGTGCACAATCTCGTCCCCGATTCACTCTTGTCCCGCAGATCGCATGACCTGCAAGTCGATTTGTCCCACCGCGACAGGCAATGCCTTTCCCTCCCCCGGAAACATGGTTTCCGGAGAACCCCCCTGTCGGCTCGTTTGTAAAAACCCGCGCTGTCCCGCGGCGGGTGGAGTTCATGTAAAGAGCGCATCGCGGCTTTGCGCAAGCGCGGACTTTTAAAAAAAGTGAAATATTCCTGTTGACTCGGCCCTATGCCGCAGACTTGCGTTCAAGTGACTGTTTTTGCTGAAAATTGACCCTTAACATCGTGCGAATCGCGGGGATTCCTAGGGTTTGTCAGGGGCGCCGGTGTTGCAGCCAGCGCAAACGCGAAAAGGCCGCGCTGGTGAGGCGCGGCCCTTGGGCGCAATGGCGCATCCTGCAACCCGTAATCACCCCTTAGGCATGATTACGGGAGCAGTGCGAATCGGATCAGAGCGTGGCGACTCGGCGCGTCAGGCGCGACATCTTGCGGGCCACGGTGTTCTTGTGCAGCACGCCGCGGGCAACGCCGCGGGCCATTTCGGGCTGGGCCGCCTTGAGCGCCGCAGCTGCCGCTTCCTTGTCACCGGCTTCGCATGCCGATTCGACCTTCTTGATGAAGCTGCGAATGCGGCTGATGCGCGCACCGTTGATTTCGGCGCGGTTGGCGTTGCGGCGGATGCGCTTCTTGGCTTGCGGCGTGTTGGCCATAATTCGTGTCTGTCTCGCGTTTGGTTCGGGCCGCGTGGAGCGACCGGAATGAAATCCGTGGGTGTGCTCGAAAAGGGCGAGCAGACTCAGGGTCCGACCGCCGGAAAGCAGCGCGCATAGTCGCGAAGCTGCCCGAGGTCAACGATTCTCGCCTAGTTCTGGCAGGTGGAACAATACCAGGTGCTGCGCCCGCCTTGCGCGATCCGCCGGATCACGCCGCCATCGTCCCGCCGGCAGGCCTCGCCCTCGCGTCCGTAGACATCGAAGCTGCTGGCGAAATAGCCCAGTTCGCCGTCTGGGCGGGCATAGTCGCGCAAGGTCGAACCGCCGTCGCGGATCGAGGCTTCGAGCACGGCGATGATCGCAGGCACCAGCCGCGCCAGCTGGGCCTGCGTGACCTTGCCTGCGGGCTTCGTCGGGCGGATTCCCGCGCGCCACAGCGCCTCGCACACATAGATATTGCCGAGCCCTGCGACGATCCGCTGGTCGAGCAGGCACAGCTTGATGGACTGGGTCTTGCCCTGCAATGCGGTCTTCAGGTGGGACGCCGTCAGCCCCGGTCCCAGCGGTTCCGGCCCGAGCGCGGCGAATTGCGGCCAGCGATCGAGCGCGTCGCTCGCCACCAGATCGACCGAACCGAAGCGGCGCGGATCGCACAGGGCGAAGCGGTGGTGCGCGGTCTCCAGCAGCAGGTGATCGTGGGTGTCAGGCACTTCGGGGTCGATCCGCCAGCGCCCGCTCATGCCGAGATGGAAGATCATCGTCGCCCCGCGATCAAGATGCATCAGCCCGTATTTGGCGCGGCGCGAGAGGGCGCTGACCGTGGCGCCGGTCATCACCTGCACCAGATCGGCGGGGAAGGGGCGGCGCAGGTCGGGCCGGTTCAGCGTGACGCGCGTGATCCGCTCGCCTTCGATAAAGCGGGCGAGACCCCGGACAGTGGTTTCGACCTCGGGCAGTTCAGGCATTCTGGTCTGTGCTCGCTTCCGCTCGCGGGCCGCACGGCGCGGCAAACGCAACAAAAGGTGCCTGTAACACCCTTTGCGCTGGGCTCAATTCCCTCTAGGGAACGGCGCATGAGCGAAACCACCGACGAAACCGTCTCCTTCGGCTACCAGCAGGTCACCCCTCAGGAAAAGACCCGCAAGGTCGGCGAGGTCTTCTCCAGCGTCGCCCGCAAATACGACATCATGAACGATGCCATGTCGGGCGGGATGCACCGGCTGTGGAAGGACCGTTTCGTCAAGCGCGTGAAGCCGCAGCCGGGCGAGCAGATCCTCGACATGGCAGGCGGCACCGGCGACATCGCCTTCCGCATGGCGGCCCGCGGCGCGCACATCACGGTCGCCGACATCAATCAGGACATGCTCGATGTGGGCGCCGAACGTGCGCTGGAGCGGGGTTTCGACGAGGATGACGGCAGTCTCGTCTTCACCTGCCAGAATGCGGAAAGCGTCAGTTTTGCCTCGAACACCTTCGATGCCTACACCATCGCCTTCGGCATCCGGAACGTCACCCATATCGACAAGGCGCTGGCCGAAGCCTTGCGCGTGCTGCGGCCGGGTGGCCGCTTCTTCTGCCTTGAATTCTCGACCGTCGAATGGTCGGGACTGAAGGAGGCTTACGACATCTATTCCGAGCACCTTCTGCCGCGCATGGGGCAGGCGATTGCGGGGGACGCGGATTCCTACCGCTATCTCGCCGAATCGATCCGCAAGTTCCCGCCGATGCCGGCTTTCGAACAGATGATCCGCAAGGCAGGCTTCGCCAACACCAAGGTCGAACCGATCATGGGCGGCCTCGTGGCGATCCATTCGGGGTGGAAGATCTGAAGCAGTGACATCTTCTGTCGTCCACCTTTCCCGCCTCGCCCGCTGGGGCGTGACGCTGGCCCGCCGCCGTGCGCTTGTGGGGATCGAGAATGATCCCAACGCGCCTGCCGCCGTGCGCAATCTGGTGCGACTGGCGCGGCTGGCGACTTTTACGGGGAAGGGCGGCACCCGCGATTATGCCGGCGCCTTCCGTGCCATCGGCCCGGCAGCGATCAAGCTGGGGCAGAGCCTTGCCACCCGCCCCGATCTTGTCGGCGAGGAGGCGGCCAACAACCTGCTGTCCTTGCAGGATTCGCTCCCGCCGGTGCCGTTCGCGCAGATCAGGGCGGCGATTGAATCGAGCTTCGGCCAGCCGCTTGAAAACCTGTTCGCCGAAATCGACCCCGAGCCGGTCGGCGCGGCCAGCATCGCGCAGGTGCACAAAGGTGTCACCACCGATGGCCGCAAAGTCGCGATCAAGGTGCTGCGCCCCGGCATCCGCGAGAAATTCGCCCGCGATATCCAGACTTATGAATGGGCCGCCGCCCATGTCGAGGCGATGGGCGGCGAGGCATCGCGGCTGCGTCCGCGCCTCACCATCGCCAATTTCAAGCGCTGGACCAATTCCGAACTCGACCTGCGGCGCGAGGCCGCCTCCGCCAGCGAACTCGCCGAACAGATGGCGGGGGTTCCGGGCTACCGCATCCCCAATGTCGACTGGGACCGCACCAATGGCCGGGTGATGACGATCGAGTGGATCGACGGGATCAAGATCAGCCGCGTCGACGAATTGCGCGCGCGCGGGCATGATCTTGCGGCGATTTCGGAAAAGCTCGTCATCAGCTTTCTCACGCAGGCGATCAGCACCGGATTTTTCCATGCCGACATGCATCAGGGCAACCTGTTTGTGGAGGATGACGGCACCATCGTCGCGATCGATTTCGGGATCATGGGCCGGATCGACCGGCGGGCGCGGCAATGGCTGGCGGAAATCCTCTACGGGCTGACCACCGGCAATTACCAGCGCGTCGCCGAAATCCATTTCGAGGCGCAATATGTGCCCAGCTACCATTCGGTCGGCGAATTCGCGACCGCGCTGCGCGCCGTGGGCGAGCCGATGCGCGGCAAGCCGGTGAAGGAGCTTTCGGTCGGCCAGATGCTCGACGGGCTGTTCGCCATCACCCGCGATTTCGACATGCAGACCCAGCCGCACCTGCTGCTGCTGCAAAAGACCATGGTGATGGTCGAGGGCATCGCGACCCAACTCAATCCCGACATCAACATGTGGGACACGGCCGCCCCCTATGTGCGCGAGTGGATCCGCGACGAGTTGGGGCCGGAAGCGGCGCTCGCCGACCGGTTGAAGACCGATACCGAAACCCTGCTGCGCCTGCCGGGACTGATCCGCCGGGTGGAGGAGATGTTCCCGCCCAAGGGCGGCGCCCCCGAACCGCCGCCGCTGCCCGAAATCCCGCTGATCACCGACAAGCGCGCTGGCACCGGGTGGCTGGGCTATATCCTCGCCGGGCTGGCAGGCGCGGGCGCGGTGTGGGGTGCGCTGGCGGCCGGCTGGATCGGCTGATGCACCGATTTGCGCGGGCTTAAGCGCAATCTTAACCACAAGCATGCCACGCGTGATGCCGCGCAGGCCGCTTGGCGCTGTGCATCAACGCGTCTAGAGGTGTCGCGGCAAGGCACAGCGCGGCAGAGGAGTTGAGCGGGGCGATGGTCGGAACCGGCGAACGGATCGGAGCAGGGCGGTGACGGGCAAGTTCCCGCGCATCCTGCTGGTCGTGGGCGGCGGCATCGCGGCCTACAAGGCGTGCGAGCTGGTGCGCCTGATCCGCAAGGGCGGCGGCGATGTCACTTGCGTCGTGACCAAGGGCGGCCAGCAATTCGTCACCCCGATGGCGCTCGCGGCGCTCAGCGAAAACCAGGTCTACACCAACCTGTTCGACCTCAAGAACGAGGCCGAGATGGGCCACATCCAGCTGAGCCGAGAAGCCGATCTGGTGGTGGTGTGCCCGGCGACCGCAGATTTCCTCGCCAAGATGGCCAACGGGATTGCCGATGATCTGGCGACCACGCTGATCCTTGCCACCGACAAGCCGGTGATGGCCGTGCCTGCGATGAACGTGAAGATGTGGGAACACGCCGCGACGCAGCGCAACATCGCGCTGCTGCAATCGGCGGGCGTGACCGTGCTCCACCCCGACAAGGGGCCGATGGCCTGCGGTGAATTTGGCTATGGCCGCCTGCCCGAACCCGAAGCGATCTGGCGCGAGATTGCCGCGCATTTCGACATTGCCGTGCCCGAACCCGCGCCCGTGCTGCCGCGTCCGGCGGTCGATGTCGAAGCGATCGAGGCCGAGGATGACGGCGCGATCGACATCGAACCGGCGGGCGGGCTGGGCGGCTTCCTGTCGCGCATCATCCCGCGTTCCACCGCCAAGCGTAGCCACGAGGAGATCGAGGCGGAGTACGAGGAACTGCTCCCGTCCGAAGACGCCGCCATGCTGCCGCCCGAAGACCCCGCGCCCGACTTTGCGCCCGATCTGGGCGGGCCGCTGCTGGCGAAGAAAGGCAGCGCCAATGCTGCGCCGCCGATGGATGCCGGCGCGATCAACCACATGGTCGATCCGCGCAAGAGCGCGCCCGAATTCTTCGCGCCTGCTGTTCCCGACGCGATCGAAACCGTGCTCGGCGAAGTGGCCGAAGGGGCGGATTTCGGGCTGGAAGATGGTCACCGCCCGCTCGCCGGACGCCACGTGCTTGTCACGGCCGGGCCGACGTGGGAGGCGATCGATCCGGTGCGCTACATCGCCAACCGCTCAAGCGGAAAACAGGGCTTTGCGATCGCCGCCGCCGCTGCCGCGCTTGGTGCGCGGGTGACGCTGGTGGCGGGGCCGGTGTCGCTGAAAACCCCGGCAGGCGTGACCCGCATCGATGTCGAAAGCGCGGTCGAGATGGCCGATGCCGTCAAGCGCGCCCTGCCTGCCGATGTCGCGGTGATGGTCGCGGCGGTCGCCGACTGGCGGCCCAAGGACTATCGCGGAGAGAAGATCAAGAAGCGCGGCTCGGCCCCGCCGGCGCTGATGCTGACCGAAAACCCCGATATCCTCACCAATGTCGCAGGCGGCACCAACCGCCCCGCGCTGGTAGTGGGCTTTGCCGCCGAGACCGAGCACGTGCTCGACCACGCCAAGCAGAAGCGCAAGCGCAAGGGCTGCGACTGGATCGTGGCCAATGATGTGTCGGGCGATGTCATGGGCGGCGACATGAACCGCGTGCACATCGTCAGCGCGGAAGGGGTCGAAACGCTCGACGAAATGCCCAAGGCCGCGGTCGCCATGGCGCTGGCCGAACGCATTGCGGCGGTGTTCCACGCGGAGGCGGCGGAATGAGCCGCGCTCAAGTAGCCGAAGGCGGTAGCGCACCATGACGATCCCCGTGCAAGTAAAACGCATGCCCCATGGCGAAGGCCTGCCGCTGCCGGCCTATGCCACGGCGGGTGCGGCGGGGATGGATGTGGTTGCGGCCGAGGATGTCACCATCGCTTGCGGTGCGCGCCACGCGGTCGCCACCGGCCTCGCGCTGGCGATTCCTGAAGGCTACGAAATCCAGGTGCGGCCGCGATCAGGCCTCGCGCTCAAGCACGGGATCACGGTGCCCAACACCCCCGGCACGATCGACAGCGACTATCGCGGCGAGTTGAAGGTGATCCTGATCAACCACGGAAGCGAGCCCTTCGTGATCCAGCGCGGCGACCGCGTGGCGCAGCTGGTGCTCGCGCCCGTCGTGCAGGCGGTGTGGGACGAAGTCGCGGAACTGGGCGCAACGACAAGGGGCGAGGGCGGGTTCGGCTCGACCGGCGGGCACGCGAAGCTCTGATTCCCACCCCCCGCCCCGATACCCGCCCCGGCGAAGGCCGAGGGCAAGCGGGAGGGGAGCGAGACTTGCCGAACCTAAGGTGAGGCTAGTCGCAGCGGGGTGGGCTTCTCCGCCATCGCGCATTACCCAACAAAAAAGGCGGCGCCGATCCCCTGGCGCCGCCTCTCTTTCCCCGTCCAAGGGTCTCTTGCGAACGCTCTACACCATCATTTGGTGGGGCGCACGGTCTTTTCATCATCGCGGATGGTGATCCGCAGGGTCTCGCCCGAATTGCCGGGGAAGCCGGTGAAGATCGCGTCCACCAGATTGGGGACGAGATTGGGCAGGCGGTTGGTGCGCGACACGGCTTCGGCCTTGCCTTCGAACAGGCGCTGGCCATCGGCTCTGCGGTCGATCCCGCTGGTGTAGATGGTGTAGCTGCGCACGTTCGGCCCGCCGAAGAACGGATCGTTGAAGCCGAAACCCCAGCCGCGATTGAAGCCCCAGCCGCCGAACCGGCCCCACGGGCCCCAGAAGGGATCATAGAAGCCTGCGCCGATGCCGGGATCGGTGCGGACGCGCTCGCGCCCGTTATCCACCCCGTAATCGAACCGCACCAGCATATCCGCCGTTTCGGGCGAAGCGGCGCGGGCATAGCCCAGTTCCTGCATCTCCTTCGCGACAGCATCGGCATACATCGCGAATTCCAGCCCGCCGGCGAGCTTGGGGTCTTCGGCGACAACGGCGAAGGTCTGTCCCGCCGGGGCCGGCAGCGGCACGGCAAAGCGCGACACATCGGCCTTGAAACCGGGGGCGGCGCAGGCCGACAGACCGGCCAGCAACGCGAGCGGAAGCCCGATACGGGCGAGAGGCTTGATCGAGATCATCATGGGCAACATGACACAACCCTTGTTCTGTCACCAGTGCAATGATGGCACCGGTGCTTGCGCGCGTGATACTATCCCATGCGCATGAATGGCGATTGAATATTCGCCCTGGCTGTGCCCCGCTCCGCCGCAGGACGCCGAAGCTCAGTGCCGCACCAGCCCCAGCGCCTGATAGGCCGCATCCAGCGTCGGTGCGCCGCGTTCGCGGGCCTTGGCGGCGCCGCGGGCGAGGATCGCGTCCAGCGCCTCGCGGTCGTCCTTGAGCGCGACGAACTTCTCGCGGATCGGCCCCAGCGCCGTCACCAGCAGATCGGCCAGCGCCGGTTTGAACGCGCCGAAGCCCTGCCCGCCATAGTCCGCCAGAACCTCGGCCGCCGATTTCCCCGACAGCGCGGCATAGATGCCGACCAGATTGCGCGCCTCGGGCCGGTCTGCCAGCCCCGCTTCCTCTGACGGCAGCGGTTCGGGATCGGTCTTCGCCTTCTTCACCTTTTGCGCCATGGTGTCGGCATCGTCCGACAGGTTGATGCGGCTCATGTCGCTGGGATCGGACTTCGACATCTTGGCACTGCCATCGCGCAGGGACATGATGCGGGCGGCCTCGGCCGGGATGATCGGATCGGGCAGGGTGAAGACGGGGGCGTCTTCGGTGCAGAAATCATTGTTGAACTTCTGCGCGATATCGCGGGCCAGCTCCAGATGCTGCTTCTGGTCCTCGCCCACCGGAACGTGGGTCGCCTGATAGAGCAGCACGTCGGCGGCTTGCAGCACCGGGTAGGTAAACAGTGCGACCGACTGGCCTTCGCGGTTCTTGCCGGCCTTGTCCTTCCACTGGGTCATGCGGTTGAGCCAGCCCATCCGGGCCGTGCCGTTCAAAAGCCATTGCAGTTCGGCATGCTGCGGGACCTGCGCCTGGTTGAACAGCACGCTGCGATCCGGGTCGATCCCGCAGGCGACCAGCGCGGCGGTCATTTCGAGGGTGGCGGCCTTCAGCCCCGCCGGATCATGCGGCTGCGAAATGGCGTGAAGATCGGCGAGGAAGAACAACGCTTCCGAACCCGCCTCCAGCGAATCCTGCATCGCGGCCCAGTTGCGGATCGCCCCCAGATAATTGCCGAGGTGGAGATTGCCGGTGGGCTGGATGCCGGAAACGACGCGCATGGATGGTTCCTGTGGTTTAGCTCTGGCGGCGCATTAGGCGCTGGATGGTCGCCTTGTCGAGCACGCCGAACAGCACGGTCGCTGCGCCATAGGTGACAAGGCTGACGCCCATGATCGCGCCGATCGCTGCAAGGCGCAGGGTGAACGGCCCGTCGAGCCAGGGGGTGATGACCTGCATCAGCCCCCACAGCGCGGCGCCCATCAGGCCTGAGGCGAGCGCGATCCGTCCGATCCGGCCCACCACGCGGGCGGGCAGACGGAAGAACCCGCGCCGTGCCAGAATCGCACCGAGCAGCGCGATATTGACCCACGCGCCCACCGCCCCTGCCAGCGCGAGGCCGACCACGCCCAGCAGCGGCACCAGCACGATGTTGAGGCCCACCGTCACCACCAGCGATGCGCCTGCGGTGTAGACCGGGGTGCGCGTATCCTTGCGGGCGAAGAAATTGGGGGTGAGCACTTTCACCAGCACATAGGCAGGCAGGCCCACCACCAGCGCCGATGTGACCATGCCGGTGATCCGCGCATCCTCGGCGGTGAAGGCCTGTCCTTCCATGAAGGCCTTCACAAAGGCGAAGCCGGTGAAGAACAGCGCCACCGCGCAGGGCAGGGTCAGCAGCATCGCGAGTTCGATCGCATTGGCTTGCAGGCGCACCGCCTCCTCGTCCTCGGCGCTGGCAATGTAGCGCGACAGGGCGGGCAGGATCGCCGTGCCCAGCGCGATGCCGATGATGCCGAGCGGAAGCTGGTTCCAGCGGTCGGCCATCGCCATGTAGGTCAGGCTCCCGTCGGGCAGGCCGCGGATGAAGGCGAGGTCGATGAAGCGGCTGATCTGGTAGACCCCTGCGCCGAACACCGCCGGCACGATCAGCACGCCCATTTCCTTCACCCGCTGCGTGACCTTGGGCGTCAGGCGCGGAATGCGGAAACCGGCGCGGCGCATGAACCAGTAAAGCCACGCCAGCTGCAACAACCCGCTCACCGAAACCGCGATGGCAAGGCCCACGCCGGTGGCGGCGCGGGTGGCCTCTCCGGCAGGCTGGAACGCGCCCCACACCAGCGCCACCAGCAGGCAGATGTTCAGCAGAATCGGCGCAGCGGCGGCAGCGGCAAAGCGCGACAGCGAATTGAGGATCGCCGCCACCAGCGTCGCCAGGCTCATGAACATCAGGTAGGGGAAGGCGATCCGCCCCATCAGCACCGCAAGTTCATAGGTGCGCGCATCGCCGCGCAGGTCTTCGTTGGCAAAGCCCCACAAGACCCACGGCATGGCGAGCATCATCAGCGCGCCGAACAGCACGAGGATGGGAAGCAGCACGGCCAGCACCTCGCCCGCGAAGCGGCGGGCGGCGTGCTCGTCCTCGGCCATGTGGCGGTTGAACAGCGGGACGAAGGCGGATGCGAAGGCACCCTCGGCAAACAGGCGGCGGAACAGGTTGGGCAGCTGGAAGGCGAGCTGCCACGCATCCGCAACGCCTCCTGCCCCAAGCACGCGGGCGAGCAGGATGTCGCGGGCAAACCCGCCGATCCGGCTGACCAGCGTGAGCCCGCCGATGGTGCCGACGTTCTTCAGCAGGCTCATGGCGCGTGCCTTCCGGCGCTAGCGATCAGGCGTTGCCGGTGACCGGCTTGATCGGTTCGCCGCCGGCGGCTGCTTCGGCCTGACGCGAGGCGAGCTGCTGCGCGTAGAGGCCGTTGAAGTCCACCGGATCGACCATCAGCGGCGGGAAACCGGCATCGCGCACCGCAGTGGCAACAACGCTGCGGGCGAAGGGGAACAGCAAGCGCGGCGCTTCGGCATAAAGGAAGGCGTGGGCCTGATCCTCGGGCACGTTGCGCATCCCGATGAGGCCGCAATAGGCCAGATCGACGATGTACATCGTGCCGCGCTGCGAAGCGGCGGTCAGCGTCAGCTTCAGCGTGACTTCGTGCATGTCGGCCGCGATCGGCTCTGCACCGATGTTGAACTGCACGTCGATCTGCGGCGGTTCGGGCCACTGGTACACATCGGGCGCAGCCGGGTTTTCGACCGACAGATCCTTCACATACTGCGTGATGATCCCGACAGCGGGCAGGGTGTCCGCGCCGTTGGGCACAGGGCCGCCGCTGTTCAGGTTGTCGAGATCGGTGAGGACGCCTTCTTCGTCGGCCATGGCTGCTTTGTGTCTTTCAAATTGGGTAACAGGATTTGCGCTGTGTGCACGCGCCGGCGCACGCAGCAAGGCTGGCAGCGCGCCTAGCAGGGGCGTGGCCGCCCCGCAACTGCGGCAATCCGGCCCGTGCGGCAACCTAATCCCTGTTGGCGAATTGTAATCCAACCCCATTTAAGGCAGTGTGACAACCTTGGGGCGTGTGCGGGCGTATCTGCACGCGTGTCCCTACGCAGATCGGATGAATACAGTGCTCGAAATCGTTCTCCTCGCCATGGTGGCCGCGTTCCTCGGCCTGCGCCTCTATTCGGTGCTCGGACGCCGTGCCGAGCAGGAGGAGGAATCGGTGCCGCAGCGCTTCGATTCGGACGGGCCGAATGCGGGTCTGCCGCGCCCGGCCGCCGCTGCGCCGGTGGTGCCTGCGCGCCCGCCCGAGCTGGAAGGCGTGATGCCCGCGGTCGAACGCGGCCTGCGCGACATTGCCGCCGCCGACAGCAATTTCAACATCGCACAGTTCCTCGAAGGGGCGCGGGGTGCCTATCGCATGGTGCTCGAAGCCTTCTGGACCGGCGACCGCGAGACGCTGCGCGAGCTGTGCGACGATGATGTCTATGCCGGTTTCACCGCCGCGATCGACGCGCGCGAGGCGGCGGGCGAGACGATGGACAACACCCTTATCCGGATCGAGGAAACCCGCATCCATTCGGCCTCGCTCGACGGGCGCACCGCCCGCATCGCGCTGCTGTTTGTCGCCGATGTCGCTGCCGTGACCCGCGACCGGGATGGCAATGTCATCGCCGGATCGCTCGACGATGCGATCGAAAGCCGCGATGTCTGGACCTTCTCGCGCAACACCGCGGCGCGTGATCCCAACTGGCTGCTCGACGAAACCGACGAGGGCTGATCGGGGCCGGAAGGGTCCGATAATTCCGCAGGAGCCTGTGATGCGCCCCCTACTGGCTGTCGCGATGCTGCTGATGGTGGCAAGCTGCGGGCGGCTGATCCCGCAGGGCAGCGTGCCGCCTCCGGTATCGACTGGCGGCGCGGCGCCTGCGGTCGCCAACGCGGTGCTCGCCGGGGTCGCGGCAGGCCCGGCCTTTGCCGCCCTGTCGGTGAGCGATGCCGACGCCCGCGGCGCGCTGGCCAGCTTCATCGAATCCTGCCCCAAGCTGCTGGCGCGTGACGATGCCAGCGGGCTGACCCGGCGCGAGGACTGGCAGAGACCCTGCGATGCCGCTCGTAGCTGGCAGCCCGAACGGGCGCGGGCCTTCTTTGCGGAAGCCTTCACCCCCGTGCAGGTCGGCGATGGCAAGGCCTTTGCCACCGGCTATTTCGAACCCGAAATCGCAGGCAGCCGCACGCGGCGCCCCGGTTATGCGGTGCCGGTCTATGCCATGCCGAGCGATCTCGTTCGCGGCTGGCCCGATGACGTGCCGCCCGCCGAACGCACCGGCCGCCCGCCGCTGGGGCGCTATGACGAACAGGGCCGCTTCGTGCTCTACCACGATCGTGCCGCGATCGAGGACGGGGCCCTCGACGGCAAGGCGCAGGTGATCGCTTACGCCGCCGATCCGGTGGAGTTCTTCTTCCTCCAGATCCAGGGCTCCGGCCGGCTGATCACGCCCGAAGGTGAGGTGATCCGCATCGGTTATGCCGGGCAGAACGGGCGCGAATATACCGGCATCGGCGGGGTCATGCGCGAGCGCGGCCTGCTGGGCAGCGGGCCGGGCCAATATCCGGGATCGATGCAGGGGATCATGGCCTATATCCGCGAAAACCCGGCCGAAGGCCGCGATCTCATGCGCCTCAACAAGAGCTGGATCTTCTTCACCGAGCTGAAGGGCGACGGGCCGCTGGGTGCCTTGGGCGTGCCGGTGCGGCGCGAGAATTCGGTCGCGGCAGACCCGGCTTTCGTGCCGCTGGGCGCGCCGGTGTGGCTCGATCTCGACCGGCGCGAGGCCAACGGCTTGTGGGTGGCGCAGGATACCGGCGGGGCGATCAAGGGCGCCAACCGCTTCGACACCTTCTGGGGCGCAGGGCCGGATGCGCGGGTCATCGCGGGTGGCATGAGCGGGCGCGGGCGCGCCTTCGTGCTGATCCCGAAAGACGCCGCCGCCCGGCTCGGCACGCGATGAAAACGCCGCGCGGGCTTTCTGTCGGCGAGCAGGCGGCATGGGCGCATCTGGCAGCGAGCGTGAAGCCGTTGCCGGGCAAGCGCCGTCCCGATCCTCCCCGTCCGGCGAGGGGAACCACCGAAGGTGGCGGAGGGGCGAGCAAGACCGCCGCCCCCGCGCCGCCGGGCAAGTTCGTCAAGCCTGTGAAGCCTGCCGCCAAAACCCCTGCGACCAAGCCTCGTCCGCCCCAAGCCTTATCCCAACCCGCTCCTGCGCCGTCGGGCCTCGATTCCCATTGGGACCGGCGGGTGAAGGGCGGGCGGCTGGAGCCTGACCTGACGCTCGACCTGCACGGCCACACGCTCGATACGGCTTACGATCGGATCATGGCCGGGCTCGATCAGGCGCGGGCGATGCAGGCGCGGGTGGTGCTGGTGGTGGCGGGGCGCGAACGGCCCGTCGATCCGGCCGACCGGATGGCCAAGCGCGGCGCCATCCGCGCCAAGCTGCTCGACTGGCTGGCGGCGAGCCGTCATGGCAGCGCGATCACCGCCGTGCGCCGCGCCCATATCCGCCACGGCGGCGAAGGCGCGCTCTACCTGATCCTGAAGCGGGGTTAGCGGCCGCGCAGACCCCGCCTTGGGCGCTGTTGCCTGCCATGGTAACTTCCTCTTATACCACTGCCGGTTACCCCCTTGCGCGGGTTTCACGGGAGGGGTCATGGCCGGGTCGTTCTTCAACAGGTTGCTCGGCGGATTGCGGGCCGCAGGCGGGGGAATCACCGGCGGGGGCGATCTGCCGATGGCGCGGCTGAACGGCTATTTCGCCCCGCTCGGCAAGGTGGTGCGCGGGCTTGATCGCGATGCGGTGCGCTACATCGCCGAGGGCGACAATCCTTCCGCGATCCTCAATCTCGGGCAGACCGTGGTGCAGCAGGGGTGGATGAACCGCGCCCGCGTATGGCCCGACCGCGATGCCGAAGCGCTGCTCGCCAATCCCGGCAACTGGCGCATCGACCAGATGCAGCGGCTGGGCGAGGTGATGGCGGCAATCCACCCGCTGACCCACGACTGGGGCTTTTTCGGCACGAAAAAATCGCCCGACTGGCTGCGCCATGTCGTCACCATGTGGATGCCGCGCAACCGCAAGCCGCAGCCGGTGGCGGTGCTCGCCGATCTGGCGGCGCAGGGGGGCGATGCGCTTGGCCCGGTGCTCGATATCATCTTCGCCCGCGATCCGTGGAATTATGGCGCGGGCAATGCCGCGGCGCGCTTTACCGGGCTGGGCGAGTGGCTGGCTGCGATGCATGGGCCGATCATCGCCGCCACCCCCGCGCTGGCCGCCGATGTGCGCAGCGAGCTGGCGGCGGCGATGGGCCGTTTCGGCTTGCCGGACAGTTACCGCGAACTGCTGATCGATCTCGCCTGCGGTTCGGCCAAGAAGGTGCGGGCCAGCGCAAGGCAGGCGCTGACCGTGTGCGACAAACCCGCGCTGGCCGAGGCGCTTGATGCCCGCTTCGCGAAGGCGGCGCCCGGTGGGCGGGCCGATCTGGTAGAGCTGGCGATGGGGGCGCTGGGCAAGGCCGCGCCGCCGCTGCTGGCAAAGTGGCGCGAAGGCGAAAGCGCGCCCAAGGTCATCGCCGTGCTCGATCAGGCTGGCGGAGCAGCGGCGCCCGCAGCCTCCATGACGGCCGACGATACCGCGCCGCCGCTGCGGCCCGATAGCGCGGAAGGCTATACCGCGGTCAGCGGCGAATGGACCGATGCCGGCGGGGCGCTGGTGCTGCCGCAGCCGACGCCGGTGCCGCCCGAAGTGCTCGCCATCCTCGAACCGGCGGTGGAGGCTTTCAACACGCTGCTGGCCAAGGGCAAGGCCGAGGCCCTGTGGCAGCGTTGGCACTGGACGAGGCAGTTCAGCCCCAAGGACAAGGGCACGCTGAAGGCGCTGGGGCGGCTGGCCGAGGGCGATACCCGGCTGACCGCTTCATCCTATAATCCGGCGCTGGACTGGATGCGGTTCCACCAGTTCAAGCATCCCGCGATCGAAGCCTTCTTCCACGATCCGCGCCTGACCTTGCGGCATCTCACGCGGTTCGCGGTGGGGATGACCAATTGCTACATCCATGGCCTGTTCGGCGACTGGGCGGGGCCGGTCGGGCGGGCGTTGCAGGCGCGGCTGACCGACGGGGAGGCGCTGCGCCAGTTCATCGCCATGTGGATCGAGGCAGGCGGGCAGGACTTCATCGCGAACCAGCTGACATATCGCTGGGGATCGGCGCTGCCGGGCTTCGATGCGCCGCTATGGCCCGCGCTGTGCGGGCGGTTTGACGAGATCGATCAGGCGCTGGGGCTGGTACCGCAATCGGGGAGCGAGCCCAAGCTGGTGCAGCGCGGGCTGGATCTGCTGGAGCATTTCCCGATCCTGCCGGCCCGCTATCAGGCGCGGCTGATGGTGCTGGCGGGCGACAGCGGCGCCAAGGTGCGCGATGCGGCCCGCGGGCTGCTGAAAGACACGCCGGGGATCGACGGGGCGATTGCGGTGCAGCTGGGCGATGGCAAGCAGGATGTCCGCGCTCTGGCCGCCGAATGGCTCGCGGCGCGCGGGGCGGTGGAGCAGCTTCCCGCAATCCGCGCCGCGCTGGCCAAGGAGAAAAGCGACGTCGGCCGCGCCGCGATGATCACCGCCTTGCAGCGGCTGGGCGACGATGTGTCGCACCTGTTCGACCCCGCGCTGCTGGTGAAGGAAGCGCAGGCGGGCCTTGCCAAGGCGAAACCCAAGGGGCTCGACTGGTTCGCCTTCGACATGCTCCCTGCGCTCCATTGGGCTGATGGCACGCCGGTCGATCCGGTGTTGCCGCGCTGGTGGATCACGCTGGCGGCCAAGCTGAAGCAGCCGGGCGGCAATGCGCTGATCAACCTGTGGCTCGACCGGCTGGCGCCGGGCGATGCGCACCGGCTCGGCTGGATGGTGCTGACCGGCTGGATCGACGAGGACACCCGCCGCCCGACCGAGGAAGAGGCCAACGCCTACGCCGCCCAGAATGTCGATGCGGTGCTGGCGCAGAACATCGCCAATGTGAAACGCTGGCCGCACAGCGCGGATTACTTCATCACCGACCGCACCGCCCTGTTCGCGCAGCTGAAACGGCAGAAGGCGAGCGTCTATCTCGGCACCGCGACCGACAGCAAGGGCATCCTCGCGCTCGCCGCAAGGGTCAACGGCGCGGACGCGGCGCAGCGCATCCGGCCGTTCCTGAAAGACCACGGCTCGCGCATCTCGCAGGCCAAGGCGCTGATGGAGGTGCTCGCCGCGATCGGCACCAGTGCCGCCTTGCAGGTGCTGCTGGGCGCGGCCAACCGCATGAAGCAGCGCAGCGTTCAGGATTTCGCGGGCGCGCTGGTCGATGATATCGCGGCGCGCAACGGCTGGACCCCGGCGCAACTGGCCGATCGCACCGTGCCCACCGGCGGGTTTGACGCCGATGGCACGCAGGAGCTCGATTGCGGGGAAGATCGCACCTACCGCCTGCAATTGGGCGCGGGCGACGAGATCGTGATCCTCAACCCAGAAGGGCGCGAGGTGAAGGCGCTGCCCGGCCCGCGCATCGACGATGAAAAGCCGCTGGTGGATGCCGCCAAGAAGCAGCTGAGCAACGCCCGCAAGGAGGTAAAGCAGGTGCTGGCCGCACAGGGCCTGCGCTTGCAGGAGGCGATGTTCCTCCAGCGCGAATGGGAGGTGGTCGAATGGGAGAGCTTCCTTGCCGGACACCCGCTGGTGGGGCGGATCGCGGCGCGGCTGGTGTGGCAGGGGCTGGATGAAATCGGCCAGCCGCTCGGCCTGTTCCGCCCGCTGGGCGATGGCAGCTACACCGACGCCGCCGATAATGATGTGGCGCTGGCAGGCTTTGCCACAATCCGCCTTGCCCATTCATCGCTGCTGGCGGCTGATGCGGTTGCGGCGTGGCGCCAGCATCTCGCCGATTACGCGGTCGAGCCGCCCTTCGACCAGCTGGGCCGCGATCTGCCGGTGCTGGATGTGACGCAGGCCAAGGCCACCACCATCACCGACCGCGAAGGCTGGATGATCGAAAGCTTCAAGCTGCGCGGCGCGGCGACAAAGCTCGGCTACCAGCGCGGCGCGGCGGAGGATGGCGGCTGGTTCTATACCTATGACAAGCAGTTCCGCGATGCCGGGGTGATGGTGGTGATCGAATTCACCGGCAGTCCGCTGCCCGAAGAGAACCAGACATCCGCGCTGATCTCGCTATCGTTCCGCAGGCTGCGCGGTGCCACGGCGGGCGGACCGATGCTGTTGTCGGAAGTGCCGCCGGTGCTGCTGGCGGAAAGCTGGCGCGATTTCCACGACATTGCCGACAAGGGTGCGGGGCTTGATCCCGATTGGAAGAAGAAGGCCTATCATGGATACTGAACTGGTCGCGATCCGCCCGCCGGCAGAGGCGCGCTATGCTGCCGAACTCGCCGCGCTGGCCGCCGGTGACACCGCGCCCAAGCCGGCCGGCTGGCACCTGTCCCCGCGCGCGGTGCGGCGGTTTCTGCTGGGCGATCCCAAGCTGGGGGTGGCGCGCAAGTTCTATGGCGATGATCCGCTGGTCGATCGCGCTATCGTTTCCCTGATGAGCCAGCAGGGGCTGATGCTGGTGGGCGAGCCGGGCACCGCCAAATCGCTGCTGTCCGAACTGCTCGCCGCCGCGATCAGCGGCACATCGGCGCTGGTGGTGCAGGGCAGCGCCGGCACGACCGAGGATCACATCCGCTACGGCTGGAACTATGCCCTGCTGCTGGCCGAGGGGCCATCCGAAAAGGCGCTGGTGCCGTCCCCCGTGCTCAACGCGATGCGATCGGGCCGGATCGTGCGGTTCGAGGAAATCACCCGCTGCCCGCCCGAAGTGCAGGACGCGCTGATCTCGATCCTGTCGGAAAAGGCGCTGGCCCTGCCCGAACTCGGCCCCGATGCCGTGGCGAGCGCCGCGCCCGGCTTCAATGTCATCGCCACCGCCAACCTGCGCGACCGCGGCGTGCACGAAATGTCGAGCGCGCTGAAACGCCGCTTCAATTTCGAAACCGTGCACCCCATCAATGACCCGGAGTTCGAGCGCGAACTGGTGCTGAAACAGCTTGCCGAACGGCTTGGCCCGGCGGGCGTTGCGGTGAGCGGCGAACGCGAAGTGGCCGAAGTGCTGGTGCGCACCTTTCAGGACCTGCGCACCGGGCGCACGGCGGAAGGCGTCAGCCTCAACCGGCCCGATGCGGTGATGTCCACCGCCGAAGCGGTCAACGTGATGCACGCCGCCGCGCTGGAGGCCGCCTATCTCGACAATGGCAGGCTGTCGGCCGCCCATGTCGCCCGGCAATTGCAGGGGGTGGTGCTGAAAGACGCGCCCGAGGATGGCAAGCGCCTGCGCGCCTATGTCGAACATATCGCGAAGGAACGGGCGGGCAAATCGGGCGCGTGGAAGGAATTCTATCAGGCGGCCCGCGCACTGAAGCTGGGCTGATTGCGGGTGGATGCTCCGATCCTCCACGATGCGGCCCGCGATCTGTGGGTGGTGCCGGTGCGCCACCACTCTCCGGCCTGTGCGGCGCAGCTGGAGCGGCTGATTGCCGAAGTGCAGCCCGCCGCGATCTGTATCGAAGGCCCGTGCGATTTCGATCCGCTGATCGCCAGCCTGTGCGATGCCCGCACGCGGCCGCCGGTGGCGATCGTGTCGCTGCGCGAGGCGGAGGCGGGCGCAGGGCAGAAGACGCGACGCGTGGCGAGTTACTTTCCGTTCTGCGCGCATTCGCCCGAATTTGTCGGCTTGCAGGCGGCGCAGGCGCTGGGGGTTCCGGCGCGGTTTATCGACCTGCCTTCGACTGCGCGGGCATGGTCAGGCGAGGGGGCTGGCGAGGGAGCGGATGACGAGCAGCCCGACCGTTCCCTGCTGGGGAGCGAGCACGGCTTTACCGTGGGCGATTATGTCACCGCGCTGGCCCGCGAACTGGGGTGCCGCGATGGCAACGAGGTGTGGGACCAGCTGTTCGAAACCCGCCTTGCCGCGCCCGACTGGCAGGGGTTCTTCGCCGATGTCGCCCGCTATTGCGCCTGCATCAGGGGGGCGACCGACCCTGCCGAAATGGCGCGTGACGGCACGCTGGAGCGCGAGGCGCAGATGCGGCGGATCATCACCGCGGTGCGGGGCGAGGTGGCAGGGCCGGTGATCGCGATTGTCGGCGGTTTCCACGCCGAAGCCGTGTTCGCGCCCGATCCTGCCAAGCCGCTGGCGGCCAAGGCGGGCGCGGGGCGATCCTATCTGATCCGTTACGGGATGCGGCAGCTGGATGCCCTGCGCGGTTACAGCGCGGGCCTGCCGCTGCCGGGCTATTACGACCGGCTGTGGCAGGTGCGATGCGATGGCGCGGCGGGGCTGGCGACCGATCTCGTCACCGGCTTTGCCGCGCACCTGCGCAGTGGCAAGGGCGAGGCGCCGTCCTTCCCCGTGATCGCCAACGCGATCGAACAGGCACAGCGGCTGGCGGCCTTGCGCGGGCGGCCGTTCCCGACCCGCGACGATGTGATCGACGCGGTCCGTTCCAGCTTCATCAAGGACGAGATTCCCGCCGATCAGGTGCCGCTGCTCAATGAACTGCGTGCCTGGCTGACCGGCACGGCGCTGGGCGAAGTGCCGCCCGGCACCGGCTCCCCCCCGCTGGTCGAGGCGGCGCGGGCGCAGGCCAGGGCGCTGGGCTTCAGCACCGAAGATGGCGAGCGCCGCACCCGCGAACTCGATATCTACCGCAAGCCCCGCCACCGCGACGCCAGCCGCTTTGCCCACGCCATGGCGCTGCTCGGCACGCCCTTTGCCGAACGCACCGGCGGGCCGGATTTCCGCAACGACACCGCGCTCGACCGGTTGCACGAGATGTGGGCGGTGTGCTGGTCGCCGCTGGTCGAGGCGCGGCTGATCGAATTGTCCGAGGCTGCCGATACCATCGGCGAGGCGCTCGCCTTCGTGCTTGCCACCCGCATTGCCGCGCTGGCCGATGCGGGCAAGGGCCGCAGCGCGCTGGCCGCGATCGATCTGTTCGCCGCCGCCTGCCGCGCCGGGCTGGGGGCCGAGGCAGGCGCGGTGCTGGCGCTGATCGAGGAGCAGGTGATCGAAGACCCCGAACTCGGCTCGGTGGTCGCCGCTTTCACCGATCTGGTGCTGCTGCGGCGCGGGCGCGAGGTGCTGGGGATCAGCGATATCGGCCCGCTCGATCATCTGGTGAAGGCTGCATGGCGGCGGCTGGTGCTGCTGCTGCCCGAACTTGCCGATTGCGGCGCGGATCAGGTGGGCGCTGCGGTGCAGGCGCTGGCCGATCTGCGCGGGGCGGTGGAACTGGCGCGCTCTTCGGATGCGCCGGTCGATCTGGCGCTGGCCGATCAGGCGCTTGCCGGGTTGCGGCAGCGCGAACTCGACCCGATGCTCGATGGCGCGGTGACCGCCTTTGCCCTGCTGGGCGGGCTGATCGACGCGGGCGAACTGGAAGCGCGGCTGCGCGGCGAGCTGGCGGGCGGCTATGTCGATCCGCGCGACAGACTGGCCTTTCTGGGCGGGGTGATCGTGATCGCCCGCGAGCTGCTGTGGACGCTGCCGGTTATCATCGACACGCTCGACGCCGTGATCGCCGGGCTGGACGAGGAGGCCTTCACCGAACTGCTGCCCTATCTGCGCCTCGCGCTGATGCCATTGGACCCGCGCGAGGTGGACCGGCTGGCGGAAGATGTCGCCGCACGGCTCGGCGCAAAGCCCGGCGCGCTGGCGACCGACATCGGCATTTCCGAGAGCGAGATGCACGAAAACCTGCGGCTCGACCGGATGCTGGCCGATGTGCTGGCGCGGGACGGTGTGGCATGAGCGCCGATCCCGCACACCTCAGGCGCTGGCGGATGGTGCTGGGCCGCTATGCCGAAAAGCACCTGCCGTCCGACGGCATGACCCGCGACCAGCAGCGTGCCGACCGCGCGATGGATTACCTCTACGCCCGCGAGATGGAGCGACGCGGCTTGCGGCGCGACAAGCGCGGGACGGGCCGCTTCGGCTCCATGGACCCCAGCCAGCTGACCGCGCTGGGCTGGCTTGGCGAACTGCGCGCCCTGTTCCCGCAATCGGTTTACGAGACAGTGCAGGCCCACGCGATCGACAATCTCGGCATGACCGATCTGCTGCGCGATCCCGATGTGCTGGATGCGCTGGAGCCGAACAAGGATCTGCTGAAGGCGCTGATCGCCTACAAGGGCGGGGCCGATCCGGCGATGCGCGAGAAGATCCGCGAGGTGACGCGCAAGGTGGTGGAAGAGATCGTCCGCCGCCTCAAGCCCAAGGTCGAAGCCGCGCTGGCGGGGCGCCCCAATCGCTTCCGCCGCAGCCAGCTGAAGTCGATGCAGACCTTCGACTGGCAGGCGACGATCCGCGCCAACCTCAAGAACTGGGACGCCGGGCGGCAGGTGATCATCGCCGATGCCTTGCGCTTCCACGGGCGCAGCCGCCGCCGGTTGCCGTGGACGATCATCCTGTGCGTCGACCAGTCGGGATCGATGCTGTCATCGACCATTTATGCCGCCGTGATGGCCTCGATCCTCACCGCGCTGCCGGCGGTGGAGGTCAAGCTGATCGTGTTCGACACCTCGATCGTCGATCTTTCCAGCGAGGCGCATGATCCGGTCGAGGTGCTGATGGCGGTGCAACTGGGCGGCGGCACCGACATCGCCGGGGCGATGGAATATTGCGAGGGGCTGATCACCCAGCCCAGCCGCACGGTGTTCGTGCTGGTCAGCGATTTCGAGGAAGGCGGATCGGTGGCGCGGATGCTCGCGGCGACGCGGCGCATGGCATCGGCGCGGGTGACGCTGCTGGGGCTGGGCGCGCTCAGCGACGATGCCTCCCCCGCCTATGACCGGCGCATGGCCGAACGGCTGACCGGGTGCGGGATGCAGGTCGCCGCGCTGACGCCCGAACATTTCGCCGAATGGATCGGCGGGGTGATCACGTGATCGACCCCGCGCTCCACGCCGCCCTCGCCGCCTTTGACGATGCCGCGCTGGCGACGCTGGCCAACCCCGGCCTCGTCCGCCGCGCCCACCGCGATGTCGAGGAGGGCAAGGTGCAGGTGGTGGCAGGCGATGCCGGACAGCTGCTGGTCGAGGCTGACGGCCACCGCGTCACGCTGGACGCGCGCGGGCCGGGCAAGGCCGACTGCGCCTGCAAGGCGGTGGCCGTGTGCCGCCACCGGATCGCGGCGGTGATCCACCTGCGCAGCGCCGCGCCGGGCGCGGGTGGTGGCGAAGCCGCCGCGGCGGACGGTGAAGGCGAGGCGGCGGGTGATCCGGCAGAGATCGTCCTGGCGCTCGATCCCGAACGGCTGGCGAAATGGGCGGGCAAGGCGGGCTGGCGCGCCGCGCTGGAACTCGCGCCGACGGCAACGGCGGTCGAACCCGCGCCCAACGCCATCGCGGTCAGCTTTGCCGAGATTGACGGCCCGGTGCGGATTCTGCGCGGGCAGGGGTTTGACGGGATCGTGTCCAAGGCCACCAAGGCGCGGGCCAAGGCCTATCACGCCGCTGCGGTGCTGGCAGCGCAGGCGCATTTCGGCACGGCGCTGCCGGTGGCGGATAGCGATGCGCAGGCCGGCGATGGTGCCCCCGCGCCGGTCGATCCCGCCTTCCTCGCCCGGATCGCCGCGACGCTGGCCGAGGTGGCGAGCCTGGGCATGAACCTTGCGCCGCTGCCGCTGGAGGAATCGCTGTTCGAACTGTCGGTCTCCTCGCGTGCCGATGCCCTGCCGCGTCTTGCCGCGATGCTGCGGGCGATTGCCGCGCAGATGCGGCTGCGGCGGGCGCGGGCGCTGGATTTCGATCCCGACCGGATGCTCGAACTGGCGGCCACCGCCTTTGCGCTGGTGCGGGCGCTGGAACGCGGTGACCCTGAGCGGCGCAGCGTGCTGGCGGGCAAGGTGCGGCGCGATTTCGCCGATGCCGCGCCGCTCGATCTGGTCGGCTGCGGCGGCGAACGCTGGACCAGCGCCGCCGGGGCGCGGGGCGTGACCGCGTGGTTCATCGCGCCGGAGACGGGCCGGTTCTTCTCCACCACACTCGCCCGCGGGCCGGGGCAGGACCCCGCCTTCATGCCGGGCGAGGCATGGCGGCTGCACGGGATGTGGCGCAGCGAGCCGCTGGCGGTGCTGGCCCATGCCCGCTTCACGCTGACAGGGGCGCGCCAGTCTGCCGACCAGCGCCTGTCCGCTCCGGCGAGCGCGGTGGCCACGATCATCGACCGCAAGGTCGCGCCCGATCCGGCATGGCCGGGCATCGTGCGCGACTGGGGCGAGTTGCGCCGCCTGTGGCAGGAACAGGCCGGGATCGGCATCGACAGCACCGAACAGCCCGCTGCCGCGCTGATTGCGCCTGCGGCGATCGGCCCCGCCTTTTTCGACGATCTCGCCCAGCAGCTGGTGTGGCCGGTGCGCGATGCTGCGGGGCAATGGCTGGCGCTGACGCTGGACCATGAAGAGCCGGTGTCGCTGGCGATCGAGGCGCTGGAGGCCAATGTCCGCTCCGGCTGGCAGGGGATGGTGCTGGTGCGGCTGGAACGGCAGGGCGAACGGCTGGCGGCGCGCCCTGTCACCCTGTTCGGGCGCGACGATCCGGTCGATCTGACGCTGTGGCTGCGTCCATGGCGCGGGCCTGCGGGCGAACAGTCGAAGCTGCGCGGCTGGCTGGACCGGCTGCGGGCGCAGACCGGGCGGCGCTTTGCCGTGCAGCCCCGCACCGCCACCGATACCGCGCTGGCGCTGGCATGGCGGCACCTGATCGACCGCGCTGAAGCAGGCGGGGTGCTGGCGGGCACGCTTGACGGGGAGCGCGAGGCGCACGCGGCGCGGCTTGAACGGATCGGGCTGGCGCGGCTGGCGCAGGCCATGTTGGATGGAAACGGCGGCGAAGGATTGCTGGCGGCGGCCTATGCCCTGCTGCTGGCGCGGCAGAGCCGCTGCGGTCCGGGGCTGTTGATGTAGGGCAGGCTAGACCCCGTCTAGGTCGTTCTAGACCCCCTCTAGACCCCTTTTAGGCCCATTTTCGCCGGGTTTGCGGCGATGTTTCACGTGAAACATTGGCGCAGGCTTGCAAAGCGAAGCGCCGGGCTTTGCTGGCCCGGCGCTTCTCGTTTGGCTGGCTTACTTCACGTCGAAGCGGTCAAGCATCATGACCTTGTTCCAGGCCTTGGCGAAGTCTTCGGCGAACTTCTTTTCGCCGCCCTTGACCGCATAGGTTTCGGCCACGGCGCGCAGTTCGGAATTGCTGCCGAACACCAGATCGACCTCGGTCGCGGTCCACTTGAGCGCGCCGGTCTTGCGGTCGCGGCCCTCGTAGATGCCCTTGGTCGCGGCCGGCTTCCATTCGTTGCCCATGTCGAGCAGGTTGACGAAGAAATCGTTGCTGAGCGTGCCGGGCTTGTCGGTGAACACGCCGTGCTTGGCGCCGCCGGTGTTGGCATCCAGCATCCGCATCCCCGCCAGCAGCACGGTCATTTCCGGCACGGTGAGCGTCAGGGTATCGGCCTGATCGATCATCATCTGGGTCGGGGTCAGGCGCGCCTGATCGCTGGTGAAGTTGCGGAAGGCATCGGCCACCGGACGCAGCTGCTCGAAGCTCTTGGCATCGGTGTGCGCGTCGGTCGCATCGACCCGGCCCGGGGTGAAGGGCACGGTGACGGTGTGGCCCGCCGCCTTGGCCGCATCTTCCACCGCAACCACCCCGCCGAGCACGACGAGATCGGCGATCGAGACCTTCTTGGCGCCCGACTTGCCGTTGAACCCGGCAGCCACGCCTTCCAGCGCCTTCACCACCTTGGCGATGGTTGCGGGGTCGTTCACGCCCCAGTCCTTCTGCGGGGCAAGCCGGATGCGCGCGCCGTTGGCACCGCCGCGCATGTCGGTATCACGGAAGGTGACGGCCGATGCCCATGCGGTGCGCACCAGTTCCGAGCGGGAAAGCCCGGTCTTGCGGATCGCGTCCTTCAGCGCGGCGACATCGCTGTTGTCGATCATGGCATAGTCGGCCTTGGGCAGCGGGTCCTGCCAGATCAGGTCTTCGGCAGGGACTTCGGCGCCCACGTAACGCGCCTTGGGGCCCATGTCGCGGTGGGTCAGCTTGAACCATGCGCGGGCGAAGGCTTCGTCCATCAGCTTGGGGTTCTTGACCCATTTGCTGGTGATCGCGCCATAGGCCGGATCGTAACGCAGCGCGAGGTCGGTGGTCAGCATCACCGGCGCGTGGGTTGTGTTCGGGTCAAAGGCATCGGGGACGAACTTGACCTGATCGGCGTTGACCGGCTCCCACTGCTTGGCGCCCGCCGGGCTGGTGGTCAGCTTCCATTCGAAGGCATAGAGGTTGTCGAGATAGTTGCTGCTCCAGTTGACCGGAGTGGCCGTCCACGCGCCTTCGAGGCCACTGGTGGTGGCATCCGGGCCAGCGCCGGTGCCGCACGTGTTCTTCCAGCCAAGGCCCTGCGCCTCGACGCCTTCGGCTGCGGGTTCCTTGCCGACGCAATCGGCCGCCTTGCGCGCGCCGTGCATCTTGCCGATGGTGTGCCCGCCGACGATCAGGGCGACAGTTTCCTCGTCATTCATGCCCATCCGCCCGAAGGTGGTGCGGATCTGCTTGGCCGAAGCGAGGATATCGGGGTTGCCCTCCGGCCCTTCGGGATTGACGTAGATAAGGCCCATCTCAGTCGCGCCGAGGGGGTTGTCGAGGTTTTCGCCCTCGGCATTGCGCTCGGAGGTCAGGAACTTGGTTTCCGGGCCCCAATAGACCAGCTCCGGCTCCCATGCATCGGCGCGGCCACCGGCAAAGCCGAAGGTCTTGAAGCCGGTGTTCTCCAGCGCGACGTTGCCCGACAGGATGATGAGATCGGCCCACGAAAGCGCCGCGCCATACTTCTGCTTCACCGGCCACAGCACGCGGCGGGCCTTGTCGAGGTTGCCGTTGTCGGGCCACGAATTCAGCGGTTCGAAGCGGATCTGCCCGCCGTCCGAACCCCCGCGCCCGTCACCCGAACGATAGGTGCCGGCCGAGTGCCAGGCGAGGCGGATGAACAGGCCGGCATAATTGCCGTAATCCGCTGGCCACCATTCCTGAGAATCGGTCAGCGCGGCGTTGATGTCGGCCTTGACCGCCTTGAGATCGAGCTTGGCGAATTCGGCGGCGTAGTCGAAATCGGCGCCATGGGGATCGGGGTTGTATTCGTTCTGGCGCAGGCGGGTGAGGTCGACCACGTTCGGCCACCAGTCCTGCACATTGCGCGGCGCGGCCTCGGTCTGCGGCATGGGGGTGCGGCCCATGCCCGGCTCGTTGAAGCCCGGCGGGGTGCCCATGGCAGGGGCGGCAAGGAGGAGGCTGGAAGACAGGAGCAGAAGCCCCTTCAGTCGATGCGACATGGTGTTGTCCCTGTTCTGGTTGCAATCATCGAACAGCCGGGGCGCGGGGCCCGCGGCGCGGTGATTGCGCCTTGGTGCAGGGGGCGCTGCCGGGCAAACGGGTTGTCCCGATAACAGTAATCCAAAACTCCGGATGATCGGGTGCGAGGGCGGTCAGAGCCGCCGGTCGAACACCGCCAGTTCGGGCTTCAAACGGTACAGTGCCGAAGGACGATTGGCCCCCGCCACCCGCCTCTTTGCGCCCGTTTCCTCCAGAAAGCCACGCTCCAGCACCTTGCGGCGGAAGGCATCGATATTCAGCGGCTCGCCCAGCACGGTCTGGTAGACGGCGTGCAGTTCGGCGAGGGTGAAGCCGGCAGGCAGCAAGCGGGCGGGAAGATCGGAATAGGCCCCCTTGCCCCGCAACCGCGCAAGCGCTGCGGCAAGGATGGTGTCGTGATCGAACGGCATCCCGGCAGCGTCAGCCACCGGCACCAGTTCCACCCTCTCACGCTCCAGCGCAGGTTCCAGCGCGGCGAGCGGCGAGAGCGAGAAATAGGCAACGCTGGCCGACCAGCCCCGCGGATCGCGGGTCGCGCCCGAAAAGGTCGAAAGCTGTTCGACATAGTGATCGGTCAGCCCCGCCTTGTCCGCCAGCAGACGCCTTGCCGTCTCGCCCAGATGGGCATCGGCATCGGTGCGGACATAGCCCCCGATCAGCGCCGCACGCCCCGCAAAGGGATCATGCTGCCGCCGCATCCGCAGCACGCACAAGGCCCCGTCACGCAGCGCCAGCGGCACGAGATCGACTGTCAGGATCGGGCGGGGAGCGGCTTCGCTGTCCATAAAATGCATCTTGCATCTTTCATAACAAAATGCAAAACGCATTTTATTGAGTGAGGGCGAGTCGCAAAGACTGTCCGGACAGGAGGCACGCATGGCCAAGACTGATTTCGGAGTGTTCATCGGGCGGTTCCAGCCGCTTCACAACGGGCACGCGGCGGTGATCCGCGGCGCGCTGGAACGGGTGCAGCGGCTGATCGTGCTGGTCGGCTCGGCCAATTGTGCCCGCGATCCTCGCAACCCCTTCACCTACGACGAACGCACCGCAATGTTCCGTGCGACCTTCGCCGGTGAACTGGCTGAAGGTCGGATCATCCTCGCTCCGCTGGACGATCACCCCTATGCCGATGCCGACTGGGTGGCCGAGGTGCGGGCGCGGGTGAAGGCGATCGTGCTCGATGCCGGCAATCCCGGGGGTTTCCGCGCCAACGGGCTTGCCGATTTCCGGATCGCGTTGGCCGGGCACAGCAAGGATGCCACATCTTACTATCTCGATCTGTTTCCGGAATGGGAGGATATCCGCAACCCGCGCCCGCAGGGCACCTTCAGCGCCGCCGATATCCGCAGCCGCTACTTTCGGCGCATTCCCGATGTCCCCGCCGCAATCCTGCCCGCAGGCGTGGCGCGCTGGCTGGAAGGCTTTGCCGCAACCGGAACCTTCGCTGCGCTGCTGGCCGAGGCGGAGTATCTTGCCGATTACCCGCGCCAGTGGGGTGCAGGACCCTTTGTCACCGCCGATGCCGTGGTGGTGCAGGGCGACCGGGTGTTGCTGATCGAGCGCGGAGGCCTGCCCGGCAAGGGTCTGCTGGCGCTGCCCGGCGGCTTTGTCGGCCCGGACGAGACTGTGCGCAGCGCGATGCTGCGCGAGCTGATCGAGGAAACCGCGATTGCAGGCAGCAACGGCGCGCTCGATCCGGTGCAACTCGCCAGCTTCATCGACGAGGGCGGCAGCAAGGTGTTCGACGCGCCCGCTCGCAGCCTGCGCGGGCGCGTTATCACCCATGCCTTTCTGCTGCGTCTGCCCGGTGATGCCGGCGATTTCACCGTGCGCGGCGCCGACGATGCAGCCTCCGCCCACTGGCACCGCATCGCCGATCTTTCGCCTGCGATGCTGTTCGAAGATCATCACGCGATCATCACGCGGATGACCGGCGCCCCCACCATTCTTACCGCACCAAAGGAGTTCGCGGCATGACCAACCCGATCCTCGCCACTGACAGCTACAAGCACAGCCACTTTCTGCAATATCCGCCCGATGCGCGCATCATCAGCGCCTATGCCGAAGCGCGGGTGAACGACTTTTCGGACGAGGTGCTGTTCTTCGGGCTGCAACCCTTCCTGACCGACTATCTCGGCCGCGCGATCACCGCTGCCGATATTGCCGAGGCCGAGGCGATCTGCGCCGCCCACGGCGTGCCGTTCAACCGCACCGGATGGGACACGATCCTCAAGGATCACGGCGGGTTCCTGCCGCTCGAGATCAGGGCGCTTCCCGAAGGCAGCATCGTGCCGGCGGGCGTGCCGCTGGTGCAGGTGGAGAACACCGATCCGCGCCTGCCGTGGCTGACGACTTTCATCGAAACCGCGCTGCTGCGGGCGATCTGGTATCCCGCCACGGTCGCCACGCTGAGCTGGAAGTGCAAGGCGATCATCCGCACCGGGCTTGCGGCGACCTCTGACGATCCGGAGGGGCAACTGCCGTTCAAGCTCCACGATTTCGGCGCTCGCGGGGTTTCCAGCGGCGAAAGCGCAGGGCTGGGCGGAATGGCGCATCTGGTGAACTTCATGGGCACCGATACGCTGGAGGGCATATTGGCGGCGCGGCGTTACTATGATGCCGACATGCCGGGGTTCTCGATCCCCGCAGCCGAGCACAGCACCATGACCAGCTGGGGCCGCGACCGCGAGGAAGAAGCCTATGCCAACATGCTCGATGCCTTCGATGGCGAGGGGCGGCTGGTTGCGGTGGTATCGGACAGTTACGATCTCGACGCGGCGGTTGCGGGTATCTGGGGCGACAGCCTGCGCGGCAAGGTGCTGGGGCGGGCTGGCACGCTGGTGGTGCGGCCCGACAGCGGCGATCCGGTCGAAACGCCGCTGCGCACCATCAAAACGCTGTGGGAGAGGTTTGGCGGGACGATCAACGCCAGGGGCTTCCGCGTGCTCGATCACCACGTCCGCGTCATCCAGGGTGACGGCATGACCATCGCATCCATCGCCCGCCTGATCGATCGCCTGATCGAAGAAGGCTTTGCGATCGACAACATCGCCTTCGGCATGGGCGGCGGCCTGCTGCAACAGGTCAACCGCGACACTTTGCGGTTTGCGATGAAGGCCAATGCCATGCGCGATGCGGGCGGCGTGTGGCACGATGTTGCCAAGGCGCCCGCGACCGATCCTTCCAAGGGCAGCAAGGCGGGGCGGCAGGCAGTGGTGGCGCGCGATGGCAAACTGGTCGCCGCTCGCCGCGATGCCACCGATCCGGCCGAGGATCTGCTCCAGCCGGTGTGGCGTAACGGTAAGCTGCTGCGGCGCCAGACCTTTGCCGAAGTCCGGGCACGGTCGGAGGCCGCAAGCAGCGACAACCGGCTTCCGGCTCTCGAACCGGCATAAGGCAGGCGCGGAAAGGGCACGCATCGCGGCAGACATCGCCCGCAGGGGCCGTGCCTGCCGGGGATGGCGTGCAACAAATGCTATTGACTCTGATTCTCATTAACGAGAAAAGGGCGCCCATCCTCTCCCCCCGCAGGAACCAGCCCTTGTCTCAGCATACTCCCGTCGCTTCCCGCCTTGCTCTTGCGTTCATGCTCGCCGCTGCTGTGGCGGGGCCTGTCCGCGCCGCCGAAATCGCTGCCATTGAAACCGGCGAGTCCGCCGAAGCCCAGCAGCAGACCGGGCGCATCACGGTAACCGCCACCCGCACGCCGGTGTTGCAGGAAGAAGCGCCTTCCACCGTTACGGTCATCACCAGCGAAGACATCGCCGACCAGCTCGCCACAGACATCAAGGATCTGGTGCGCTTCGAGCCCGGCGTGAGCGTTCGCCGCGCACCGGCGCGCTTCGGCGCGGCGATCGGTGCCACCGGGCGGGCCCGCAACGAAGGCTTCACCATCCGCGGGATCGGCGGCAATCGTGTGCTGATCCAGGTCGATGGCATCCGCAGCCCGCAAGGTTTCAGCTTCGGCCCGCAGGATGCCGGGCGCGGCGGCTTTGCCGATGTCAGTCTGGTCAAGCAGGTCGAGATCCTGCGCGGTCCGGCTTCGGCGCTTTACGGGTCTGACGGGCTGGCCGGCGCGGTCAGCTTCGTCACCGCCGATCCGGCCGATCTGATCGGCGGCGCGAGCATCGGCGGCTTTGTCACCACCCAGTATTCCTCCGACGACAATGAATTCGCCCATACAGCGGCGCTGGCCGGGCAGAGCGGCAATCTCTCGGCGATGATCGCCTATACGCGCCGCGACTTCGGTGCGCTGGACAATCGCGGCACCAATGAGGGCACCGGCCCGCTGCGCACCGCGCCCAACCCGCAGGACGGCGCCAGCGACGCCGTGCTGGCCAAGCTGGTGTGGGACAATGGCCCGCACCGCATTCGCCTGACCGGCGAGTGGATGGAGGCAGCCGTGGCCACCGAAGTGCTGTCCGGCCTTGGCCCGGCCTTCACTTTCGGTCCCGCTCCGGTGTGGAATGTCGATGCCCTCAACGCCCGCGACACCACCGAACGCAAGCGCGCTTCGATCGACTGGACCTTCGATGGCACCAGCGCCGACGCGATCGAATATGCCTTCCTGTCGGCCTATTGGCAGGATGCCGGTGATCGCCAGTTCGCCCTCGAGGAGCGCACCAGCCTTACCGCCGCGCCGGCTCCCGATCGCGAACGGCTCAACACCTTCGACAATCGCATCTACGGCGTGACCGGAGAGCTGCGCACCGGCTTTGAGGCTGGCGGCATCGGGCACCGCATCGCGATTGGCGGTGATGTAAGCTGGACGCGTCAGGAAGGCCTGCGCGACGGGACGTTCCCCGGGCGGGGCGAGACCTTCCCGATCCGCGCTTTCCCGGTGACCGATTTTACCCTGGGCGGGCTGTTCGTGGCTGACGAAATCGCGCTGTTCGATGGCGCGCTGACGCTGTTTCCAGCGCTCAGGTTCGATTTCTACGATCTCGACCCGACCGACGATCCGCTGCTCACCACCTTCACTCCGCAAGGCCAGAGCGACAGCCGCCTCAGCCCCAAAATCGGGGCCACGGTGAAGTTGGCACCCGGTGTGATCCTCTTCGGCAATTACGCGCAGGGCTTCCTCGCGCCCACGCCTTCCCAGGTGAACAACTTCTTCGAATTCATCGCGGGCGGCTACACCTCGATCCCCAACCCCGATCTGCGGCCCGAAACCAGCGAGAGCTGGGAAGTGGGTGCGCGCTATATCGGCGAGGTCTTTTCATTGCAGGTCACCGGGTTCCGGGGCGATTACGACAATTTCATCAGCCAGCAGGTGGTGCGCGGCGGCTTCACCCCGCAGAACCCGGCAATCTTCCAGTTCGTCAATTTCGACCGGGCGCGGATCGAAGGGGTCGAGGCGCGGGCCGAGTTGAAGCTGGACAGCGGCTGGAACGCGCGGGCAGCGGTGGCCTATGCCGATGGCGATACGGTCGATCCGGCAGGCGTGCGCACGCCGCTCGATACGATCGATCCCTTCAATCTGGTGGCGGGCCTTGGCTACCGCGATCCGCAAGGGCGCTTCGGCGGGGAGCTGATCCTCACCCACAACGCCCGCAAGGGACGTAGCGATCTGGAGCGCGACGCCAGCGGGGCTGACCTGTTCGTGCGGCCCGAAGCCTCGACCATCCTCGATCTCACCGCATTCTATGCCGTGTCCGAGCGGCTGAAGCTGCGCGCTGGCATCTTCAACCTCACCAACGAGGCCTATGCCCTGTGGTCCGATGTGCGCGGCCTCGGCGTCAATGATGCGGGCATTCTCGACGCTTTCACCCGCCCCGGCCGCAATCTCAGCGTTTCGGCCAGCTACCGCTTCTGAACCCCCAAGGAGAACAACCCGTGACCCGACTCAACAGGACTTTGGCCCAGACCATCCTCGCATCCGGCTTCGCCGCATTGGCAATGGTTGCCGCGCCCGCGCCCGCGCTGGCCGATAGCCCGATTGTCCGCAGCACCGACGCGGCGACGGCAGCCTTCGAGGAAGACCGCAAGGCGATCCTCGCCATGGCGGGCGATTTCAAGGTGACCTTCGACATGCAGGAATCGACCCCCTGGATGGAAGGCTACACGCCGCTGGAGCGCAAGATTTCGGGCGGTTACGAAAGCGTGCGCGTGATCGAGGACACCGGCACCCGCATCGTGCTCCAGCATCTGCTCGTCACCGGCGACGAGGCCAACCCCTATGTCGTCAAGCATTGGCGGCAGGACTGGGAATACCAGCCCGAAAAGATCCTCGCCTTCAAGGGCGGGGATACGTGGGAATGGCAGGCGGTGCCCGAAAAAATGCGCGCCGGGCGCTGGTCGCAGACGGTCTGGCAGGTGGATGACAGCCCGCGCTATGCCGGGTGGGGCGAGTGGGAGACGACCCACGGCATCCGCCGCTGGCGTTCCAACTGGACGGCTCGTCCGCTGGCCCGGCGCGATGCGATCCGCGGGCCGTTCTATGATCACTACATGGGAATCAACCGCCACCAGCTGACGCCCACGGGCTGGGTGCACTGGCAGGACAACACCAAGATGATCTCTCCCGCCGATGGTGCGGGCGAGGCGACGCCCGTGGTGCAGGAATATGTTCTCAACACCTATGAGCGCTTCAACGGCTACAATGTCGCTGCCGCCGAAGCCTACTGGGACAAGACCAGAGGCTATTGGGACGCGGTACGCGGCAAGTGGGACGAGGTCGCCGCAGCCAATGGCGGCATCCGCATCGCGCAGGAAGCGGGCGCGGGCACAACCATCGCCAACGAGTTGATGGCCCTCGCCGACAAGATCAAGGACGGCAAGGAAACCCCCGAAGCCGCCAGCGCAAGGGCCTTGGCGCTGATCGAGGAAGGCACCGCCCGCAGCGGCGGCTGATGGCCTGAGGCGCGGGGACCATCCCCGCGCCGCAATCCGTGTGGCGCAGGGCGATCGGCGCTGCTAGGCTCGGCCCGTGCTCAAGGACATGAACTTCAAGGGCAAGTGGCGCGATTATCAGGCCCGCGTCCTTGAAGAGATGGGCGATCACTTCGATGACCGCCGCCTGCACGTTGTTGCAGCGCCGGGGGCGGGCAAGACGGTGCTGGGGCTGGAGATTGTCCGGCGCATCGGCAGGCCCGCGGTGGTGTTTGCGCCAACCATCGCGATCCGCGACCAGTGGGAGCAGCGCCTGTGTCCGCTGTTTCTCGATGCCCCGCCCGCCGCCGGGACCATATCGCGTGACCTTGCCGCACCGGCCGCGCTGACGCTCACCACCTACCAGTCGCTCGACAGCCTGCGCCGCAGCGAGGCGCTGGACGACCTGATCGGGACGCTGGGTCGCCACGGCCCGCTGACACTGGTGCTCGACGAGGCGCACCACCTGCGGCGCGAGTGGTGGAAGTGCCTGATCGAACTGGCCAACCGGCTGGAGGATGTGCGCCTTGTCGCTCTCACGGCGACACCGCCCTATGATGCCGGCTTTGCCGAATGGGCCCGCTACGAGGAATTGTGCGGGCCGATCGATCTCGAAATCGGCATTCCCGAACTGGTGCGGGGCGGCGATCTGTGCCCGCATCAGGATCACCTGATCCTGTCGGAACCGGCGGGCGACACGCTCGCCCTGCTGGAACAGCGCCGTGCCGCATTGGGCGAACTGGGGCGGGGATTGCGCGCCGATGCAGCGCTGCTCGACTGGCTTGCCGCACATCCGTGGCTGACCGATCCCGAAGCGCATATCGAGGCCATCCTCGAAGCGCCGGAGATGCTGTCTGCCGTGCTTGTGCTGCTGGCTTCGGCGGGGCGCGAATTGCCGAAGCCGCCTCTGCGCCTGCTCGGCGTTGCGGCAGGCGATGTTCCGGCGCCTTCGCTGTTCTGGCTGGAACGGCTGCTTGACGGGCTGATCGCGCAGCACGCGGACAGCTTCCCGCTCGATCGCGTGCGGCTGAAGGAACTGCGCGATACCCTGCATCGCCACGGCTTCATCGAAGGCGGGCGGGTGCGGCTGCACCATACCCGTTCGGTGTTCAGGCTGATGGCGTCGAGCCTTGCCAAGCTCGACTCGATCCTCGCCATCGCCCGCGCAGAGGCTGAAACGCTGGGGCCGCAGCTGCGCATGGTGATCCTGTCCGATCATATCCGCGCAGGCGAACTGCCGGTGCGCGTCGATGCGTCGTGGACGCCTGCCAAGCTGGGGGTGGTGCCGATTTTCGAGACGCTGCGCCGATCAGGTGCGGATGCCGGTCATCTCGGGGTGCTGACCGGCAGTCTGGTGCTGCTTCCCAAGGCGGCGCTGGCGGCCTTGCAGGATGTTGCCACCGGGCTGGGGCTCGATCCTGCCGGTTTCCGCTGTGACGACCTGCCGGGCTGCCCCGGCCATATGCGGGTCGATTGCCGCACGGGCAGCTCTGCCGCGCTGGTGCGGGTGGTCACGGAACTGTTCAGCCGCGGCGATCTGCACATTCTCGTCGGCACCCAGTCCCTGCTGGGCGAGGGCTGGGATGCGCCGGTGCTCAACAGTCTGGTGCTGGCGAGCAACACCGCATCCTTCATGCTGTCCAACCAGATGCGCGGGCGGGCGATCCGCATCGATCCGGCGCGGCCCGGCAAGGTCGCCAATATCTGGCACCTTGCTACCATCGATCCGGGCGACCGCGAGAGCCGCGAGGCGCTGGCGAGCACCATGAACTGGGGTTTCCTCAATGATGGCGGCGCGGCGCAACTGTCGGATCTGCATGTGGTTGCCCGCCGGTTCAAGGCGTTCGAGGGGATTTCGAACGGCGGATCGACACTGATCGAGGACGGGCTGGCACGGTTGGGGATCGACCCTTCGGCTCCGGTCGAGGCCAGCAACCGGCGCAGTTTCAGCCTTGCGGCCAATCGCGCCGCGATTGCCGAAGGCTGGCGGGTGTCGCTGGGCGAAGGGGCGGCGCGGGCGCGGGTGCGCGAGACTGCGGCGGCCAGCCATGCACCGCGTGCGCTGAGCCTGTTCGATACGCTTCACGCTCTCGGCTGGAGCGCGGCAGGCGGCGGTGCCATGGCCGCGGCGGACGCTTTGCGCGATGTGCCGGCCTATGCCGATTTCGGGCTGGTCGGCATGGGCCTTGCCGGGGTCGCGCTGCTCGCCAGCCTGCCGCGTCTTGCGAAGGCGGGGCGGCTGATCTGGCGCAATGGATCGATCGAAGGATCATTGCGTCAGGTCGCGTGGGTCACGCTGAGGGCGCTGGCCGATGCCGGCGTGATCGGCGCTGACGAACCGGATCACGCCGCAGTCGAAATCCGCACCAGCCTCGACGGGCGCAAGGACATTGTCCTGACCGGCGTGAGCCGCGCTGCCGAGCGGCAGGTTATGCAGGGCATCGCGGAGATTCTGGGGCCAGTGGAGAACCCGCGCTACCTGCTGGTGCGCCGGTCATGGCTGGGGCTGCGGCAGCGGGTCGATTATCATGCGGTGCCCGCAGCACTGGGCGCCCGCAAGGATTCGGCAGAGCGCTTTGCCGAACTCTGGATCGCCTGCGTCGGCTCGTCCGAACTGGTGTTTGCCCGCACGGCGGAAGGGCGGCGATTGCTGCTGCGGGCGCGGACTTCATCCTTTGCCGCAGGGTTCCAGCGCAGTGTCGATCGCCGCTCGGTTTGGCTTTAGCTTGCGGCGGCGAGGCCCTGCATCCGCTTGAGATAACGCGCCAGCACGTCGATTTCGAGATTGACCCGGTCACCCTCGGCAAGGGTGCCCAGGGTGGTCACTTCGGCGGTATGGGGAATGATGTTGAGCAGGAAATCGCAGGTGCGATCCGCCCGGTCGCGCACATCGTTGACGGTCAGCGACACGCCGTTGACCGTGATCGACCCCTTTTCGGCAATGAAGGGGGCCATTTCGGCGCGCGCGCGGATCGCCACCTGCCAGCTGCCGCCCTGCTGCTGCACCATCACCACCTCACCAACCGAATCGACATGGCCGGTGACGATGTGCCCGCCCAGCTCGTCCCCCAGCCTGAGCGAGGGTTCGAGATTGAGCGTCGCGCCCGCCTCCCACATGCCCGGCACCGTGCGGCTGACAGTCTCGCCCGACAGGTCGACATCGAACCACGCATCGCCCGCCGTGCCGCCGCGCTCGACCACGGTGAGGCACACCCCCGAACAGGCAATCGAGGCGCCGATATCGATCCGCGCCGGATCGAGCGGCGCATTGATGCGCAGGCGCAGGTCGCCGCGCTGTTCGGCGGAAGCGATGGTGCCGATGGCGGTGACGATGCCGGTGAACATGGGCGATGCAGTCCTTGTCAGTTGCGGGTGCGCAGATAGGCGGTGAAGGTGTCGCTGCCAAGCTGGCGCTGCTCGGAAATGGCCCAGCGACCATGGGCTTGGGCAAGGCTGGCAAGCCCCAGAGCGCCAAGGCCGCGGCGGCCATCGCCTCCGATCAGGATCGGGGCGGTGTAGAGGTGCAGTTCGTCGACCAGATCATCGGCAAGAAAGGCTGCGGCAGTTACCGCCCCGCCTTCGACATAGAGATACTGCACGCCTTCCAGTCCGGCGATGTCCTGCGGGCTGGCGATAGCGGTCACGCCGTCCGGCGCTGCACCTCGCGTCAGCACCACCCGCTGCGGCGAGCGCGCTGCGAGCCCCGGCAGGCGCACATCGAGGCGCGGGGCATCGGTCCGCCATGTGCCGCCGCCTACCAGAATCGCGTCATGCTGCGCCCGTCGCGCATGGACATGGGCGCGGGCGACCTCTCCCGTGATCCATTGGCTGGTGCCGTCCGCCAGCGCGATGCAACCGTCGAGCGACATTGCCAGCTTGAGCGTCACCCACGGGCGTCCGGCACGCTGGCGGGCGAGAAACCCGGCAAGACTGGCGGCAGAGGCAGCGTCATCGAGGAGGCGGGTGGCAATGCCCGCCGCTTGCAGCCAGGCGATGCCTTGTCCGCAAGTGCGCGGATCGGGGTCGAGCTGGCCGATCACCACGCGGGCCGGGCGGGCCTCTGCGATCAGATCGGCACAGGCGGGGCCGCGCGCCGATTGATGCGCGCAGGGTTCGAGGGTGACGTAAAGTGTCGCTGCGGCCAGAATGTCGGGTGCGGAGCCTGCCAGCGCCACCGCCTCGGCATGGGGGCGACCCCCGGCGGCAGTCCAGCCGCGGGCGATGATCCGGCCTTCGCACACGACCAGCGCGGCAACACCCGGATTGGGGCGCGACAGCGGGCGGGCGCGCAGCGCCAGCCGGGCAGCGGCGGCCATCCAGTCGTGATCGTCGGGAAGGGCGGGGCTGGCTATTGTCCGGCGCTTTCGCTGGTGCGCGCAGCCGCTTCCTCGCGGCGCTTGGCCCTGGCGGCTTCTTCGGCAGCGCGTTCGGCTTCGGCCTTGCGCTCGATCTCCTCGACATCCATGCCCGCCGCCTTGCCCAGCGCCTTGTACATATCGCGCTTGCGCTCGGCGATGCGGGCCTGTTCGGCCTTGCGCAGGTCCTTCACCTCCTGATTGGCGATGTTCTCGGCCATGATCTCGGCGTCGGTGCGGGTCGGGTCGAGCGTGGTGATGTATTCGATCTTCGGCCGCTCCGGCTCGCCATAGACCGTGCTGTTCATGCCCCAGTAGAGCATCCCCGCGACCGGCAGCACCGACAGCGCGAGGAACGGCCAGCGATAGGGGTTCGGCCGCCGGAACTCGGTCCAGAAATCGGCAATGCCGGACGCAGGGTTGAAACGCGACTTGGAAAGCATGGCGCGAATATAGGGCGTGGGGTGCGCAATGGCAAAGGCTTCGCGGATCACCCGAAAGCGGCGTATAGTCCGCGCCCGTGTTCCTTCAGCCAGCGGTCGGCCAGCGCGATCTCGCCTTCGAAGATGCGGGCGAGCAGGGCATGGAAAGCGGGGCTGTGATCGAAGTGGACCAGATGCGCCACCTCGTGCGCAACCACCGAACGGCGCACATGATCGGGCGCCTGCACCAGCCGCCAGTTGATCCGGATGCGGCTTCTGTCAGAGCATGAACCCCAGCGGCGCTGGGCGCGGGTCAGGCCGATCGGCACCGGATCGAGCCCGGCGGCGGCACAATATTCGCGCATGTCCGCCTCGCACAGGCGCAGCGCCTCGGCCTCCAGCCAGCGGCGCAGGCGCGTTTCGAGCCCGGCTTGCGGACCGCCGACGCGCAGGGCTGTGCCTTCGATGGCCGGACGGCGCGGGGCGGCAGGGTCCCACGCCAGCGACAGGGTGTTTCCGCGATAGCACAGCGCGCCGCCCGGTTCGGGAGCCGCACGCTCGGGCAGCTTTGCAATCTGGCCCGCCAGCCATTCGCTGCGGGCATGGGCGAAGGCAATCGCTTCGCGCGCATCGGCCCACGCCGGCAACGTCACCCGCACCTCGCTGCCATCGGGCGCGAGCCGCAGAGTCAGCCGCCGGGCATTGTGCAGCCGTTTCAGGACGATCGGCAGGCGCTTGTCCCCCACCGTAATGTCGGGATCGAGCGTAGGGCGGCGGAGCCAGTCGATCATGGCTGGCCTTCCTGCTCCGGCGCCATGCGGTCAGGGCGGGGGGAAGGCCATTCGACGATGTGATGCTCCATCGGACCGGCCTCGGTCTCGCTCACCACCCGCCCGATCACCGAAACGCCGACACGGCGCACCGCATCGCGATCCCCGCTGATCAGGTAATGCCAGCCCGGCAGCGGGCGGCCATCGGCGCGCAGGCGGTAAGCGCAGGTGGACGGCAGCCAGCTGACCTGTTCCACGATCCGCAGCGTCAGCCGCAGACAATCGGGCACGAAGGCCTTGCGGTTGCGATAATCGCTGCATTGCGCGGTCCGGGTGTCGAGCAGCCGGCAGGCGATATTGGTATCGACGATCTCGCCGCTGTCCTCGTCTTCGATCTTGTGCAGGCAGCAGCGCCCGCAGCCGTCGCACAACGCCTCCCATTCAGGGCGGGTCAGATCGCCCAGCGGCAGTTCCCAGAAGCGGTCTCTCACTTCACCCATTTCGCCAGTTCCGTGGCGACGGCCTCGCCCCCCTGATCCACTGGCAGGGTCGCCAGCGGTTCGCCTTCGGGGCCGAACAGATAGACGATATTGGAATGATCGACGAGGTATCCGCCGCCCTCCACCGCCGCGCCCTTGGCGTAGAACACCTTGAATGTCTTGGCCGTGGCGGCGATCTGTTCGGGCGTGCCGGTCAGGCCGATGATGTCGGGCGAGAAGGCGGCGGCAAATTCGCCCACCACCTGCGGGGTATCGCGTTCGGGATCGATGGTGATGAAGATCGGCCGGATTTTGGCTGCGGTGTCCGGGGCGCTGGCCTTCAGCAGCTTCAGCCCCTGTGCGACGCGCTGCATGTCGGTCGGGCAGACATCGGGGCAAAAGGCATAGCCGAAGTAAACGACGCGGTATTGGCCCGCGAAATCATCCCACTTCACGGTGCGCCCGTCGCTGGCGGTCAGCGCGAAATCACCGCCGATTGCAGCGCCGGCGAGCGGAGGTTCGGCGACCGGCGCCGTGGCCTCGCAGCCCGCCAGGCCGAGCGCGGCAGCCAGCAGCAGGGAAAGGGCGGGGTAAGTCTTGTTGATGCGGTTCATGGTCTGCTAATTGGCTTTCGGGAAAGGGGCAGGCTTGCCTTGTTGTCCCTCGCACACCAGATGGGTGTGGCAGGTAACACGAAAGGATCAAACCGTGTCCGCCGATGTTTTGCGCAAGTTAGGCTTCCGGCGCGGGATTGCCAGTGCAATCCTTCCCGCAATGGCTGCGGTGCTGGCAGTGCCGGCCGCCGCGCAGTTCCAGTCGGAAGGCTACAAGTTCCTCGAAGCGGTCAAGGACCGCGAAGGGAACGAGGCGACCGACATGCTGAGCAAGCCGGGCAGCCAGCTCGTCAACACCCGCGACATCACCAGCGGCGACACCGGTCTGCATATCGTGGTGGCGCGCAGCGATGCGCTGTGGATCCGGTTCCTGCTGCAACGCGGGGCCGATCCCAACATCCGCAACAAGAAGGGCATTACCCCGCTGCAACTCGCCACGGCGATGGGCTTCACCGAAGGGGTCGAGGCGCTGATCAAGGGCGGGGCGAGCATCAATGTCTCCGACCAGACAGGCGAAACCCCGCTGATTGCCGCGGTTCATGCGCGCAACGTGCCGATGGTGCGGCTGCTGCTGGAAAAGGGCGCCGATCCCGACCGCAACGACAATTCGGGCCGCTCGGCGCGCGACTACATGGAACTGCAAAGCGGCAATTCGCTGATGAAGCAGGAATTCGAAAACGCCGATGCCAAGCGCGCCGCGGCGGGAACCAAGCGCGATTACGGGCCTTCCTTCTGACATGACCGATTTTTCCGATCTGACGCTCGATGAACTGCGCGTCGCGCTTGCCCCCGATATTGCCGCTTCGGCGATCTTCGATGGCTGGAACGAAACCGCGCTGGTCGCCGCCGCCGAAATGGCGGGCTGCGATGTCGATGTGGCCAAGCTCGCCTTTCCCGGCAGCAAGCCGATGGACATGATCGAGGCGTGGATCACATCGGTCGATCAGGCAATGGAAGCCGAATGGCCTGCCGAACGGCTCGCCACGCTCAAGATCCGCGAACGCATTCGCACGCTGGTCGCCTTCCGGCTCGATGCGGTGGCGCATCTCGACGAAGCGGTGCGCCGAGCACTGGCGGTGATGGCGCAGCCGCAAAACGCCCGCCGCGCCGTGCGGCTGGGCTGGCGATCTGCGGATATCATGTGGCGGCTGGCGGGCGATACCGCGACCGATTACAATCACTATACCAAGCGCATGATCCTTGCCGGGATCTACAGCGCGACGCTGGCGGTGTTCGTCAACGATGCCAGCGAGGGGAAGGCCGATACCCACGCCTTCCTCGACCGGCGGATCGACGGCGTGATGAAGTTCGAGAAAGCCAAGGCGCAGTTTGTCGGCAAGGAACGCGAATTGCCGAGCCTGACGCGCTTCCTCGGCCGCCTGCGCTATCCGGCGCGGTAAGCGGTGGATTAAGCGCCGGTCGCTGGTGCGCCGCTGACCAAGCTATCCTATTGCCTGTCACAGATTCGCGGCGCATCTTGCGCGGCGGGGCAAGACATTGACGGGAAGGGTATTTCGATGGCGGGTTCGCTCAACAAGGTCATGCTGATCGGCAATCTGGGCGCTGATCCGGAAATCCGGACCTTCAACAATGGCGGCAAGGTCGCCAACCTGCGCATCGCGACGTCCGAACAGTGGAAGGACCGCCAGACCGGAGAGCGCAAGGAAAAGACCGAATGGCACACCGTCGCGATCTTTTCCGAAGGGCTGGTCGGGGTCGCCGAGCGTTATCTCAAGAAGGGCAGCAAGGTCTTCGTCGAAGGCAAGCTCCAGACCCGCAAGTGGCAGGACCAGAACGGACAGGACCGTTACAGCACCGAAATCGTCATTCAGGGACTCGGCGGCACGCTGACCATGCTTGACGGCGCGCCCGGTGGCGGCGGCATGAGCGGCGGCGGTGGTCGTTCAGGCGGCGGCTCGGGAGGCTCGGGCGGCTACGGCGGCGGTGGTGGCGGCTGGGATCAGGGCGGCGGTAGCAGCGGCGGTTCGTCAGGCGGCAGCTTCGGCCAGACCGGCGGCGGCTACGACGATCTGGACGACGATATCCCGTTCTGATCGCGCGCAGCCGCCCCGCCGCGCGGGCGGCCAGCCTCAGATATTGATGCTGCCCGGAATCAGACTCGGCTGGAGATAGGGATAGGGCCGCAGGCGCTGTGCGTTGCGGGCTTCGATCACTGACTCAACGCCCGCAAGTGCGCTCTGGAACGCGACCAGCGGGCCTTCTGGCCCTGTGACCTTCGGATCGCTGAACCACGGGCCATAGGGCGCGTCGGTGCTGCGATAGTCGCCCAGCGGGCGGTAATGCAGCGAGCCGAGCAGTTCGAGCACGTTGAGCTGTTCCAGCGCCAGCGCCATCGGCGGCACCATGGCAAGCCAGCCGGGCTTGTCCTGCCCGCTCTGGCTCTCGGGGGCAGGTTGCCAGCCGGCCCCGGTGACGGCTGGGGCAAAGGCCATCACATCCTTCTGCGGGAAATTGACCGCCGCGTGCTGGGCGCTCGCGGTGAAGATGATCATGGTGCAGGCATCGACCAGCGCATCGCGGGAGGTGATTGGGCCAAAGCCGCCGATCTTCGCCTCGCCCGCCACGCAGGCCGCCCATGCGGCAAGCTCGGCATCGCCGGTCACATCGGCATCGCTGGCGTAATAGAGTCCGATATAGCCGCGCACCCAGTCATGGATCGCCTGCCACACCAGCAGCCCGTCGTCGCGATAGGGGAAGTCCGCCAGCGCGCTGTCCGGCCCAACCCCGCGCGCGGCGAGATCGTGGGGCAGCATTTTGGCGGTGAAGTCGAAATCGAGCCGCGCCGCCACGGCGAGCGCCTGGGTCGAGGTGATCTCGCCGGCGAAAATGTGGTCAATCGGGCCATCGGGCGCGATCAGCGATGTGGCAGCAGCCTCGTTGATGAACAGCGTGCCTTCGAAATGCGGCACCAGCAGCGCCCAGACCGGATGGACGGTCGCAAGGTGCCGGTGGGTCGCCATCGCCACGCCTTCGATCACCAGATGGGTGCGGGCGAGGTGGGCGACCAGTTCGTGATAATTGCCATCGGCCACCTGCACGACCAGCTTGGCCATTTCCCAGCCCCACTGTTTGTCCGCAACCACCGAGGGCGTCATCATCGGCCACGCATCGGGGTCCTGCCCGCACTGGATCGCCACCGGCACCAGGCTCGAACCGCCGGGAGGCACCGCGAACAGCGCCAGCGGTTGCCAGACATATTTCGCAAGCCCGCCCCATGTCCCCGGCTCAAGCGTGCCGAGCACCGCGTAATCGAGCATGAACAGCCGTCCTTCGGACAGCGCGGCATCCAGCGTGTCGCCGTTCACGACACCGGCATAGCTGGCGGCAGACAGCGGGAAGTTGGCAGGCAGGCTCTCGCCCACCGCAGCGATAAGCATCGCATTCGGCCCCTGCACCCGCAGCGCGGCGAATTCGGCATCGTCCTGAAAGGTCCAGGCGATGCCGGGCAGCGGCAGGGTGTCGAACAGGGCGCGATAGGCATCGAGCGTCGGCGGCACGCTGCCGCCGAGGCCTGCCGCATCCTCGATCCGCATCAGTTCCTCAAGCCGCGCCTTGTGCGCTTTCAGGGCGGCGATTTTCGCCTCGCGCTCGGCATGGGCGACCGCCGCTTCGAGATCGGCGACGAGATGGCCGAGAAAACTCTCGCCCGAAGGCGCGGGCGGGGCGACCAGCGTTTTCACATGGGCTTCGATCGCATCGCATTCGGCCAGTACAGCCTCGAATTTGGCGCGCGGGCTATCAATCTCGCCGCGGTCGACACCGCCCAGCTTCACCGCCAGCGCATTGCGCACGATCTTCAGGCTGATGCCGATCAGCAGGCCCCACCATGCCAGCGTCGGCAGATTGTCGGCCGGAACACTCGCGGCGAGCGGCACGCCGGGCAGCGTCGGCACGCTCTCGCTCCAGACGTAGCGTGACTGGCTGGCGGCAATCTGCGCGGCACGGGCGGCCTGCTGGGCGGGCGTATCGTTCTGCGGCAGCGAGGGGGCGGCCGGCGGCACCGGCGCGGTCAGCGAACCGGCCTGCGGGACGATGGGGGACTGTATGCTCATGGGAAGGCTCCTCGCTCCGTGATCGCTGCAAGCGGTAACGGGCGATGGTTAATTATCCGTCAGGGCGCGGCGGCCTCTGCTGCCGCGACCACGACGAAATCCGGACCGCCGAATAATCACTTCATTAACCGGCGTTTTACGCCTCGCCGTTAACCACAGGTGCCATGACCGGTTACCTCGCCAGCCTGCGCGCACGCCTGATGCCGCCGATCCCGGATGCGATCCGCGACGATTTCACGATCCTGCGCGCCCAGCGGGTGGAGACGCAGTCGCCCACCATGTATCTGATGCTGCTTGCCACCACGCCGACTGCGGCATGGGCGGGAGCGGCGGATCTGCACTGGGCGATCAAATACGGCATGCCCGCGCTGCTGGCGGTGCTGTGCGTGCTGGGCCTGATCGACAACATCGTCAGCCGCAAACGGCATCTCAGCCTGCGCCGCGCGCAGCTGATGGTGAAGAAAACCCATAGCGTTTCCGGCTGGGTCGCGATCATGTGCAGCAGCTGGGCGGTGATCAACTGGCTGGCCTCCCCGCCGGAAAATCACGCCAACTTCGCCATGATCATCGCGATGGGCGCGCTGGCCACGGCCTACTGCCTGTCACCAATCCGCTTCGCCGCGATCCTCAATCTGGTGATCGGCGTGGTGCCGGTTTCGCTGCTGATGCTGACATCGGGTCGACCGGGGGAGATTGCTGCCGCCACCAGCCTGATCCTGGCGACGGTGATCCTCGTCAGCTTCATCATGAAGAGCCATGCGATGCTGGTCGATCTGCTGCGCTTGCAGATCCAGACCCGCGATCTGGCGCACACCGATCCGCTGACGGGGCTCGCGAACCGGCGGTCGCTCGACGACCGGATCGACAAGCTGCTGCGCGGCTCGCGCCAGCCCGCGCCTTTCAGGCTGGCCTTGCTCGATCTCGACGGGTTCAAGCCGGTCAATGACCGGTTCGGCCATGCCTTCGGGGACAGGTTGCTGTGTTCCATCGCCGAGCGGTTGCGCGAGGTGGTGGGTGATGAAGGGCTGGTGGTACGGCAGGGGGGCGATGAATTCGCGGTGCTGTTGCCGCCCGACTCCGCCCTCCGCTCGGCGCCGATTGCCGACCTCATCCTGATTGCGCTGGTGCGCCCGCATCTGATCGACGACATCGCGGTGACCGTGGGTGCCAGTATCGGCGTGGCGCAATGGCCGCAGGACGGCGCCACCGCTGACGCACTGTTCGAGTTCGCCGACCGGGCGCTGTATCAGGCCAAGGCCGAGGTGCGCGGATCGCGGACGGATGAACCCCGCACGGCGCTTTCGGCCTGACAATCAGTCCTTTTTCAGCGCTGCCAGCATCGCGGCCAGCGGGCCGGGCTGTTCGCCCTCCTGAAGAATGCCGGCCGCCTTGCGTGCGGCATCGGCATTCGGCCCTTCGGCGTAGGGATCGATTGCAAGGCCAAGCGTCTGCGCCACCGCCTCGCCAAGATCGAACATGTCGCCGGAATAGCCGATCTCGTCGCAATCATCGGCCTCCAGTTCGATCTCCTCGTCCGCCGCAGGGGCGCGCTGGGTTTCCTCGATAAAGCGCAGGTCGATCGGCTCGTCGATCCGCACGGCAAAATCCTCGCCGCTGATGGCGCAGGGCTGCATGATCGATGCCGTCAGCCGCCCGGTCGCCCGCACGGCCCGCGGCTTCTGGTCGAGCGCGACTTCCGCCCGAAGGGATTCGACCGCGCCCAGTCCGAAGCGCTGCGCCAGTGCGGCGCATTCGGCCGCGCTCGCCTCGATCACCACCGGATCGGCCGGCAGCGGGCGGGCCTTGATCATCCGGCTGAGTTCGTGGGGAACCGGCGCGCTCACCAGATCGCGCTCGCATTCAGCATTTCGGCGTCGGTGAAGCGTGCCAGCCGCTGCGACAGCTTCATCAGGCGGTCTGCCACCTTCGCGGCGCTGGCACTTTCGTCGGCGCCTTCGGCAAAGGTGACATTGCGCCCGACCGCTGCGGTCAGCTTGTCCAGATCGCCGGCATTGAGAGCGCTGCGATAGGCGCCGAGCCTGCCGCCGAGCACGCTCATCAGCTTGCCGATGCGCTTGCCCACAACCACGTCGTTCACCCCGAATTCGCGCAGCTGCCCGTCCATGTCCTCGACAAACAGCTCGGCCAGCAGGGCGCTTTCTGCGCGCAGGTCCGATGCCTCGATCCGCACCATCACCGCGCTCAGCACGGCCGTGATCATGTCGAACCGCCCGGCGATCGAATCCGCGACGCCGCATTCGGCATAATAGGCCCGGTCGCGAGCCAGTTCGATCACCCGGTGCCACAGCGGGCGCACGCCTTCACGCGGATCGGGTGCGGTGCCAAGCAGGCGGGAGAGGAAGGACATTCGCAAAGAGCCTTTCACGCGAGAGGGGCGACAGTGGAAACGGATGCGATCTCCGCCCGCCATGCTTACGCTAACGCACAAGCGGCGGATGCGTTCAACCACGGTTCAACCCGCCTGCGCCACCGCTGCGTCATATGGTGCGTTGCAAGCTGGCGACTAGCCCCTTAAAGCGCTTCTCCCAAGGGACAATCGGCAAACGCACGCGTATTGCAGGACGGGACGGACACGGTTTGACGCAGATGATGATGGCAGGCACCAGAAAACCGGAGTGGCGCAGGCTCAAGGCGCTGGTGCTGCTGGCAGGCATGGCAGCGGCGCTTCCGGCGTGTTCGTCGATCCGCGAATCGCGCGGCTACATCGCCGATCCGCTGCTGACCGACATGATCCAGCCCCGGATCGACAACCAGCAATCGGTCGAAGGCACGCTGGGCCGCCCCACCTTCGTCAGCCAGTTCGGCACGCCGACGTGGTATTACGTTTCGAGCATCACCGGCCAGCGTCCGTTCAACCGGCCCCGGATCCGCATCCACAACGTGCTGGCGGTGCAGTTTGACGCGGCCGGGCGGGTCGCCAAGGTTGAGCGTTCGGGCATCGACAAGGTCGTGTTCCTCGATCCCAACGGCAACAAGACCCCGACGCTGGGCCGCGAGCGCGGCTTTCTCGAGGACCTGTTCGGCAATATCGGTCAGGTCGGCGGTGCAGGCGTCGGCGGGGCGCCGGGCGGGCCGTAACGCCGCGCGGCGCTTGATCCTGCGGGCAAGCGCTCCATATTCGCTGGCATGACAAGCGACACTTCCAGCCACGGCCTTGTCCAGTGGCACGGCACCACCATCATCGGCGTCCGGCGCGGCGGCACCACTGTCATTGCAGGTGACGGACAGGTGTCGATGGGCAACACCGTGATGAAGCCCAACGCCCGCAAGGTGCGCCGGATCGGCAATGGCAGCGTGATCGCCGGTTTCGCCGGGGCCACGGCCGATGCCTTCACCTTGTTCGAACGGCTGGAAAAGAAGCTGGAGCAGTATTCCGGCCAGCTGATGCGTGCCAGCGTCGAACTCGCCAAGGACTGGCGCACCGACAAATACCTGCGCAATCTCGAAGCGCTGATGATCGTCGCGGACAAGGACACGCTGCTGGTGCTGACCGGCAATGGCGATGTGCTGGAGCCGGTGGGCGATATCGCCGCGATCGGATCGGGCGGCAATTTCGCGCTCGCCGCCGCACGCGCGCTCGCCGATTACGAAGCCGACGCGGAAACCATTGCGCGCAAGGCCATGGCGGTCGCGGCCGACATCTGCGTCTTCACCAACGGAAATCTGACGGTCGAGACCGTCTAGCTCACCTCTTCGGACAATTCATGGACAACCTGACCCCCAAAGCCATTGTCGCCGCCCTTGATGAACACATCATCGGCCAGCAGGATGCCAAGCGCGCGGTTGCGGTCGCTTTGCGCAACCGCTGGCGGCGCCAGCGTCTCGGCGCCGATCTGCGCGACGAGGTCACGCCCAAGAACATCCTGATGATCGGGCCGACCGGCTGCGGCAAGACCGAGATCAGCCGGCGGCTCGCCAAGCTCGCCGAAGCCCCCTTCATCAAGGTCGAGGCGACCAAGTTCACCGAGGTCGGCTATGTCGGCCGCGATGTCGAACAGATCGCCCGCGATCTGGTGGAAGAGGCGATCCGGCTGGAAAAAGAACGTCGCCGCGAAGCTGTGCGCGAGGCCGCGTCGCAGGCGGCGATGGACCGGCTGCTGACGGCGCTGGTGGGTGACAATGCCTCCGAAGCGACCCGCGAAAGCTTCCGTCAGCGGATCGTCCAGAACGCGATGAACGATGTCGAGGTCGAGATCGAGGTGCGCGACACCCCCGCCACCCCCTTCGACATGGGCAATATGGGCGGGCAGATCGGGATGATCGACCTGTCCGACATGATGGGCAAGGCGCTCGGCCGGAAGAACACCCGTCGCCAGAAGCTGCGCGTTCCCGATGCGTGGGACCGGCTGGTGGACGAAGAAGCCGACAAGCGCCTCGATCAGGACGATGTCGCGCGCGCCGCGCTGGCCAATGCCGAGACCAACGGGATCGTGTTCCTCGACGAGATCGACAAGATTGCCGTGTCGGATGTGCGCGGCGGCAGCGTCAGCCGCGAAGGCGTGCAGCGCGATCTGCTGCCGCTGATCGAGGGCACCACGGTCGCCACCAAATATGGTCCGATGAAGACCGACCACGTGCTGTTCATCGCCAGCGGCGCGTTCCACGTCGCCAAGCCGTCCGACATGCTGCCCGAATTGCAGGGCCGCCTGCCGATCCGGGTCGAGCTGCGCGCGCTGACCGAGGCGGATTTCGTGCGGATTCTCAGCGAAACGCGTGCGAACCTCGTGGCGCAATACAAGGCGCTGCTGGGGACCGAGCAGGTGACGCTCGACTTTGCCGACGATGCCATCCCCGAAATCGCCCGCATCGCGGCACAGGTGAACGGCACGGTCGAAAACATCGGTGCCCGCCGCTTGCAGACGGTGATGGAACGGCTGCTGGAAGAAATCAGCTTCGAGGCCGAGGATCACACCGGCGAGACGATCACCATCGATGCCGCCTACGTCCGCACCCGGCTGGAAGGTCTGGCGGGCAACACCGATCTCAGCAAATACATCCTGTGATGGGCGCAAGGCCGGTCAGCGATCTGTCTGCGATGCTGGCGGGAATGGCTCCGGCGCTCGATATGCGGCGCTGGGACTTTGTGCTGGTGGAGGGTGCCGTGCCCGCCGATGCCTTCGCCCTGATCCGCGAGGACGAGGGCACCACCGCGATCGTGCGGGGCGAGGGCGGGGCCTTTGCCCGGATCACGCTCATGGTGCATTCCGCGCTCGATGGGGTGGGGCTGACCGCTGCGGTCGCCACCGCGCTGGCAGAGGCCGGAATCGCCTGCAATGTCGTGGCGGGCTTCCACCACGATCACCTGTTCGTGCCGTGGGAGCGGCGCGAGGAGGCGCTGGATCTGCTCCAGCGCCTTTCGCAGGGTGGGTGATCACTCCCCCAAGAGATGCTTCTTCCAGAACACCAGCTGCGCGAGGAAGGCGTAGTCCGAATTGGCCTTCTTGGCGAAGCCGTGGCCTTCGTCGGCGGCGACCAGGTGCCAGGCCTCGCCGCCATTGGCGCGGATCGCGGCGACCATCTGGTCGGCTTCGGACTTGGGCACGCGCGGATCGTTCGCGCCGGTGATCACGAACATCGGCTTTTCGATTTCGCTGACACGGGTCAGCGGACTGATTTCGGTCAGCTTGGCGCGCTGCACCGGATCGCGCTCGTCGCCATATTCCACCCGGCGCAGATCCTGCCGGTAGGGGTTGGTGTTTTCGAGGAAGCTGACGAAGTTGCTGATCGCCACGGTGCACTGGGTCGCGGTCAGCTTGGCCTTGAGCTGCACGGCGGCCGCGTAGCACATGTAGCCGCCATATGATCCGCCAGTGAGGCCGACGCGGGCCGGATCGACCGCCTTGTCGGCGCGCACTGCATCGATCAGCGCCTCCATATCGCGCACCGAATCCTCGCGCTTGAACGGGCCATTGTCGAGGCTGACGAATGTTTTGCCGTAGCCGGTCGATCCGCGCACGTTGGGGTAGAACACCCCGATGCCCAGTTCGTTGAGGTAATAGTTGTTGCGCCCCATGAACCCGGCGGTCGATTGCCCCTCGGGCCCGCCATGCACGGACACGATCAGCGGCCGCTTGCCCGGGAATTTCGCCGGATCGGGCATGTAGAGCAGGCCCGATACTTCCAGCCCGTCAAAGCTTTTGGTGGTGACGATGCGCGGCTCGACATTGACGCTGGCATCCAGCCCGCCGGTCTCGCTCTGCGTCCAGCGGGTCAGCTGCATGGTCTTGGGGTCAAGCGACCACACATCGGCCGCGCTCTTGGCGCTGGAAAAGGAAAAGCCGATTTCGCCCCACGGCGCGAATTGCAGGCCGCCGATCAGCCCGGCGGGCAGGACATCGACCTTGGTGACCTTGCCGCTGGCGACATCGAGCAGGCGCATCCGGTCGCTGCCGGCCTCGTTGACGACATAGGCGATGGTCTTGCCGTCATCCGAAATGTCGAAGCTGTCGACGTCCCATGTTTCACGTGAAACAGGGGCAAAAGCGCCCGAGACGGGGTCTAGACGGCCCAGACGCTTGAAATCGGACCCCTGATCGCTGGTCACCCAGATCGTGCCATCGGGCGCAATGTCCATCCCGCTGAAGGCGATCTGCGCGGCCGGATCGCCGATGGCCGTCATCGCGCCGCTCGCCAGATCGAGCCGGTAGAGATCGACATCCTGCACCGAATTGTAATCGGCGACATAGGCGTGGGTCTTGTCGGGCGAGAAGGCGATGATCGCCCAGCCGCCGCCCTTGCTTTCATGCACCATCCGCGCCGAGGCGGGATCGCGCGGGTTCATCACGTAGAGATCGGAATCGACACCGTTGCGCTTTGTCGAGCTGTAGCCGACGAGCTCGCCATCCTTGCTCCAGGCGCCCGGCTGGTTGCGGCTTTTGCCGTCGGTCAGCAAGGTCAGGCGGCCATCCTTCAGGGTGTGCAACTGGAAGTACTCGTCCCCGCCGCGATCCTTGGTGACGAGGATCACGTCGCCCTTTGCCGGCGCGAAGGAACCGCGCACCGGCTCGGCCTCGAAGCTGATCTGGGTGCGGGCGCCCATCGGCGCTTCGACCCGGTGGAGCTGGTTGACGTTGGCAAAGCGGGTGCTGATCAGCACGGCGCGGGTATTGGGATCCCAGCCCGAAAAGCCTGCACCGCGCGCTTCGAGATAGGGGCGGGCGCGCTCGGCCAGTTCCAGCGGGATGGGGGGCATTTCCTCGGCGGTCAGCGCGGCCGGAATCGGGACAGCAGGCGGGGTGTCCTGCGCGGCAAGCGGCGCGGCGGCAGTAGCGAGCAGCAGGGCAATCAGATTGGCGCGGTGCATGGGGGTTCCGTTCTCTCTCGTCCGAAGGGAAAGCCCCAGGATCAACGGGGCGATGGAGCAGAGGTAACGGGCGCGCTGTTGCTAGGCAATCCCGCGCTATTCGGCGGCCTCGGCGTTCACATCCTCGCGCCGTTCATTCGCCTGACGCGACCACATTTCGGCATAGAGCCCGCCCTTGGCCAGAAGGCTCGCATGATCGCCGCTTTCGGCAAGCCGGCCGTGGTCGAGCACCAGAATCCGGTCGGCATCGGCAATCGTCGAGAGGCGATGCGCAATCGCGATGGTGGTGCGCCCCTTGGCGATGCGTTTCAGCGTGCCGAGGATTTCCTGCTCGGTGCGGGTGTCCAATGCGCTCGTCGCCTCGTCGAGCAACAGGATCGGCGGGTTCTTCACCAGCGTGCGGGCAATGGCGACGCGCTGCTTTTCCCCGCCCGACAGCTTCAGCCCGCGTTCGCCCACCATCGTGGCAAAGCCTTCGGGCAGGCGGGATATCAGCGGGGTGAGCGCGGCATCGCGCGCGGCCTGTTCGACCTGCGCCTGATCGGCGCCCTGCGCGCCATAGGCGATGTTATAGGCGAGCGTATCGTTGAACAGCACCGAATCCTGCGGGACGATGCCGATCGCTGCGCGCACGCTGGCCTGGCTGACCGTGGTGATATCCTCGCCCCCCACCAGCACACGCCCGCCCTGCGGATCGTAGAAGCGGAACAGCAGCCGCCCGATGGTGCTTTTGCCCGCCCCCGAAGGCCCGACAATCGCGGTGGTCGTGCCCGCCGCGACTTCAAAGCTGAGGCCGTGAAGGATCGTGCGTCCGGGTTCATAGCCGAAGGTGACATTGTCGAACGCCACAGTCGGCGTGCGGATAATGAGCGCGGGGGCGCCCGGCTTGTCCTGCACTTCGATCTCGGTGTCGATCAGGCGGAACATTTCGGCCATGTCCACCAGCCCCTGCCGGATCGTGCGATAGACCCAGCCCAGCACATCCAGCGGGCGGAACAGCTGGATCAGATAGGTGTTCACCAGCACCAGATCGCCGACCGTCAGCGTGCCCTTGCTCCAGCCCCAGACGGTATAGGCCATCGCGCCTGCCACCAGCGCATTGGTGATCACCGATTGCGCCATGTTGAGCAGGCCGACCGAGTTTTCCGACTTGATCGCCGCTTCGGCATAGGCACGGGCGGCGCGGGAATAGCGTTCTTCCTCGCGGGCCTCGGCACCGAAATACTTCACTGTCTCGTAATTCAGCAGCGAATCGACCGCACGGTGCAGGGCCTCGCCGTCGAGATCGTTCATCTCGCGCCGCAGCTTCGTGCGCCATTCGGTGATCGCCCGCGTCACCCAGACATAGGCCACCACCGTCACCGCGGTCGCGGCCACCAGCGTCAGGCCGAAATTGAGGTAGAAAATCACCGCAACCGCGATCAGTTCGATGATGGTGGGGACGATGTTGAACAGCAGGAAATAGAGCATCTGGTCGATGCTCTTGGTGCCGCGCTCGATGATCTTGGTGACCTCGCCCGTGCGGCGCGACAAGTGGAAGCGCAGCGACAGGCGGTGGAGGCGGCGGAACACATCTTCCGCAAGGCTCTGGGAGGCCATCTGCCCGACGCGTTCGAAGGCGATGTTGCGCAGATTGTCGAAGGCGACCGAGGTGAAGCGCCCCAGCGCATAGGCAGCGACCAGCGCCATTGCCACATTTGCGGCGTCGCTCGCTGTGCCCGACATCGCATCGACGGCGCCCTTGTAGGCAAAGGGCAGGGCCAGCGTGACCGCCTTTGCCGCCAGCACCAGCGCCATCGCCACCACGATCCGCATCCGCAGGCCGGGATTGTCCCGCGGCCAGAGATAGGGGAGGAACCTGCGCAGCGTGGCCCAGCTCTCCGCGTCGCGCGCGCGAGTCTTTTTGTTCGAGGGATCGGCGGGCTGGGCGGTTTCGGGTGGCATGTCGCGCCTTCATGTGGGCGCGGGCAGGGGATACCGCAAGCAGGCGCGGCAAATCAGAAGCGCGGCACGACCACATTGCCGCGCTTTGCCTCCCTGATGGCGCGGGCGACATCGCGCGGCACATCGAACAGCACGCGCTGGCGCGCAAAGTCGATCGCGACCCGGTCGAACAGGGCTAGATGCTGCATCCCGAGCGAGAGCACCGGCGTGTCGGCCAGCCCCAGCGCGGCAAAGGCGGGCGTATCGGCAAAGGCCAGCGGCACATCGGCCAGCGCCAGCCCCTCGATGGAGAGCGAACGCACGATCGCCACCTGCCCGACCAGATCGACGCCGTTGACGTCGGTGGTGACGACCTCGGCAGCACGGCGGGCGCGGATCCGTTCACGCAGTGCGGTATTGCCAAGGCTGGCCTGTGCGCCGGTATCGATGATCACTGTGGCGCGCACCCCTTCCACCAGCGCATCGGTGATCAGCAGCTGGCCCAGCTCCTGCCGTGCGCGCACGACAATCTCGAACCCGCGGGTGCTGCCTTTGCCGCGCGCGTCCTCGACCGCGATGGTCTGGTTGCGAAAATCCAGCAGCACGCGGTAATCCTGCAAGGCATCCAGCCCGATGATCCCGTCCGCGCCGACATGCTCGCGCGCCAGCACCGGCGCGGTGAAATCGGTGAAGCTGTTGGACCCGAACTCGATCCGCCGGATTGCAGCCAGATCGACCTCGCGGCGGCTGGCCATGCCGACCAGCACCGCCTTGCCTGCCGGGGCAAGCGCAAGGCTGGAGCGGATCTCGTGGGTGATCGCGGTTGCCTGGCTGCCGGTGTCTATCAGGAAGGCGAACGGCCCGGCGCCGTCGATCATCACGGGAAGAGTGAGGCGGCGGTTGCGTTCCTCCTCGAGCGCGATGACTTCTGCCGCAGGGCTGACCAGAGGGGCAGGCGCAGGCGTTTCGGCGGCAAGGGGCGGTGCCGCCATCGCCAGAACAAAGGCCATGATTCGCGCGTGCATCAATGTCTCTCCCAAGCGGCAGGACAGACGCGGCCCTGCCGGACAACGCGATCATACCACTGCCGGGGAAGGTGTCCCAACAGGGAATGCGAAGCAGGCAAGGGGCTTCGAGACACAATCCAACCGATGATCGGGGCGGTTTGTAGGACAGAGGGTGTGTGAGGCCGGCAATTGGGGGGCATACAGGGAGGCGATTCACACTCCCGATCGGGGAGATTCAGACCGCCGAAACCGGCTCCGGAGCGTGATTGAGGGAGGCAAAAACGGGGAAAAATGTAGGAATTCTGCGGTTCTT